>JANOBM010000256.1:0-16270 GCA_031411655.1 Planctomycetaceae bacterium
ATCGAAGTACAAAAAGAGTAAGCGAGGTCCGAAGAAGGTTGTCAGCAAGCCGCCACGAACACGCAAAAGAACTCACGTGTCAACTGCGAAAGTACTGGCGGAAGCCAAACGCAAAACACCTTGAAAGCCCTGGACCTCCAGGCCATCCTTGATGATGTTTGCCGATGGGATTGAAGTCCGTCGTACGCTCAGATTAAGTGCCGACGAAGCACTGGACGTCGGTTCTGTGGAAACCATAAACGCCATCGGTATGACCTACCGGCGTTCATCTAGAAAGTCACGTAATTTTCTCGCCGCAAGCCTCATCGAATCATAATCGATCTCATGGACATCGATTGGGTTTGCTACATCTTGCAGCATGGTGACCGTCAAGCGTCCGCCTAGATGTTGGCGAAATTCTTCCAGACCTGCAAGCACACGGTCAAAGTCCTCTAACGCTCGGTGCCAAAGCGGCAATCGCAAATCGGCTAAGCAGCGGCACACTAGCGCAGCTGCTTGTACTGGGAATCCATAGCGGATTGCTGAGTACCAAGTATCGAGCGCCACCCCGATGGCGACGGCCTCACCATGCCGTATTTCATAGTTCGTCAGCGGTTCAAGGCGGTGCGCTGACCAGTGGCCGAAATCTAGTGGTCGCGATTCGAGCGACTCGAATGGATCGCCGCCTTCGGTAATGTGTCGCAGGTGCATCTGGCAGCTTTGCTTGATCACCTCGGTCGCGGCTTCCATGTCGCGGGCCGCAATCCGGCTCGCGTTTCGACAAAGGGAGTCAAACATGTCGCGACTCTTGAGCAGCGAGACTTTTACCGCTTCGCTAAAGCCACAACAGAAATCGCGATCGGGGAGCGTTCGAAGAAAACCCGTATCGTTGATCACCGCCCAAGGAACGGCAAACGTCCCGACCCAGTTCTTTTTGTTGAATTGATTGATAGCATTCTTGACACCAACGCCTGAATCACCCTGGGCGAGTGTAGTCGTGGGCAAACGGATCAGGCGAATTCCACGATGAGCGATTGACGATGCATAACCGGCGACGTCGAGTACCGCGCCGCCGCCGATGGCGATCACGTAACTGCGTCGGTCTAAATTGCAAAGGTTGATCTGGCGAAGCATTCGGTCGACCACCGCCGAATCGTTTTTGATCGTTTCACCGCCGTGAAAACAGCCGGTGGGTGCGACTAGATCGATACCAGTGGCCGCCTTTAACTTGGATTCAATCTGACTCACGCGGTCGCTGGCGCGAGCCACATCTTCGTCCGCCCAAATCAACACCTTTACCGCCGAGTCGTTCCCGGTGGATGGACCTTCCCGACTGCTGCGTTCATCCGACGCGGACGAACGGTGCAGCACCGCAAGCAGTTCATGAAAATCGGCGCCGGCTACTTCATTCGTAAACCGCACACGATGGGTCATCGGTACGGTAAACGAAATGTCACGAGGGTCGGACGTCGGGCGATCGTTTGCGTGCGGGTTCACGGCGTCTGTTCTTCCCAACCGCGCCAGAGCCAGCGAAGTGCGTCTGGGAAAATCACGCCGCCGTGATAGCCGTTGTGTTCACCATCGCCGTAGACGAACTTGTAATCGTAACCGGCGAATTCAAGTGAGTTTGCCATTTGTAAATTTGCAAGCGGCCAATTTCCGAATTGATTGTTGATGTCGTTAGCGCCTTCTTGGAGAAAGACTCGGATCGGCTTTTTCTCTTTTCTTATTAGCGCTGGGTAAACATAGCCGCCGCGAATGTCGGTGAAGCTTCCAATTTGACTCATGACCTTTCGGAACGAGTCGGGTCGATGCCATGCGACGCTGAAGGCACAGATTCCGCCAGAACTCATTCCACAAATGGCCCGAAGTTCTGGGTTTTGAGTGATCCGTACTTTCGTCTCGACAAACGGAAGCAATTCCTCAATCAGGAACTTCGCGTAATCTCCGGAAACCGTGTCGTACTCCACACTGCGGTTTTCAAGCTTGTCACTCCATCCCCGTTGGGCCGGCAATTCATTCCGTGTGCCCGGATCGACCATGACTGCAATCGTGACGGGCATGGCTTTGGTGTGGATTAAATTGTCGAAAACCGTTGAGACCCGGTAGTCACCTGAGTCGCCTTGGTACGCATGTCCATCTTGGAAAACCATCAATGCAGCCGGCGTCTTGCCGTCGTATTGCGCCGGGACGTAGACCGAATAGTTTCGCTTGGTCCCCGCGAAAACTTTACTTTCAGCGAACTGAAGTTGAGTGAGCTTGCCTTTGGGCACGTCGGTCTGGACTTCCGAATCTGGGCCGTGCTTGTAGGGTCCCGGAACCACCACCGGCAACTCTGCCGTAGCCGATGTCGAAATCACAAGACCGACAAGCCATGCAACGACAGTCAGAACCAGTGGATCTTTGGTTGATGTCGTGAGGTGATGAGGGCGGGTTCTGCTCATGGGAGATGGATGCTTTTTATCGAGGCAAAGCCGCTGCAAACGAGGCCCGTGCGATGGCTTCTGACCGGGGCCACGTGAGCGCGCTGACGGAATGCAAGGAGGGAGGGTCAGATACTTTAGGTGATTGATTGCCGATCGGAAGGTGGCGAGCCCCAACGACCCAGCATAGTCGCGATCGCCCCTGGTTCTCAATCTTCGTCTGATTCGAGACACTCTGAAGTTGCGAAAATCAGTTTCTATCGTTCCACATTTGCGGTGCGTATCGAATGCAGTATCGAAGATTAGGCAAGAGCGGTCTGGTTGTCACGGACCTTTGCATGGGAACGATGACATTCGGACTTCAGTGTGACGAACCAACTTCGCATGCGATTCTCAACCGCGTTTACGACGCAGGAATCGATTTTTACGATGCCGCCGAGGTTTACCCTGTCCCGCCTAGCAAGGAACGGGTTGGGCTTACGGAAGAGATCTTGGGACGGTGGCTAAAGTCAAAGCCGCGTGACTCAGTGACGCTCGCCACCAAAATCACAGGGCCCGGCCACGGATGGTTCAGGTCGACCGTTAGAGGGGGTCGTTGTTTCATCGATCGTCATCAGATTTTTTCATCCTGCGAAGCATCGTTGAGACGGCTTGGGACCGACTACATCGATTTGTACCAAATCCACTGGCCGGACCACGGCATGCAATACGAGGAGATTCTCGGCGCACTGACCGAGTTGAAGCAGGCCGGCAAAGTTCGCGTCATCGGGTGCAGTAACGAGACGAGCTGGGGAGTGATGAAAAGCTTGTGGGCGGCTGACGTGAATGGACTCGACCGATTTGAAACAGTTCAAAACAATTTCAGTCTCATCAATCGTCGTTGCGAAAGCGAGTTGGCCCAGGTGCTCCGCAAAGAAGAGCTTTCGCTCTTGCCATACAGCCCGCTCGGCGGCGGCGTACTCACGGGTAAGTACAAAGATGGTCCGCCGCCAGGAGGGCGTTTCACCGATTACCTGCTCCATGGCGGTGATCGCCAAAAGCGGATGGCCCAGCGATTCGTCAACGTGCGGACGATCGAGACGACGGAACGTCTGAAACTGATCGCACAGGACCTCAACGTTTCGGTGACGACATTGGCCCTCGCCTGGAGTCGACAACATGACTTTGTCGCCTCGACGATTTTCGGCGCAGGCAGTCTCGAACAACTCGACGACACGTTAGCCGCTGCGGACTTGATTCTCGACCAAGAAACGTTGACGCGGATCGACGCGATCGATTTCGAAATCCCCAACCCGATGACCGAAGACGGACTTCGGAGGTTATAGGGAAGAGGCTAGAGGCTAGAAGCTAGAAGCTAGAAGCTAGTTGCTAGAAACTAGTGGGCGTTCGGTTTGGGATTTGCCGCGGTGCGTTAGCGAACGGTTTTACTCGGCAAGTACGGAGCACTTGAACGCCTGCGGCTCGCGCACCGATGGCTTGCAGTCATTATGAAAATCACTAGCCACTAGCTTCTAGCTTCTAGTCTCTAGCTTCTTTCTTCTTCTTCGCCGCTGTGACGGTGTTTTTGAGCAACATGGCAATGGTGAGTGGTCCGACTCCGCCGGGTACTGGTGTAATCGCGGACGCGACTTGCTTGGCTGAATCAAAATCGACGTCGCCGACTAGAGCATTGCCAACGCGGTTGATTCCGACGTCGACTACAACCACGCCAGCTTTTAACATATCACCGTGAATCAGTCGCGGTTTGCCGACCGCAGCGATAACAAAGTCCGCCGTTCGCAGTACATCGGCAAGGTCGCGCGTTCGGCTGTGGGCGATCGTCACCGTTGCGTTGGCGTAGTCCGGACCGCATGCGCCGGTCGTTCCCGCCATCATCATCGCGATCGGCTTTCCGACAATGTCACTTCGGCCAACGACGACAACGTGCTTACCGGTTGTTTTGAGGTCATACCGCTTTAGCAACTCCACAATCCCAAAGGGTGTGCATGGCAAGTACCGCGGTCTGCCTTGCATCAGCAATCCGACGTTGACTGGACTAAAAGCATCAACATCTTTGGCGGGGTCGATGGCATCGAGTATCGCACGGGTATCGATGCTTGCACCGGAGTCTTTGGCGACAGGCAAAGGCAACTGCACCAAGATGCCGTGCACCGCAGGGTCGTGATTGAGGGAAGCAACGACCTCCAAAAGCTCGCTCTGCGAACAATCTGCTGGAAGTCGGCGGACATCACCAGCGATACCCGCCTCTAGACAGGCTCGATGCTTGTTGCGGACGTAAACTTGGCTGGCGGGGTCATCGCCGACCAAAACCGCAACCAGGCAAGGAGTGGCCCCTCCACCTGCGACCCACTGTTTCACGTCGAGTGCGATTTCCTCGCGTATTGCTTGTCCAGTCGCCTTGCCGTCGAGAATGATCGCAGCCATG
Organism: Planctomycetaceae bacterium; assembly: GCA_031411655.1. Lineage (GTDB taxonomy): Bacteria > Planctomycetota > Planctomycetia > Pirellulales > Pirellulaceae > UBA6163. The sequence continues at coordinate 4,828 of JANOBM010000256.1, forward strand.
AAATCACAAATGGTTAAATTTATACAGTTCTGAATGGGGTGACTTTCCGGCAGACTGGCAGGCACTGCTCGGTCGGCTTAGACTATCCCAGTCGTTCGGCATCGACAATGTCGCTGACAAACGGGCTACTTTCGAGCCGTGTTGTTACCGGGGCTTGCCGCCATCGGTATCGTTCATCAACCAAGTTCCTGTTTCGTTAGTTGGTAGCCCCGAAGCATCGCCCAAAGCATCGCCCAAAGTGTCTCCCGAAGCGACGAACCCACCTTCACCATTCACGAATACTTACTTTCACTCAAATTGACGTATCGATGAGTACTGCGGCAACAATCTCGGATGCGGTAGCGAAAAAGGCAGCGGAAGCTAAATCGCGTTTGGACGCTCACACCGTGGAGACGGTTCAGTGGCACTTTCACGAGTCCACGGGTAGTCCGTTTTGGCTGGCCAAAAAAGCCGAACTCAAGTTTGATCCCTTGAAAGAAGTCAAGTGTTTTGATGACTTGAAAAAATTCCCGCTGTTCGAAGACGATTGGCTGCGTGGCGGGCCAATCAATCGCTGGGTTCCCAAGGGTCATGCCGGAAAACCGGTTTTTGTCTTCGAAACGGGCGGGACCACCGGTATTCCGAAGTCGCGGATGGTGATCGAAGATCACTGGAAAGACTACGAACTTTTCAGTCACACCCTTCCTGACCAGTATTTTCCAAAGGGTTCAAATTGGCTGATGCTCGGCCCGAGCGGTCCAAGGCGTTTGCGATTGGCGATTGAGCATTTGGCCCAGTACCGCGGCGGCATCTGCTTTTGCGTCGACCTCGATCCCCGGTGGGTCGTGAAGTTGATCAAGAAAGGGTGGATGGAGCACCTTAACGAATACAAGAAGCATTGCGTTGAGCAGGCCATCACCATTCTGACGGCGGGCCACGACATCAAGTGTATGTTTACGACGCCAAAATTACTTGAATCTCTTGGCGAAGCCCTGGAAGCACGCGGGTCTAGCATTCAAGAGATGGGGATCACAGGGATTTTCTCGGGCGGCACCGAATTCACGCCGCAGTGGACTCGGTTTGCTGTAGAAGAAATGCTCGGCGGCCCGGCCAGCGAAGGTGGTGTGTTCATGACGCCTACCTACGGGAATACGTTGATGGGATTGGCGTGCAGTAAGCCGATCTCGGCGGCAGATGGTTACAAGATCAGCTATTACGCCCCACAACCCCGTGCCGTCACCGAAGTCGTTTCCTTCGACGACCACACTCAGACCGTGGGATACGGAGAAACCGGTCGCGTCAAGCTTTACACGTTGACGGATGAATTCTTCGTGCCAGGATTCTTGGAGCGTGACGAAGGTGAGCGCGAAGCTCCGTTTGAGACCTACCCATGGGACGGCGTCAGCGGAGTGAGACCTTTCCACGAAATCGCAAGTTCGACCACCGTTGGCGTTTACTAGTACCAAATACCTTTACCGTTTCAGAGCAAGTCGTTCCATGATTACGCTAAGCCCGCTGCGTTGGGGAAAACCTTACGAGTCGCTCGAGTCGATCAACGTCGTCCATTTCGACACCGGTGAACCGATTGCGAAAATTGGAACGGTCGGTGGTGGTATTGTCAGCCGTGATTTGCGTCAGGCGTCCAAGGCCCGCGATGCGCTTCTGCAAGTGCCGTGCAGTGAATTGCTGGCGATGTGTAAGAAAGCTGCCGAGCTGTTCAAGTCAGCTTCATTACGCGTCGGCGATTCAATGCAAAGTGTCGACGAGTTTGTCCATCAGCAATCTGCCAGTACCGGTTTGCCGGAGCACATGTGCCGGGGCAACATGGATAAAAACGCATTCGTTTTGGCGAACATGGAGCAGATTCTTAATTGTTTGACCCGCGGGTTGGACCTCTCGATACTGTCTCGTGGTTATGGCGAAGAAGGGCGGGGCGTTACGGTCAGCTTCCAAGCTCAAACGCCCATTCTTGGCGCGGTTCTCCCCAATAATTCGCCCGGCGTTCACACGCTATGGTTACCCGCAATCCCGCTACAGATTGGCTTAGCGCTCAAGCCTGGATCGCAAGAGCCATGGACGCCCTATCGGATGGTTTCCGCATTCATCGAAGCGGGAGTGCCATCGGCGGCGTTCTCGCTGTACCCAGGAGGTCATGACACCGGCGGCGCGCTGCTCAGTGATTGTGATCGCAGCATGATTTTCGGTAGTGCACAAACCCTTGCGCAGCACGCGGGTAATCCGCGCGTTCAAGCTCACGGCCCGGGGTTTTCAAAGATCCTTATCGGAGACGACGTTGTCGACGATTGGGAACTGTTCTTGGACATGATGGTTGAAAGCGTCTTGAGTAATTCAGGCCGAAGCTGCATCAACTGCTCTGGCATTTGGGCGAGTCGAAATACGCGAGAAATCGCCGCAGCCATTGCGGAACGTATCGGTCCAGTCGATGTAATGCCGCCAAGCGATCCGAACTCCCAGCTCGCTGCTTTCACGGTTCCGGCCATGGCGACGGGAACTTACTCAATGGTCAAACAGGACCTTGCAGAGTCTGGCGTAACCGACATGACAGCATCCTACGGTGAAAAGCTGATCGAGCGGCCTCATTGCGCCTACTTGCGCCCGATGGTTGTACATGCCGATTCACCGGATCGTGCCGTTGCATCGAAAGAGTATATGTTTCCATTCGTAAGCGTCGTTGAATGTCCCGAAGCAGAGTTGATGCGAAGAATCGGACCAACATTGGTAGGGACGGTCATCACGCGAAACCAAAAGTTGATTGAAGCGGCGGGACGCTGTGTCCATATCGACCGCCTCAACGTCGGTCCGATCGCGACCAATCGGCTCAATTGGCTTCAGCCACACGAAGGCAATATTATTGACTTCCTGTTCCGATCACGCGCCTATCAAATCGCGGAAGTTCCGGTCGCGGCGATGGCCTAGTTGGACAGCCCCATTTTTTGGGCATACCAGCACGAAGCGCAAGCGAGTGAATGACTTGCGGGAAACCCCTCGCTTGCGCTTCGTGATGGTATTGGCTGTGGCATGTGGCACAGTGCCGCTGTCCAACAAGGCGACCAGCTGAAGCAAGAACACCCGTGTAGCCTGAATCTCCAGCCATGTCCCAACGAGGTCACTTCGTCGTAATTTGGCTGGATTGGGCCTTGCGTTGAGCGTTTTCGACTCGCGACGAATCAACGATTTATGAAGCTTCCTCGACGCTCCGAGGAAGCTTAGGCTTGCCAATGGTCCGGGTTGCTCATGCCCGATTCGGATTGGAGATAGTAATCGCGACGGCCCAGCCAGGAGGCGGCTGCTTCGTCAAGGATTGCCGTGACCGCGGGGTGCATTTGCAACGCCGTGGCTGTGTTTTGGCTGGTGATAGGGCCTTCGATTGCGCTGCGAATGGTCGCTGCTTTGTTTGCGCCCGTCACCAAAAGTAAACAACTTCTCGCATCGAGAATGGTACCCACACCCATCGTGATGCTGCGTTTTGGCACGGCAGCCTCGCTTCCGAAGAATCTTGCATTGTCGCGAATCGTTTCGGTGCAAAGCGTTTTCACCCGCGTGCGACTGGCCAAAGACGATCCAGGCTCGTTGAATCCGATGTGTCCATTGCTGCCGATACCTAGCAACTGCAAGTCAATTCCACCGGCCGCCACAATCTTTTGCTCGTATTGGTCGCACGCGTTTGGTAGATCAGCAGCCAAGCCGTCTGGAAGATTGACCCGCGAAAGATCGATGTTGATATAGTCAAAAAAGTGACGATGCATGAACGAATAAAAGCTTTCGGAATGCTCACGTGGCAATCCGAGGTATTCGTCCAGGTTAAAAGTTGTCACCTGGGAAAAATCAAGCGATTCTTGCTGATGAAGTCGGATCAATTCTTGATAACAAACGACTGGAGTGCCGCCCGTTGCAAGACCAAGCACGGCAGTGGGCTTTCGTTTGACAAGCGCGGCGATGATTCGGGCCGCTGAGATGCATGCAGAGGCCGCATCGTTTCGAATGATCACTCGCACTTTTTAAACCACCTCTTGGTTGATTGTTTCGATTGCATCACGCACCCACGTATCGTCGCTGAGCAGGGTGCCGACTTTTGACCGAATGGACGGATGCACAAATATTCTGACTCGCTTCACATGGCCATCAAATTGGCGATTGGCCAATGCGTGAGCAACCGGTGAAACGTCACCTAGCTTTCGAACACGGCCGTCCCGTAACACGACATCCATGTTGATGTCTACTTCTAATTTCATGGGAGGCGCGTCCACAAGCAGTTGGTGCCCGCCGATTTCGATGCCAAGTTTAATCGACAATTGTCTTGCCAGCTCGTTGCCGCATGCGACAAGCCACCAATAGGGTCGATGCGCCAACGCTCCATGAATATCAGGGCGATCAAGCGTATTGAATTCCGCGACGCTTTTATAGAGTGCCCGAGATGCGCCGAAGAGCCCTTTCGCGAGTGAATTCGCCTGATGCTGTGCGGAAATTTCAAGGAATCGCGAAATCCAAGCGGCGTCGTCTAAATCCATTGTGCCGATCAGATCGACACTGTCCCGAAGTTCAAAAACCATGCGTTGCAACATCGCAGTTGCCGAACGCACAGCGTGGTGCCAGTAGACTTCGCTGAACATGACATAGCGTGCGAATACCATCATCTCTGCCGCTGTTCGTCCCTTTTCCGTCACGGAAAGTCGTGGGCGATCAGGGTGTACGGTCATCGCGCCGACCAGGCGTGCCGCGTCAAAGTTTCGACCGTAAGGAACACCCGCATGCAGGCTATCGCGGACCAAATAGTCGAGTTTATCAACATCGATGGGGCCACTCAGACAGCTTGAAAGCAGTTCGACAGCTTCTTTGGGGAGAGTGCTCGATCCGAATGACTTTCCCGCAATGACCGACATCACATCGTCACCCTGACAATTCCAATCTTGGTCGATCCGCGAACGGATTTCGCCGGACGCGATTATCGATGAAACGCGACTTTCGTGGTGTGGAATCGAAACCAGCCGCATGTCTTCCATTGCATGGCAAAACGGCCAATGTCCACAGTCATGAAGCAATGAGGCCAACACGAAGGCCTCGGCACATTTTCGATCGACGATCTTTCGAAAACGGGGATTACAGGAGAGCGTTTGCAGCACAAGCAATGAATTTCGATAAACCCCCAGCGAGTGTTCCAGACGCGAATGGTTGGCACCGGGATAGACCAAATGGACCAAGCCGAGCTGGGAGATTCGGCTCAGCCTGTGAACCGCCTTGGTATCAATCAATCGCCGTACGCGCGCCGAAAGCGGCACGTCCATTTCAGGCGGAATGCGAATCAAGCCAGCCGTCGGAATTTCTATCTCGTCGATCAATTTCTTGCTCTATTCGATCGTCACAAGTTTGACCGCTCCGAGAATGGCAAGCAATAACGTTGGCGCTATGTAGATTCCTGCGATCGTGAGACCACCGACGAATTCTAACTCGAATGCCGCCATTGCCGCGACCGAACCAAGCCCGAGCATCACCACCAGTGTAATCCCCGACCCCATCAGGCCCATCTCCGACGCGTAGTCTAAATCCAGCACATAAGGTGCGGCATAAATATAGATCAGCCACAACGCCGCAAAGATTGCCGAAACGATCGCAACACGATTCCAAAGCTCGCGCCCACGATAGGGTTCAAGTTCCGAATCTCGCGTGATGACATAACCTGTCCAAACCAGTGGTGGTGCCAGTAACATAGCGATGACAGCTCGTGCAACAACGGGCGTGCCTCCGGTGACTCGCATCGCTACGGCCAGGCAGATTGCACCGATGACAGCGCCAGAGGCGATGAGAAGCCCTTTGCGAGTGACTTCGGTTTCCGTTCGCTTGATCGGTTTAAGGACGCTTTTGCCAGTGCTATCCTTAGGTGCGCCGTCTGCCGGAGCGTGAATAACGACCTGTTCCTCAAGGGTCGGGATCGTGATCTCCGCTTTGCACTTAGGACACGGCCCTTTCTTGCCAGCGAATTTTTCGTTGACAGAAAACCGGGTCAGGCATTTCGAACAGGTTACTGCTATCGGCATAGAAGAAAATCGTTGAAGTGAAATGACAAGCGAAAGACAAGCACCCCAAGACCACAGTTTTGCCTTGGAAACCCACAACACGCAACCACAGGACACCAGCCCTTTGGCTCATGTCGTGCTTTACCAACCCCAAATTCCTCAAAACACCGGCAATATCGGCCGCAGTTGCGTCGCGACCGGTTCAAAGCTATGGATCGTTCAACCGGCCGCGTTTCAAATCGACGAAAAGCGTGTTCGCCGCGCTGGTCTCGATTACTGGCAATATCTCCACTGGGAAGATGTGCCGTCATGGCAGGTTTTGCGCGAACGATTGCCCCAACAACGTTACTGGTATTTTAGTCGCTTTGCTGAGAAGACGATTTGGGACTGCGATTTACTTCCCGGCGATGTTTTCGTTTTTGGAAGCGAAACGACCGGCCTGCCCCGAACCATCTTTCAGCCCACCGACAGCAATGCGATCCGATTGCCCACTGCACCTGAAGTGAGAAGTTTAAACCTTTCCGCGACCGTCGCTATCGTCCTTTACGAAACGATGCGCCGAAAACTCGGTAAGCATTAAAACCAATACCAGAACCGTAGCACCCGCCAGCTTCGTTCAAACCGCCGTCTCATTTGGCTTGGCATTCGGCTGCTCGCTTGGATTCACTTTTGGCACCGACTCGGTCGGCTGTTTGATTTTTCCAATACCGAGTCGGGCGTGGCGAAAATCCCAAAGCGATATGTACTTATCATGACCCACGGCAATCCAGCGTTCCGTCGGATCGAATTGTACGCTGTTCGCAGGCCCAGCGTTCGCCCTGAGCCGCAGCATTGGCAGATCGTCGCCGCGTAAGTCCCAGAGTGTTACGTCGCCATCCAGCGATGCTGCAACGAGCCAGCGACCATCGGCCGTTAAATCGAGAGACGTAATCGCTTCTCGGTGGATGGGAAGGCTTAGCGTTGGTTCCTTGCTACTTGAACGCCACAGTCCGAGCGTTCCCTGGTCATCGCCACTTACAATCGGACCCGACGCGCCCGTTGACGAGACAGCCAATGCGGTGATCGCGTTCTTATGCATCGCTTCTTGTCGGCTGAGCACTTTCGATTCGTCAATCGCGCTGGAGCCATCACCAAGCGACCAAAGCGTAATCTCACCCGCTTCCCCACCAGCGACTAAAACGGATTCCGCTTTCACGTTCCCAACGGTCGGTTCCAAAGTCGTCGGTAAAATCTGCGTTACCGCAGAGCCCTCGCTTGTGAACGAACTGGATTTCGGCGCGAGCGACTGTTCGACAACTTTAGCCATCTCGTCCCAAGCAATCTTCGATACCATGCCTTTCTCGGACAGTGTGATGAGCCAATTGCCGGATGGTTCGATAGCGATATCTCGCAAAGGATCGGTGACATCGAAGCGAAACAGTGAGGCTTGCTTGGATTGCGACGACGACATAAACACAATCGACGGTCTTAACGTGGCAGCGACGATCGTCGATTCAAAAGGATGCCATGCGAGGGAGATCGTCGCATCTTCAAGTACTTCCTTTCGCAGCGGCTTGGTTGGGTCCGCTAGGTCGATAACACTCACTTCGTTAGCAAAGTTGGCAGTAGCGAGCAGTTTGCCCGACGAATCGATAGCGATCGTTTCTAGCGTGTCACTGGTCGGAATGGTTTTGACGGGTGCGAGCGCCATGCTCGAAACTCCAATCTCCGACTTCTCTAACTCTGCCAATGGCCAGAGATACGGTTGCTTGTCATCGGCCATCGAAACGAGGGATTTTCCATCTCCTGAAAAAGTAAGCTTAGTGACATGACCTTGATGACCATGCAATTCGCTAGGTTCAATTTCAAGAAGGGAAGGATCTAACGTTGCCGCTTGGCTGAACCTTGCTATGGCTGACGCTTCATCGTTCTGGATCAATGCCAATGCTTCCGTCAACAACTGTGCCGGCGTTTTAGGTGCTTCGTCAACATTCTTTTGCGGATCGCTCGTCACTCCCGAATTGTGTTGCTGGTTCGCATCGCTCCCAACGAGTACCGATTGTCTCTTCTCCGAATCACCTTGAGACTCGGACTCACCGTTACCCGTCACCGCAGCGGCGACCAAGATGACGATCGGCAACGTGATTCCTGTCGCGCCAGCCAACAGCCATTTAGGACTCAGCCACCATTCAACATCTGGCTTGGAAAGAGGTGTTGGTGCGGCGAGATCGGCGAGCGTTACCGGTGTACCGCTCGAGCCAGACGCCGGTGCAGAAGCTTCGGAAGGCCGAAAGGCTGTGTCTTTTTGGGTTTCGCCACTGCCACTGATCCCGACTGTAGGCCCCGACAAAGGGCCAGCGCCGGACGGTGGAGCGGCGAGAGCTTGTCCTGGCATGAGCGTCATGCTGGGGTCGATTGCTGCAGTGGGCATCGACGCCGGCGATTGCATGCTACCAACGGACGCCGGAATGATTGGCCGCGTGTGACCTTCGACTCGCAGCGCTTCACGGAGCGACTCAATAAAATCGAGATTGGAATCGAATCGTTTATCCCATTCGAGAGCCGTCGCTCGCTTCAAGACGGCGTGTTCCTGTTCAGGAACTCGGCTGAGATCGAGTTTTCCAGTGCGATGCGCGTCGAGCACTTCCCATAACGTGCCGTCATTAACCGGCAGCGTACCCGTCCTTAAATGGTAATACGTGACAGCTAAGGAGTACTGGTCACTTGTCTTTGACGGGCGCCCTGCGATGGCTTCGGGCGCCATGTACGCAGGCGTTCCGGATGCGCTGGTTGCGGTCACTTGATTGCGAGACAAAATCCGAGCTAACCCGAAGTCACAAACCACAGCCGACGAACCGATCAATACGATGTTTGCAGGTTTGACGTCGCAGTGCTGGATTGCAACCATCCCCTCGCCCAAGTCATGTTGCGGGATGTTTAGAAAGTCCAGCCCCTTGGCCGATTCGTCCATGTAGGACAAAAGCTCCTTCGGTGGGATTCCCGGGAGCCCGCTTTTGACGCATTCACGCAATCGATGCTGCAAACTCTTTCCGCCCAATAGCATCCCAACTGCCAGCCATGCCGGCTCAGGCTGCGGTGAAAGCACTATTCCTGTCGCCTCGAGCGGGCCGGGCAGCGAGACATGGGGAGACGACATCGGCGGCAACGAATCGGCTGTGGCGAGCGGATCGGCAGAGGCCTTGAGCGTAACGGTTTCCTGAGAAACGTCAGGCTGCTCCTCGATCGCTTTGCCTTGTGCGTCCAAAAGCCAAATCGCGGTGATCGGCATCAGGTTGGCATGGCGAATCTGCTTGACTCGCTTGATCCCCTCATGCTCCTTGGCACCCTCACCACCGCTCAAATCGATAAACTTGATCGCCGCCGCCGTTCCACCTGGTGCACTAGCTCGCCAAACTTGGCCGAACTGACCTCGGCCAAGGAATTGTTCCAAGCGATAGCCCGGTGCGAAACTAAATCCACGCTTTAGCATGAAATGACGGGGATAGGTTGGTGAAACGCTTGCGGCATGGCCAAAGGAGGGACACAGCCGAATTCTAGCACGCTCCGACATGCCTTTCCTCTCAAGAGTCCGCAAGTTGTCCAAAAAGGCTCACTCTGCCAAGCGACCTTTACGGATGGAGGACTTTTTTGTAATTGAGACAGTGTGCAGGCAAGACACCGGAAACTCGCCGTTTGTCAAAACAGGATCAATTCCCGCTTTTGCCAAACGTCTCGCACTTAACCATCAATCGAATCCACGGGATTGAATTGTGCTCGCTCGTATCGCACCGACGCTATTCGCCATCGCGGTTACACTCCTTCGGCTGACTTGTCGAGTGCGATTTAATGATGACCCACGGGACGAATTACGGGCAAAAGGCCAAAATTACCTTTATTCGTTTCTGCATGCCCATCAATTGGGACTCATCATCGGTCGAGAACCTGGCACCGGCGCGATGGTCTCGCGAAGCAAAGACGGTGAACTGATCGTTCCGCTACTCAAGTGGTCTGGCTGCGTTCCCGTTCGAGGCTCCAGTCGCGTGGATCGCAAGGACCGAGGTGGGCGTCAGGCGCTTCACACATTGACCGAACACGTCCTTAGCGGAAAACCGGCTGCACTCGCCGTCGATGGTCCCCGCGGCCCACGCGGTCGAGTTCACAAGGGAATTGCACTGCTTAGCCAGCAAACTGGTGCCGCAGTGCTGAACCTTGTCGCGATATCCAACCACCACGGTACAGCAACGAACGCGTGGGACCGTCTCCAAATTCCCTTTCCCTTTACCGCGATCGAAGGTTACTTCGCAGAACCCATCTTTCCGCGTCAGGGCGAGAAGCTAGAAGCCTATCGATTGCGTATTGAAGCATCATTGCATGCCCTCGAGGCTTTGCATGATCCGTCCGAAGCAAGATTCAACTTCGTAGCCGCTTCGGGCGAGATCCAAGACGATTCCGGCGACGGGGACTCCGGCGACGGGGACTCCGGTGATGGGGAGCTAAGCGTCGATGGCGCCTTGGAGGGTGATGCTAGCGTTAGTGGGCTTGATGGCACTGGCATGCCAAACCGTATTGCCGCTTAGGCACACAAGTCACAACTCGCGAACGACGCACGACAATAAAAAAACCGGCTTGCAAGATTTCTCTTACAAGCCGGCTTTATCGGCGCCTTGGTTGTGCGGCGGCAAAACGGAGCCGCTGGGAGAATCGCGGAGGTCTCAGCGTGCTTCTGCACTAGCCTTTAGGTGACCTCGGCGAGCCCGTAATAATGGTCCCTCTGCCGGAATTACAACCAAAGCATCAGTGGGTTTTCTCAATCCCACATTTGCGATTTTATACCTGACTTCTCAGGTAGCCTAGTACTTCGGCTTTCCATTTCTGACTTGGCCACCAATTTTGCCAAAATCATTCGAACGCTTACTTCGCCGATAGGTCACGAAGTTTCAAGTTGCGCCATCGCACTTCGAACGGTCCTTGACCAGCACCAATCCCATGAACCTGAAGTCCAATGAAGCCTTTGGGGTGCGACTTAAAGCGTTCTTCGTGTGTCAGGTCCGAAATCGGGTGATCGTTGATCCAAGTCTGAATCTTATTGCCTTTTGCCACGATACGATAAGAGTTCCAATCGCCATCTTTGAAGTGCTGATGCGACACTCGGTCGCTATCAGGTGTCATCCAACCACCTGCGGATTCGCCGTAAACGTATCCGGCCATCCCATCAAGCGAGATTTCTACCTGCGGTCCGTTGACCCGACCTTCGGGCTTATCCCCTTCGCTCTGCGATCGAATTTGAACGCCGGAGTTTAAAGCTGAATCTACCTTCACATCGAACGTCAGTTCAAAATCGCCGTATGACTTGTCGCTACACAAGAACGAATTGGGACTGCCTTCCGATGTTTTCCCGACGATCGAATCACCTTCCACTCGATAGGTGGCGGTGCCATTTCGTTGGTGCCATC
>JANOBM010000257.1:0-12653 GCA_031411655.1 Planctomycetaceae bacterium
GAGGAAGCGGTGAACGAAATTGATGAAACCGCCCAACGTGCCAAGCTGACGTTCGTGATTGTCGGCGGCGGTCCGACCGGGGTTGAGTTGGCAGGAGCACTTCGGCAAATCGCCGTACAAGAGATACAAAAGGACTATCGCAATATTGATACTTCAACGGCGAGGGTGATCCTCGTGGATGCCAACGATCGAGTTCTTAAGTCGTTTGAACCGAGTCTCAGCGCTCGCGCCGCACGCGATTTGGAGAAGCTTGGAGTCGAAATCCTGCTGCACAGTCGCGTCACTGCTGTCGATGAACAAGGAGTGGTCATTGGCGAGCGTCGAATCGATGCGAATAACGTGTTCTGGGCTGCGGGAGTATTGGCGTCGCCGCTGGGCAAGGCCCTTGGCGTACCATTGGATCGTTCGGGAAGAGTGATCGTTGCTCCGGATCTCTCCGTACCCGGACATCCACGCGTTTTCATTGCAGGGGACTTAGCCAGTGTGATGGATACAAAGAACAATCAGCCGGTTCCTGGTGTTGCTCCTGCAGCGATGCAAATGGGGAACTACATCGGAAAGCTAATCCGCAACGAGATTGTCTCCGGTGTTCGCCCTGAAGACCGGCCTCCCTTTGAGTATCGCGATAAAGGGTCGATGGCGACTATTGGGAAAGCCAAAGCGATTGCTGACATCAAGGGATGGAAATTTACAGGTTTCTTTGCATGGCTCATTTGGTCGTTGGTTCATTTGATGTTTTTGATCACCTTTCGTTCCAAGGTTTCGGTCATGTTAAATTGGGCCTACACGTATGTTTTTCAGTCGGCAGGAGCGCGGCTGATTACTGGCGACTTCAAACCACAAATCAGAACGTTTCGAGACGTCACTCCGAATGGATGACGGTTGGTTGTGTTGATGGTTTCAACAAGACGCTGTACGGTCTGATTGCAGTGTAACTGTTTGTACGGACGAAAGAGTAAGTAAATCGTCAAGATCGGTGTCCAATCCACATTTGAAATCGTGAAATCATGTTTTTTTGGCTTTCCCTATTGTCGGCATCGAACGATCGAATGTTACGGTTTTACGTTGCCCGATTTCATGGCGCCATTCTGTTGACATTGGCGTTGTTGTGTTTTACTGGTGTTATCGAAGCGTTCGCTCAGCCCAATGAGAGGACGAGAAAAGTTCTCGAAGATAAAGAAAAAATTACCAAAGAAGGCTTCTGGATTTACAACGATCTGGAAGCAGGTTTTGAAAACGCAAAGCAATCCGGTAAACCGATCTTGGTCGTCCTTCGATGTTTGCCCTGTGAAGAATGCGTCAAACTGGATGACGAGCTGGTGGATCAAGACCCTGTTATCCGCTCACTCTTGGAGCAATTCGTATGCGTCCGTGTGGTGTCGACAAATGGTTTGGACTTGTCGCTCTTCCAATTCGACACCGATCAGTCATTTGCCGCATTCATGCTGCGTGACCGCGAGACTATCTATGGGCGTTTCGGCACCCGCTCGCACAGGACCGATTGGATAGGCGATGTCTCTATCAACGGATTTGCCGAAGCATTGCGTGGTGCGCTAGATCTGCACACGAATTGGCCACGAGACAAGGCGGCGATTGCTGGCAAGCTAGGTCCGGTGCCAGCGGTAACAAGACCCGAGCTGTTTGCTTCATTGATGGAAAAACATGAATACACCTCGAAGCTTAATTATGAAGGTGACGTCGTCCGTAGCTGTATCCATTGCCATCAGATCGGAGATGCGATTCGTGATGAGTACCGCGAACGGAACGAATCGATACCCGAGTCAGTTCTTTTCCCATTTCCACATCCCAAGTCGATTGGGATCGTTTTTGATCCCAGTACGAAGGGGACGATTCAGTCGGTCGTTCCGTCGTCACCCGCAAGTGTCGCAGGCTTTCGGAGTGGCGACCACGTGATTCAAGTCTCCGGTCAACCCATTCTTTCTATCGCGGACATTCAATGGGTTTTGCACGGGACGCCTCCTGACGGTGCGGAGGTTACCGTTGCCATTCAACGCGATGGCAAGATGCAATCGCTCTCGCTGGCTCTTGAAGAAGGTTGGCGGCGTGCAAGCGATCTCTCTTGGCGCGCTAGCACATGGGGACTACGGCGCATGGCGACTGGTGGTATGCGCATTGAACCGTTATCTGTTGAAGATCGAGCGGCCCTCAATGTTGCCTCCAATGAGCTTGCGTTGGACTTGACCGACATGTCCGTGATGGCTTTGAAAGTCAAAGGGGTTGGCATGTACGGTCCCCATGCCGCGGCCAAGAACGCCGGGTTCATGCAGGATGACGTCATTCTGTCGATCGACGGCAGAACAGACTTCCGATCGGAAGATGACGTCATTCGGTATGGCGTTACCGATAAAAAAGCTGGCGATGAGATCGCGATCACGATCCTTCGAAATGGCAAAACGCGGACCCTTCATCTTCCTATGCAAAAATAAAAGGAGATACCAGCCTCAAGACCTTAGGAGTTCGCAGCCGCGACGCGCAGATGTTCGATAAGGGTACCGATTTGCGCTACCGTCAGTTCCTCAATTCGGGAATCTGGGCCGTAGCCATTGAACGTCAGAAGTTCATCGATCACATTTTTGTCGAGTCGGTCCTTCATCGCGCTGATGACGACGCTGCGCAGGTACTTGCGTCGATGAAAGAACAATGCGCGGCACGTTTCATGAAAGAACCCTAAATCGGCGATCGCTGTTCGTCGTTCGGGAATGGCTTCGAGTTTTACGATCGCCGACGTGACTTTGGGTTGAGGCCAAAAAACTTTCGGGGACAGCTCTCGAACAATTTCCACTTTGCAAAGGGACTGAACCCAGACGCTTAAGGCACCGTAATCTTTGGTTCCGGGAACGGCAATCATTCGGTCGGCCAATTCCTTTTGAATGGTTACAACGATCACGTCAGGGGCAGGTGTACCACGAAGTAGGTTGCTTACGATCGGCGTTGCAACGTTATATGGAAGATTAGCCACCAACAAAAAACGTGACTCGGGTCCGATGCGAGACATTCCTTCGCGGACAGAATCCATTAACTCGGGCCGAATTGTGTTCTTGTTCTTTAACGCGTCACCTTGGATCAAGCGAACGTTCGGTCGATCAGCTAGTTCGATGGACGCGAGTCGAAAGAGATTGTGATCGATCTCCGCGGTAACGACTGCACCCGCCCCGTCGCTCAGCCTCGTCGTCAACGAGCCAACGCCTGTGCCAATCTCTAGGACCACATCGGTTTTTCGCAAATGTGCTGAGCGAGCAATTAAATCGACGAGATTCAAGTCAATCAAGAAGTTTTGACCAAATCGACTAAGTGGTCGAAGGCCAGCGGCGGCGAGCCGGTCCGCTAGATACCGGCTGGTTTGTCGTTCGGCCAATGCAGGCGCTCCTCAAGTTGTCGTTCGATGTATTTCGCTAAAATGTCAGTCTCCAGATTCACACTGTCGCCGATTCTTCGGACGCCCAACGTCGTGACTGATAATGTATGAGGAATGAGGGCAACACTGAACCGATCGTCACAAGCGTCGACGACCGTCAAGCTAATTCCATCCACGGCGACACTGCCTTTGGCAGCCACTTGCTTCGCGAACTTGGCCGGAACACTAAACCAATACTTCGCCCACGGCGGGTCCGGAACAATGTCGAGGACTTGCGACAATGCATCGATATGACCGGATACATAGTGCCCGCCCATTCGCGTCCCGACCGCAACGCTACGTTCTAGATTTACGCCTTGCCCAACGGTTAACTGCCCTAAGTTCGTCCGTGAGAGCGTTTCCTCCCCAGCCTCGAAATCGATTCCACCGTCTGCGATCCTGACAACTGTCAGGCAGCACCCATTGATGGCGATGCTGTCTCCAATTGCCATCCCGGTCCGTAATTCGCTTCCTACTTCAATGCGCAGCGTCCTGCCGGGCGGGTTTTCAACCGACGCGACGAGCCTTCCTATCGTTTCGACCAAGCCTGTGAACATGCGGTGCATACTTTCGTTGGCGGATACGCTTTCCGCAATCGGTGGCCTTGGATAAAGAATCGCTTCTGCGTGAATCTCACGCATCGGCGTCTGGTCACATCGTCCCGTATTGGACAAAATAACCGTCGTTCTTCCAACGGGACCAACGATTTATCGGCTCACAGGGAGCCGCAAGTCCGAAAACACGATAAAAAACCACCTCACTTACGGGACAGCTTACCGATGACTCTGATCGAATCGATTCACGCACGTCAAATCTTGGACAGCCGCGGCAACCCGACGGTTGAATGCGAAGTTCAGCTTGTCGACGGTTTTTCTGGCCGTGCTGCGGTGCCTAGCGGTGCCAGCACAGGGGCTCACGAGGCATGGGAACTGCGTGATGGTGATAAGGGTTACTTCCTCGGCAAGGGGGTGCAGAAAGCCGTTGCCAATATCAACGGCCCGATCGCCGATGCGCTTCTGGGCATGAATGCACTCGACCAAGCCGCCATCGACGGGACCATGATCGCGCTCGACGGAACAGCCAATAAAAAGAACCTCGGGGCCAATGCCATCCTCGGCGTCTCGCTTGCAACAGCTCATGCGGCAGCGGACTGCACCGGGCAACCACTTTACCGATACCTCGGCGGCACCGGTGCCAGGCTTCTACCGGCACCCATGATGAACATCGTTAACGGTGGACAGCATGCTGATAACTCGGTCGACGTCCAAGAGTTCATGGTCATGCCGCTTGGTTTCGAACGATTCAGCGACGCACTGCGTGCTGGCGTTGAAATTTTTCATAACCTCAAAAAGGTGCTCTCCTCCAAGGGCTACAGTACCTCGGTCGGCGATGAAGGTGGCTTTGCACCAAACCTAGGTAGCAATCAAGAAGCACTGGATCTGATCATGAAGGCGATCGAAACCGCTGGCTACAAACCCGGTGAGCAAGTTTGGATCGCACTGGATGTCGCGGCGACCGAGTTCTATGACTCCGCTAAAGGCAAATACAAGATCGACGGCAAGGAGTTAAGCGGCGATGAGATGGTCGACTTCTTGGCTGGTTGGTGCAATCAATATCCTATTTGCAGCGTCGAAGACGGCTGCTCAGAAGACGATTGGGCCACTTGGAAGAAACTGACCCAGCGAATTGGCGATAAGGTGCAGCTCGTCGGTGACGACCTGTTTGTGACTAATGTGGAACGCCTGCAGCGCGGTATCAACGAACAGATTGCCAATAGCATTCTGATCAAGGTCAATCAAATTGGAACGCTTACCGAAACGATCGATGCGATTCAGCTTGCGACGCGCAACGGCTACACCAGTATATCCAGCCATCGCAGTGGTGAAACCGAAGACTCGACTATCGCTGACTTGGCCGTTGCGATGTCGACCGGCCAGATCAAGACGGGATCGGCTAGCCGTAGCGATCGAATGGCAAAGTACAACCAGTTGCTCCGCATCGAAGAAATGCTAGGTGATGCAGCCATTTATGCCGGGCCACTTTTCAAGAAGAAGTGAGCCGATGGAGAAGGCGATGCTTCACGCACTTCGCACTTCTCGAGAATGTTCCTTCCACAGCTCCGACAAGTCGGAGCTGTGAACGGCGGGGGACACATCCCGCTTGGCTTTCTTTTTGATCCCATTTATACGCTCGCCTTAATCTGATTGAACGTTCAAAGGAGTGAACCATTTCATTCTCGCGGTCGTATTCTCTTCGATCGGCCCTATTCACTCACGCTCCGAGGTCACGCCGATGGTTAATATGCTCGCCGAACAGCCTTGGCTTTCGTCAGTCTTGCTCGCTTCGTTAGGGGTCATATTGGTTTTTGGATGGATGCAAACCGGGCGAAAGGTGGTCCTCGCCGCCGGAATCGGATGTTTGTTGCTGATCCCCGTCGCGTTTGCGGTCGCGTCCTTCTGGGTCACCGATAGCGAGCAGATTCGTGCGTCCATCTACCGAACCGCCGATGCGGTTGCAAGGAATGACTTCGATGCCGCAGTCGAAATATTTCAACCGGCACAGAAGGCGAGGATTGCCGCCGCGAAAGCCGATTTGACACGTTTCCATTTTGACGAGGCTCGCGTTAATAAACTGCGATCGATCGACTTCGTTCAGGGCAGTGTGCCTCCCGAGGCGGAGGTTGACTTGTCGGTCACGGTCGTCGTTAGCGATCAGCGAGGGCAGGTCCGCGGCATGAGGGTATTGCGCCGGGTGATTCTGAAGTTCAGGAAATCAGCGGACGGCGCTTGGCAGGTTTACGACTACAACCATTTGCCCATTGTCGGTGCTCCCGACGGTTTTAGTCCAAGCACCAGCAATCCTTCGATGCTGTAAGGATTATCTTGCGAAACCATTGGGTATGGCTCGCCGTAACAGCGCTCTTCACCGCGGCAACGTTCGTCAATGCTCCCTTTCCCGACGAATTAAAGCTCCAGCACTTTCCGACGGTGGCAATCATTTTGGGAATGGGGTGGTCGTGCAAGTATTTTCGTTTGGCTGACCTCTCCTTTTTCAGTTTATTGGCATTCCTTTGGGCACACATTCTTGGTGCGCGATATATCTATTCGTTCGTGCCCTACGACGCATGGGCGATGGCGATCGTTGGTGATTCGATTTCGGAAAGATTCGGGTGGGAACGCAATCATTACGATCGCTTTGTCCATTTGCTGTCCGGCCTGTGCATTGTGCCGGTTGCTTGCGAACTGCTTCAACGACTTGGAGGAATGCGCCCTGCGGGCAGTGCATTGGTGTCGATTTCGGTCGTCCTCAGCCTCGGTGCACTTTACGAAATAGGCGAATGGCAACTCGCGATGAACGTTTCGCCAGCTCAAGCCGAAGCCTACAACGGACAGCAAGGCGACGTTTGGGATCCGCAAAAAGACTTAGCCATGGCATTGACGGGTAGCATTATCTCGTCGTCGTTTTTCTTTCGCCGGCGATACACTTCCGTGCCCTCAATCCTCGCAACCAGTCTCGCAACCGAGCCGGTCCATTTTCCGCTATCATCCAGTAGGGATCCGCGTTCTAGCACACAGCAACCAACCATGTTCATCACTCTTGACGGAATCGATGGCGCAGGGAAATCCAGCCAAGTGGCGATGCTTTGCGAACATCTCGAAGGCACAGGATCCAAGGTCTTACGGGTTCGCGACCCTGGCGGTACCAGTGCTGGAGAAGCGATTCGTTCCATTCTGCTGAATGCCGATTTTTCGATCCATCGACGCTGTGAAGCTTTACTGTTTCTTGCAGCCCGAAGCCAATTGGTCGAGGAGCAAATCAAACCGGCTCTTCAGGCGGGTACCGTGGTCGTTTCGGACCGTTTCCTCCTCGCCAACGTCGTGTACCAGAGCATCGGAAGTGATTTGCACCCGGATGAGTTGTGGCGGATCGGCGAATGGGCCAGCGGTGGACTGCGGCCAGACCTGACACTGCTCTTGGATATGCCGGCTGAAAAAGCGATGACGCGACTTGACCGACCGAAAGATCGCATGGAGTCGCGCGGATTGGATTACTTGGAGGCAGTTCGCCTCGGTTTCTTAGTCCAACTGCCACGGGCTGCGCATCATACGGCGATCATCAATGCCGATCGATCAATCCAGGAGATTCACAACGACATCGTGTTGGCGGTCCGCGAAGCGTCCCAATAAAAACTTCTGAAAATCTTTACTACCCTTACGAGGTGCGGTTGCTATTGAGAATCACTTTCATTAGCCTAGGGTTTAGCTCCGAAGGCCCAGCAAGCAATGCACCATGGCATCACGCCACATTTCGCTCAGCCAGCCAAGTTCCGAACGAGCGTTTTTGATCCGCGGTCAACCGGCATCGTGCCGAAACCGCCAAAGTCACAAACCTACCTTTTAGGAACGTTCCGATGATGGGTGCATGGTTCTCGCGAAGTCGATTCGCATCGCGCAAAACGGGTTTTACGCTTGTCGAATTGTTGGTGGTGATTGCCATCATCGGCATCATGGTTGGGCTTCTTCTGCCGGCTGTTCAGTCGGCGCGCGAAGCCGCTCGCCGCATGAGCTGCCAGAATAACATCAAGCAGCTCGGACTCGCACTTCACAATTACGAGTCGGCGTACAAGGCCTTCCCGCCTTCAACGGTCGCTAGTGGTGGATCGGCGAGTCAGCCCTGGTCGGGGCAATCCTTCATCTTGCCATTTTTGGAGGGCGACGCGACGTTTTCCAAAATCAACTTTTCGACCGGTTACCACGCGGGCTCCAATAAAACTTTGTTTCCACCCAACGGCATTGCTGCGGTTCGTGTTTCCACGTTGCTTTGCCCAAGCGAAACGGAAGATCACAGTCGTCTCAATACGTCGACTGGCGAAGCGGAACACTATCCCTTGAACTACGGTCAGAACGTCGGTCAGTATCTTGTTTTTAATCCCGTAACTCAGGCTGACGGCGGTGGCGCATTCGCGGTCAATTTGCAGCTCAAGCCGAACGCGTTCTTGGATGGCCTCAGCAACACCCTCGCCTATGCGGAAGTAAAGGCGTTTCAGGCGCGAATCCATGATGCAGTCTTGCCGACGTTGGCTCCGGCCACACCCGACGCCGTCGCACCGGGCATTTCAGGTGGTTCCTTTTCCGATAGCAGTGGACACACGGAATGGGTTTGTGGGCGGGCGATACATACCGGCTTCACTACAACGTTCGGTCCTAACACAAAGGTTCCCTACACCGCCGGTGGGCGGACCTATGACATCGATGTGACATCGAGCCGCGAGGGCCGTAATCAAACCGACACCACTTACGCGGTCATCACTCCGCGTAGCTATCACGTCGGGCAAGTCCATGTCGGGCTGATGGACGGCTCCGTGCGGGGCGTGACAAACTCAATCGATCTTACCTTGTGGCGGAGTTTAGGCACGCGGGCCGGCCGTGAAGTTACTGCCGAGTTTTAAGCGTTTATTGCGTTTGGCATCGTGAGCGAGGATGAGTACTTCGCAATCCCGCGAGGCCCTTTACTCGAAAACTTGGTGTCCAGAGCTTTGCCGCAGGGTGCGTGAGTCGAAGACGTCGCCGACAACTCCTTGCGGTTGGTAACACCTGCTTCGCTTTTTGACCAGAGTATTTTTCGGATTTGGGTCTTCGATCAGTACTCTTTTTCCGGAAAGTGTTTGCATTAGGATACAGTCTCGATCCGTTTTAGAGTCGTCGGCAAATTGTTTTGCCTCCGGCACCTTTGGCCGTGAAACATTGGAGAGTTCGATCATGGATCGGGTGATTCTAAGTGTACTCATCGTCACGCTCCTTGCCGTACCTGTCAGTGCACAAAACTTAGTACCAAGCAACGCGTGGCTCCCAACGCGCGGTCCGGATGAAGTTGTCGAGTTCGAAAGTGTTTGCGTTGCGAAGGTTGGCCAAGACAACAAATCACTTCTTGTCGCAAAACCGATCTATCGACAGGAAACTCGCACACGCACGGTAAACAAAACGGTGTACCAAACGGAAATGCGAACGCGACGGGTCAAAGGGGAGAACGGTAGCGTTAGCGACGAAGCATACGAAGTTACCGTGCCTGCTACCGTCCAGGAGACTCAGTCCTACCTTGTCAAGTTACCAGAGAAGACGGTGAAACTGGTGATTCCGCTGGACAAGGTGAGAGCGTGGGAACTATCAGGGAAACCGATCGATTCCGATACGCTGCTTAAACGATTGGCGAAGCCCGTCCACGTGCTGGCCTCCGAGAAAGATCCCAGTATCAATTTCGTACCGGTGGATCCCTACTTTGGAAGCATCT
Source organism: Planctomycetaceae bacterium (assembly GCA_031411655.1). Classification (GTDB taxonomy): domain Bacteria; phylum Planctomycetota; class Planctomycetia; order Pirellulales; family Pirellulaceae; genus UBA6163. The sequence goes on from JANOBM010000257.1 coordinate 9,704, forward strand.
TGAAGATGGACACGATCGTGCTCCATGTGTTCCATGGTTTGCTCCGCAGTGATGAGGAGGCACCAGTCTCAGTCCCAGTGCCCGCAGTGCCCGCAGTTCCCGCTGTGCCAGCAACGGCTCCACCGGCGTTTCCTCCAGCGGCAGCCATTCGTACAGCACCGAAAGTGTGACGGCCATTTCAATCCGATGACGATCAGTTCGCTACAACCGTCGTGAGTCCTCTCGCTTAAGCTCGAATTCAAGGAGCCGATTGACGTTTCGGTCCATCACAGCAAGAGTTGATGGTTCACAAGTAAAAGCTGCCAAATTTCGCTGCAGCCATGCGCAGCCATTCGTGGACGCGATCAGCCGATCGCTCAACTGCTCCATCGCATCGGCTTGCTACAGCCGATTGCTTCGTGACCGCGTCGTAACATCCGCTAACCGAGTTTAAGCGGGGGAACCCTTCTGGCGTTCAAGCTTCCACGCCGGATGCTTACCTTTTGTGTAGGGTCACGAGTGTGTCGGTTGGATTCTCGGTTAGCAATAGGTTTCGGAAATGGTATTCTTGGGCTTGGTTATTGCTATGAATCTGCAGGCCGATAGGGCTCTCCAGGAGCATTTGTGGGTCGTCCGTAAAATCGAATATTGGTTGCCCATTTGTGGCCATTCGAATCCGGTTATCGATCACTAAAACCTCGATTTGATTCCATTGACCTTTCTTTTCAACTTCCCAGCCGACTCCCCCTGGGGCAACGCGATTGCGCCGATGTGCGTCCCAAATGCCCCAGTCGTGACAAAACATTAACAGCGGGCCCCGAAAGCCAAACGAATTGTCGCCAGCATCGGTAAATTGTTCGCCAAGTGCAGCGACAGCGGAGTGCATCGTGGAATGCTTCTCGCTCATCGTTTGCTTCACTTCCAACAGTAAGCGGAAATTTCGATATTTCTTGGCCGTGAACAAATAGGTGCTACTGGGGACATTGCCGTCGTTTGCTCCGCGGATCATGCCATGCGCTACAGACCAAATCGATTCGTCTCCAGTCCATCCAGTAAGATCCTTGCCATTGAACAAGGTCTGCACCGTTTCGGTTTTTGGTATCGCCGCCTGAATGCTGATCGGCTCGTTGAAATCGGTAGTCGGATCTTCTAGATTCAACTCCTTAATCCAGGCATTGCGATAGCGAACGTCATGGCCTTCGCACTGAAGCTTGATGCCACCGGGAGTATCGGTGATTCCACGGCCGCCGTCATTCGCGCCGTCGATTCCCGAGTTGGCACCACCCCAAACTTGGTTGATTTCAAAATCGGTGTGGACCTTTTGGCCGTTAAACCAAAGTGTGACGCGTGCCTTCTCGGATCGTTTGCCGTCTTTAAAGCGTGCGGCGCGAAAGACGACATCGTATGAATTCCAACTGCCTAAACCGTTATAGGCAAAGTAGGGAGATTCACTCTCATTGATCACAGCGGCCATTCCATGAGGGGTCGCATCTCCATCGAGCACTTGGATCTCATGACGATTTTGGAGGTAGACGCCGCTGTTACCTCCGGGGTTCTTGATAAGAAATTCGACGTGGAGTCGAAAGTCGCGATACTCTTTTTTGGTAACGATGTCTGCGGCACCAAATCGACCTCCGGCTGCGGCGGGATCATCCGTCATGACTGCAGTGCCGCCATCCACAGGATCATCAACGATTTTCCACTTAATCGGCAGTGATGACTTGAAGCCCGGACCTTGCCAATAGGTCCATTTTTCGTCGAGCATTTCACGCGATCCATCGATTAAAACTTCAGCCCCATCGATAGGTTTAGCGCCGACACCAACGTCAGCCAGTGCGACCGCTGAAAAAGGCAATACAGCCAGCGTCATCATTGCGATTGAAGGCATGAGACGAGAAGTTAACATCGGCGACTCCAAAAAATACTTGGCGGGGGAGGGTGAGATGCGATCAGTATACTGCGATGGAGCATGAGTTGTCGTCTAATACGACGACTCAAGTGCCTTCCTTATTTCTTGCTGAACCATCGCGTCTGTCTCCTTTTCCAGCAGATTCTTTAAGGCCGTCATTCCAGATGCCGTTCCAATTCGGCCAATCGCCCAAGCAGCCGCGCCGCGCAAAACGGTGTCATCGTCATGGAGCAAGCCAATCAGTGCATCAACCGCTTTCGTTTCCCTCGCGTTGCCCAGGCAGATTGCTGCATTGCGCAGCAGTCCGCGGCGACGTGGACGCCACAGTGGTGTTTTACGAAAGCGTTCTCGAAAGGATGTTTCATCGATGCTTAGAAGTTCGAGAAGATCGAGCGTTTGGTCACCTTGCCGAGGCCAAAACGCCGTTTCGGTAGTGACCTGGCTGAAGCGATTCCAAGGGCACACATCCTGGCAAACGTCACATCCGAAGAGCCACTGCCCGATACCTTCCCGGAGATCTTCAGGTATAAAGCCGCGATTTTCAATGGTTTGATAGCTGATGCATCGACGACTATCAAGCACACCTGGCGCAACAAAGGCTTGCGTCGGACAAGCGTCTAGGCATCGCGTGCAGGTTCCACAATGATCGGTTTCATTCGGTTGGCTGACCGGCAACGGCAGGGTTGTGAGCAGACAAGACAAGAAAAAAAAGCTGCCGTGCTGGCGGTTGAGAAGCAGTGAGTTTTTGCCTGTCCATCCGAGTCCCGCAATCTTTGCAAACTCGCGTTCCATGATGGGTGCGGAGTCGACGACCCCTCGCGCCGTTGAGTCAGGAAATGAGTCGATGACAATTGACTTCAGCCGCTTCAATCGCACGTGAATCACATCATGGTAATCGACTTCTCCCCATGCATACCGCGAGATCTTTCCTTGGTTGCTTTGAGCTGTCGTGGGCTCCACTGTGCGATAGGGAAACCCAAGGACGATTACCGACTGTACACCCGCCAGAACGAAGCCTAACTCTTGATAGGCATCCAATCGATTGCCAAAATAGTCCATGTC
>JANOBM010000258.1:0-20887 GCA_031411655.1 Planctomycetaceae bacterium
CCCGGCGTCAGCCCAAATTGCACTTCAATCGCATCAAATGTCGTTCGGTCTTCCCAGGCCATTTGAATGACACGATCAATCTGCGTAGGCGTTAGATGCTTGGTTTCAATCATGTCTGCCCTTGCCTCATTCTGCATGAAATCATCTCTGGTAGAGTAGCCGTTAGGCAATGCTTAAGAAGCAACCGGTCCATCACCGGGCATGACTGTCGCTCACTTTTGCAATCGATCACTGCGCCGATTGTTCGGTAAATCTGATACGATAAGAGCTCCAGGCAAAGACGATCCTTGAGGTATTCCGATGACTTCGAATCACGATTGGCTTGAACGTTTGTCGGCGGCGACCGATTACGAACAATTGCAGGCGATTTTTGCGGACATGGCGACGGAAGCTCGTTTGGCGGTTGATAAAGCCGGATGGGTGGAGTCGATTGACGAAGCGATTCGCCGAATCGAGCAGGAACGCACACGCGATGAAACCGAGCTCAAGGCTATCGAAGCGAACTACGCCGCGTTCAAGAATGAGCAAAGCGGTTTTGTTGGCTGGTTTAAGCGGCACGTTCCGTTCAGCGAAACTCGGCGAACCGAACGCGGTCATCGCGATTCAATCGGCGACCAGAACGCTGAGATTCATGCCAACAACCTAGTCATCGCCCGCGCGCAAATGCTGAAACAGGGACTATTGCCTCCCAATGCTCGCCCGCTCGGCCACCCACCGGAGCATTGGCGGGCGACCTTGTCGAGCCATGACTCGATCCAAGCCATCGCCCAGTATGGCGAGTCGATAATCGAGCTATCCAATGAAATGACGATTGCCGAACGCTTTATCACGGACATTCGTCATGACATCGACGCGTTCTTAGCTGTCGAATTCACAGCCAACGAAGACCGACAGCGACAACAGAAGGACATCCAAGCAGCGAATCATGAATTGGCGGCGTTGGCGAATGAATGCGATCAGAAGGGCAGGCTCTTAACGGACGCATTAAAGCATGTCGGAGGTCGGATCAGTGAAGAACTCGAATTGCGCGACGTGAATTACTACTCGCTAGTGCAACGCATCAAACAGCTTCAATACAGCAGCCAACACGCACAATCCGCGACCGCAGCAGCATCGAAAATCGCTGAGCACTTTAAGACTCTTACCGATCTTTCGCAACGGTCAGACAAGACTGCAATCGACCAACGCGAACTCGAGCAGCATCTCCAAAAGCAACGTGGCGATCTTGCCTCGGCAAAGCATCAGCTAATGCTGGTCGAGCGGCAGATGTCAAACGCCACTACCTCCATGCAAGATGCCAAGAATCGCGCTGAACAGGCCGAAGCCGGTTATCAAGCCGCGAAACGAATCGTCGATCAACATGTCTCTGCATCGCCAGTTCCAGCGGATGTGACTAGCCAACCTTTGGATCCCGTCGCGGTCGAATTCAAACGGCTAGAGAGGGAGCGGGATGTCTATCAAGAAGCCGCTCGGGTGGCCGCCGCGCCTTATGTCGTGGCGGAGACGCAATATCGTAATGCGAAGACGATCCATGATAAGCTGGACGCTGATATCGCTGCACTCCAGCGCAAGCAAGAAGAACTCATTCGATCAGCACAAGAGACGGAGAAGCTAACTGCAGAATTAACCGCGCAGATACCTTTGTCGCTTGCCGCGTTTGAACCGGTTTTGAATGACTACTTGATTTCGATTGAAACGCTGGACTTAGATTCACAAGCGTTGAAGTTAACCGAATCGTTTCATCGCCTGAACTCGTCAGGGGACTTATTCGGAAGTAGGAATCGGTTTAGCGTGGCGGTGAACGTTGCCAAAGAGACCGAGGCGTTTTACGGTAAAATTGTTGATTCTCTTGGAAAGGACCAACGCGAGCTTGCCCGTCGCCTTGCAGAGGCTGCGTCTCAACGGCAGGAGTCTTGGCAGCGTCGATGTCACCAACTATTAAGTCCTGCGGCAGCCGGTTTGGTGATCGGTAAGGGACTGGCAGCGGTGTCTTAACGGCGTTGGACCCCGAGGCGGGTGAGCCAGGTTATCTGTTGACTGGTAACGGTAGTCGTCATCTGAAGCAATGTCGCTGGTTTTGCTTCTTTAGGTCAGGCGATTGTGTTGCTCTGTTGGAGGTGATATGCGGCGCGCTCCGTCACCGGACACGGCTCCCGGATCACATCTGCAGGGCCATCAGCAAATGGGTCGGTCCAAACCGCTTTCGTGCGAAGCGACAATCAGCATCGAGACTTGAGTCGTACGCTTCGAAGACGCCGCAAGCGCCGAAGCGACGCCTTGGCAATGAAGGGGAATCGAAATCGGTTCCCCCTCATACGATTCGATAGATTGCAGTCGAGGATTATAGCCCCGGCTCGGTGGCTGCTTGACCCGCATGAAACGAGGTGTACACGAAAACGGGTACGGGAAGGTCACCGAGGTGCTCGCTGATCAGTTTTTGGACTTCCGGCCAAGGCAGAGCGCCAACACCGGTAGCAAGTTTTGGAATCGCGATACTCTTGATTTCGCCCTTTTCGAGTTCGTGCCGAAGACGCTTCAAGCAATGGTTTACGTTGGCAACGGTGGCACGACCGGGCTTCGTCCCGTGGCCATGTTCGCCTTCTTGAGTGAGCAGATTAAAGATTCGTACTCCTCCAACGCCGCCCCAAGTCCACATTTCACCCGGTTTTGGATGCGTTTGATGGGCATAGTGCCGATAGTCCTTGGCCATCGCCGGCCAACGCTCGCGAAGCGACAATGCCAACCCGCTGTCGAAGTGTTCATTTGGCGAGATGCCATGCGCGATCGCTTGAGCTTTGGTGAGGCAAATGTCGCCGGTAACTTCATGAATCATGTGGAACCCTACTCAGTGTCTGAATGATCGATTGATTGCAGCTCTTCATTAAGCATGCCAAGTCAATACATCTATAGAAATCGTCCTCTCGATACTAGCCCTGCAATCGAGAAACATGGCACGCCGTGCGATAACGCCCATCACTGTGCAAATGATCATCTCATGGAAAGCGGCTTTGTGCGATTACGCACACGATTTACAGATCTTGTCTCTTTGCATCTGGTCTACCTAGGCCCACAAGCTCAAGCAGTCGCAACGCGTTTGTCGTTGGCGAGACACCCTCATGCATTTGGTAGTCGAAGGTCATTGTGTCCGAGCCGTCGGGCGACTGCGTGATCGTTTCTCGAAAGTGAACGGTGTGTGCAATCGCTTTGAGTTGAGGGTCATCGGCGAGTTCGAGATCATGGGTCGTAATGGCCCCGATGGCGCGACAGTCAATCAGGTGTCTCAAGACGTGAGCGACTGCGATTTGACGCTCGCGACTGTTGGTACCCTGTAGGATTTCGTCAAGCAAAAATAATAAGGTGGGGGAGTCTGTGGTTGTATGCCGTCGTTTGGAAACCGATTCGGCATGTCTCACCACGCGGGCGAGCGACTTCAGTTCAGCCATATAAAAAGAGACACCTTCACCGAGGTTGTCTCGTACGCGAATGCTTGTCGCAAGCTCAGTGGATGGCAGCGACATCTGATTCGAACAAACCCTTGCACCACATCCGGCAAGCAAGACATTTAGGCCGATGCTTCGGAGCATGGTGCTTTTGCCAGACATATTTGAACCGGTGACGAGCAACAGTGTGCCCGAGGGGCCGATTGTTACGTCGTTGCAGACACGGATTTCATCGCTGATCAGTGGATGCCCAATTTGCTTAGCGTCCAAGACAGAATCGTTGTGATGTTTCCAAACCGGACGCGCCCAATCAGGGTACTCTGCCGATAACGCGGCCAGGGACCCAATCGCTTCCAACTTTCCTAGTTCGGCGAACCAATTAACCGCTTGTGATTGGTGACGCATTTGCCACTTTTCGAGCAAACGCAGTACATGCAGTTCCCACATGCCAAGCATCTGGAGCAGCAAATAAAGTGGAAACAGCAATGCGACATGTTTGATCGAAGTTGCGAATGCGATCCATCCAAGGCTTTCCATCGCCGCAGCGGCGCCATTGGTTTTTCCGCTGAGTACGTCGCGGATCTTTTCCAACATTGGAGTTTCCGACGGTAAATCGGCAGTCATTTCAAATAGTTCTCGATAACCTTCCACGTCGCCGCGGCCTGAAATCGCAGATGCGAATATTTGGTGAACTTCACCCAGCAAGAAGGTCGAAATGAGCGCATTGATTCCGATCAGGACACCGAGTGCAATCGCAGCGTTTCGCGCGATCCCAGGGAATACAAAAATTCCCACAATGATCGCGACTGCGAATACAGGCGTTAGGACGGACCAGATCGCGAGGGCACGATTGCGAGAAAGCCATGACGGTCGATTGATCCAAGCGAGAAACTGGTCCGGGTCGGATGTCCCATGTGCCGCCCGACGGGCGAGGTTGTAGAGTCGCTCGCGAAGTTCTGCCATCGGCGCGATCGCTTCGATCGACTCCGATCGCCGTTTCGCCGTTTCGGCGAGTGCAGGCCCGGAGACCCAGGAAGCAAGTGTTCGTAACCCCGGCCCGGTCGAAGCCATCGATACAAATTGAAATAGCGAGCCTTTGCCGAATACATCGAGGTCGTCGGAGATCGCCTCTTTGCTAGATGCCATTCGATTGTCATCTACCAGGATCGACGCGTCGGGTTTCCAAAGCGGTAGTCGTTCCCAGTTTCGTTCTAGTCTTGCGATCAATCGTTTCAGAACCGCACTACTATTTCTCAACTCGTCCATCTGGTCCCGAAGTCGCTGATGAAGCGAAACTGCTACCAAGAATGCAAACAGAAGGCCCCAACCAACGAATGTCAGGAACGCGACGGGCTCGCTGAGCGTCCCCAGCGCAAACGAGACGACGGTGGCAAAGAAAAGAGATACTCGAATGAAATTCCAGCGAGCATCGCTTGCACTCAACTGACCGCGAGTCGCCTCGAGGTCGCGTAACGATTGATGGTAGCGATTCAGTGCGTCTTGCATGCCGTCACTTCAAGCCGCTTCCACAGCCAGCCGAGGGCGCGGTAACGTGCTTGCACGCCCGCCGTCAACGACCTTTAGAGCGACGCGATCCTCGAGGTTGGGTCGAAAGATGGTAAGCAGCAAGAGCGGAAGGAACCACGCCATGTACAGCCCTCCCCCTGATGCATGCCAGAACTGAGCGCCGACCATCACGGCAGCTGAGCAACCGATCAAGGTGCCAAGATTCTTCTGTGCCGGCCAAATCGTCAATAATGCTGTAACGATCATGAATGCGACCAAGATGGGAAGGCGATAGATCGGCTCCCAGCCGGCTCCCCAAACTCCACGAAGTTCCGTCATCTTCGGCCACATCAATCCATACATCATCATTAGATGATCCGCCAACGGTTTGCTACTGTCGAGCGCTAAAAGTCCCGTCATGATCAGCAGTGCTACCACGGTGCCGGCGGCAAAACGTCCTGCGCCTCGTTGCCAATAAAAGCTGATCCATAACGGCAATAGAAACAGCGGATAATAGATAAGCCCCGCCGCGGCACCGATGAAGAATCCGGCGATTGCCGGACGCCGGTAAGCAAGTATCGCCCATACCAAAAAGGCTGCGGGCAACGCATGATCGATGCGGCCGGTCGTTTGCGCGGTGTACGGCAGTAACATGTAGAGCATCGCACAACCAACGCCAGCGCGAGGGTTATTAAAGTGTCGCGCACCAATTCCAAAAATGCCAGTCACGATTCCTAGTTGCGCTGCGATTGCGAGTACCTTCGCCAATGTGGCATAGCCGGTCGACGCATCTGTCACCGACTTGGAATCGACATTCAGGTTTGGCTCCTGACGCATCGGTAATGCGGGCAACGCATTGATCAACGAATAGCCGGGGCCCGGCTGTGGTCCTTGCTCGATCTGAATTCTAGGGGTGCTGGTTAGCACGTTGGCCATCATAAAGATGAATAACCAAACACCAAGGAACGTCAGCCCGCCGGTGGTAAGATTGGGATCCAGCAGCGGACGGCGGACCATCAGTGAGTCCAACAAAAGGCGCACAAGGATCAGTAATTGGATTGACAGCAGCCACACGAAGCCATACAGCTCGGTACGTACTCCGGCTCTCAATTCTTCCTCGTTGGTCGGTACGACCTGTGGATCACTTGTTTCGCCGTCACCATTTTCGTCGTTGCCAGCGCTCCCAACACGACTTGCGTCACCGGGAGGCTTTTCTTCCGCGGGGACTAAATGCCCCGTTCGCTCCAGTTCCACTAAACGACGGTGTCGGCCTTCGTGCACCATCAGCAAGCCCGGGGCAAGCAAGATCAATAGTGCGATATCAAGGTTTCTAAGGCTCCAAAACCGATGGAACACAAAGAACAGTCCAATTGTCAAAAATGACGACAGATAGACCCACGTGGTTGGGTCAGGACGTTTGTACTGGAGCAGAATTTCGCTCATCAACTCGCCGCCACGTCAATTTGATTCCTAGAGCAACGCCGCTCGCCTGAGATCCGCCCAGCAATCGACCCGTTAACATAGAGTTAATGGAAAGAATTAGCTAGCACCATCTAGGCAAATAGTCACTGTCGGGTTGTCAAAAAAGCGTTTAAGGGCGAGCCCGACGAGAAACAAGGCGCGTCACTAGGCGGCGCTGACCTGGGTTGCCCCAATCGGTTTGGCAGTCGAAGCCGTCGTGTTGGTTTCGATCGAAGGCAAGATGGGCGAGTCCACCATCGAAGCGGCAGGACGAATTCCCAGCACACGAATTCCGATCCAAAGTGCTGGAACGGCCTTTAAATGGGCACCGAAGAGTAGCGTCAAGGCCGCAAGGCGACCGAGCGACGAGACGCCAAATAGGATGTAGTATCCTGTTTCCCCAGCGCCGTAGGAGTGTAGCAACCAGCCGCCAATCAAGGCGCCAGTACACCATGACGCCGTGTTGGCCAAGTTGTAGTAAGTCAACATCCGAGTTCGTTGCTTTACCGGCAAGGCTTCAAAGAACATCAGGAAGAACCCGAGCTCATAAGCCGCCCACAGCGTGCCGCTGATCGCCTGTACTGCGGCAAGCCAGTAAAAATTCTGCGATACAATCCAAAGCGACGACAACGGGATGATGCCTACGCCGCCAATCCACAGCAGCATTTTTGCGCCGCCACGGTGCGCGACGTGGACCCACCACGACAAAGCCGCGACCTTGGCCAAAAATCCAACGGCGAGTAACACTACAAAACGACCGTACGAGTATTGCAGCTCCTCAAGCATGTACGGCGAAAAATAGGGTCCGGATATTTGCACCATTCCCTGCACCATCACAAGGTAGGCCAGCAACCGAACACCAGATACGTGAGTCGCACTGACCTTTGAAACGGCACTTGTTGTATCCACTTCATCCGAATGAATTGAATCGCAGGTGGTCGGCTCTGCAGCTGTATGGCTTCCATTTAAATCTTTGCTGCCGCTTGTTTCCACCGCACGACAAGGCGTGTCGTGGCGCGCGAGCCAATACACTGACCACATTCGAAACACGCCAGCCACACAAAAGATAAACGCAAAACCAGCCAACGCTCGATCGTTCATCTGTGCCCACTGCAAGAGTGCGCCGCCTCCAACAAGGCCGATCAGAGTCGTCGTTTGCTGAACGCGAGTCCGTTTTGCGAAGTATCGGGGGCGAATTTTCCCAGGAACAATCGACTCGATCCATGTGTTCCATGCTGGCCCACTGGCAAGCCCACCGGCCCAATACATCGAGGCGATGAGTAACAGCAGAGGCAATGTGATCGTGCCAGTGATTGCGGCATAGGTCAGCGGTAAAAACGACAGGCCTTGAATTGCCGCACAGAGAACCACCCAACGCTTTTCGGACCCAATCCAATGGACGGCGCGAATGGAAATGAGTTGAAGAATACCGCCCGCAAGTAGCGGAACACTGGAGACCAATCCCGACGAGACTTCGCCAAGCCCTACCGCGAGAGCAAATGCGGCAAGGTATGTTTCACCAGCGCCGACCATCACACCAAACGTCGCACCGTCCGCGATACTGGCGCGTAAGTTGAACCGCGTTTGCAAACGACTCGAAAAATCAATCGGCAACCGGTCGCTCTCATTCAGCGTAGTGTCAGTGGCATTCGCGATTGCAGAGCCTGCCGAAACGGTATAGGGCATGTGTCGAAGGTCACCACCCGCTTCATGGGGATTTGATTGCGAGGTGGGAGTGGTTCGGGCGGCGAGCATGTCAGCGTATTGATTGCGTAACGGAAGCGATAGCGATTCAGCATAGTTGAAACGACACCGTCGGATTGTCCAATGTTCACACGATTGTCGCCATGTCAAAAACCAGTTTCACAGTTTTTTGGGCAAATCTGCGGAGGAACACACGGATGCGATCCGTGCGGACGACTCGCCAAAAACGTCATGGGCGATGGCGCAAGGTCGGTTTATTTGCATTCCAGGCATCACTGACGGCGCTCTCTTTCGCCGTAATGCGAGATCCGTGTTCGGTGGGCCGCCGTTAACCGTTCGGTGATAGCACCGAAACAGGTTTTGCCTGACTACAATTGGCGTGGTTTCGACGCTTCCCATCATTTTTCTTTGGCAATAAAAATCCCATGCGTGCTTTCCTTTTTCTTTGTTGCCTCGCATGGTGCTCTGTCTCCCACGCACAGGATGGGATTCTTCTCGACCCAGCCAAATCACTGCCGGTAGATGAAACGGGGCTGCCGGGCGAGGGCGCCCTTCGACGCTACGAAAACTACGTCAAGACTTGGCAAAGACTCCGTAGTCGCTGGGCTACCCAAGTCGATCAGGACCAAAAGGCCGTGGTCTTTCTCGGCGATTCAATCACGCAAGGTTGGGGTGATGATTTCAAAAACCATTTCCCGAAAATGAAATTGGCCAATCGTGGAATCGGTGGTGATACCACACGCGGCATGTTGATTCGACTTGAAGAAGATGTACTTCAACTCAATCCATCGGCCATCGTCTTGCTTCTCGGCACAAACGACATCGAAGTGGGAGTTGAACCGGAAGCGATCGGACGTAATTTCGAGAAAATAAGGGCAGCCATCAAGGCGCATGATGCATCTATCCCCATTATTCTCTGCCGCACCTTTCCAAGCTCGACAAAAAAGAAACGACCCGCCGATGTCATCAAGAAGATCAATGCATTGTACGAAGCAGCGGTGAAAGGAGATTCGCAGATCACGGTGATTGATACATGGACGTTGTTCGCAGATGCCACCGGCGATGCAAACCCGAAATGGTTTAGCGATCTCCTTCATTTGAACCCTGCAGGTTACGATCGCTGGGCGGCTGCGATTCGGCCAATCTTTGCTACTCTTGGGTTTCTTGAGACGGAACCGGACTCCTTCGCTTTCGAGGCGGGGAGCATTCGCTTGTTCAACGGAAATGACTTATCCGGATGGTGCTTTCGAGAAACTTCGGTCAACAGTGACGAAGGTGGTGCGGATTCGGTGAGGTTTGATGGGAAGAGGTCTTCTGATGATGGGCGCTACGTCGCCATCAATGGTCGCCTTGTCGTGACCACGCCGGCAGAGGGTAGCCGCATTCAGCAGCTTTGGACAACGGCAGAGTTCGACGGAGACTTTGTGCTCAAGCTTGAATTTCGTGCGACGCCAAACGCCGATAGTGGCGTCTTCATTCGCGAACCACAGTTGCAATGTCGTGACTACCTGCTCGCGGGCCCTTATACCGATCTCAAGCGTTATCGCGCACAGGATTGGAATGAGCTGGTCGTCACGGTGAACGGTGGTGTGGCAAGGGCGACGTGCAATGGCGAGTTGTTGACCGACAGTCTTGCCGTTCCGGCGAAGGGACCGATCGGACTCGAGGGTGATCGAGGCCAGATGGAATATCGCCGCATTCGAATCCTGCCCACGGCCCAATGACTTCCACGGCCCAGTGACTTCCACGGCCCAGTGACTTCCACTGCGACCGGGCGAGGCTTTTGAGTCGCATGGGTGGCTCATGCTGGGTGCGACCTCGTTTCCGGGGAAGGTTGTCGCGTATAGAGAAAAGTCTCGAACGATCGATGCAATAGTGTTGGGCACGCGACCAGCCGACTCGCGTGTTTTGTCGAGTTCCATGGGGATGGGAAAGGGTGAGCGCGACAGAGGTCGATTCACCTGTCCGGATCGACTTAACGACCCGCTGAAAGCGTCCGCGAAGTGCATGTAAATCCAACTTGACACCGACTGTACACTGTACTACAACTGTGTACTGTTGCGACTGTCAGTAGCGGCGCCGTCTCCAACTCCGGATCGTCTCTTCGGGATTCGCGTTATGTACATTCGTATCGAACGAGGTTCTTCATCGCCCATCTCGCGGCAAATTGCCGAGCAGATTCGGTCGCAGTGCCTTGCAGGGATTCTAAAGCCGGGGCGATGCCTTCCCTCGGTGCGACAGCTCGCCAGCGAGCTTGCGGTGAACGTCAACACAATCGTTCGTGTCTACGAACGACTGGCTTCCGAAGGATTTGTAGAGTTGCGTCATGGCGAAGGGACCTTTGTACTGCCACCGACCAAAGCGTCTTCGTCAATCGCTGAGTTGAGAGGGCAACGAGAACAGTTTAGCCGCGAATTCAACGCTATGGTGACCCGGGGTTTGCTGCTGGGACTGGCTCCCAGTGAACTTCGAGCCATGTTGACGACGGCAGCGTTAGAAGCCAAATCCATGATCCTCAAGCAGAAGCAATCGGAGTAACGTAATGAGTGAAGCCGCGATAGTGATCGAGCGAGTTGCGAAGTCATTTGGTCCGAACCAGGTGTTACAAGACGTTTCAATAACCGTCCCTGCCGGTCAGACGCTTGCGCTGTTGGGTCGCAATGGTGCGGGCAAGACAACGACCATTCGTATTTTGCTGGGCATGATTCCGGCTGACTGCGGCGTCGTTCGACTCGGGGGCCTCGATCCTGTGACCGATTCAGTGAAGGTTCTCGGGCAGGTGGGATACCTCGCGGAAGATCAAACGATGTATCCATGGATGACGCCAATCGAACTTTTTCGATTCCTGGCGCCGTTTTATCCGACATGGGATATGAAGTTAGCTCATGACTACCTTGAGCGGTTCGCGATTCCACGTCATACGAAAATAAGTAGGCTTTCCAAGGGACAAGCGGTGAAATTGGGGCTAGGGCTTGCGCTGGCGCACCGTCCTTCAATCGTGATTTTGGACGATCCAGCGATGGGGTTGGACCCGATCGCGAGAAAGGAATTTAACCGTGACCTTGTCGACAATTTGCAAGTTTCGGGTGCCACGGTGCTTTACAGTTCCCATTTGCTTGATGAAGTCGAATCGGTTTCCGATGCGGTAGCCATCCTCGATCGAGGGCGCATTGTTCGTTCTGGATTGACCGAATCGCTGCGCGACGAAGTCAAGCAGATTCTATTGCCGCTCGATTATGCGAGAGCAAAAATGCCGCCGGAAGGATTGCTGGATGTTCGTCGACACGACGATCGATTGGTGATCATTGCGGATCACGCGAGGGAATTCATCGAAGATTTGTCGGCTAAGTCGATCGACTTTAACGTGGTGGATCTACGGCTGGATGAGATTTTCGAGGCATTTGTGATCGGTCGTACTCAAGACTGGCCGAGTGAGTCGGCTTCTCAAGCCGTTACTGCTTCCCCGTGACGTGAATCCCTGTTTGACCAGAAGGCAAACGCAATGAACAACCTGATTTGGAAGCAGTGGCGAGAGTCGAGATTCCATCTTTCGATTTTTAGCCTTTGGATGATACTGGCGGTCTGCTACTCGATCGCGTACGAACTGGGGCATCAATTTCAAGCTGTCGTTGGAAGTTTCAGTTCGTCAGCGATGCTTTACTCGGTGGTGGCTGCGATTGTTCTCGCTGCCCGCGCAGCGGTAGGCGAGCGCACCGACGGTACCCTCTCCTTCACAGCATCCCTGCCCATCTCGCTTCGTCGCGTTGCGGCAGTGCGGATTGTGGGAGCGATGGTCACGCTTGTCATACCGATCTTGATTGCAGCATTGATACTTGCGGCATCGATGGTAACGGGTCTGGTCGAACAAGCTGAACCACGCAATCCGGATGCCTACACGCGGATGCTCGAGCGTCCGACGGGTTCCTTGTTCGTGTCGCTGGAGCAACTTGCGAGCGTGACTGCCATTGCTGCTTTTGGTGGGGTGCAGTTGCTTCTCGTTTTGAGTCTTTGCGGTTTATGGCTGCGCACTCAAGGTCAAGTCGGGGTTTTGGGACCTGTCATCGCTCTCGTGTTTATCCTGGCGGCAGGAGTCCTGTGGACCGGTGCGAGATGGCCAACCGGACAATTACTTTACGGCGCAATCCTTCCGCAATCGTTGGTGATTCATTGGGGATATGGTGAAGCAACAGGCGGTTACACGGATCATGAGCTTGCCCGGTATCGGTGGGTAGCTCTTGGAACGGCAATTCCACTGCTCCTGTTGCTTACCAGGTGCTTTGTGATTTGGTATGTAATGCCTATCAGTAAAAAAGCGAAGCCAATTCGTAATCGAATCTCGATGTCTTCGATTCATTCATTTCTGCCCATGCCATTGCCGCACCGATGGGTAGCTTTGATTTGGTTGGAACTTCGCCAGTCGGTCCCGGTTGCGGCGTGTGGCTTACTATTAGCCGTCGCCATAACGATTGCAGGACAATGGATGGAAGGCAATTCGAGTCAAGACTTTGGCATGGCGATACGATCTGGCTTACCGCATAGCGTCTTTTTTGTCGGTATGTTGTGGGCCGTTGTCGTCGGTGCGGGACTGTTCTCGACCGATTTGGATTCGAGGCTTGGCAGTTTTCGCAGGACGCGCCCAATCTCACCGACGATTTGGTTTTGGAACAAATACTTCGTAGGGTTGTTCGCTGTCATAGCCACGTTGGACGGCATGACGATCCTTGTATCTTGGAGTGCGTCAAGAACGTCTGGGAATTCTGGAATGAGTTACGCCTATATCGCGTGTTTTCCGATAATCCACGCGTTCATGTATTCGCTAGCGGTCTTGGGGACATGCATGTTTCGGCGCCCGTTGATAGGCGGAATACTCGCAATCCTTTGCTACACGATCGGGACGATAGTCGTCTCCTCGTTCCCCGGAACGATGCAATTCGAACCTGTTGATATCTACAATAAACTATTGAGTACTGAGCGGGCCGGTAACGCGAGTTTTGCACGAGCCGATTACCTGGTTGTTTATGGTTTTTTTGTCGTCTCGACAATCTTTTTGCCGGTCATTTCATCGCGATTGGCAAGACCGCTTGTGCCGGTGATTGGCTGGTTTCCGAAGTTTTCGACATAGCAACGTGAAGGCGGCGAGTATTTTAAAAATCCGTCTGTCGCTATATTGCGTGGCGCTTTGAAGCGACATGCTTACCGGTTCTAAATGATCATCCTTTTGAGGTTCTTTCCGATGCTTACGTTCGCCTTAAAAGTGTGTGGTTTGGGGAGTCTTGCATTCGCAATAGCGATCGGATTTCACACGGCTCATTGCCAGGAATCTGCCGAATCGATTGGTACTCGCCTGTCGGAGTCCGATGCGCGACTTTTGGGCGTTGACCCCGACGAGCTGTCCAAGGCAACCGTGGCTTTGCAGGCGTTGGTTGACTCCCAAAAGACCGCAGGGGCGGTCATCATGGTTTCACGACGAGGCAAGCTCGTCCTGGCCGATGCCGTTGGCCTGGCGCGAGTTGATTCCAAGCAACCGATGCAGCTGGATTCAGTCTTTCGCATCTACTCGATGAGTAAGGCCGTGACGAGCGTTGCCGTCATGCAGTTGGTTGAGCGCGGACAGGTGGAATTGGACGCGCCGATATCAAAGTACCTCCCGGAATTAGAATCGCTTCGAGTCGATTCTCCGTCGGAAGCCGGTGAGCGCAAGGTCGCTGTTCAGGTGCCGAGCGTTCGAGATTTGTTGAGGCATACCTCTGGTTTGACTTACGGCCTCTTTGGCGATACGCCAGTGGATCGGTTGTATCGCGGTGCCGGCATCCTCGGCCGCAATGACTCGAATGAGACTTTGGTTAAGAAGCTCGCGAAGCTTCCGTTGCTCTATGCCCCGTCCAAACGATTCGAATACAGCGTTTCCACGGATGTGTTGGGGCGGCTGGTCGAGGTTGTCTCAGGCAAGCCGCTCGATGCCTACTTTTCGAATTCGATTTTTATCCCGTTGGGGATGACGGATACAGGTTTTTTCGTGCCCGAAGCCAAGAAGGATCGATTCGTCGATAATTTTGGTCCCAATGGCGAGGGCGGTTTGCGTGCGATCGAACTGGCCGAGGCAAGTCAATTTCTACGCAATCCACCGTTTCTTTCAGGTGGTGGTGGATTGGTGTCGACCGCTCCCGACTACATGCGCTTTTGCCAAATGCTCTGCGGACTGGGGACGTACCATGGCGTTCGATTGTTGAAAGAAGACACTGTTCGCGAGATGACCCGCGATCAGCTTCCCGAAATCGCATTTCCGATTTCGATCAACGGAGACAAACGCGTAGGCGTTGGGTTCGGCCTTGGGTTTTCCGTCGTCGTCGAGTCGATTCCGGGTTTTGAGTATGTGCCCAACGGGGAGTATGGTTGGGGCGGTGCGGCCTCCACACACTTTTGGATTTCGCCAAAACATGAACTGGCAGTCGTGGTGTTATCTCAGCTTATGCCATTTAATTTGCAGTGCGAGTCTGCGGTCAAACCTCTTGTTTACAACGCTCTGAACGAATAGCGCCCCAGTCGATTCGCTAAGCGATAACGCCTTCGGTTCACTGCATCCACTGCCGAAGCGGGAACCATGCTAGTCCAATCACGGCACTTGCAAAAAGCGTTTGGATCATTCCCACTTTGTAGCGAAACATTGCGATTGCCGCGCCGATCGTGATGAGCATCGCTGCAGGATCGACCGTTGCTATTTCCGGTATTAGCAAGCGTGCTCCCCACACGTGTTGTTCGGTGACTGTGCCGAAGAGCGTGTGCAGTGAAAACCATATCGAAAGATTGAGCACGACACCTACAACCGCGGAAGTGATGGTCGACAAGGCTGCGTTCAGGGATCGATTCGAGCGGAGCCTTTCGATGTAGGGAGCGCCTAAGAAAATCCAAAGAAAGCACGGGGCGAAAGTGACCCACGTCGTCACAATGGATCCCATGACACCGGCCAATATTGGTGAAAGTGTACCTGGGTTGCGATAGGCACCCATGAAGCCAACGAACTGCACAACCTGAATCAGTGGACCGGGAGTCGTCTCTGCCATTCCAAGCCCGTCAAGCATTTCGCCTGGTTTCAACCAGTGGTGGTTATAAACAGCTTCCTGCGCTACGTATGCGAGTACCGAATACGCGCCGCCAAACGTGACGACTGCAACTTTGCTAAAGAACAAAGATTCTTTGAAGTAGACACTGTCTTTTCCAGCAATGGCAAAAAGTGAGGCCACAGGAACCAACCAGATGAGTAACCACAGGACCAGTACGCTGAGTGTCCGTTTAAGACTGGGTGCCACCTCCGCGGTGCTTTCATCCGAGATGACCGTGAGGGGATGAAGCTCGTCTGCTGTGGCTTCGCGCGTCTTGATGACTGCAAAGGTATCCGGACGCAGGCGGCCGCCCACATACCCGATGATACCAGCGGTAAGGACGATGAGGGGAAAGGGCAGTTGGAAAAAAAAGATCGCAATGAATGATGCCGCAGCGATTGAAAGCATCATACGATTCTTCAAAGACCTTTTTCCAAGTCTCATCACGGCTTCGCAGACGACTACTACCACAGCGGGTTTGAGGCCGTAAAAGATCCCCTGTACGAGGATCACTTCGTTGTACCCAGCGTAAAGAATGCTTAGTGCCAAGATGCTGAGGAAACCTGGCAGCACAAACAGCAGTCCAGCCGCCAAGCCTCCGCAAGTTCGATGCAACAACCAACCAATGTAGATCGCGAGTTGCTGGGCCTCCGGTCCAGGTAGCAGCATGCAATAGTTCAATGCATGCAAAAACCGAGTCTCACTGATCCACCTTTTTTCATCGATCAAGATGCGGTGCATCACAGCGATTTGTCCCGCTGGGCCGCCGAAGCTGAGCATTGCGACGCGACACCAAACCCAGAACGCCTCACCAAACGTCGGATAAGGAGCCCGAGGCTGCGGTTCCGCAGATGCGTTTAATGATGGATCCATCAACTAGTTTAAACCTTTTACGCCAAACCCCAACGACGCCGTAAAAACCATTCAACGCTCAGCAAAGATGCGAGCGTAATAAAAAGTGGCCATGCCGACACGCCAGTGTCGCCCAGACGATACTTTTTTACAACCGGCGAAAGGGAGGTGCGGCGAAGCTGCTTGATGAGATCAATCAAGTTACCGATTTCGTTCGGTTGAAACATCGCTCCACCGGCATCGGAGGTTTGACTGGCAAGCTGTGCGAGATAAGCATGATCCGCAAAGGGTTGACGAAGTTCGGCATCTTGATCGAGCACCTGGAACGATTTCTCGACACTGCTCGCTGCCGCGTCATCGCCGAACGAAGCCTTGAACCGGAAGACACCGGATGGAAGTTCCTTTAGCTCGCCTTCTAACTTTTGCTCCCCATCATCGGTACTCGTTAGATTTGGGCTGACTTTCGTTTCGGTCCCGTCTGCCGCAACCACCGCAAGGCTCAACGGCAAGTCACTCTTTAAAGTGGACAAAACTTGATAGCCGATCGACTGCCCTGCTTCGATCCGCCGTTTGTCCAAGACGACTTCCACCCCATCGGCCGCATCCGTCTTGCGATCGAGTAACCATAGCAACAGTTGTCTCCAAAAACGCCGATGTTCAACGCTTTTCCCCCGTCGCCACCAACGCCAGGTGCTGTCGCCTGCAAAAGCAGCGACTCGCCCTCCACCAAACTCACCAATCACCAACAGTGGTTCCTCGTCCTGAGTCTCCAGTAGGATCTCGACTCCCGGTGCCACTTTCGCATCGACAAAGCGGCTGGCCCCAACCAATGCGGGAAGCTCTCCCCAAATCTTGGATTGCGACTCGCCGTTTTCACCTGATTCTAGATTGGTGACGGGATGCGACCCGACCGGCACGATCTTAATTTCACCTTCGAGCTCACTCTTCGATTTGTCCAACTTTACGGGCAATACGTCAGCCAGTGGAGACGCGTCGTATCCGCCTTGGGCGAACGCTTCCATTCCACCGATGACCAGTAAGGCACCACCTTTGGAGACATGTTGGGCGATTTTCGTGAGCTGATCATTGCCGATCGCAGCCGCTGGTAGATCACCGATGATAACCACGTCAGCGTTTACAGAACCTTTTGAGTCCAGCAGATCGATCGGCCAACGGCTTTTAGTGTCGCTCGCGATCCAACGATAAGTTACTTCCAAATCGGGAAAGCGGCGTAGGGCGCGTAGCAGGAATGCTTGTTCTGCTCTCGGTTGCCCTTCAAGATAAAGAACGCGTCCACCGCCTTCACGGACATCCACAAATGCGATCTGTGAGTTGTTGGTAAGCAATGACTCGCCTTCCTGTGCGTCGACGCGAACCTCCAATCGGTACGAGCCAGCTGCTGCGATGGCGATCGGGATAGAGAGCGGATCCGCTGCGCTCGCCTCTGTCGGTGTAAGCAAACGCGTCGCGATTTCACTGGAAGGGGAAGATCCGTCTTCAGACGCCAATAGGATACGAACCACC
The DNA here is from genome assembly GCA_031411655.1 of Planctomycetaceae bacterium. GTDB lineage: Bacteria > Planctomycetota > Planctomycetia > Pirellulales > Pirellulaceae > UBA6163. The sequence continues at coordinate 17,588 of JANOBM010000258.1, forward strand.
AGCTCCTTGCCCGCTAACGCGCGAGTTCTAACAACGAAATCAATGGACGTTTCATTTCCAGAAAAAAGGCTGAACGATTCTGGTAACTCCGCTAACTCGACGTCACGCACTTGGTCCAAGTCGCCAGGTGGGCCGATTGCAATTGGCCATAGGGGCACGTCCAAGCTTGCGAATAACCTCGCTCCTGATTGAGGATCGGTGGTCGGTTCGGTCGATGAGCTCTTCGTTGGCAGCACTTGAACCCCATCTCCCATCAGCACCACGCCGGCAAGCGGTTTTCCGGAAGATGACTGTGAAGCAGCCAGCAACGCTCCGCCTATGTCGGTCGCATTGCCAATGGGTTCGGCGTCGAGGAGTTGCTTAAACTCATCGTTAAAGTTTTCCGTTTTGACGTCAGACGAATAGGTCAGTGTCTTCAGTTCCAGAGACTCATCCATTTCCAGGATCGCCGCAGCAAGCTGGTCATAGAGGCCGTTTTCTACTTCAAATCGCTTGCGCTTATCATCCGCCGGCAACGTCATGCTGCGCGACCGATCGATGAGGACAGCAAGCGTCGCTTGAGTCGGCAAGGAATCGGTCTTCACGATCGATGGGCGGAAAACGGCGAGTAACAATAACAGGGCCGTCGCAGTGCGAAGAATCTGCAGGGTTCGTAATTGTTTGATCGAGACCGAGCCGCCCGCCACGGGGACCAACCAAGGAATGGCAAGCACGATGATCGTGATAAACGCGAGCGCGACTGGGGACTGAAAAATCGGCTCGAAAACCAGCGACATCATCGGGCGACCGCCCATTTTTCAGATGATGACTTTGCCGACGATTGCTTTGCGCTATTGGGTCGTGAAGCGTAGAACCGATTGGCTAGGAGTTGTTCCAGCACAAATGCGGCAAGCATTACGATGAGAGTGACAGCATACAACGACCGAGTCGGTTGGCCGCGGCCTTCGACCTTGCGCAGATCGGCTACGCTCTCTACCAATGCGTACTGTTCTGGCCCCAACCATTCGTCGAGCCTTGCGGGTGCGACTCGTGTCAAGTCGACGGCACGCGGCGAGAGATTCACACTGAAACCCGCCGTCCTTCCAACGCTTCGTAACCAGTAGGTGCCCGGTCCATCGATGTCTCTGATCGTAACCAACCCGGCTTCACGGTCGAGCGGTACCGGAGGTCCGGTGGGCGTAAACATTTGAATGCGAGTGATACCGCTTCCTGCATCGGACGTATTTGCTTTTGGGGCATCCGATGAAACGGAATCAGGCACAACCAACCTAACGGAATCACCAACGACATAATTATGAGAGCCCTGATCGCGATTGACTAACGAGTCGACCATATCACGCACTAGCAAGAAGGCGGGCCATGCATCCGCGCCGGCAAACAATTGATTCCATGATCGAGTGTTCTTAGCCAGCGCCGGCATCGGCGTCGTCACAATCAAATGGACGCCTCGCTTGGAACTTGCCGTTCCATCAGGTGTTGAATTTGAACGCTCAATGATCGCCGGGTGCTTGGTGCCGGCAAATCTCGCGATAATCAGGTCAGTGTCCGATGGTGCAAATTGCCAATATTGCGAAACACGAAAAGAGCTCCACGGAACACCTCCGGCGACGGTATTGAGCGAATCGACCGACGGATGAAGCGGTCGAATGACTTCCAAAAAAGTGCCCGGCTCGGGAACTCGCCATGGACGAACTGCTCCGTTTGGATAAGTTCCGCCTTCTGTATCAATAGAGAACGTTGGTCCAAGCACAGTTAATAGATTGCCACCATTTTCTAAATAGGAATCGAACTCGGCGCGAATCGGTGGCGTGGGTGTGGAGGGATCGAGCAAGATCACCGCTACAAATTTCTTCCATGAAGTGAAATCCGTTGGCAGGAACTCGCTCGTCTCGATCGCATATTCCGCAAGTGGATCGTCGATATCAAGCGGCGCGTTGATCGCACCGGCGAGTACTCTCGTTTCGTCACGATCGGATCCGACCACGAGTATTTGTTTGGGCTCTTGAACCACCATCGTGATGAATTGAACGTTGTCGGACGCAAATTGATCATCCACGAGCAATCGAAGGATCCCGTGATGCGTTCCGACTTCGAGTGGCGGGATCGAAAGCATCGCGCGAACCGATCCGGCTGTTGCTTCAATCGTAGTTCGATCCACGCTTTTCAATGGTGGCAAAACGATGGCATCGTTACGAACGACCGGAAGTCCTTGGCTCGCTGCGCTCGATGTGTCGTACATGTCGAGCTGTACCGATAACGGTTTCGAAGTGGTGATACCGGATTTGGATCCATTCACCGCGACGGAAACACTGGTCTTTGCCATGCGCGGAGGCGTTGTGTCCCCGATCGCTAATTGCTCGAGCGAATAATTCGATGTCACCTCGGAACCACAGTCGAGGATTTGAAGATTCACCGGAGGTTCTTGGGCAAGTAGCGACTTGATATCTGCTGCTTGCCATTCGGCGTCGTCGAAGGAAGGCTCCGTGAGATCCGTCAATAATATCACCGACCTTCGTTCCAGATCACTTGTGCGAACCAGTAGGATGGCGTCGCGAACCTGGTTGGCAAGCGAGCGGTGACGTGCAACGGGTTCCAATCGTTCCAAGCGGGCTAGCGCAGCGGTCTGATTGATGGAAAAGGTCGCGGGTCTGGGAGACCGATCGAGAATCGCGATCAAGCTATCGCTGGTTTGCTCACCGACCAGCCGGATTGCGGCCGCTCGCATCTTGTGAAGGATGCTCGCGGCCAGATCGCTATTGGAGGAAGCGGCAGGATCGGAATCGCTGAGAGTCGCAGGTTGCGATCCATCGTCGCTCCCTTGGAAAAGGGGGTCATCTTCGTTCAATAGTCGAGCGGAACGTACGGAGTTGTCCAGAATCAACGCGATCGCGACCGGCGAAGACTCTGAAATGGATGCTGTCGGGGCCCGCGCCATCGTGACGCTTCCAAAGACCAGCGAACCGGCAAGGAAGACTATACCGGCCAATGCCAGCCCATAACGCATGGCGTGCGAGTGGTTCCGAAAAACGGCGAGGGTGGCAAGCACCAGCAGCACCACGCCGATGAACGCGATGGCCGCGATGTAAAACCAGTTTTCCGACGTTGCGGTATGGATTTGAGGTCTTGCGAATGCGATGGCAAGGGCGGCGATTGCGAGAATGCGGATTGCGAGCAACCACCAACGCCGAACTTTGAGACGGTCGCGATGCGTGTCGAGGGACGGCTTGAGAAAACGAGTCGTTGGAAAGACGACGCGGCGTGGCTGTTGACGCGCCAGCAGATGAAGCGCGATGGGAATCG
>JANOBM010000259.1:0-5608 GCA_031411655.1 Planctomycetaceae bacterium
CTCCCGCATTGTAGTTTGTCGGTATCCTATTGCAGTGTTGCGATCTCCACACCGACCACAGCCCAATGCCTTCAACCTCAGACACCAGAAAACAGATAAATGACATGGCGTGACTGGTACAACAGCATCGAAAAGCCATCATGGACGCCTGCTCCAGCGACCATTGGGATGATCTGGCAGATTCTCTACCCGATTATCCTCGTCACGTTTTGCTTCGTGTTCGTGCAGGCGATCCGTAAGAAGCTGCCGTGGACGGTCGCCCTGCCATTCGCCATCAACCTCGTGGCGAACCTGATCTTCACGCCAATTCAATTCGGACTGCGGAACTTGCCGCTGGCTGCGGTGGACATTCTAGTCGTTTGGGCCACAATCATCTGGATGTCCTTCGTCGTCTGGAAGCATCACAAGTGGGTTGCGGTGGCGCAGGTGCCATATTTTGTGTGGGTCTCGATTGCGACCGTGCTGCAACTGAGCATCACAGCGATGAACTGGTAAGGAACACACCATGACATCCACCGATCCTTGGAAGGTTGATGAAGTCCACTTCCCTGCCGATGGCGTATTCGCCGACCGATTGCGATTCTTGTTGCGATACGCCGTCCTCGCTCCATCGAGCCACAACACGCAGCCGTGGAAGTTCCGTATCAGTGGCGACCGAATTGACGTGTTCTTGGATAAAGAAAGGTGGCTCAAAGTTGCCGACGACGATCAGCGGGAACTGCACATTAGCGTCGGCTGCGCTTTGGAAAACCTGCTCATTGCCGCTGAGCATTTTGGCTTTGACCATAAGTCGCATTACCTGCCCGATACTCAAAAGCCATTGCATGCAGCCTCGGTTCAATTTGAGGTGAGTGGTGCCAGCACTCCCCGACGATTTGGCAGCTTATTCTCCATGATTCCCGTGCGGCATACCAATCACGGAGAGTACGATGGTCGCCCCATCCCGGCAAACGTGCTGGAACAGCTTCATGGCTGTTGCATCGAGCCAGAAATCACCGTGCAGTTGACCAGTGATGACTCCATCAAACGAAGGGCCGATGAGCTTGTGATGCAAGCCGATGCCATCGAATTTGCGGACCCTGCCTTTCGAGAAGAACTCGGTTACTGGATCGGCCAAGGAGTCTTCGGTACATCGTGGTTAATGTCGAAGATCGGTAAGTTGGCTGTGACTCACATCAATATGGGAGCTTCTACAGCAAAGAAGGATTCTGCGGTGCTGATGTCGTCGCCGGTTCTGGGCCTCATCAGTTCCAATAACAACAGCCGGGAAACGCAGCTCAAAGTCGGCCAAGTGTACCAGCGGCTCTCGCTGGTGGCGGCGTCGTTTGGTATCTGGTGCCAGCCGATGAGCCAGATCGTGCAAATTGAGGAGATAAAGCAAGAGGTGGCGCAGTTGCAGCCCAATCCGAATCTTTTCCCACAGTGTCCCTTCCGTCTCGGTTTCGCCGCCCCAGAGAAGCACCGCACGCCACGAAGAGAGGTGGAGGAAGTCTTGGTTAAGTGAAATGACTGCGCGTTACGCGATCCCAGGCCGGTGAACAGAACAATTCGCCTGCTCGTTGAATCTATGGTATAGCTAGGCGGTAGCTCGGCCGCTGCATCGCTCGAGCGTAGTCTTCCGCTTGAAGACGGCGGAGGTAGAGAACTCGGTGGCTCGTAGCCAGCAACGTCCTGCGTGTTGCGGCGGAGCCATATGAGCTTTCGTATAAGGAGTTGTAAATCATGACTTTCCATGTCAGTTCCCGCTGGGGAGGCGACGAATCTGAACCGTCGGTAGATCGCCTGCGCGCGATTCTCGCGGAGCTGGATGCCAACGACGATGAGCATCTTGATGTCGCACTCACACATGAATCGGAGTGGTGCCTGTCCGCATTTCCCAGCGGCCTTGTCATCTGGGAGAATCTTGAAGAAAACGAGTCTCGCCACTTGAATGGGGTGTCGCGTGAGCGCGTCCTGGACTTGTGGTTGAAGCTTGCCCAGGGGCAGCTCGATGACATTGAAGCGGAGCAGTGGTTACCGGGACAATCGTGATCTACCGGAACGATAGATAGACTTCCCGCGGAGCGATACAGAATGATTCCCGAAGCCGATTTCCGCGCTGCTGCCGAAGATATGTTTCCAGGCTGGGATCTGGAGTGGTTTGGCGTCGATGCCGACGGCCATGTTGCTGGTTTCACAAATGCGGGTTTCGCCCTTGTCCCCGCAGCGGTTTTCAATTCTTACTCGCTCTACGCTCAGACACTGCACATCATTAATTCGTTGCCGCGACGCGGTCGCGCCGAGTGGGCTGCGGTAAGGCCGCCATGCGGCGCAACTTGGGATGATTGGTCCACACGCGGATTATTCGCCTATGACTGGAACTGGAACTCTGGATCGTCTCTGCCAACGCTCCCGTATCGCCAAGTTTGCCGACCGACGGTACCCCTTCACGTTTCTGAGCTGCCTGCCGACGTTGCCGGCTACATTGGAATGGCGGCGTTCGCGTCGCTGCGTTTCTCAGACACGGTCAAAATTGCTCAAGGTCTGAAGCCATCCACGGTGCCTGCTGACCGCTACCCCTCACCGTATGGCCCGCAGGTTGCCGCCAGGCTTGAGTCGTTTGCAAATGGATTGTCGCGGGACTATACGCTTGTGGGCAATCTTTCTGCTTCCGATTCACGCGCGCTCGCCGAATACCTGCTCGAACTTTCCTGCATATCCCAGAACGTGCGTAACATTGAACTTGGACGTGCGATCTTCTGCGAATTGCCAAGGGCCTGGTCGCTGAACTATCTCGCCACTTGCGCCGCTCCGATTGCCGCTGGTGACGACGACTGGGGATATCGCCGGTTACTGGAACTTGCGCAAGCCATTGACCACGGAGTTTTCGTGCGTTTCATCCAGTTCGGCAAACAGAGTCTCAACGCGGAAATTCGAGAAGCCGCCGAAGAGTTTTGCCAGGATCGGCAGTCATCTTAGAACATCCACAAGTTCCGCTCTGCGAACCGTCATCGAACTGTGACGCAATGAACGTGGGAGTGGTAACTTATCTATCGCTCGAAGTTTTCCGTTTCGTTTATGACGATCGTCGACGCCTTTCCCGGAATTGCTCCTCTGATACGCGTATGAGTCATTGTGATTTTGGTTCTCCTCAGTGGCTTCATCAAGTCATCTTCGTCCGGAACTGATGTAGCAATTGCGGCCTTGATCGATGACTAAACCGCTTCCGTGGAAGATCGCAACAGGTCATTCGATCTGCTTTATGCAACGGTGATGGCTTTGGTTCACCTCGCGCCTGCGGCAAAGGGCGAGTACAGTAAGTTTAAGGCTTCGTGGCTGGGGCACATGTTGTGCAAACTAGCTGGCAGGCTTTACGAACAACTGTTGGTCGATCGAATTGCCGGGCCGCTCATGATCACCGGTACCGTCATTACACTTTCGCCAAACTAGGCCCAGCGAATGGCGACACCGTAAGCTGCATTCGGCAAAGAAACATCGATTTGGGAGTTCGTTGATTTGCCGAGCGCTGGAGGAGTTCGCAGCACGACGGCGGAAATCATGAAATTCATGGCGGCAAACTTAAAGCGAGCTGAAGGGAAAATTGGAGACGCAACCGATACTTCCAATTCTTGCTGAGAATGCCGGCATCACGGTCGATCCGGGTGAGCTTGGCGCAGAACTCGGTGGCCCATTGCCAAAAAACTGAGTCGACGGGCGTGTCCTCGACTCTTAGATGGTGTGGGACTTGCCTCGGACAGTCGGGCATTACCAGCTCGAACTGCTTTTGCGTCACGGGCGTCGCGCCGAGATAAAACTCATAGGACAGCGTGACCTCACGCTCTCCTTCCCAAAAATCTCGCCCCACTTCATTCTGCGGGCTCCCATGATGAACGAACCAGAAGTCACTGGTTTCAGGCGTACAGCGTTCGAGCTCGTCAATTCCGATTTCATTCGAGATCTCGTAGAACTCAATGATTGTCAGAGAATTCAATTCATCGTTTCGTCCGATGATAGCGCAGGCAAAGGGCCTAACCCCGGAGTTTTGCCGCCTCAATCAGAGCATCCACTTCCAAGATGTGTTCGTGAGGCACGCGATTGCGCTGATACTTTTTCACGAGAACTTCTCGCAGCATTTCGAGCTCGTCGAGCGGAATATCTGGAAACTTGGTCCATTCCACGTCCGACTTGAGTCGGGACCGGAGCTGCCATTTGCCGGCGTGTCGCGAAACGCAGACAAGACGGATCAGGCCTTCGTCGGTGTTCTGACGCCATTCGTGTTTCTGCATGGTTTATGGAGCCGTGAGTTCTGCGACGCTGAAGTTGTGGGATTATGATGACGTGGGCACGGGAGTCTAGAAACAGACCTGGATCGCAAGTCCACAACACATCCCCAAACGTTCGACGCCGCGCATCGTCATTAGAACCAACTTACCACAATTCAGTGGTGAGCATTCGTGGCGTCCCTGGCATACCTCCCAACCACGTTTTTCGCCCGGCGGTTCATTAACACCAGGATGAATCCGCCCGCTAGTGATTTATAGAAGACTGTGGTGCTACATAGTCTACCTTGCAACCACAGTGCGTAGCCGGGAATCCGCCGCAGCGATGCCAACCCAGTTGCAAATAAAGTCGCTCCGCGTTGCTCCAGGTGGCAGTATCAAGAATCAGAATCGGCTTACCGGCTTCACTCGCCTTTTCTTCAGCGGCGCGTATCAACGCTTCCTCCAAGATCGATACCGTGTGACTCGATTGGTTGATGACGCGTCGCAGGTGCCGTATCGCGGCATGCGGTGCCATTCCGCGTTCCGCTGGTGGTACGAGTACTCGGGTGGAAAGTTCACCGACTGGGGTGCCCATCATGTGGACATTGCCACCTGGGCGATCGGTCAGGACAAGGATGGCATGGGCCCTGTGGAGATTGACGGGACCGATGCCAAGCATCCTGTCGAATTCGTCAATGGCTATCCCAAGGTGGATGACTGTCGGAACACGGCTCACGATTTCGCGGTCAAGTGCAAATCTGCAAACGGCATCGAAATGAATATCACCAGCCGGGGCGACAATGGAGTGTTGTTTGAAGGAAGCAAGGGACGCTTGTTCGTGAATCGGAAGAAGATCACCGGCACTCCCATCGAAGAAAAATGGGATCAAGAAAGCTTTTCAGAAGAAGACCTGCGCCGTCTGTATAAAGGCAAGCCATTTGAAGGGCACAAGCAAAACTTCTATCGCTGCATCCGCGAGGGTGGCGAGACAGTGTCGGATGTGGCCAGCCACGTGCAGATGATGAATACGTGTCATTTAGCGGCGATCGCTGCCCGCTTTAAGCGTGTGATTCAATGGGATCCAAAATCCGAGGCAATTGTCGGAGACGAAGAAGCAGCGCAGCTATTCTCGCGACAACAGCGGGCGGGTTTTGAGATTCCTCGCGTATAAACTCAGTGGCCTGAGCAGCGCCGACGAAGGCGCTTCTACAACGATGAATGAACCTGCCTCTAATCCAACTCTCAATGCACTTTCTCTATGTCAAATCCTCGCTTCGCTGTCGCTCAACTCGATGAAATCCCGCCGACGCCTTGTCCCTGCGGCCAAGCACGCCGCGCCTTCAAAGAAGATTGGAACACGCTGGCCA
>JANOBM010000260.1:0-4536 GCA_031411655.1 Planctomycetaceae bacterium
GTTGCAGGCGGTCGTTGGGGTGATGACGGCCGAAGGAAGTGACACCCAGAAGCTATTGGAGCGTGCGACCGGAGTCATGGGGCGTCTGCAAGACAGTGTCAAAGGAAAAGAGGACGCCGCGGCGCGACTAGTTCGAATCTATTTGGGCATGGCTAAGGACATCCGCGAGCAACTTAGCTCGGCACCTCCGGAACGCAAAGAAAAACTGATCGGTGCGTTTCGCGTGTTTCTCGAATCGATTGCAAAATCGTCCGAAGACCCCTCCACACTCCAATGGGTTGGCCAAACACTGATGCAGATGGGCGAAAGCTCGATGGCCCCCGGCGAACTGCGAGCCCAGGGCCAAGCCAAGGAACTCTTGGCGACTTCGATCACAACACTCGACAGTCTGATCACCAAACAAGGCGCTGAAGCAACTCCCGCGTTAAAGTATCAACTTGCCAAGGCTTATCGATTAAACGGTGAGTACAAACGGTCGTTGGACTTGTTAGAAACGGTGCTGCAGGGCAATGCGATGATGCTTGACGCTCAGGTTGAGGCGGCGACGGCTTATGAACAGTGGGCCGGGACGATCGATCCGAAGTTCGCGGGGAAAGCGTACGGATCGGCGTTAGGGGGTGCACGACCGGGCAAAGACGGTAAAAATGTGATTTGGGGCTGGGGCCGGGTCAGCAAACTGGTGAGTGGTCGCGAGGAGTTTCGCGATACCTTCTTTGATGCCCGATACCATGTCGCCTTATGTCGATACCTGATGGGTAAAACAACTAAGAATAATGCGGTGATGGAACAAGCCATTAGCGATATTTTACAGGTGGCGTCACTGTACCCTGATTTAGGTGGGGTGGCAAAAAGGGCACAATTTGAATTGCTGATGAAAGAAATCCAGAAATCTTTGGGAAAAAAACCCGACGGATTGCCGGTCCAACCTGCTGCTGCTGGAAAAGCTGAATAAAGTGTGGCAGCGACATTCGTTGCAGATCCAAAAACTCCCTCCTTCTTTGTAGTCTTTGAATTTATGCTTGGCTTGCCACTCGATCCCGTAAACACCCAAAGCATGAACCGATCGTCGGAACTTGTCGTTGCTTGCGTCTTTGTCATCTCCGTTTTCCTGGCCCCTTGGGCCCTGGCTCAAAACGATCGGATTTACCCACTCAACGGTAATCCCATCTCGGGAAAAATCACGGAGATGAAACCTGAAGGCGTGATCGTTGAATCCGGGTCAAACACACAGACCCTGACCGTGGATCAAATTCAGAAGATCCTCTACGAAGGCGACCCTCCTGCACTCACAAAAGGTCGCGAATTTGCGTTAGACGGCCAATGGGACCAGGCACTGGACGAATTACGCCGTATCGATCTGACCAAGCTGACGCGTGACATGATCAAAGCCGATGTGACGTTCTATATTGCAAAATGCGAAGCGAAATTGGCGTTATCCGGACGAGGCAATGTTGCCGAAGCTGTCAAAAAGATGCTCGCATTTGCGGGAGCAAATTCAACGAGTATCCACTTTTTTGACACGGCCAAAACGCTTGGCGATCTTGCTGTTGCATCGCGGAACTTCGATCAAGCGTTAAAGTATTATGGGGCCCTCGCTAAGTCGCCTTCCGTAGACATGAAGATTGAATCGGTGTACCTCACGGGCCTTGCTAAACTGCGTCAAGGCAAACCATCGGAAGCCCAAGCCGACTTCGACAAGGTCATCGCTGCTACCGTTCAGTCGACCGCTGCGCTTCGAATGCAGACGCTTGCGAAGGCAGGACGAGCGGTCACCCTTTCGGAACAAGGCCAAGGCGAGGAAGGAGTAAAACTTGTGGATTCTTTGATCGCGGAACTCAATACAGCCGACTCAGAGATGGCGTCACGGATCTACAATGCGCAAGGTGCGTGCCTCGAAGCGACCGGAGACATCCAAGGCGCCGTGATGGCATATCTGCATACTCACCTCATGTTTACCGGCCAAGCTGATGCTCACGCGGAAGCCCTTACTAAACTTGTCCCGTTATGGACCAAAATCGGCAAGCCCGAGCGTGCAGCCGAAGCACGCACCGAATTACAGCAGAGATTTCCGGGCTGGGGAAAGTAAGCTACCGATTTGCTCCGAGACAGCTAGCCATAGACAACAACTCACTCCCCTCCCCAAACAGGAAAAGACTTGAATGTATCAATCTCGTATGTGGTTTCACTCCCGGCTCGCATCGCATCTGATTTGCTTCGGGACGCTGGTAGTGCTGCTTTGCATTTCGTCAGGCCAACTGACCGCCCAAGATGAAGCGGCTGAATTTGGTGACGCACCTGCCGCAGCAGAAGCTCCTGCGGCGGCTCCAGCAAACCCTGGCGCGCCCGCAGCACCTGCAGCACCACCGGCGGAAAAGAATTTATTACGTTGGTGGATCGACGCCCTCACCTGGCCTTACGTGATTGTTTTCCTTGCCATGTCGTTCATCTTGGTGTCGCTTATGGTGATGAATATGTTGGCGATTCGGCGCGATGCGATACTACCCCAGCAGCTCATCGATGGTTTTGACGAGAAACTAAACGCGAAAGAATTTCAGGGCGCGTATGACTTGGCCAGATCCGACGAATCTCTTCTTGGGCAAGTCTTATCGACCGGCCTAGGTCGACTATCTGGAGGATACAATAAGGCGATTGAGGGGATGCAAGAAGTTGGGGAAATGGAGTCGATGTCTTTAGAGCATCGGCTTAGCTACATGGCACTCATTGGAAGCTTGGCCCCCATGGTCGGGCTACTCGGGACGGTTCAAGGGATGATCGCATCCTTTGACGTGATTGCGAAAAGCACGTCATCACCTAAACCGTCGGAACTGGCAGTTGGGATTTCAACCGCTATGACGACAACGCTCGTCGGCCTTCTGCTCGCGATTCCTGCAATCGCAGCTTACAATATATTGAAGAACAAGGTGGCGAGGCTGATGCTTGAAGTGGGGGTGACGAGCGAAGGCCTTATGGGGCGGTTCGAAGCATTTCAACCCCAAACAACCAAGAAGTAAGCAATGAAAATCGAGAGGAAATCGGTCGAAATCGTCGAAGGCGACATGACACCAATGATTGACATGGTTTTCCAGCTAATCGCGTTCTTTATGGTGCTGATTAATTTTAGCGAATCCGAAGCCAACGAACGAGTCGTTCTACCCAGTAGTCAGCTCGTGAAACCGCCGGAGGCTCCGTTGGAGTTCCCCATTGTTTTGCATATCGCCCAGGACGGGGAAGTCATTTTAGGTGGCGAAACCTACACTTCCGAGACCCTAAAGATAGGTCTCAGTCGAGAACTTGCGGTGATCCAGGCAGAAAAGAAAGTGCCCGCCGACGCGAACGTGATTATCCGAGCACACAAGGATTCGGCGGCGGGTGATATCCAAGAGGTCATCCGCGTCGCACAAGAACAGCGGCTGGAAAAGTTCGCATTGCGAGTCAATGAAGATCAATCATGAAGTTTCGGAAAAAATCTGACGGAATTCGAATCGATGTCAACATGACCGCGATGATCGACATCATTTTTCTGTTGTTGATTTTCTTTATGGTCACTTTCAAGATCGCCGTACAAGAAGGTGACTTCAGTGTTCGCATGCCTCTCGCTTCGAATAGCAGCAGCGCGATGGAAGACGTCGACCTGCCACTTAAGCTCAGGCTCAAAGCTGACGTGAATGGTCGCTTAACATCGATAGCGTTAAACGAAGTACAGCTTGGTACCGATTTCGATGCACTGCGAAGCACTGTCATCGGACTTATTGGAAGTACTCAACCCGGCCAGGGTTCCGAAGGCGGTCCCGAAGTAGAAATCGATACTGATTACAACTTGCGGTACGAGAACATCATCAAAGCGATCACGGCGGTTAGCGGCTACAAAGTTGGCACCGAAACAGTCAAGCTGATTGAGAAAATTAAATTCGCCAAGCCACGACGTTAAGCACGCCAGCGATCTCCGTCTTTCATCACTTCGTGATACCGCCCGTGCATGCGGAACATCGCGCCCGGGCATAAGCCGACCAATTCTTTGGTTTCGGTAAATTCACCCCGTCCCAAATGACTCTTTGGTAAACAGGGGCTCCGATTCGGAATCGGTAACACCCGCATGAGCTACACGGTCCGGATCGCCCAATCAATAATGTTCCATGGGGTGAACATGGCATCATCAAACGCGGACTGTTCAGAGTGCTGGTCGGACTTTCAGCAACTTGCCTGCCGAATGATCACATCGGAAGTCCGTGGTAGTTTGGTATGCCGATGGACGAGTACCTTCAATGCGATACTCACCTCGCCCTTCATCCGAGAATGAGGTACAGCCAATTCGATCGCGTGCCGTTTGATGTTCGCGTGCCGTTTGATGTTAGCGTCATTGCCATCACCTGATTCAACCATGGAATCGACGAACGCAGCGCTATGCACGCGGGTGAAACTGCTTGTGGACTTTCTTAAGGCGTGAATGCTCAACGTGAGTGTAGATCTGAGTCGTTTGAATGCTCGCATGCCCAAGCATTTCTTGAACTTGGCGCAAATCCGCTCCACCGGCGAGCA
>JANOBM010000261.1:0-1831 GCA_031411655.1 Planctomycetaceae bacterium
TCCATCCGTCGCGACCGGTGGCTCAATCAAATGCAGATTCCGGCGCAGTCCCATCTCCAGTTGCGTGGGTAACAAACTTACCTTTCTTTGGAACGTGAATCGGAGGAAGCGACGTGAACCTCACCACCGGCTCGACCAGCAATCGACTCGTAAGCTACTTTAGTTTTGTCAGCCACTGCGCACACATCCACTGCATGCGAGGATGATGAAAGAAGCTCTTCCAGAGGTTCCCCTTAGTCGTCGAGGCTCGCTCCCCATCACGGTGCAGGTAGCCGTACCACTCGCCATGTCCGGGGTCAGCGAAATGGTTGTAGCTCCAGTCGTGGACCTGCTGATGCCAGCGAGCGTATTTATCGTCGCCGGTTAGTTCGTAGGCCATAAGCGTAGCGATGATCGTTTCATTGTGCGGCCACCAGAACTTCATATCGTGCCAATACTCTTGAACCGGCTTACCAAATAGATCGCGAAAGTAGTATAGGCCGCCGTACTGACTGTCCCAGCCGCGTTCCCACATCCAATCGAGCATCGTGCGCCCGAGTCGAATGAGGTTCTGGTCTTTTCGATAGTCTCCTTCTTGCATCACAAACCAAGCGGCTTCGATGGCATGTCCTGGATTCAGAAGCCTGCCATCGAAGTGATCTACAATATCGCCATGGGATGCTACCGATTCCATAACGACACGATACTCAGGTTTCACGAATAGTCGTTGTATTTCGTCAATACAGCGATCAATCCAGTGCGTAAGGCTTGGATCGTCACCAATGTTAGTTCTCAATTCCTGAGCCGTAATCAAGGTGATCATTCTCGGTCCTATGCCGGTCATTGGACGCGTGTCGGTAAATTTCGGTGGAATGAGATCAGGAGTAAAGTTCCAATGGGTGAAGAAGTTGAACAACTCTTTAGACCGGAGTGCGGAATTTTCTTCGCCTGTAGCCTTAAAATGTGCGGCGAATGCGATTGCTGCAAAGGACTCACTGAATGCATAGCGCCGTTTGCGAATAGGCATCCCTTCGCGCGTGACGTGAAAGAACATTCGTCCATCGTCATCGAAGCAGTGGCGTTCAAGAAATCGTAGCCCTTGCGTGCCCCAATCCAACCATTCTGGTCGCTTCTCGACGGTGTTGAATAGCGTCAGCAACATCCAGCTCATGCGACCTTGTGCCCAAACGGATTTGTCTGTGTCCAGGAGAGAACCGTCTTGATCGAAGCAATGAAGGAATCCACCATGCTCGACGTCGATACTGCGTGGAAACCAAAAAGGGACGGTATCGCTCAATAGACCGTCGCGGTAGCACGCTAGTAGCTTCTGGCGCCCATCGGATGATGTGAGCAGCGGTTCATCAATATGAAACGGCATGTTCGACCTGTGAAGTGCTGAATTTGGAGGTTAGTGTGCACGGGGCTATGACATCGCGACCCAATCAAAAAAAGCCATCCTTTCGCGAAATTTGCGCGGTACCGACACCGTCACTGGAAAGGCCAGCGTTGGGAAGATGAGGTTGTCCTGTTGGGATGCCGAATATACTTGGTACCGATTTAATGGCACCCATCTATCCGAAACTTGCGAGCAACTGGATGACTTGAAACGTTCGAGATTGCACTTCGCGGACTCTGCCGATCGGTAAGTGAGCGCACTGATAGAAGTGAGGAGCTACTGACCTCCAAGAAAAAATGCGTATTCACTAGCAAGGTCGAGTTCCTGGCCTTCGTGAATCATCGCTCCGAAACGAAGTTGCAACGATTGACCTTTGGCGAGTTCTATTGTGCTCTTTAGGCCTTGCTGCATTGCTTGACGACCAAACGGATTGGTTACGAAGACACCATAGTCTCG
>JANOBM010000262.1:0-8604 GCA_031411655.1 Planctomycetaceae bacterium
ACGTCGAGACGCTGATCAGTATGCAAACCGCATAAACGGAAAAAACCTTAAGAGTTGATCGCATGATGCAGGATTTCTCTAAGATAAGTCTAGGTGATGGAATTCCTCGTCTTTGTCGTGGGATGCGAGGTAAGGAACGAAGAGAGTGCGGACGATTCGCGTGTTCGCCGTTGCGAGTTCTATCCGATTTTGGCAGGTCCTTTTGACAATTGCCATGCTTTCGAGGCCAAATATGTCTATGGGCACGCATTCTACGCCAACCACACTGGATGCATTCACGGTGCCCGCCCACCGTTCAGCGGCTGACAACTGCGTAAAGATTCTTGGGGCTGGAGAAGGAGTCCCTACCGCGTCGCTGGATAACCGGCAAACCGAACCGATCGTCGTTCCGTGGCTCCGCGTCTTACACCTTGTAAACGGTGAGCATTTTGCGGGAGCCGAACGGGTGCAGTCACATCTGGGAAGGTGCCTGCCAAAATTAGGTGTTAAAGCCGATTTCGCTTGCATCAAACCCGGCCAGTTCGCCAACGCGGTCGACGATGCAGGTGGAACTTGGGGAACGGCCTACCGGTTTCCGATGCGATCGCGGTTTGATATTTCGATCCTGCGGCAACTTGTGAGGCTTGTTAAGTCGAATGAGTATGGCCTACTGCACGCTCATACTCCTCGCTCGGCCATGGTCGCGTCCTTGGTGTCGCGCCAATGCGGCATTCCATGGATCTACCATGTTCATAGCCCAGCAGCGCGAGATTCATCCAAGCGTTTTAGCAACTGGTTAAACGCAAATGTGGAACGCTGGTCGCTGAAAAACTGTTCCCATTTGATCACTGTATCGGAAAGCTTACGTCGCGAGCTTCTTGAGTGCGGCAACGAACCGAGCCGCGTCACCGTCGTTCATAACGGCGTACCCTCGATCCGCTACCAGCGCCAACGTTACCCTTCCGTCGGCGGCCGTTGGCAATTCGGTATGGTAGCGCTGATGCGGCCACGCAAGGGGCTTGAGGTTGCTCTTGAGGCCATATCGATACTTCGCGGCAGCGGCTACGACGCTCATCTACGTTGTATTGGTCCGTTCGAAACCGACGATTATCAACGCAAGATCGAGTCGCAAATCGAAGCGTTGCGAATCCGGCCTTTCGTTGAACAAACGGGTTTCAAACGGGATATTCCCCAAACCCTATCGCAACTCGACTCGATGCTTTTGCCGAGCCTTTATGGCGAAGGATTACCGATGGTCGTTTTGGAAGCGATGGCCTCTGCACTTCCCGTGATCGCGACGCGCGTGGAAGGGACTCCGGAGGCGATTCGCGATGGGATGGATGGATTGCTTGCAGAGCCAGGTTCGGCGGAGAGTTTAGCGCTAAGGATGCGAGAAATGATCGATGGCACCGTCGACTGGCAACACATGGGCGAATCGGCATTTGAACGCCACGCCGAACATTTCAGTGACCAAGCGATGTCTGCCGGGATCGCCGACGTCTACCGATTGGTGACGAAAGTCGTTAGCCAGCAGGTTTGAAGTAGCTGGGCTCTGAACCTTCGACCCATTTGATGTTGCATCCAAGGCTTGGGATTTGCTTTTCGAGCGGTGGCTTTGAGCTCAGCACCGCATCCAATGCCGCTCGCAAGTCTGCCCCTGTGACCGGTTTGTCAGTCTTCGGTCGACTATCGTCCATTTGACCTCTATACACCAGCTGCAACTTCGCATCGAAAAGAAAGAAGTCAGGTGTACAGGCCGCGTGATAGGCCTTTGCAACTTTTTGCGTCGCGTCAAACAAGTACGGAAACGCGTATCCCCGGAGAAGCTTTTCTTCCCGCATCTTTTCGGGCGAGTCCTCTGGATAAGCCGCTATGTCGTTGCTGCTAATTCCGACAACCGCAATCCCCCGCGGCATGTAATCATCCGCGATTCGCTTCAGCTCATCCGCGACATGCTTCACGTAGGGACAATGATTGCACAGAAAGACAACAAGCAGCCCCTGTACCGATTGATAATCGCGAATGGATACAATTTTTCCTTCCGTATCGGGGAGTGAAAAATCGGGAGCCTGAGTTCCCAGCGGCAACATCGTGGAAAGTGTTCGGACCATGGATCGGTTGGAGCCTACGAGAGAAAAACGTTTATGACGACTGGCCAAGTTTTTTAAGCAAACGGCCAGGGCTGCCCATCATGTTGTAGCCACCGTCCACGTGAAGAATCTCACCGGTAATTCCTTCACTCGCGCCGCTAAGCAGAAAAGCGCCAGTACGCCCGACTTCTTCGTGGGAAACATTTCGTCCGAGCGGTGCCATGTGCTCATAGAGGGTCAGCATCTCTTCGACGCCTGCCGCCCGTCCGGCGAGTGTACGAATAGGACCGGCGGACAGTGCATTGACCCGAACTCCTTGTGGTCCCATATCGTAAGCCAGGTAACGAACGGTCGCCTCGAGCGCTGCTTTACAGATCCCCATCACGTTATAGCCAGGGACACACTTCTCACCACCGAAGTAGGTCATCGTAGCGATCGAAGCGCCGGGGCTAAGATAGTCTTTCGCGGCGGCGGTGACGGCGATCAGCGTGTACACGCTCACATCCATCGCCAACTTGAAACCGGCTCGGCTGGTAAATACCGTATCCCGCGCCAAGTCATCGCGGTCTGCAAATGCAATCGAATGCAACAGGAAATCGATCGTGCCGAATTTCTCTGCTGCGGTAGCCATCACCGATCGGATGTCGTCATCGTTTTGAGCGTCCATTGGCACCAAGAACGCAGCGTTGGGGCAATTGTCGGTCAATTGGGAAACTCGACGACGGTTCCGTTGTCGTTCATCATCCTGCCGGTCGGGCAGGTGCGTAAAGCCGCAAACGCCCCCAGCGTTCATGATTTGCTGTGCAATGGCCCATGCGATCGAATGGTCGTTTGCAACGCCAAGGATCAACCCTTTTTTTCCAGTGAAGTCCATCAAAACCGCTCGGAGTGAATAATGCGTAAACTAATCGCGACGCTGCGATCCCCAAAAGCAGAGTTGCTTTGCAGGAAAGCATACATTGGCACCCGGCTAGTCGTCCATGAACCCTCGCCACCTTAAAATGTTCTTGTTCTCGGATTGCCCCCGTCCACTGATTGATTTGCGCTATGCTTACGGAATCTCGCTCACCAGACGGTTCTTTCGGGACAAACCCTGACCCGACCCAATTTGCCGCTCGGCTTTTGCTGCGTTGGCTCGAAATCGCATCTCTGCGGCCGTCCCGCAGCCAATGGAGGCGACCTTCGGAGCGTTGGATTGCCATTCTGATCGATGAGATTGGGAAGTTGCTTGGAGGCGCGACGGTCCAGCTTTTGACTCAGGTGGGTTCACGATGGGAGGTAATTTCACAGTTCGGTGGCCAAACTGGTTCCGGTCCGCTTGCGGAAGCTCTCATACCGTTGGCTCTCGACTCGCCCCAGCCGATCTCCCACGGCACAACGATAGCTGTGTCAGTCCATCGTGGCGGAGAGATGCTTGATGGCAGTTACCTGCCGCCAACGGGTTCATTGGGGGTTCCCATTGCCGAGTCGTCGGACGTTTCGAAACTTCATCAACTGGCTCCGACTGTGCTGATGGTCCGCTTGCCGATAGTGACTGACAAAGCGATACCTCCCGTGCTCATCGAGTCCATTGTGTCGATGGGTGCCGTGCTTCAATCGCTCGACCGACATCAACACCAACTCGGTGTCGCATGCGATGCAGCGATGCACTTGCGCCGATTGCTGGACCTTTCGATCCGTTGGTCGCAAATCGAAAAGACCGATGAACTTTTGGAAGCCATCGCCTCGTCAGCAGCAGACATGCTTGGTGCCGAAAGAGCCAGTATTTTCTTGTGGGACAAACGCCGAGGGAAACTGATCGGTCGACCGGCACTCGGTGTTGACGGAGGCAAATTAGAAGTCGATGACAACGTGGGCATTGTTGGCGCTGTGCTTTCAACGGGCCAGCCGAGGGTCTGGAATGCGACCGAAGATAGTGATTCGGAAGTCAATCGCTCGGTGGACCGACGATTAAAGTTTCATACGCGGTCGCTTGTCGCCGTTCCACTTCGGTCGCCCACCGGTGCCCTCATCGGTGTATTCGAAGTGGTGAATAAAAAGCAGGGCCTGTTCGAGGCAAATGATACGCTCCGTTTGGTCGACCTTGCGCGACACGCTGCCTCCGCCATTCATGATACCGAAACTCGTCAGCGGTTGATGACGGTTCGAGATCGGCTGCTTCGCGATGCAGCATCGACTTGCCAGGTAATCGGTGACTCGCCAGCCATTCGTATGCTTCGTGAGACCGTTGCTCGCGTCGCAAAAACGGATCTGGCCGTCCTTGCCCTCGGCGAAAACGGCACGGGTAAAGAAGTGCTTGCACGCAGCATTCACTTTCAAAGCAGCCGCCGCGATGAACCGTTTGTTGCCGTAAACTGCGCGGCGCTGGTTGAATCGTTGCTCGAAAGCGAGCTCTTCGGCCACGAACGCGGTGCGTTCACTGATGCTATCCAGGCTCGTCAGGGAAAATTTGAACTGGCAAACGGTGGAACGCTCTTTCTCGACGAAATTGGCGATATGAGTCCAGGCGGACAAGCGAAGTTGCTGCGTGTCCTGGAAGAGAAAATTATCGTTCGCGTGGGTGGATCAACGCCGATTCCCGTTGATGTGCGAATCATCGCAGCAACTAACCAATCACTCAACGAGTTAGTGGCGACAAAACGCTTTCGAGAAGACTTATTTTTTCGTCTCAATGTCGTTGCCTTCCGCTTGCCGCCGCTGCGCGAGCGAGGCGAAGATATCTTGATGCTTGCCAACCATTTTCTCGCCCACTTTGCGACGCAGAGTGGGCGTGTCCAACCATCGTTCTCCGACGAGGCGCGTCAAGCATTGCTGCGTCATCGATGGCCGGGCAACGTTCGTGAACTTCGAAATGTGATGGAACGCGCGTGTTATCTTTCATTGACCGATACGCTCACGGAAGCCGACCTGGGACTGACTCCCTGGGAATCGCCATCGGCAGCGGCGATCACGACATCCACTACCGCATCGCCATTGCCTACACGGCCGCAATACAAGAGCTCCGCCTCGGATCTCGGCGACGCGACGAGGGATTTTCAGATCGCCCACATCCAGTCGGCCATCGAAGCAAAACGGGGTAACATGACTGCAGTGGCAGAGTCGCTAGGACTTCATCGGTCCAATCTCTATCGCAAGATGCACCAACTCGGCATGAAAGTCGATGACGAAGACGTCAAGTGATTGTCTTGGGTTCTGCGGATAAGCGGCCGACTGGGCGCCGAACCTGAATGATTCATGTGCCTGATGATCTGGCACCTACGTTTCGTCTCTCCATTTCTCGTTTCCTTTCACCACGTCATGACGCGCTTTGTCTATCAAGTCTTGTTTTTTACCTTTATCACGACGACTTGTTTGTCAGCCGAGATGACACACTTGTGATTGAACAGGGAACCAGCACCCCTAACCAGCAAGAGACGATTTTTAGCTAACTCTCGCAGACTCCTCGGTTGCTCCTAGGCGACGGCTCCGTAAACGCTGTTACAGAGGTGATCACAATAGGTTAATACTTGGGACCTCGACTCGAAGTTATCAACGCAGGTGGTGTTAATATTTTTGCGAGCGAGTCGGGGCAGTTGAAAAGCAGCGAGAATCCGTTTCCAACTGATTTTGCGGGCTGCGAAAATGACTATTTCGGCGTCGTCCTGGCTCATGAGTTTAACCATCGTGTCGATATCACTCGCTTCGCAGCGGTACCCAGATACAACCAAAAATACTGGCTTTACATGAAAAAGATTTGTGGGCACGATGTGAAGTTCAATGCTGCAGACGGTATCGGAGTCGATTGGGATGGAACAAAGCAGCACTTCGTCAAAGAAAGATTATGGGGAGGTGACGATGGGGGCTGGAATCAAGCGTGGGCAGACTATTGGCTAGCGGGACCCGGCAAGACACGAGTTCTCAATGTTTGCCGAAATGAAACTACCTACAATCCACCGCGATTTGGCATCCCTTTCTTTCTTGAAACACGTCAAGAATCGATTGCGTCACTCGCCAATCAGTACTTTACCGATAGCACTCACATGTTTCGCTTCGCACTGGATCGTTACGACCGAGGATCGCCAGGATGTCTCGATGAATAGCTCCTGATGGCCGATGTCTATTCACTGGATGAGCCGCGAACCTTTCTCTATCGCCATCGAAATGGCGTCGTCACGCTCGATCGCGGCACCGCGTCGCTGACCCGTGATCCGAAAGGTCAGATTACCTCAGTGACCATTGGTGGTCACTTATACGCGTTCGAACTGGACGCAGATGGACTGATAGAGAAAGTAACATCGCGTTGAGTAACGCCTCCGGTTGCCTTTCGATCAAAGGCGATTGCACGTCGGCAGCTTCCGCTTAATCGTTGTGTAGTGACGATGGCCTCAACCTCTCTGATCATCAGCCCCTGCTAAGACAACCAATCACGACGCTACTGACCGCCGAACCGAAGTGGCTTCCCGGCCTCATAGCTTCGCAATTGCTCGCGGAGCGAATTGACCATTGAAGTTTTGGAATCGGTAATTGGTTCGCCAAGTGAATGGATGGCCTGTTGGATCGTTGCGATTGCATCTGAAAAGCGACGGTTTTCCGCGAAAGCTGCGGCAAGCGTCACTAAATAAGTGATTCGATCGGGCATCACAGTGTTTGCTTCCGCGAGTGAAAGGGCCTCTTCCGGCTTCCGCACGCTATCGTCGAAGCTAGTGGCCAATATCCATGCCAGGGCGTTGGTTGCGACGGGTTCTTGCGGGCTGGCCTCTAGCGACCGGCGAAGCAAGACAGCGGCCTGGTGGTGACGCTTGGCAAGAAATGCCTGCCGAGCGAGCGTATTGCACAGGTCAGCCTTTTTTGTCGGCGATACCTTTTTCAGACCTCTATCAAGAAGCTCCATCGCCTGCTTGTCATCGCCGTAGATCAACATCAAGGCGCCAAGGCGAAGCGCGATTTCATCGTTCTCCGGCGTCAATGTGAGCGCTTTTTGAAAGTGATTGATCGCGCCCACAAAGTCGTTTGACTTTTCCAAAAAGTCAGCAATCCCGATGTGAGACTCTGCAGGTGTTTGGTTGGGCAGCACCTCTAGCATCATGACCCAATCGGAAGTCATTCCAACGGGAGGTTGGAAGTGAATTGGCCTCAACCATTGTGGTAACGGCGCACCATTGATTAGCGACGGAATGAAGGCATCATTCGATTGATCACCAAACGGCAGTGGGCCCAGTAATCGGACATACTCAAACGCAAATAGATCATTGGAAAAGGCGGCGATGTGTGTAATACGATGCTGTTTGACTAGGTCGAGCGCTTCTGACTCGGTTCGGGCCGCAAAGAGGCTTGCCGCCGCTTTAAGGCCCCCAATATTTTCCCAGTACAACGTACCCATCCCCTTCATGCCGCCAAAAAACATCATCTGAGAGGTTGTCATCGGCCCGCTCGCAACCACAAGTTCGCGATCGGGATTTGCACGCCGAATGGAATGCGAGACATCACGAATAAAGCGTCCAAGGAATTCGTCTCGCGACAGGGCAATTTCTTGGCCGACAGCGGGGATGGTGTAGCGAAGGCTGTTTTGTGGAAACGTGAGCAGTGCGACGCTCGTAATCGTACCCGCTGCGACCTTCTCTACGAGCGTGAACGTATGACCAAAGCCTTTGTGGAAAAGCAAACAAAGGCACGTTGGGATAACCGGCAGCCAAAGTGCATTCGCGATGCCGAGCCAACGGATCTGAAACATGCCTAAGCAGGTTATGAACAATGCGGGAAAAGCGACTAGAGTCAGCATGCCTCTCCATGACCGTCCCAGTTCCCTCAGCAATAGCAAACGGATGACGATGAGCCCAAAGAAGGGAAACGTAAATAGATTAACGACCGATGTGAGTCTCGATCTGGTTTGAGCCCAGGTGAAGATGGACTGGAACTCATGAATGTAGTTTTGGTGCAATTCCCACAAGAATCCGTCTGAAACCCAAAAGTATCGGTCTGGGGAAAGCATGATGAGGCTTGGCAACGAAAATACGGCGATGAGACACGCGATAAGAATCGGGATCGCGTTCGCTCCAGTCCATGGAAGAATGGCGTCAAGCCGCCACCTCGCTAACCTTGCTAGGATTTCGCCGCCGCCAAGCCATGCGGCTGCACAGAGTGGATGATTCACTTCCATCCGCATTCCCATATGGAATGGAAAGTATTCGATTAGATAAAAGGACAACGATCCGGCACAGCCCGAAATCGCCCACCACCTCCAGAGCATCGGTTGGTAATAAACAACCGATCCCCGTGACTGGCGTCCGAAAAAGTAGGCGGATATCAATGAACCCATCGCGATACCAACGAGCGTAGGGATCATCGTTGCTGCACTAACCCACAGTGAAATTGACCCTGCCAAACCGCTTGCTATGAAATGTTTTTTTGCATCGGCCGCCTTGATTTCGAATTCGAATGACTCAGCGCTGGACTTCTTCACTAAGGGAGCTGAATGGAGAGTCGATGTTTCAGTCGAAGAAACCCAGCCTCCCCCTCCACTTACCAGTAACAGCGCGCAGGTCAGCGCACTGGCAGC
>JANOBM010000263.1:0-23630 GCA_031411655.1 Planctomycetaceae bacterium
CGGAGCACCGCTGGAGGTAGGCCAGGCGTTGTTCGAAATCGCATCACTGGATAAGGTTTCGCTCGAAATAGAAATCCCTGAGTCGGAGATAAGTCTTGTCGAAGAAGATTCTGCGGTGCAGTTGAGAGTTGATTCAGCGCATGCGTATTCCGTCGATTCTTGCCTGACTCGCATCTATCCGTCAGCCCAGCTCCGCGATGAAGCGAACGTGTTCGTCGCGCCGATCGAATTGGATAATCAAGATGGTCTTTATCGACCGGGCATGAAGGGTAAGGCGACAGTTTACGGTCCGACTCGACCTTGGGTGTGGTGCTACCTTCGGGAAGCATTTGAACGGATTACCTGGTTACTCGGTCTGTGAGAAATCATTTTGAAAAGTGAAATGAACAGCCCGGTTACGGCAGCGCCATCATCGACTGTCTCGCTTCGTGGATCGGTTACTTCGACTTCCCGAGTGATCGGTGGCAGACGTTCACTAGTCCTCCATGATGATGAATCGGGTAAGTACTATCACTTCGGCCCTGAAGAATCGGTCGTTGTGTCGATGTTCCAAGACAGTATTGGCGTTGCGAAGATAGAACATGAGATGAAAGCGTCCGGCCTTGAGTGGACCACCGAAGACCTAAAAGCATTTCTTTCGCTACTTTGCAAAAGCGGCTTGATCGTCATCGCGTCAGAAACGCCAGAGCCGTCCTCTGCTGTGGCGCCTATTTCCGACGCCAGTCTGACTTGGTTGAGAAAAACGATGGCGTCGCTTAGTTGGGTGCTTACTCAGCGATTGACGCTTGGAAATGGAGATCGCCTTGCTTCATTCTTGTTACCGGCACTTTCTCCGCTTTTTGGGCGTGCAGGATTGATCGCCTGGTGCGTGACAGTCGCCTTCGCGTTTTGGACAGCTTTCGAATGCTGGGATGACATCGCCTACCAGTGCATTCAGATGTTCGCTCCAGCTGCGTGGCCATTATTGATTAGCCTGGGAGTCGGCCTTAAGGTTGTTCACGAAATCGGTCATGCGATCGCTGCGAAACGACACGGCGTGAGGGTGGGAACCTTCGGGGTTTCCCTTTTCATGTTTACGCCGATTGCGAATGTTGATTTGACCAACGCGTGGAAGTTGAAAAAACGATGGGCTCGCATTCAAATTGCCCTGGGTGGCGTTTATCTGGAAGGCTGGGTAGCGGCATTAGCGACGTTTTGGTTTTCTTGGCTTGAAGACGGAATTCCAAAACACCTTGCGGCTCAGATCATGATGATTGCCGGGCCGGCAACGTGGTTGGTCAATGCGAATCCGCTCATGCGTTTAGACGGATATTTTGTCCTATCCGATGCGTTAGAGATCCCAAACTTACGCATGCATGGCCGGAAGCAATGGGCGTCCATGTTAGAAAATTGGCTTCTTGGAAAGCCACTGCAAACGAGCTTGCTCACCGGATGGAGGCGATATGCCGCCACGCTTCACACCGCTGCGTCATTCGCTTTTCAACTGATGTGGATGACAGGTTTGGTGATTGCGGTGTCCTATTGGGCAGGGATCGTCGGCGTTGTGTTGGCATGCATTGCGATTTTGGTTTGGTGCGTGTTGCCACTGTTGGCCTGGTGGTTGAAGCACTGGAATGCCCAGCCCGCTGGAGCGTTGTCGCTCAACGAATCTCGCCGACGAATGCTAACGCTTGCTTCCACTGCTGGTCTCTTATTGTTTTCCATTCTATCCGCAAGAAACCCGTTTTCTCGTGGTGTACCGATTGTCGTACAGTATCGAGACGAGCAGGTTGGCCGCGCCGCTGCGGATGGATTTGTGACTGCCGTGATGGTGCAAGAGGGACAAGTAGTAAGGAAAGGAGATGTTTTGGTTCAAGTGACGGACGAAGAGTTGCTGTTACGCAAGCGAGAAATGAGCGACGAGTTGTCGATGAATTTAGCAAAGTACCAGCAGTTGCAAAACAATGGGAAATTGAGCGAAGCGGAAGCTGCCCACGCCACTGCAAAGCAGTTGAGGACGTCGATTCAAGAACTGAATCAGGCAATCGCTTCCTTAAGGATTGTTGCGATGCGAAGCGGTGTAGTGGTATCGGAATTTCCAGAAAAACTCTTGGGGAAATACGCAGCGCGCGGGGAGGTGTTGGTGCGAGTCGCAGACCCAAAAAGCAAAGAACTTCTTGTCGGTATAAGTGAGACCGATTTGTTCGCCTACCAGAATGCAGTACGCCGCGGTAAGCCTCTGGCCGCGCGCATTCGCGGGGGACAGCGACTGGTAGTTGAAGCGATGGAAGCTCAGCCCCGTTTCAAGAACTCTGTCCCCCATCCAGCGATGGCTGCCAATGTGGGTGGCGATATTCCCGTTGTATCCGAGCCGGATTCGTCCGAAGGTTTCAAGTCGGCAGTACCCATCGGCGAAGCGGTCGCCTCGATCTCACCTAGCCAGTCGACCGACATCCGAGCCGGTCAACGTGGAACGTTGTATCTGGATGACGATCAGACAATTTACGCGAGGGTGAAGGACCTGATCGTCGGACCTCAATAGGCGGCAGAGTCCTCGTGACCTTGATTCCAGATCACCTAGAAAAGCATGTTTTCGGACGCTAATTCGGTGATGGCTCGATCTTGCACCTTTGTGTTTTCCTGGTTGGGAACGCCTGCGACGAGGTTGGAGCGACTTTCTCCAGTCGCAGCTCCCGCGCGTATCTGTCGGCCGACGTGATTAATGACAAGCAGTGCATCGAGAGAGGTTACGGAATTATTTCCGCTTGAGTCGTAGTAGAAAGCTACCTCGTCAGCCAACGCGAACACATCTCCCTCTTTTTTCTTCGCAATGAAATTAATAACCTTCAAAGCGTCGGAGACCGTCACCTTGCCATCCGCATCAACGTCGAAGGTAATCGTCGAGTTAAACAGCGGTTTTGCTGATCGACTGATTACCAATTCGAACTGCTGCTCTTTCATAATCTCGTCGCTACCGTCGAATTCGACGACCCTCACCGTAATGGGAAAAGTACCTTTCACAGACGGTGCGGGAGTTCCCGACAAGCGACCGACCACAGGGTCGAAACGAAGGCCCGCCGGCAAGCTTCCGGTCGCGGTGACCACGGACAAAGACTTGATGTTGGGCGATCGGTACTCCGCTGGGAATGTAAAGTCCACAGTTTTACCGGTCAGGATTGCCTGATTCGGAATGGGCGTTCCGAAGCGAGGAATGGGAGCTTTGATGATCGTCATCACCGCAGTGGAGGACAATCCCGAGGGATCCGTCGCACGAACGCTCACTTTGATTTCTGGATTGGCGGCGAAATCAAGAGTCACTTCGGGGCGGACCAATAGTCGCCCGTCGCCATCGATGGCGAACTGTGCTTCGGCGGTTCCAAAGATGGAAAGTGTGACTTTATCTTGCTCTGGGTCGGAAACCTGGATTTGGGCGAAAACTCGTCCGCTGGGCAATCCTTCAGGTAGACCAAATGTTTGCGGCAAAAGCACCGGTGCTTCATTGACACCGGTGATATTTAGCGTCACTTCTGGATTGCCTAGTAAAGCATCTCCACTGGTGATTCGGATCTTATCGGTGACGGTTGATGATTCACCATCTGCGTCGAGCGTAGCCCCAGGTGCAACGGTTAGTTTACCGGTGGTAGCATCGATGAGCACACGTCCCCCAAAAAGTTTGGTCGGATTGGCCGGGTCGTTTGACGCGTAGCGAATGTTCGGCTTGTTTTCAGGATCGATTGCTTCAAGGACACCTACCTCAGTCTCCGGTACAGCGTCTTCAGCAACGGTGAAACTGGTCCTGGTTAACTTTGCCGGTTCGTCGACATTGACAACGTTGATAGCGATCTTCCTGGAGGAGCCGCGCGGAGGATTGCCGTTATCGACAGCTTGTACTTCCAGTTCGTAGGCCGCTTTCCTTTCGAAGTCGAGTGTGTCTATGACCCGGATCTGCCCTGTTTCGCTGTCAATGGCGAAAGGTTGGTCTTCCTCGTTCAAGATGCGAAACGTGTGAGTACTAGCTACGTCTTGGTCAACAACCTTGACAATTCCAACCGTCTCACTCACCTTTACCGATTCAATGACGCTGAAACTCTCCGTACTAATCAATGGACGATCATTTGCGTCGATGACGGAGATTTCGACGTTTACCTGAGTTTTCAACGCTTGGGGTGAAGTGTCGGAAACAGCGACCAAAAGTTTTAATACCTTCGTGGATTCAAAATCAATTTTCGAAGGGTCCTTCACCCGTAAAATGCCAGTGGTTTCTTCGATCGAAAATGCTGCTGCTCCCGACCCGCTTACGATGGTAAACTTGGAAGGCGCGTCAGGGGTTTCGGGATCGACCGCATTGATTCGCCCGAAGGCGGAGTTCAGATCTGCATCCTCGGACACACTATACGAATCGAGAGTCACCACTGGCGCCTCATTCACATCCGTAACTTCGATCTTCACCAACCGTGTCGAAACGCCACCAACGCTATCGGTCGCGACCACGGTAACATTCCAAACCGGTACCGCCTCGAAATCGAGCGACGAGTTTTCTTTGACTGATAGATTGCCTGTAATCGAATCGATCGTGAATGGTGATTCGCCTTGCAGAGAGTACGCAACGGTTTGGTTTTCGTCCCTATCGGTCGCCTTCGCAGTACCAATCGTTACGCCGGACCGGACATCCTCACGCGTCGTGATACTGAGTGGGTCGATTTCCGGTGGCGAATTAAGGCGAAGGTTGTAGTCGAGTCGTAGGTTTTCGTATCGGCTGACTTCGAACGGCGTGATTTCCAAATCCGTTGCAAAGATAGCATCGGACTTGGAAAGCGGCGTAATATCATAGCTGTCAGGTTGCAGATAGTTGAGCACGAACTCACCATCAGCGTCGGTGGTGGCGAGCGCTTCCGATTGCTGGAATTGAATGTTGTCGAGGGCCCCGAAGGGTGAGGAATTCAGATAATCTTCGTCGCTGTAAGCAAATGCATAGGCGATTTTGTCAGTGCCAAACGTCAATCGAATCCTCTCGCGGTTTTCCCCAAACAATGCCCGGGTACGGACAAAGCCCAGCGATTCGCCCTCCGCGTTGAACGCTTCGAGTCGGCCATAAGTCGGAGTGAAAGTACTTCCAGCGATCACTTCAACCGATACCGAACGCGCGGGGCGACCAAAATCCATTCTCAAGCGACGAGAACTGTTAAAGAAGCCGATTCCCACATGCGAAAACACACGATTTCCGGTCGGGGCTAAAAAGAATTCCGCTTCGCTTTCAACGTGGAAACCCGTCGCGTCAATGTTTGTTGTGGTTGTCGTTAGGGTGATGCCTGGATAGACGTTGGTGAGTCGAGAACCGGCCTCGAAATCATCGGGTTCGACACGATAAGATAGAAGATCTTGTTTTCCATTTCCGTTGGTGTCAGCGAGAAACGAAAACCCTTCAAGGGGAACGATCGTCGTAACTCCCGTTGCGTCGGTGATCTGTTCTTTAGCCGAACCGCGAACCGCAGCAGTGAAGTTGCTTTCACCTAGTGAATCGAGATTTCGCCCCGTCAAGAATCGTGGAATCGGAACGCCGAAAATTCCTTCCTCAAGTTCAAAGTCGACTCCAGCCGTTCCCGGTGAAACATCCCTTGCAGTACTAAACACCCAGTCGGCCGCTTTGCTGCCTGTCGAGTCACCGACTCTCGCAGCATACCCAAAGCCCTTCCCACGAACGATCGTGGCTTCTGGTTGCGTGATAACGTTCGTGATCTTGTCATCGAAATTCTCTTCGACATAGAGAATATCCGCATAGGAGACCGGCCCCGAAAAAACGCCATGGTGCAAGCTGACCGAGTCGAGGACGTTCCATTTGCTGTGAATCGATTCTTCGTCGATGACTCCATCGTTCTCCGCGTCAATGTCAGCTCCTAACGTTGGCGCAGTGTCAGTCTGGAAAAGGAAGAAGCTGCTGGAACGAAGCGTATCAATGGAGTCATCTAACGTACTGATGTTGGAAAAGAGATTGCCAGGTAAGCCGCCGAAACCGGGTGCAGTGGATCTCAAGAACGTCGCAGTATTCGTTTCCGTAATTCCATCGCCAACCGGATAGGGACTTGCCTGCGGCAAGATCACCAAGAACCCGGTGCTGCCGAACGACTGGCCAGACAGATCGAAGATTGCGTGCACGACTCCGGGATTGACGGAGCCAATGCCAGAATCGCTCACGGCGACAAAATAGGTCCCTTCTTGAATCGTTGAGTTGGGCTCGCCTCGGAACTCGACATACTGGCCCACAGCGGCAGTAGTAAAGAGTGGGTCGATCATCAATTCATTGATATGTGCTGCGAGGAGTTGTCTCCTCTCAAGTTGTTCAACACGCAAATTTCTTGGACGGCGAGGCGAACGACTGCTGGACTTGATCATGAACATGAACCTTTGCGAATAGCCCAAAGACGACGGCAATGAATGGCAGGGAATAGAGTGGATCGAAAAAGGCAAAGCCGGAAAACGAACGTGTCGGGATCAGCTTTCAGCGCGGTAGTGCTTCCGAAAGCTACCGTAACCCCAACAGTATGCATATAATCCGCGCAACCTGCAATTCCGACATGTTTTTCTGTCCGTTTGGCAGCGATTTTTGGTTTCAGTCATGAAGGGCTTTGTAAATGGATTTCACGGCAATCGACTTCGAAACTGCTAACTATCAGCGGGAAAGTGCCTGCCAACTGGCTGCGGTGCGAGTCGAAAGCGGGCAAGTCGTCGATCGTCAGGTCTGGCTGATCCGGCCCAGACCATTCTTTTTCAGCTATCGAAATATCGCAATTCACGGCATTGAGCCGCATCAAGTCGAGGACGAACCCGAGTTTGGCGAATTATGGCCAAGGATTTCTCACCACTTCGACTCGACCTGCCTGGTCGCTCACAACGCCCCGTTCGATATAGGAGTTTTGGTCGCGTGTCTAAAGGCACACAGCCTTTGTGTTCCTGAATTTCAGTTTACCTGTACCCGCATGATTTCGCGTGCGGTTTGGCCCGGCCAATCGGGATACGGGCTCAAGCGGATTGCGGATTCGTTGGGCATTCAGTTCAAGCATCACGATGCTTTGGAAGATGCAGAAGCCTGCGCACGCATTTTGCTTGCCGCCGCAGGGAAATCGGCGACGGCTAATCTTGAGGAGCTTGAGTCGCAGTATCGTCTGCACAGGGGACAAGCAAACGCGACCGAATATCGCGGCGCGAAAAAGGATTCGCGCCGTCGAACCATATTCCCAACGCACCTCGAAGGATTGCGTTAGGACCGGGAATCAAAAGTCGTGGATCGCTCCGCGATCCTACGTAGGTTCGCGGATAGGCTGTGAATTTAATGGTTGAGTAGCGAAGCGTGTCGACTTTTGCTCTGCAAAGGTCTTTTAACGGACGCTACTTTCGCGGAGCGAAAGGCGACTATCAGCAAGCCACACACTAGGAGCGATCCACGACTATCCTGACCTTAATCGTTGCGTCTGTCCTTCGGTCCATGCCGGCATTCATCGAGAATGCGGCCCAAGCGGTTGTCCGTCCTTATCGATCGCGTCCGCTATGCGGCGCGACGCATAACGGCAGCGGCAACGGCTTCAGTACTCACCGAGCGTAATGGTTTTAGGGACCATCCCATCTGTCGCATCAACGCATCGGCTGCGCGATCCGACGCGCCAGGGGATGCTTGTGAAGCGCAGAGTTCGTCCATGTCTCGCAACAGATTGTTTCGGTAATAGTCGTCGCGGAGCATCGCCGAAACGCTTTCATACAAAAACTCGATCGCCGGTTCACTTCGACCGACGGACACCATCTCTGGAAAGAGAGTTTTTCCCGCCATCAAGTTAACTAGCGTGATGCTTTTGACCTTCACGACCATTTGCGCGTAACTATGCAGAATTCGGCCAACGCGGTAGATGACGGCCGCCGGCGTTCTGCGCGCTAGTAGTTCAAGGCTGACGGAGCCACTCACCATCATAGCGCATTCGCTCGCTTCAACAATTTCGCTCGTCTTGCCGACGAAAATATCGATGGGCAAGCGTCTGTCCTCAGCTCGCATCTGTTGGCGACACCAGAGGCCATGAGCATCACGAAAGGCAGCGACTAGAAACCGTGCATCACGATACTTTCGTGACAGCCGACGGATAGTTTCTAGCATGAGTGGGAAGTTACGATGAACTTCATGGTCGCGCGAGCCTGGTAGAACCGCGATCAAACGCTCCCCACTGCAGTTCAAATCGTCAAACCGGTCCAGCAGTCGCTGGTCCAGTCGCTTGTTTTCGACCGCATCAAAGAATGGATGCCCCACGTAGGTCGTATTCATACCGTGTTGACGATACCACTGGTCTTCAAAGGGTAGCACTGTCAGCACGTGGTCGACGTAGCGGCGCATTTTGCGAATTCGCCAAGCCCCCCAAGCCCACAATTGCGGCGGAAGGTAGTAGTGGACCGGTATGTCGTATCGCTTCGCTCGCTTGGCAATGTGCCAGTTGAAGCCTGGGAAATCGACCAAAAGGACACTGTCGATACCACCAGTTTTAAAGACTTCTTCTGCTTCGTCCGCTAAACGAAAGAATTCTCGAAGCTTCGGTAGCACTTCGACGAGGCCAACCACCGCCATTTGAGTCATGTCATGATCGAGCTTGCAACCAGCGGATCGCATGGCGGGGCCCCCGAAGCCAACAAATTGCAGGTCTTTTCGACGCCGCTGGAGCGCGTGAATCAATCGGGCCGCATGTTGGTCGCCACTGGGCTCGCCCACCGAGATAAATATTTTTTTTGTCATGATTAGCGGGATAGAAAATCAGAAACATCGAGTCAAGAGCGATCTGGCTCGGTTTTGATTCCTATGGACCGGCAGGTGGTAATTTCGCTACCGTCCATGAGCGGTTCCGGGTGTCGTTCCCAACATTGGCCATTCATTCGACTCATGCAACGCCTACTTATTTATCGCGACCTCATACTGCCAGTCGGCATTATTGCCTGTTTGATCGTGATTTTAGTACCGTTGCCGACCGCATTGATGGATCTGCTACTAGCAGCGAATATCACCGTCGGTGTGATCATCTTGGTGACGACGATCTATATCAAGACGCCGCTTGAGTTTAGTGTCTTTCCATCCATGTTGCTTGCGACGACGCTCGCCAGACTCGTACTAAACGTTGCCACCACTCGGCTCATTTTGACTGGTGTCGGTAAGGACAAAATGGGTGCGGCGGGCGGAGTGATCCAAGCCTTTGGTGAATTCGTGTCGGGCGATAGTATCGAAGTCGGTCTAGTGATCTTCGGTATCATTACTCTGATCCAGTTCATTGTGATTACCAAGGGATCAGGGCGAATCAGTGAAGTCGCGGCGCGTTTTGCATTGGATGGAATGCCAGGTCGCCAAATGGCAATCGATGCCGATTTGAGCAACGGATTGATCGACGAGAAAGAAGCCCAGCGGCGTCGCCAGGAAGTCGGCGCTCAAGCCGATTTCTATGGGGCGATGGACGGTGCGAGTAAGTTTGTTCGCGGCGACGCGATCGCTGGAATCGTCATCATGATGATCAATATCATTGGCGGATTGTATATCGGCGTGGTGCGACTCCAGATGTCGTTTGCAGACGCGGCTGAACTATTTACAAAACTGACGATCGGCGATGGATTGGTAAGTCAGGTTCCGGCGCTTCTGATCTCGATCGCTTCTGGTTTGCTGGTCACGCGAAGTGCACAAAGCAGCAATATGCCGGCTGAGTTCATGCAGCAACTTTTTGGAAATCCAAAGGCATTGATGGTAGCCGGTGCCTTTATGGGGCTGATGATCATCACGAAGTTGCCTGCGCTGCCGATGGCAACACTTGGGATTGGATGCGTTGGTCTCGCGATAGTGATGAATCGTCAAACGGCCCGGCAAGCGGTTTTAGCGACGCAAAAGGCTGAGTCCGATCGCGTTGCTGCGTCCGGTACGCCGCCGAAGCGAGTGGAAGAATTTTTGGCGATCGACCCGATGGAAATGCCTCTAGGGCTAGGGCTATTGTCTTTAGCGGATCCGTCGCGCGGCGGCGATATCATGGAACGAATTGCCGGTGTGCGTAATGCCATTGCCGCGGACATTGGGATCGTGCTGCCCAAGGTGCGTGTGCGTGATGAAGCAAATCTAGGCGACTTTGAATATGAGATTCGCATCGCGGGGAATCCGGTGGGTCGATCGGCGGTATTCCCCAATAAGTACCTTGCGATCGATTCCGGCTCGACAACAGGCGTGATTGACGGTGAGCCCACTCGAGATCCTACGTTTGGCCAGCCCGCGATTTGGATCGATCCGAATCGTCGCGAGCAAGCCGCGATTTATGGCTATACGACCGTCGAGCCAGGTGCTGTGTTAGCGACGCACCTTCAGGAAATTGTTCGTCGCCACGCCGACGAGTTGCTTACTCGCGATGCGACGAAGCACTTGATCGACGAGCTAAAGCAGGTTTCTCCGGCTGTCGTCGAAGAATTGATTCCTGGCATCATGAAAGTTGCCGAAGTGCAGCAGGTTCTGCAAATGTTGCTTCGTGAAGATGTCCCCATTCGTCAGCTCGGGATCATTTTGGAGACGCTTGGTGATTATGCAACCAAAACAAAAGATCCTGTTTGGTTGGTTGAATATGTTCGACATCGGTTAGCCCGAACGATCAGCACTCGCTATCGCGATTCTCACAAGCGATTGCATGTGATTGCGATCGATCCTGCGATGGAAGACCGGATTGCAGCCGGGATTGAACACAGCGATCGAGGATTGTTTGTGAGAATGAGTCCACAAGCGGTGGAACTCACTTGCGAAAGAATCGATCAAGGCATTAAGAAGCTTCTATCAGCAGGTCATTCACCTGTTCTGCTAGTGAGTCCACGAATACGACCGGGGTTACGTCAGTTGACGGCGAGTTCAATGCCGCGTTTACGAATTTTGTCCTACAACGAAGTCACGCAAGATACGCAGATTGAGTCACTGGGAATCGTCACGGATAAATAGACGTTCAGGTTTCGCTGGGTTTGCGAAGAAGAATCTAACATCATGCATATACGAACCTTTCGCGCCGCAAGCCTCCAAGAGGCATTGGAAGAGATACGTCGCCAAATGGGAAGCGACGCGTCGGTTTTGCATACAAAGCAAGTCCGTGAAGGTTGGATGGGCTGGCTTGGAAAAACATCGGTGGAAGTAACTGCGGGGCTTCGCGACCGCGGTGAATCGACAATCGTTTCCCGCCTGCCTCATGAAGTCAGTCTTTCCGCTCAGGCATCGCGCTATCCGTTGGAGCTCCAAGACCTTCGGTCCATGCTGATGATGGCCGGCGTGGATGAGCCAATCGCAGAGAAATGGATTGCGGAGACGCACGGATTTGGCGCATCGCTGGTAGGTGGTGTAGCGACTGGAGAGTGGATCGATTGTTTGCGCCGGACCGTGGCCCGGGGTTTGGTGATGGCAAATCCGATTGAAGTCCCAGTGGGTCGGCGTCGCGTGGTTGCGTTGGTCGGACCAACGGGGGTCGGAAAAACAACGACCGTCGCGAAACTAGCAGCAGGGTTCCGCCTGGAAGCGAAACGCAAAGTTGGCCTGATCACGATTGATACTTTTCGTATTGCAGCCGTTCAGCAGCTCCAGGCCTACGCCGAAATCATGGACCTTTCGATGGAAGTAGTGGAAGACCCCAAGCAGATGGCTGGGGCGCTTGAACGACTTGCCGACGTTGATCTTGTTCTTGTCGATACCGCTGGTCGAAGTCCGCGAAGTGATGCAAGGATCACTCAGCTTCGTACGATGCTACATGCCGCTGGCCCTGACGAGATTCATTTAGTAATCAGTGCGACGAGTAGTCGTGAAACCATTCAAAATATCTTTGATGGTTTTTCGCCGATACGCCCGACTGCGGTCATACTCACCAAGCTCGACGAAACGATCCAAACCGCAGTCCCTCTTTCGGCCCTGTATGGGCGAGGACTTCCCATCAGCTACATGACCAACGGTCAGCACGTCCCTGACGACATTCAATCAGCCAGTGCAGAGTACTTGACGAGATCGTTGCTCACTTTACCGGTTAGCGGAAGGATGTTGGGTAAGTACGTCGGGACAAATCGCGCTGCCTGACATTGACGATCGCATCGAAGAATAATTGTTAAGACATTCCGTAGAAAAACAGTGAACCGACGAGGAGAGAAGCGACGATACGAAATATGAGTTACCACGTAATTTTCGAAACGCACTTGAGTGATTCTCGAAAAGGAACGTCTAGGCCGCGAGGCCCAGTAAGGTTCATGTTTCGTATGAAGTAGGACGGCAACGAAGATGCATCGTTCGTACGCCCTTGCACTCGGTGCGACCGCCATGGCATTGGTGGCATGTCGGGGTGCGGTGCAAAACGGTTATGTATCGACGGTTGCAGTCGATTCGGTTGTTGCCCTTGTCGTTTTCTCACTTTTGGGAGGAATCGTCGGTGCAATTGCTGATCACTTGGTTCGGACGAATTTAGAACTCGATTACCGCCGACGAGTTGCTTGGTACCGCGAAGAGCGGGAGCGACGAGCGGCAATTAAGAAATGAACCCAGGCTCAATCGGCCAATGATGGCTGGTTAGACCTGGATAACGAACGGTTTGATCACGGAGGATCGGATGGCATTAACCGTCACACCTGATGAAGACATTCTGCAAGTTTGGGCAACCTTTCGCGACATGCCAAAGGACTCTCCCGAGCGTGAGCCGATGCGAAACCGATTGGTTGAGCGTTATATGCCACTCGTTCGTTATAACGGCGAGAAAATATGGCAACGCTTGCCTGATGGAGTTGAGCTAGACGATTTGATCAGCGCAGGAATCTTCGGCTTGATGGATGCCATTGATGCGTTTGATCTTGAGCGCGGCGTAAAATTTGAAACCTATTGCGTGCCTCGAATTCGTGGAGCGATTCTAGATGAATTGCGTACGATGGACTGGGTCCCGCGCTTGGTTCGAAGTAAAGCAAGCAAGCTCAACGAAGCTAAAAAACATTTGGAAACAAAGTTTGGTCGTCAAGCGACTGATCAAGAACTCTCTGCTTACATGGAAATTCCCATCCATGAGCTTGAGAAAATGCAATCCGATGCAAACGCCGTCGGACTCGTTTCGCTCAACAAAAAGTGGTACGAAACGGACAGTTACAAGGATGTCCGCGAGATCGACATCCTTGAAGATAAAAAGGGTGAAGACCCCACTCGCCGAATCCAAAAAACGGATTTGATGAAGCTTGTTACTAAAGGGCTCAATCGTAACGAGCGGTTGATCATTATCCTTTACTATTACGAAGAATTGACGATGAAGGAAATCGGCGCGACGCTGGATCTATCAGAGTCTCGGGTGAGTCAAATGCACAGTGCGATTGTGAGCCGGCTCCAAGAACAACTGGGCCGTCGACGCCCTGAGTTCGGTACCTAAGGCGTATCGTTTCCGTACCCTTGGTTTCCGTATCTACCAACGCAAAGCCTCGCCGGTTTTCGGCGAGGCTTTTTCGTTTTCGTTTCATTGGGCTCGCCGGAAGTCCGTCAAAGACTCACGGGGAGCAGGGCTTAAGGCTTAGGCGGCACTTTTTCCTTCGCACCGTTGGCGGCGTCATACAAAACGCCAAGTGGTTTCAGCTCAAACTTTTTACCGTCGATCTCAAGAGTCACAAATCGCTGATTCACGTCAATGACGGTGCCCTGCAGAGTTCCGATCTCAAACCGATCACCGGGTCGCAACTTTAGCGTTTCGCCTCGCGTTTTTACCTTGAGCCACGCGGTCCAATCGCCCCCGCCCTTTACCAAGCCCGTCAGGACGGTTTGAGTCGAGTCATCGAAACCTGGGTCGGCCTTTGATTCCGGTGGTGGAGGTGGCGGTTCGACGACCGCGAGTTCAAATTGACGCTCGACACTTTGCGGTGGATAGCCGTTATCAGTTGCTTTCACAGTTAACTTGTAACTACCAAGTTCCTTCGGTGCCCATTGAATCGAACCGCTCTTCCCATCAAGCTCAAGGCCCTCGGGAAATTCGCCGACTGCTTCGTAGCGTACTGCATCCTTTTCAGCGTCTTCGGCTAGGAAGCTGAGCGACGACGGCGACCCCAAATTCAGTGTCAATCGCTCGGGAGTTTTGAATTCAGGCGCTTGATTAGGCCCCGAGAAGAAGTTGCGATTCAGTATCGAGTCGGCGTACGTTTGAAAATTCTGCACCAAAGGCGAAACGGTTGTGGGAGCAGCGGCATCAGGCGCGGCAGCGCGCAACGCAATCGCATCGATAGTCAGGTCGATTGCAAGTCCACCCTCCCGCGCCGGGCGCACGGTAAGTTCGGAGATGCGGTGCAAATAGTCTTTGCTATAAAATGCGTGCATGAGTTCGAGCCATCCCCTCGCGTCTGTCTTCCCGCTTATTTTGAACCCATAGCGGTCATACAGGTCACCAACTGGCATCGCATTCACGTAGGTGACCGCAGCATCTCGTAGTTCAACGATGGTGATCGTGTCGTAAAGCCATCGCATGTATTCGGCGCGAGCCCGTTCGGGATCGTTGGGGAGCGAGCGGACGAGATAATCGCCCATTTGGCGATCTGCAATCGCACCCAATAAGTGCTTATCCCGCGCTTCGAAAAGCTGGTTGTCCAGTGACGCGATTCTTGTCTCACGCGTATTAACCGCATTGACGTATTTGCTATATGCCCACTGGCATCCGGCCAATACGACGACGCCACCAACACCAATGGCAAGAATCTTTTCTCTCGGAGTCATTTTGCACCTCCTTCTTGGATCGACGTGGCATCGTTCCGTGGCAACTCCGTAGGCGGCTTGCCGTTCGTCGAGTCATCATCGATTGCCACTCCTGTGGTGGGCTGAATCGAAGCATCGGAATCCGTTCCCGGCGTTTCCGTTGAGGTTCCGCTTGAAGCAGGCGTCGTCTCCGATTCAGTTTTTTCCGTTACAGAAACCTCGGCGGCGGCCGGTGGTGCTACCGAAGTGGGACGCGCTGCCGTTGTCGGCTTCACATCCATGGGTAACGATGGTGTGGGTACGGCAATTTGTTGTCTTTGCGACTGGTCGTCGGACACCGGTTTCGAGGAAGCGGCGGCCTCCGTATCGCGAAGTGCCGCTAGCGCGGTGTACCGTTGCTCCCGAACAGATGCGGGGCCAACGATGACGGTTTCACGAAACCCCCAGCGATACGTTTCTTTGTCTCCCAGATCGCTTGCGCCCGTTCCTGATACAACGTGAGTCTCATCTCGAAGCGAAGAGGCAAGTTCATCGACAATGACTGGTGATATTGCTGCTCCTCCTAGCGTTACCCGACCACCTCCTTCACGAGGTGGTGTGACCGCACTTACCGACTTTAGAATCGAGTCTTTAGCTGGTGGCATTTGCTTCGCGATGCGGTGAAGTTCGTTAAGCCAAATCACGTTGCCATCAAGAAACTTATCAACGAGTTCCGTGCGATCAATACTTGTCTGAGCAATGGCGACTTGAGGCTTGAGTGAAACAATTTCAACCTCCCGATTTTCTATTTGTTCGTCGAGGGTGCGTAGTTTCGACCAGGAAAGGTAACCAGCACCCAAAACACTTACTGCGACAGCCGCACCGATCAGGATCGGCTTGCGGTGATCCTTTCGCACCACGACCGCACGGCGCGGGTTGACAAAGTCCACCAAAAAAGGCGATCCGGACGCCCCGTCCGCTTTCGCATCGGCGACAAGAAGGCCGATCAGTGGGGCCAACCGACCGGTATGCATCCGTCCCTCAGCATCGGTCACCTTGATCGCGTTTTGCTTTGCATCGACCTGCACTAACGAGAGGGGATCGATCGTACGGACACGGCAGCCGAGCGACTCCGCAAGTTTCTTGCATTCGGCATCATGCGTTTTCGCATCACCCCAGATGATGACTTTTTGAGAAGTGCTCGACGTGTTGATACCGCACGCCATCAAACTCCGCCGAAGTTCTCCCGCGACTTGTGCCGGTCGCTCGGACGACTCGGGTGGCAGTCGAACGGTACGAACAAACATGACTCGCCGTCCGCGAAGTACCACAATCTCGGCGTCATCGGCAAGCAAATCCACTAATACGACGTCGCCAACGATCGATGAGTCGTCGACACTTTGTTTTTGATTGGTCGCGATTTGATAAAGGGCTGACGCTGCAACGGGACGCAGGGCGATCCTGCCGAGTTCTAGTCCAGCCGCTGCAATCACACTTGTTACCGACTTGATCGTTGCTGGGGCGACGGCGGCAGCAAGTACCGATGTGGTCTCATCGCTACTAGGTAGTGGCAGGAAGTCGACGACTGTGGTTTCCCCAACGGCAGCAAACGTTTGAACGGCCTGCAACCGAACCATGTCCGGAAGTTCATTCTCGGGAACCGGTGGCAAATTAAGTTGGCGCAGCTCTGCTTTCCCACGGCCGATCGTGACCAATGCGCGGAGCTTGGCCTTCGTTAAGCCTCGCTCCTCAATCAGTTTTCGAATCGCCGTGGTTAACGACTCGACGCTGTCATCCGATACCGAAACGGAAACCGCATCGGTGACGGTGATTCCCGTTGACGAACTTCGAGCCACAACCGCGCGCAGCTCATGAGTATCCCAATCGAGTGCAATTAAATTTGCCATTCAATCCAACTTTCTCATTTCATAATCCTGCCGAGGCGGAGGCTACATTGCGAAGCCCCAGCACCGCTTGATCGAAGCCTCGGCCCAAGTGCGATAAATCGCGATAGTGAATTACTTTCGGGTTCAGCGTCGTTGCGTCAATGATCGCTTCAACGCGGGTTGACGAAGCGGAACCTTCGTAATAACCGACGACTTGAGCGCGGAACACGTCGCCGCCTGCAGTCACCAACGGCATCAACAATTTCATCTGGTCGATGGTGACGATGCCTTCGACAAGCGGCCACGTTTCGTAAAGACGATTTTCGCTATCGCTCGGTTCGGCCCTTGCTTCAATGATCGCATTCGCAGTCAACTCATCAAGCAAAGGTATTCCTAGCAGTAACTCCGCCGGGCAATCATTAATATTGATTCGCCCCGGCATGGTTTCAAAGGCTTGTGTTGAAAAGTTTTCCATTAAAAGCGGCATGTAGAGTGCCATTTGCACCGGATCGGAAGTGAACGGCGACATGTAGGTGACGGAATTGTTACCATTTTGAATCACGACCGTGGAATCCACTAGGTCGAGCACTTGCGATAGTTTTGTTCCCCCACCGCCCGTCAGGTCAATCTGTTCAAAAGCCTCGGCAGTCCAGGGAATCCGTGCGCCACCAGAGCTGCTGCCACCGGTCGTGCCACTCGATCCCTTGTTGGTCGATCCTTGCCCCCCGGTACCGCTGGCCCCAGCGTTGCCACTAGACCCACCGGAGTTATTGGATGCGGGACCCGATGCGCCTGACGCTTGTCCTGACACTAGCGATGTCAGTGAGTTAAGCGGTTGACCATAGACACGATAGGCGGCGATGTAAGTTGCATAATCGGCGTTCTCGACTACCGGCTCAATTTCTTCATACAACGCTTCGAGGTCATCTTGATTGATATCGATTCGTTCGGAACCATCGCGTTTGCGGTTCGATTCAAGGCCATGGACAGTGATATAAGCTGACCAGCCCAACGATGAAACGGCGTTAATATCAACGATGGTTGATTGTTGTTCTGACGCATCGATGACCCCATTGCGATTGACATCCACACCGAACAACAAGGAAGGAGTAACGCCACGTACAAGCAGTAACTCTTCAACGCTGTTGATGGGTCCATTGGCGGGTTCATACGGTGTGGGCAACGTCGAGTAGTATTCCACTTCAGCACCAAAGGGTCGTGGATCATCGTCTTCATCGAGCCAGTCAAGAATGCAATCCGCTGTATCCGTGGACATACCGGGTAAGGCGAATAAAAGTGACGATGCAATGTTATCGCTCCCCAGCTCTTCTGTGGCTGCCGAATCCGTTCCAGTGGTCGAAGCTAGAGCGAGGATGGGAAGCAGTCCAGCGGAATTATTTTCGAGCGTGATCAACGCATTTACATTCAGCCTAGCCGACTCGTTTTGGAGTCCAAATCGAATACCGCCCAATCGCCCCGTTTCGTCCATGCCTGGTGCGATGATCGAAAAGTTGCATGCGCGGCCGCCATCTTGCATCGCAAC
This sequence comes from Planctomycetaceae bacterium, assembly GCA_031411655.1. Lineage (GTDB taxonomy): Bacteria > Planctomycetota > Planctomycetia > Pirellulales > Pirellulaceae > UBA6163. The sequence continues at coordinate 18,101 of JANOBM010000263.1, forward strand.
GATATTCACCGCTTGAAATAATGCTGGGTTCTCTTTGACGCCGCCGAACGAGTCGCGTATTTCAGCTGTTTGAGCGAGGATCATCCTTGTTGCTTCAAGGCCCGAGTCAACTGCGGCTTGGGTTTGAACGCGATCGCCCGATAAATGCGTCGCTTCATCGTAGGCCAACATCGTTTCTGTAAACGAATAGGCTGCCATGGTAGCGACCACTATCACCACAAGAACGATGATCAAAAAGAAACCACGACGCTTGCGTTTCATGGAGATGTTCCCGTTCCAGTGGTTCCTGCACCGCCTGCAGCACCGGTGGCTGAGCCAGCCGCCCCGGCGGTACCATCGGTAGCCGCGGTTCCCGTCTCTGTCGTTTCGGATTCGCTTGAAGACGCTTGCGACATACCGACAGGTAGCTGAACGATATGTGTGAAGGTCCGAGAGCCGGGGGTCAATCCGATTGCCAATGAATCCACATCGTAAGTTGCTGTTTCATCGCTGATCGTTACTTTTACCCGAATCGCTTTTGGCATGGCTTCTTGAGAATCGCTGTTCCAAGCAATTTGCCAAACTGTCCCATCAAAGTAGCCAAACTCAATTGCCAAGACTTCGGTCGCGATGAGATCGCCTGTCATCATCAACCCCGTGAGCCCGCCGGCTTCAATGGCCCATTTGCTTGCAGCGCGATCTAACTCCCTTCTCACGAGGCCGCCGCTGGTGACCGTAGCTCCTCCGGATTGTGCTGTCGGTAGATAGCCTTGGATCGGATCCAGCACTCCGGCAATGGTCCCAGGTGGCTGAACGTAATACGTGACCGTTTTTGTATCGCTCGGCACATCGGTCAAGACGCCGGACTGTGATGCAATGGCCTGCGTCCAATTTTCCAATCGTGGCAGGCGACTGATGTCGAATTGAATTTGATTTTGATTGCCGATCAGCCCTGGCTTTATCAGAGTCATTGTTGAGGCGACGAGATCGGGCGATTCGGTTGCACTGGCGTCCTCTGCCGTATCATCAGCGGACGCCGTTCCAAGTGTTTCGGCGGCTGCTGGGTCGAGTTCAGCTCCTGCAGTCTCCGTTTGGCTTTGTCCCGAAGCAGCTAAGAAAGTTTCAAGAGTTGATGCGTCAAAGGTGGATCCATAAAGCGATGCTCGGAGGTCATCGGTCACCATTTGCAAAATGGATGACGCAAGGTGGACGCGTCTCACGTCGGTATCCCGGACGTTCATATTGGTGGCGTAAAACTGAAGCGTTGCGCCGACAAGTGTCATCAAGACAACCGCCATCGATAGTGTCAAAACGACTTCGAGCAGTGTGAACGCGTGTTTTTTGTACATTACGTTGCTCCTGCAGTTTCTGCATCGGCTTCGGCTTCTTTTGCCGCTTTCGCTTCCGCTTCCGCCTCTTCAAGCCCCAGCGCCGGATCGATGATCCACCGGGTCAACGAATAGTTCGCGATAGGCGGACCGCCATTGGGATCCTCAGCTTGTACCGAAACGCGAATCGCTAGCATCCCGTCAAGTGACGCGGGGGCGACTGCGACCGCATAGAGAAAGTTCGTCGACGAAGACGAATCGGGAGAACTAACCGGTGAACTGGGGATTGTCACCGGTGTGAGGCCGCTTATTAATGTCTCTGCCAGCTTTGCTTGACAAATTAATCTTGCGATTGCCAAGTCTCTCGCCGAACTGGCAGAATCGGCACCCGTTCCTACGATCTGCGACAATACTGCAAGTGCTCCTCCCAAGATGGCAAGCGCGAGCAGAATTTCAAGCATCGAAAAACCACGAGGGTGAGATGGAGGCTTGATGACGCAGTACTGGTCGCGAATCATGAAGGCCCACCCCCAGCGGCATCCGGTGGCAGCACTTCACTGACAATCACCTCCCCCGTCAAGCCGCGAATCACGACGATTACCTTCCCCGCGTCGGACTGAGTGAACGTCAAAGCTGCAGTGCTTGTCGTCCCGTCCGGATAGAATAGCAGTGGTTGACTCCAACCCTCGACGGACTCGCTTAACGCCGCCGTGTCGACGACATAACTGCGCTGGGTCGATTCAACCGTCGTCGTTCCAACAAGCACGTCAGGAGGAAGTTCGATGGAGCGCGCTGGCTCGTCAAGCGTGGTGGATTGAAGCGCGCCGGGAGTCGCGTTGCCGCCGGTCAGCAATGCGGATGAAGCGCCGGTTTGATCGATTGCTTCGGTCATGTCATTCATGTCGAACCATGCCTTTACTCGTACCTCTCCGGTCCCGGCCCGAAGCTGCAGCATTTGGGTGCGACCCGTTCGCATCGCCAGTAACCGCGTTTGCATCATTTCGGCACGGATTTGGTCGCCTGCTCGCAACAGCCGCCGGTCAGCCAGGAGGATTCCGAACGATGGAACCACCATGGCCGCAATGCTGACCAAAATCGCAAGCGTCAAAAGCAACTCGATCAGCGTAAAGCCGTTTCGCGTGTCGACGGGCGGCGAAGCCGCGCGGACAGTCTGGAAGCGTAGGGAAGAGTCCGACATATCCCCATTAGCCTGATACGATGATGTCGTCGTCCGTGTTCAGGTTACCGTCAATACCACCGCTACGAAGTTCGTAACTGTTTCCTTTCGCGGAATAGCTGATTTCATTACCCCAGGCGTCTTTGGGGATTTCGGTGATGATCGGTGCGGTCCACTTCGCCTTTTTCGATGCGTCGCTGGGGCCGTCTTTCAATTCTTCCAACGCCTGTGGCAGCGAATTCATACGGATTTGGAAGTATTGGACCGATTGCTTGAGCGCATTGAGCTGGGTTTGAGTTGCATTGACTTTCGCATCGGTTTGGGCACCGGTGAAGTTTACGAGCACGATTCCACCAAGAACCACCAAAATCGCGAGGACTAGCAGCAGTTCAAGAAGTGTGAAAGCAGCCGGGACAGGAGACCGATGCAGTTTTCGCGGGCAAGTCGTGGGAAGCGATCGAATGGAAGAAGATGGGTGCATTTTTCGCCATGCAGGAAGGTTCAGGAGACAAAGGTTCCAAGCGTCCGTCCGCCTGGCACGCTATTGTAACCCAACTTCCTCCTGGCGGTTTCGCCCAATTCGTGGAACGAGGCGGCGTTTGCGTTCGCCACCGTCTCACATGCCACTGGAATGCCCAGATCCGCATCGACAGTGCCTTTTCCTAAAAACATCAAATTCGGCAGCTCGATCCTTGATCGGGTGTCGATGCCTTCGTTTGCAGCGGAACGAGGTTGTCATTAACCTCTAAGGGCGGACGCAATAAAACGGTTCCTTCGGTCAATCTTCAGACGCTTTCATGCAAATTAGCTGCCCATCATGCGGAAAAACGCTTCAAGTTGGCGACAACCTTGCAGGAAAAAAGGTTAAATGTCCGTGCGGAAATGTTTTACAGGCACCCGCCGCCGCGCCGTCAGGTGGAGCCTCATCCCAGGCCGCTCAATCTCCCGCTGGCAAACCTACAACCTCACGAGCCCCAGCCGCTACAGCCCCAGCGGCGACTGGTAGAACGCCTAGTCCTGTTCAGTCGTCCTCACCGCCCTTGAATAGGCCTGCCACCGCGAAGCCGCCCGGTGTTAGTCCGCCTGGAGTTAGTCCGCCTGGTGTTAGTCCGCCTGGCAGCCCAGGAGTTGCTGGGGCCGCACAAGGCCGATCTGGTGCAGCCAAGGCTCCCTCAAACGCTTCGCCAGGCGCATTCGGGGTTAGTCATGCGGAGGTCTCATCGTTGTTCGATGAACTGACCGCAGGCGACATGACGACAAAGAAGAAAAACGCGGATGGTGATGGACACAAGAAAAAAAAGACTGATCCGCTTGCGGCTTACCGCGACGCGGCGACACCTCCAGGCAGTAGAGCGAAGGCGTCGGGTTCGAAGCCGACGACTCAGCGATCATCCGACAGCCAAGCGTCGATGATGCGAAATATGAAGGCCGTGTGCATTCTCTACATATTCTTTGGCGCTCTCTACCTGATTGGTAGCGTCGCCTTGTTCTTTTTACCCAGCGAGATCCAAGCGAAAGTCCCCTTCGCCGTTTTTATCGTTGCACCGATCTATGCATTGACCAACATCATCGCCGGAATTGGCGGCTTGATGCGCAAAGTCTGGGGCATCATCGGTTGCCAAGTGGTATCCGTTCTCTATTTACTAAGTTTCCCTTTGGGGACCATCCTTGGCGTTTACTTTTTGATGAACGCGAGTGGGTACAAAGAAGCGATTCAAAAGTCGTGAGTTTGCTATGCGAAAAGTATCTTGTGGCTATCCATGACCGTGATCGATCTCACGAGTCACGTGGAGCCTATAGGAATAGGTAGTGCTGGGCATCACGCTAGCGAGTCAGCATGGATGTCGTTAGACTCAGGTTGTTGGAAGTTAGTGACGATGGGAACAGACGTCAGCGCCCGTGGCACAATTGGATAGCGCGTCGGCCTCCGAAGCCGAAGGTTGTGGGTTCGAATCCCGCCGGGCGTACTCGTCTCATCCTGCGAACTTTAGGCCACCCGCCAGTTCGCAGAGTGAGAGGTTTTCTTTCGCGACGACTCAATCGTCAAAATCCCCAATGTTTTGAGCGTTTTCGATTTTCTGGCCCTCGTTTGCCGCGCTCTCGCCGTTCTTACCGCGGGCAGGTTTTCCGGTTGTTGCTTCCGTCTAAACGGTATTTTCGACCGCGAACTATCGCGCTCTCTAGTTGATAAGGGGTTGCTTGTTACAACGCCGATTGCTTCCGACCCACCGAACCCGACGCCAAACTACCCAACCGCTGGGTTAACTGCTTGCGTTCATGGGGAGCGTTGCGAGCGAACTTGAATCGCAAACAAAGAGCGGTCAGGATTCGAAAACAAGGCGAACCTCGCAAAATGCCAACAGGGGGGCTGTTTCGTTTACACTGGCAGCCATGCCCCTTGATTCCGTCATCTCGTTCTTGGATTCCTCGCCCACGGTTCGCTTGCTGAAAGCCGACTCGGGGGCCTACGTTATCCATTTCTTGCGTGAGACCTTCAAAGGCAAAAAGGAGGATTCAGCATCCGCGTATGCTCACGATGAACTGCTCCATCGGCTGAAGTGTTTTCAAGACGAGTTGCATGACGAAGAACGTGGCGTGTTGCTAGGGCCAGCCGACCGCTACTTGCGTGAATGGTCGGACTCGGGATGGCTGCGGCGTTTTCTTCCCGCTGATTCCTCGGGGGCTCATTACCAACTAACTCGCTACAGCGAAGACGCCATTCGTTTTGTCGAAAGTGCACTAACGCGTGACACTCGTCTGGTCGGCACCGAGAGTCGTTTGCGTCTGGTAATCGACACCCTGGTTGATTTGGTGCGTGGCGCTTGCCCCGATCCTGATCGTCGCCTTCAGGACTTGTTGGCTGAGCGTGCGCGAATTGATGCTGAGATTGAGTCCGTGCAATCTGGCGGTAGAGTCGAAATCTATCACCCCGCACAGATTCGCGAGCGTTTCTACACGGCTGTCGATCTATTGAAGACATTGCAAGGCGACTTTCGCGCCGTGGAAGATCGCTTCGAAGTCATTGGTCGCCAGGTGCAACGCGATG
>JANOBM010000264.1:0-74431 GCA_031411655.1 Planctomycetaceae bacterium
GGGCAACATGATCGAGTTGCACATCAGCAACAGTCCAGGGCGAAGAAAGTCCAAGAATTTGTTGGTACAGTTCTTTGTCTTGCATAGTGGTTCTCCTTGGCGGAGAATTCTACCGAATCCACGACAAACCCGGATGGACCAGTTTTCCGCTATGAATCGCACGTCGCCCTTCCTATTCACTTTTGCGATCGCGTATCTTTTGGCACAGGGTATTCCGCATCCGTTGTCCTTCGCCGAGGAGGTAAAGCAATATCGTGCAGATCTTGCCATTTACGGAGGGACCTCCGCGGCAGTGACCGCAGCGGTGGAAGCGAGGCGACAAAACAAGCGTGTAATCATCGTCTCGCCAGACAAGCATCTGGGCGGATTATCGAGCGGAGGCCTTGGATGGACCGATACGGGGAATAAGGCCGTGATTGGCGGTTTGGCGCGAGAATTCTACCATCGCGTTTGGAAGCATTACGATGATCCATCCGCTTGGAATTGGCAGGCGCGTCAATCGTTTGGAAATCGCGGCCAAGGCACCGAGGCGATCGACGGGACGCATCGAACGATGTGGATATTTGAACCGCATGTTGCAGAGTCGATCTTTGACGAATGGGTCGATGAGGTAGGAGTCGTCGTTCTTCGCGAACAATGGCTCGATCGAGAATCAGGCGTCACGTTTCAAAATGGAAAAATACAATCCATTCGGACACTTGGTGGCATTGAGATTACGGCATCGGTTTTTATCGATGCCACGTACGAGGGCGACCTAATGGCGGCCGCCGGCGTTGGCTATCATGTCGGGCGTGAATCGACTTCTCAATACAATGAAAAATGGAATGGGGTCCAAACCGGAGTATTGCACCACGGTCATCACTTCGGCGTATTGCCCAAGGGCATTAGCCCCTTCGTCGTACCTGGAGACATTGCAAGCGGACTGCTGCCGTTGATCAGTCCAGATCCTCCCGGCGAATATGGTTCGGCAGACCATCGTGTGCAGGCTTATTGCTTTCGCATGTGCCTGACGAACCATGAACCCAATCGGCTTCCGTTTCCGAAGCCACCGCAATACGACTCCAAGCGTTATGAATTGCTCCGACGCGTACTCGATGCCGGCTGGCGCGAGGCTTTTGCGAAATTTGACATGATTCCTAATTCAAAGACGGACACGAACAACCACGGTCCGGTAAGCACCGACTTTATCGGAGCCAACTACGACTATCCCGAGGCAAGTTATCAACGACGTCGTGAAATCATCGAGGAACACAAGCGATACCAGCAAGGCCTGATGTACTTTCTAAGCAACGATGACACCGTGCCTGCAGACGTCCGTGAAGCAATGAGTCATTGGGGTTTGGCCAAAGACGAGTTCAAGGACAACGGCAACTGGCCTCATCAACTCTATATTCGTGAAGCACGCCGAATGATTGGTAAGTATGTGATGACTGAAAATGAACTTTTAAAGCAACGTGACACCCCTGAGCCGATTGGCATGGGCTCTTACACGATGGATTCACATAACGTTCAGCGTTATGTAACCGCTGAAGGATTTGTCCAAAACGAAGGTGACATTGGGGTTTCGACATCAGGGCCTTATCAGATCGCACTTGGATCGATCTTGCCTAAAAGGAACGAAGTTGCAAATCTCTTGGTGCCCGTTTGCTTATCCAGTTCTCACATAGCGTACGGTTCGATTCGGATGGAGCCCGTTTTCATGATTCTTGGAGAATCAGCAGCGACTGTCGCTACACTCGCGATCGATCGAAACTGTCCAGTTCAGGATGTTCCCTATCAAGCCGTAAGAGAGAGGTTGCTTCATTCCGGCCAGGTGCTTGAGTACGACTCATCCAACGATGGCAACATTCGCGTCGCTTCACTTCCAGGAGTCGTGATCGACGATACCCATGCGACGCGCACGGGTCACTGGGTGTCCAGCACTTCATCAGATCAATTCATCGCCACTGCCTATCTCCACGATGGCAACGAAAAGTCGACCGTTAGTTCCATTCGATTTGAAACCAAGCTCCCCAAAGCAGGCAAATACCGCGTCGGAGTCTCCTATCCATCGAACGCAAATCGAGCCTCGTCGGTTCCTGTCATGGTGGTACACGCAACGGGGCAAGATGTTTTTCGCATCGATCAACGAGAGCCCGTGGGCGAGTCTCATTTCGTGAACCTCGGAGCTTTCGTTTTCGAAGCCGATAAGCCTGCCGTTGTCGTCTTGTCAAATGAGGGCACGAAAGGGTACGTCGTCGCGGATGCCGTCCAGTGGGTCGCTGAAACTGAATGATTCCACAAAGAATCGACTCGTCACCGAATCCGCTTCTTTTGGAGCTAGAAGACGTTACTGTCGTAAGAGGTCACCATCGCATACTCGATCACGTAACGTTATCGATACCGACGAATGTCCACACCGTTATCTTGGGCCCAAACGGCTCTGGTAAATCTTCGCTCCTCAAAGTCCTGATGCGGCAGTTCTATCCGTCGATCGATGATGGCCAGAGTGGAATCGTGCGAATCTTTGGCCAATCGACATGGAATATCGCGGAACTACGGACGAGACTTGGCATCGTAAGCGGAGAACTCGATAACGAGTTTGCATCACCTAGAAGCGGACGAATGTCAGGGCTTCAGGCGGTCCTTTCGGGCTTGGACGGTGTGCGTCTTGTGAGTCATATCAGCAGCATTGGAAAAGACTCGATTCACGCTGCTCGCGAAGCCCTTGCCAGAATTGACGCTTCCGAGCTGGAACAGCAATCGATTGCGACGATGTCTACTGGCGAACGACGTCGAGTCCTCATCGCGCGCGCTCTCATTCATCGCCCCAAAGCTATCGTTCTGGATGAACCGACAACTGGACTCGATATTGGTGCAAGAAACTACTTCTTAGATCAGTTGGAAGTCCTTGCCAATTCCGGGACCACGATCGTGTTGGTGACTCACCACGTCGAGGAGATCATCTCGCAAATCTCGAATGTGATTTTGCTGAAGAGAGGGCGAGTTCATGCCACAGGTACGCGGGAAGAACTTTTGCGCAATGAAACACTAAGCGACCTTTTCGACTTCCCCATTCAAATTCAGGCCGACAAGCAGCGAGGGCGGTTTGTTGCGATCTGAACCGTCACGAACCGCGGTAGCACCCCGCCCGTAGGCGATTGTCACGATTCTTGAAAATCAATTTTCGCGCGTTCACCAAACAAAACCACAGTAGCCCAGATACCGACGGGGAGACTGAGAATATTGCAAAACCCGCAGGGAATGATCGCCAAGATCGCTCCAGTACGCGCTAGCGTCAACGAAGTGCGTCTGGTCATTTTCCACCCCGCAAACAATGACAACGAGTGAGCTAGAGCGCTAGGACCAAACCAGAAAAAGGAAAAAACAAAACCAACAACCGCCTCTTGATCGATTGGTTCCGCCAACAGTCCCAGCAGCACCAAACCGAACCATAAGAGATCAAACATGAGGTGAAACGAGGATACACCAATCAAAAACCATCCGGGGACGTCGTATTTTCCAGAACTACCTGCGTCAAGCGAGAGCGAACCGAAGGCATAGGGGTCGTTACTCCGTTGTGGAACGAAAGGCCCTCGTAGCACCTCCGGAGAGGCGTTACCGCTCAGAGCTTGCGGGTCAGCATACTGGCTTCCTGGGTCGGTCAAAGTCCGGTCCACGATGGGCGGTCGTGAGCGGTCCATCTGAGCAGCTGTCGGCATTTGCACGCGTCGCTGACACGACGGGCAGATCATCACATGGCCAGCAGTCGCCGAATTGAACGCCAGCAGCTTGTCACATCCCGGGCAGGCAACTGCATCTTTGCGATCCGGGTAGATGATTGCAGGACTTATGTTTCGAACATTTTCATTCGAAGCGGCGTTTACTGCGGGAACAGTAAAAACGGCCTGGCAACTAGGGCACTGCGCTTTACGCCCCCCCGACTCATCGGGAAGCGCCAACGTGGCATTACAGGTTGGACAAGGGAATTGCATGCCATCCACACGATTGGTTGACGATCCGCCCGGCTCGCCGTTCGGGCCGTAGGCAACTGTGATGATAACGAATCACCAGCGGTCAGGTGAGCTGCCTAGCCTGCGAAGGTATACGAAAAGCGGATCCACGAAGGGATCACGGAGCCGATTTGTGTTAAGGGCAAGCCCTTGGACGCAAATTTCACGTACAATACGACATCCACGTTGCAATGAATTTACTTACCGCCGATGACGTGTCCGCAACTACTTGCCCCATTCCATTCATGTCTGATTCCCTCAGTGAGCTTCGTACGAAGTTTGGCGACCGACTGATCACGTCCGACGCGTCGATGACGGCATTTCAGTCGGATGGTGTGACCGCACTTTCGGCGCGACCTCGCGCGGTTGTCGTCGCCAATTCCGAGGACGACGTCGCGTTTGCGGTGCGTTGGTGTTACCGAAACGACGTTCCATGGGTTGCCCGAGGGAGCGGAACGAGCCTTTCCGGCGGTAGCGTGCCGATTGCCGACGGATTGGTGATCGCCATGAATCGGATGAATCGTGTACTGCGCCTCGATGCTGGCAATCGAATCGCTGTGGTTGAACCGGGATTGATCACGGCAAGACTTGTGAAAGCGGCCGCAAGCGTGGGCCTGCACTATGCTCCCGACCCAAGCAGCCTTCAAGTCTGTTCCATCGGTGGCAATCTCGCGTTCAATTCTGGCGGGGCGCACTGCCTCAAGTATGGCATGACCAGCAACCATATCCTCGGTGCGCGCGTCGTACTCGCAGATGGTGAGATCATTTCGATTGGCGGGGAAAGCCTCGAAGGCGAAGGCGCAGACTTGATGGGGCTGTTCTGCGGTAGTGAAGGGACGATGGGCGTCGCGACGCAAATCACGGTTCGCCTTGTTCCACCGCCGGAGTCTTACTTTTGCGTCTTGGCTGGCTATGCATCGGTCGAGGATGCAGGTCATGCGGTGGCGCTTGTCATCGCCGCGGGTTTACTGCCCGGGGCGATGGAAATCATGGATGCCATCGCCATGAAAGCAGCGCACGAGGCGGTCGGTGCAAACTATCCACAAGGCTGTGAAGCCGTTTTAATCGTCGAACTCGATGGGGCGATCGAATCAGTCAACGCTGACAAACCGCGGCTCGAGGAATTATTTAGGCAAAGCGGCGCAGTGTCCATTGAAGTAGCAAAGGATGCACAAGCTCGTTACGCAATCTGGACCGGGCGCAAAAGCGTCTTCTCAGCCGTCGGTCGAATCAGTCCCGACTTCATTGTTCAAGATGGCGTGGTCCCGCGGGGAAAACTCGGGTTCGCGCTTCGCCGTATTGGCGAGATCAGCGCTCGAAGCGGCATTGTCATCGCTAATGTTTTTCACGCAGGGGATGGAAACCTACACCCATTAATCATGTACGACGGACGCAACGACGGCGCACTGCATAAAGCCGAAATGGTTGCAGCAGAAATCGTGCGATTATGTATTGAGCTTGGCGGATCGATTACCGGCGAGCACGGTGTTGGTTTAGAAAAACGCGAGTTTCTGGACGAGATGTATGACGAAGCGAGTGTTGACTTGATGCGAAGGTTACGAGAATCGATGGACCCCAAAACCCTTGCGAATCGCGGAAAGATGTTCCCGACGGGCGAAGGTGAGCCAGTCGGACTTTACGGTCTTCATCCGCTCGAAAAAGCGGGAATCATTTCTCGTGAATAACCTTTGAGCTTCCCCAAGTAGAAAGTTCGTCTGCCGTGAATGCTTTCGCAGCACCCATACTACGTCCACAATCCATTGACGAACTGATTCAGTGCGTCGGCGACCATGCGCGTTTACAAATCGTCGGTGCATCCACCAAGTCCGCTATGACCAAGCGTGAACTAGATGTGCCGAGGTGTGTTATGACCGGCATCTCCGGGATTGTAGACCATCAACCATCGGAGTTCCTGATTACCGCATTGGCGGGGACGAAGGTCAGCGAACTTCAGACTGCTTTGGCAGAACACGGGCAATACTTTCCGTTTGATCCGCCGTTCTCGACTAAAGGTGCAACGATAGGGGGAACGGTCGCTGCGGGACTCAGCGGTGCAGGGCGCCTTCGTTTCGGAGGGCTAAGAGACTTTATCGTAGGTATTCGACTCATCGACGGATTGGGGAACGACGCAACCGGCGGCGGCCGAGTCGTCAAGAACGCAGCCGGCTACGACACACCCAAACTACTCGTAGGTAGTGCTGGATATCTCGGAGCAATTGTCGAAGTCACCCTGAAAGTTTTCCCAAAACCAACTCACCAGCGAACTCTCTGTATCAATACGGGCTCACTTGCGAATGCAGTATCACTCCAAGTACACCTTTCGCGATCGCCGATAGACCTAGCAGCCATTGATTTAACAACGGACGGGTCGCTGTGGATTCGAATCGACGGTGAAGAATCAGCGCTTGATTCGACAACCGATCGGATTGCACGGATCATCGATCAGTGCGATCAATCCTTCCCCTTGAGGATTGTTGACGATGCAACGCCGATCTGGAAACCGCTTGACGATGGATCATTCGCGGAGCCCGATTGCCGTTTGGTCCGAGTTCCCATTACCCCAACTCGTGTCATCGCCATCGACACTGCGCTATCCGAGTTGACGGTTCGGCGCCGCTACAGCGTTGCAGGTAACGTCGTGTGGATCGCATGGTCAAACGAACGCCCTGTCCAGCAATTGGATGACGCATTGAAGGAGCTTGGACTTGGGGGCACGATATTAACCGGCGACGTCGCTCGCTATCGAATTGGTATTCGGCCGAACGCTTCGATGATTCACCGCGTCAAGCATGCCTTTGATCCCGACAATCGCTTTGTTGGCTGCCCCTGATAGGTACTTTCCCCTGCCCTTTGCATTGCACTGCACTAAACTGCACCTTTGAGACGACGACATGCTGCATCGAATTCCGACCGATCAACTGGGACCGCGGGGCGAAGCAATGGGGCACGCCGTCGAAACGTGCATTCACTGCGGATTCTGTTTGCCGACATGCCCCACGTACGAAGTGCTTGGTGACGAGGCAGACTCGCCCCGAGGGCGAATCATGCTGATGAAAGAAGTGCTGGAAGGCAAACTAAGTCCAGCCGATGCGGCGCCCCATATCGATCGTTGCTTGGGATGTGTGGCTTGTCAAACCAACTGCCCCTCGGGCGTCGAGTATGGCAATTTGCTCAGCTCATATCGGTCACTCGACCAATCCAAAACGCAATCGCTACGCACTTTTGCCAGTCGCCTGCGCCGCCAACTCGCGTCATGGATATTGCCGTATCCCATGCGATTTCGTTTCGCGATGAGATTAGGAAAAGTTGGCCGCAAGCTTTCAGCGATTACGCCAGTTGCACTTCGGCCCATGATTGATCTCGTCCCTGATAGTCTACCCAAGGCCGAGCGAGTTCCTACGGATTCACCGGCCATCGGCCCCGAACGTGGGCGAGTAATGCTCCACATTGGCTGCGCTGCACAGGTCCTCCGTCCCGATATCACGTCCGCTGCCATTCGAGTTCTCAATCGCAACGGAATTGCCGTTCATGTACCACCGTCGCAAGGCTGTTGCGGAGCATTGCACTGGCACATCGGCGATGCAAAGCATGCAGCTAGTCTGGCTGCGGTCAACTTGCAGGCGTTTGGCAACGGCGATGAGCCGATCATCACGACAGCAGCTGGATGCGGCAGTGGACTTCATGAGTACCCACTTATCATGGTGGGCAATGAGTCAAAGGCGATGCGAGAATCGGAAGTGAAAAGATTTTCCAATCGCGTTGTCGATATCAGCGTGTACTTAGACGAAATCGGCATCATCCCTCCGGGGCCGATTAAGTCGACGCGGGTAGCTTATCACGATGCATGTCATCTCGCGCACGCCCAGAAGGTCCGCAAACCACCACGCAAGCTACTTCAATCCATTCCCGGACTCGAACTCGTTGACGTGGCCGACTCCGATTTGTGCTGCGGATCAGCGGGGACGTATAACATTGACCAACCTGAAATCGCTGCGGAACTTGGTAAACGCAAAGCGGCGACGCTACTTGAATCGAGGTGCGATCTAGTCGCGTTAGGCAATATTGGTTGCCAAATTCAAATCGAACAGCACTTACAAAAAGCCGGTCAAGCCATTCCAGTCCTCCACACCATCCAGATTCTAGATCGCGCTTATCGTGGAACACTTGACTAACCAAGCGGACTGGCCAAGAAACGCCTTGGGTTGTCAGACGTCCAGAGTTTGATCGTTTCGGCATCAATGTCGATTCCTTCAAGCACCTGAACCATTTGGTTCATCGTCGACGCGCACCCAGCGTAATGCGTGCGATCGGCTGCCCATGCTGCGCCGGTATCATCCACGTCGACAAACTGGTCGCCAAGTGGATAACGACCCGGCCCCAAACCTGCAGCGCTGATTGCATCGGTCACGATGATCACATGGGACCGTGGAACAACTTTGAGATAGTTCTTTAGCGCAAAAGGCGTGACATGATGACCGTCAGCGATGAAAGAAATCGAAATGCGATCGGCGAATGCGAGTACTCGTTGAATAATATTATCGTGCCGGTGCATCAAACCTGGACAGCCATTTCCCAAATGGGTGTATAACTGCATTCCCGCATCGATCGCATTTTCAAGTTCCGAATACGATGCATTGCTATGCCCGCCTGCAACGATTACTCCCTGTTCAATGAGGCATCGGGTAGTTGTAAATCCTGGATCCCTTTCTGGTGCTAACGTCATCAGACGGACATGTCCTTTCCCCGCCGCAACGAACTGCGCTGCGGTGTGCGTATCCGCGAGTCGCACATGGTGGGCGGGATGAGCACCGACGTATCCAGGCTCCGGGGATAGGAATGGGCCTTCCACGTGTATACCTGCAATCACATTGGCGACAATTGGTTCTCGTTCGATGAGCGAGGCAACGCGAGTGATCCGCGATAGCATTGCAGTCGGCGAAGCGGTGATAATGGTTGCAAGAATCTGCGAGACACCATCGCGTCTCAATCTCGAGCAAAGACGGGTCACCTCATCGTCCGTGTAGGAATCCGTATTGAAATCGAAACCTGCATAACCGTTGACCTGTAGGTCAACAAACGAGGCTAATTCGGCATTCATATCGACGTTGCCATTTTTTTAGTTGCATCGGATAACTGGCTTGCCGCTGAACGATCCACAATCACAGTGACACGAGGGTGGGTCTGCAGAATACTTGCGGGAACGAGGGGAGTGACTGGCCCTTCAACCGAGTTCCGCACCGCTTGCGACTTGCGTTCATCCGGCACGCTACAAAAGATGATGGACGACCGCATGATTTGGCGAATCGACATACTGATCGCATGCGTGGGAACCTCGGCCAAGGTAGCAAACCAGCCTTCACCGACCTGTTGCATGCGACAAGCCATATCCAATTTGACCGTTAGGTATGGCTCGTCGGTTTCAAAATCAGCCGGTGGGTCATTGAAAGCAAGGTGACCATTCTCGCCAATGCCGACGAGTGCCACATCAATCGGTGGTCGCCCAGTGACCGGTGAAGTGAGAATCTCGCCGACCGTTCTCATCGTCACCGAGCAATCACCGTTACCGAACAAGTAGTGAAAGTGCTTCAGTGGCACTCGATCAACGAAACGCTCGCGAAGATAGCCGCAGAAAGAAGCAGGGTGACTGGGTGCCAAGCCGATATATTCGTCTAGATGAAAACCAGTGATTGCCGGCCATGGCACATCATTGCGTTTTGATAATTCCTCGAGCACTTCAAACTGGCTTGAGCCGGTCGCGATTAGCAGCCTCGCTTCTCCATGCTCTGCCACGGTCTTATTCAACTCCGCAGCGGCCGCTTCAGCAACAAATTGACCCATCGCTCGTCGATCGGAAGAAATCACCAGTCGCACGGAAACACCCCTCTGAAAATCGATACCGCTACCTTCCATCGCGAGACCAGGCCGGAAGCTCAAGTTCCAAAAGAAGCCTAAAACACGTTTGATTCGTGACGGACCGGTGGAAGTTTTCTTTACCTTACGTTATCGACGAAAACATGAAAGCCCCTGCAAACGTTGCAATGCGTTACAAAATGGATAGAGCGTGAGTGTGAATGAAAGTGCGATGCATGGGTGGGATTAAAAACGAGTTTAACGGAGTTCGCCAAGTGTGGGCGCACATCCCGGCAGCCCACCACGTCCGGGCAAACGCGGCTACATTAAGCGGCAGAAAACTCAAGTGGCCCCGGATGCCTCCCTTTGCAGAACGCACCTTGGTCGGTTGCTAGGGGCCATGGGCCGAGGCATACGATGCAACACCTCGGAAACAATAATGAAATTATTAACCGGCTTTTCCAGTCCCACCAAGCTCGGCGCCCAGGATGTTCAGCTTGATTTCAAAGTCACACCCGTCGTGGATCGGCTTTTCATTGACTTGACTGGCGATCGCCGCAGGAGGTTGAAAGCAATAGCACCCCATCTCCTGCTGAGTTTGCAGCCAGGCGCCAGTAAGGGCTTAATGCTTATGAAATCCTTCCATTACGATTGGGGTCCGCTCCATCGATGACAACAAAGGACTCCTTAAGAATTATTGATAAACGCAGTGGAAACAGCGACTTTAACAAGAAGTGGATTTTGTTAGCTCTGGCCATCTTTGCCACTGGTTTATCCTATTGGCAGTGGGGAGAGTTGCTGACAGTTGAGAATGTCGCCCACCGCGAATCAGTTTTGCGAGATTACCAGCAACGCCACCCCCTGATGATTTATGGGATCGCGTTCGCTTTTTACGTGCTCATCACCGGATTATCGCTGCCCGGTGCAGCCGGTCTAACGCTTGTCTATGGATGGTACTTCGGCTTTCTAAGATCCCTGGTGTTGGTCAGCGTTGCATCGACCACTGGTGCGACCTTAGCGTTCCTCCTCAGCCGATTCATGTTTCGCGATTTCGTTCAGCGCCGATTCGGTGAGCGATTGAAAGGTTTCAACGATTCCTTGGAACGCGAGGGACCGTACTTTCTCTTTTCATTGCGACTGATCCCTGCGGTACCCTTTTTCGTCATCAATGCGGTGATGGGACTGACGCCAATCGCAACACGAACTTTCTGGTGGATTAGCCAAGTGGGAATGTTACCGGGCACCGCAGTTTTCGTTTATGCCGGATCAAGTGTTCCTAGCCTGCAAGCACTTGCCAGCGATGGCGTTGGTTCGGCTTTTACGCCCCGTCAACTTACACAAATCACCATCGCCTTTGTTCTATTGGGACTGTTCCCGTGGCTGGTGCGGGCAATCATGAGATTCTTAGGCAGCAGCACGCCACGATCGCCCAAACCATCCGCGAAAACCAAGCACTCCGCGAACACCAAGCACTCCGCGAACACCAAGGAATAATACGACGTGTTTGACCCGACGCCACTTCATCCGCTGGACTCGCACAATCGCGAGTTAGAGGCAAACGTTCGTCCTCCAAACTGGAGTAATCCCGTACCGACGGGACGTTACAACCTCGTCGTGATTGGTGCTGGCACCGCTGGACTTGTAGCCGCTGCGGGCGCGGCTGGCTTGGGTGCCAAAGTTGCAATCATTGAACGATCGCTTATGGGAGGCGACTGCTTGAATGTGGGTTGCGTCCCTTCAAAAGGGATCATTAGCTCCGCAAGGGTCGCCGCGGCAGCACGTCGCGCCGGCAATTTCGGTGTTGAGATTACGACCAATCCACAGGTTAATTTTTCATATGCGATGGAGCGAATGAGACGCCTACGCGCTCAGATCAGCCCCAATGATTCAGCTCGAAGGTTTCGTGATCTCGGAATTGATGTCTTCTTCGGACAGGCAAGCTTTATAGACGCCAATACGATCGATGTGAACGGTCAATCACTCAAGTTCCGAAAGGCAGTGATCGCTACCGGGGCCCGTGCCGCCGCACCGCCGATCCCTGGACTTGATACTGTCGATTATCTAACCAATGAATCTTTGTTTTCATTAACGGAATTGCCAAAGCGGCTTGGAGTAATCGGCGCTGGACCAATCGGCTGCGAAATGGCTCAGGCTTTCGCACAATTCGGCAGTCAAGTGGTGCTCATCGAATCCTCAAGCGGTATCCTACCTCGAGAGGACCGCGATGCCGCCGCGGTGCTCGAACGTCAATTGCTTCGTGACGGGGTACGATTATTGTCTGGCGGCAGCAGCCTCAGTATCGCAAAAACCGATAACGTGGTGTTGAAAGGCCAAAGCAACGGCAACGCTTACAGCGAGACGGTCGATCGACTATTAATAGCCGCCGGGCGTCGGCCCAATATCGAGCATTTGAATCTTGAATTGGTCGGTGTTTCCTACACCTCCAAGGGGGTGACGGTAAACGATCGCTTGCAAACGACCAACCCGAATATTTATGCAGCAGGGGACATCTGCTCAAGATTTCAATTCACACACGCGGCAGATTTTATGGCTCGCATCGTGATCCAAAATGCGATTTTCAAAGGTCGCAAGCGAGCATCTCGCCTAGTGATTCCGTGGTGTACCTACACGTCTCCCGAAGTTGCGCATGTCGGACTGAATGAAAAACAGGCGGAGGAGCAGGGCGTCGCCATCGACACCTTCCTTCAAGAATTTCGCGAGGTCGACCGTGCCATTCTGGATAGCGAAGAAGAAGGCTTCGTCAAAGTTCACGTCAAACGGGGAACCGACACAATCCTCGGCGCCACCATTGTTGCCGGACACGCTGGGGACATGATCTCGGAACTCACTCTGGCGATGACGAACAGAATCGGCTTGAAGCAAATTGCAAATACGATTCACCCTTATCCAACGCAAGCAGAGGCGATTCGCAAGCTCGGCGACCAGTACAATCGAACGCGACTAACGCCGCTAATTAAATCAATCTTTGCGAAATGGTTAGCATGGACCCGATGATTCTTAAAGGTGCCTTTTGTCCAATTCAAAGTCATCTGTAGTCGACACACCATTCACGTGCGAATGCGATAGGATTGGACATTGATACGATTATTTTCCCCACGAAAGCAAAGGAGAACCAATGAATAGGCCATCGACAGAGGATGCAGTCTACAGGCGATATGCTGCGGCTGCGGCTCAACGCGAAGAGGCACTTTGCTGCCCTATCGACTACGCATCCGACTTTCTCTCCGTGATGCCAGCAGAAATACTCCAACGTGATTATGGCTGCGGCGATCCCACTCCGTTTGCATGCGAGGGAGATGTAGTTCTCGATCTTGGTTCGGGCGGCGGAAAACTTTGTTACATCCTTTCACAGATTGTAGGTAGACGAGGGCGTGTGATCGGCGTCGACTGCAATGTCGAAATGCTTGCACTCGCTAGAAAATACCAGCAGCAGGTTGCGGATCGAATCGGCTTTGGCAATGTAGACTTTCGCTACGGCCTTATCCAAGATCTCCAACTTGACCTCGATTTACTCGGACGTGAATTGGGGCAACACCCCGTCCACGATCCGGCGAGTTGGCTGGTACTGCGCAACCTTGAGGAGCGACTGCGCCGCGAACAGCCGATGATTGCAGACAACTCGGTTGACTGCGTCGTTTCGAACTGCGTATTGAATCTCGTTCGCCAACAGGATCGCAGTCAGCTTTTCGCCGAAATCTTTCGTGTATTGAAGCGAGGCGGGAAGGCCGCGATCAGCGACATCGTAGCCGACGAAGAAGTGCCTGCCGAACTACGACAGAATCCTGAGTTATGGTCCGGTTGTATCTCCGGCGCGTTCCGCGAAGACCATTTTCTGGCCGCGTTCGAAGACGCTGGGTTTTACGGCATCGAAATCGTCAAGCGGCAACGTGATCCGTGGCGGGTCGTTGATGGCATCGAGTTTCGTTCGGTAACGGTGGTCGCTCACAAGGGGAAGCAAGGTCCGTGCTTAGAACGAAATCAAGCGGTCGTCTATCGCGGCCCCTTTAAAAAAGTCGACGATGATGATGGCCACTCATTCTTTCGTGGCGAGCGAATGGCTGTTTGCGACAAGACCTACCGCCTCCTGCAACAGCCGCCTTACGCGGGACATTTTGACGCCATTGAGCCGCGAGAATCGATTCCCTTATCAGATGCCACGCCATTCGATTGTCATCGCAGCAAGCGACGAGACGCTCGAGAAACCAAGGGCATTGATTATCACCTGACGACCGAAGCGCAGCCACCTAGCTGCGGCACAGACGGTTCTTGTTGCTAGGGTGTCTTCCATTCGAAGCGCCTCGTCGCACAATCGGTTCAGCGATGATTCAATGACTCGCCAAAATGGATAAAGCAAGTGGATAAAAAAACGTTTGAATTGACTTTAGCCAGGCGTCATAGTCCGCTTGCTAACTCGCAGGAACAGATCCGTATCCTGGAGTCTTTTGCCAAGACGCCTTCGTTTCAGGACGTAGTGAGCGTACGCGGCAAATCGATGGACAGAACGAATGGTCGATCAGAATGGCCGCTTGAGGCGACCGGGATCGACGTTCTTCAACTCAATGTAGGTAAGGTTTGTAACCAGACCTGCCGACATTGCCACGTCGACGCAGGCCCCGACCGCCGCGAAACCATGTCAATGGAGGTGGTGAATGCTTGCCTCGACTTCTTGCGTCAGACCGACATCCCAACCCTTGATATCACCGGAGGTGCACCGGAGATGAATCCGCTCTTTCGCAAACTGGTTACCGAAGCGAGAGAGCTTGAACGCCGTGTGATCGATCGGTGCAACCTTACTATCCTTGTCGCCCCAGGCTACGACGATTTACCGGAATTTCTGGCGAAGCATCAAGTCGAAGTCGTTGCATCGCTGCCGTGTTACCTAGAGGAGAACGTCGATCGGCAACGAGGGGATCACGTTTTCCAACGGTCGATCACAGCACTCAAGAGACTCAATCAACTTGGCTATGGCCAGCCCGACTCAACACTCAAGCTAACGCTTATCTACAACCCGATCGGCCCAGCACTGCCGCCCGATCAGCACCGGCTGGAAACTGATTATCGCCGAGAACTTCTTGCACGCTACGGGATTGTGTTCACGCAATTATTTACGATTACCAATCTACCGATCAGTCGCTTTCTTAGCGACCTACTGGAAACGGATCGACTTGAGACCTATATGGAAACACTCGTCAATGCGTTCAATCCACGAACCCTCGACGGGTTGATGTGCCGTACGATGCTGTCCGTGGATTGGCGTGGAAACCTTTACGACTGCGATTTCAATCAGATGCTGGAAATCGCGGTTGCACCCAACTTGCCACGTAACATTCGAGATGTTGACCACACCAACATTAATCACCTCGCAAAACGATCTATCCAAACCGGTCGACATTGCTTCGGATGCACGGCTGGGGCCGGGTCCAGTTGTCAAGGCACTATCCTATCGGCGAAATCGGACGAGCATACATAAGCTGAACACGATGTTTGCGTACATATGTGAACGTCAGCTTTCAAGCGATCTTTCTGTCAATCGGCGTAATGATTGGCTTCCCCTACACGCGAGGCTGTCGCCTGCTGTCAATCGAACGGCTAAAGTAGGGCAAATGGTCCATGAGACCACTGGCAGTCCCAAAACTCATCCAACGGAATGACAACTGATGGCGCGCGTTTTCTTAACGTTTGTTGGCGTTGCGTATATCTTATTGGGGCTGTGGTGCGCCATCATGCCAGAACAGACGTCAAACGCTGTCGGTTTCTCGCTCCAATCAGGCGCGGGTGATTCAGAGTTCCTCACCGTTTATGGCGGGCTAGAGATCGCGATAGGAAGTATATTTCTCTGGCCAATCCTCGCTCGAACCGAGATCTCCTTTTCGCTGACCTCGTGCCTAATCATTCACGGTTTTTTGGTTTTGTTTCGGACGATCGGTTTTTTCATTTTCAGCGGCATTCCCGTCGGCACCCAATACCTTGCTGCGACCGAATGGCTCATCTTGATCGGGTCTATCGCCTGTTACTTAAGCCTGTCACGTGGACACGCTGCTTTGGCTGCGTCAAACAAATCTTGAAAGCAGGAACATTGGTTCATCAATGAAACCTACGATCCTGATGATTTTCCTAGGAACTTGCGTGTGTGGGACGGCCGTGGCAGTGGACGGCCAAGAGTCCTTTCATTTCAGAACCAAACGCAGCATCGACAGAGTCGAAGCGACCGGGAATCACGATGCAACCACCTTCTCCGTTCACAGCCCCATGGGTATCGGTGAAGCTGTGATTGCACGAACGAGTGCCACCTGGCCTGATCGTGTCGTTATGAAACTTTACTTAAAAGGCCTTGAAAGTTTCCAAGTCTCGAACGGCAAGGTAACGCTTCATGCAGCGGTATCCAGTCAGAGCGAAATCCAATCAGTCCGAATTTGGAAAGAAGGCGATGAGAGTGTACTGCTTGATAGGGACGACCCGTGCTGGATCACGATTCGGCTGATAGGCGTTGCCGACCATTTACTCACAGCAGTTCCACTAGAAAATGGAAACTTTGAATTGCAATTGCCAAAGTGCATGTTCGAAGGCGACCCTGATTGCTTCACGGTCCGTTGGATCGACTTTTATCGCTAGACCAGGGGCAGAAAAATTGCTCGACGAATGGTTGATATTTCGCACGCTGGCGGAAGCTCACCGCTTTGTTGATTCTGATATGATCCGCTTGGAATTCTGATTTTATCAAATGCTCAGGCTCGCGTTTTCAATGAAGTCCAAATGAACTCGTCTAAATATATCTCCGGAATTGCATGCCTCTTCACGGTCACCGTTGTTTTTGCGAGTGTTACCGATCGTGCGGCGGGCCAGTCATCCGATTCGGCAAGGCGATTTGAACAAATCGAGGAGGTCGTCGCGGGATTTGACTCGGCGCAGCATCTGTACGTACAGGGTGAGATCGGCATAGGACCTCAACAACTAGCCGAACTCGAGACGTGGCTGAAAGGTCGGGCACCTCACTGGACCATCGTTCTCATGCAGCGCGGTACTGGCCAAGTCTACGCTGCTCCCGATGGTAGAACCTTTGCCGGCATGGATGCAGTTGAATACGCGTTAGGACATGGGCTTGCGAATCGGACAGAGTTCGGAAGACTTGAGCATCCCAAGACCGGTGAGACGGACGGCGCCGCTTTTGTATTATTTCTTGAAGATCGGAAGTTTAGTTACTACGCAAGCGATGCGCAAGACCGAAGAGGAATTGGCGAGTCACGTTGGATTGGTGATTTAGACCGCGAAGCTCGTAGCGCGATGCAAAATGGCGGACGCATCATCGATGCGGTCAAAAACACCGTAACGAGCATCGATGGTCGACTTAGCAACATCCTAGCGCAGGAACAACAAGCCGCCGCTGAACAAGCGGAGTTGGCACGTCGTGCACAAGCGGAACGTCAAAGGGCGTACGCAAATACGTTAGGCCGTATCGAAGAGACACGTACTAAACTCTTACCGGAGTTCGAAGCGATTGTCGCGAATTTTCTCAAGAACAATCCAGAGGCTGCCGCTTCGCCGATGGCGAAGCCGAACGTAAGTAAATGGACTTCTGAACTTGATGACGCGGAAATCAAGCTTAACGAGGACAACTCTCGAAAACTCTTGCAGGACGTAGAGGGCACGATCAACGATATCCATCGGAATCTGGATATCTACGGCGCGCATCAGGCGTTTGAACAAACCATTGCGCCCATCCAAAAGCGTTGGGAATTGCAAACGCTTCAGCCAATGGCAGCGTCTGCGGAGATTTTCAATCAACGCGCTCAGAGACTGCTCCGTGAAGCGCGAGAAAAGCACCTACGAGGTGACCCCGGCTTCATCGAGGCACTTCAGCAGGCAACCAAACGGATCGATGAGGGAGACGTGGCGATTGCCACCGCCATTCAACAGGCTGAGGCTAATGCCGCACGTAGGCGACTGATCCGAAACACCCTCTTGGCAGGCACTGCTTTCGGTACGATCGTCGTAATCAGTGGGCTGGTATTTCTAAATAGGAGGCGAAAACAAACGATGCTTGCTGCTCTGAAGTCGTTTTCCAAATATCGCGATATCATCAATCAAGAACAGTGTCTCATGGATATCGTGCTTACAAGAAAGAGAACGCTGGTGGGCACATTGGAGCAATTCAGCGAACGAGGAGTGACAGGGCAAACTCTGTTACTCGGTACGTCAATCATTAAAGACACTGAGACACTTCAGCGAATGGCGGCAGAATCGCAACGAGTGATGTGGACTGCAGAGTCGTTTCTAAGCCCAACTGACCTTTTATCGAAAGCAATCAACCTAATCAGCAAGACACGGTATTTGGAGTGTCGCAATGTGCTCAGCGGCAAATCTCTTACTCCAATCGACACGACGGACTCGACTTCGCTGGGAACAAGCGAGAAGGATCAGGCCTCTCAGGAAACGAGTCGTCTGCCTCTCGATTCAAAGCTGACATTCGAGGAGTTTTACCGTGAAGTCACACAAGTACGACAATCAGCGATGACAAGGCTTGATCGGCTTGAAAAAGCGACAATCGATGTAAAGTCGTGGCTAGAACGATTAGAAAAGAAATATGCGTTGATGAGTGAAAGACAGCACACGGTCGAAGACAAAGCTGTGCAAGACGGCTATTTTTCAATGGTACACCTCAAATTGGAGCTATTGCCAAGCATCCGTAAATTGATTAACCGGTGCACCAAGCTAGCGAGCATCGACCCTGTACAAGTCGTTTCAACGCTCGGACCAGAAGTGGAGCGGCAAGTGCTAGACACAACGTCATTGATGGATCGCGTTGTGGCAATCCGAGAAAATGAATTCTCAGTGTTCGATGACGCCGGCGACCAATTACGATCACTGAAACATCGCGTGCGTTGGATTGAAGACGAAGTAGTCGCCTTTTGTGATACGACAGACCAAATCTCGAACCAGATTTCAAAAAAAGATTGCGGCGATATGCTTCGCAAGTTCGACGCGGATGTAGCGGCGTTTGTCGAAAAAGTTCGTCGGATCATCGAGTTAGCCAAAACGATCCCAACCAAACAAGCGGAGGCAATGTCTCGCATTGGCGCCAAGATAGTGGCTGCGCGCGTTAAAGTAGCTTCAACGCTGAGTATTCCCGCTTCGAGTGCGATCCATGAGGAGGGGCTTAATCCAGATTCGAACATGCAATCTGCGGAATCCGCATTAAAAGCCGCCAGTGTCGCGATTGACATGGGAAATTTAGTGGGTGCTAACGATGCATTGCTGGCAGCGGAGAGTGAGAGACGGCACGCTGAATCGTTGATCGAAGAGTCACTGACCACACTGGCAGTATTCTCGGATTCTCATTCCGTTTTGACCAAGCACCTGTTGACCACTCAAGGATCTGCCCAGACAGTCTTTAAGCAAGTGCAGGCCGCCGAAAAGACTTATGCAAAAGACGCGATGCGTTTGCGAGCACATGCAGACAAAGATTTGGGCGACAGGGTTGAAGGTTCAGTCGAAGCCTCAGCGTCAACGGAAATCGCAATGGCTCAAGTCGAGATCGCTAACAAGTCGCTAGAGGAGATACAAGCATCGCTTGAGGCTGCTCCTGCCGAACATCAGTCGGGTAAGTTGTTGACTGCTGCCGCTCGGCTCAAGTTTTCTCAAGAGCGACTGACCGAGACAGATTCTCGACTATTGCAAGCCGCGAATCATTGCCGCACGCTCGATGCATTGGTTCCGAGAAACTCAAACGATGCGGACATGCTGCTGGCTGACCTAGATGGGCACCAGTCGGAATTCATCGACCGAAGGATTGAGCATCCCACGCTGGTTCGCATCCATGAAATACGAACTGGTGTCGAGGAACTTTCCCAAAGCCTTAAGCGACAGCAACTCGGGCGTGATCCCTTCAGTGAAAGCGCCCTTGTGTCGCAATGGCGAATGTCGACGACAGAGCTTTATACAATGATCAAAGCTGATTTCGTCTCGCATGAACATGCCGCTCGTGCCGTTGCGGGCGCGAGCAATGAGTTGAGATCGGTTCGTCGACTCGTTCAGAAGAGTCAACACGATCAGGTGCCTGATAGTGCCGCGATAACGCAATGCCAGGAACAGTCCGAACCATTCGAAGCGATCGTGAGTTCACTGGAAGGCAAGCTCGCAGCGGCTCATGGTGATTGGCAGGCGTTGCATACCGAGGCGGCCGACGCAACAGCCCAACTCGGTGTTATCGCCGGAACGCTTAGTCGCGAATTACAGGCGGCAGGACGAGCCGGCACGGGGCTACGGTATGCGTCTGCGGAAGTTGTCAGAGCCTCGAAATGGAACGGTAGATACGGCATTACCGTAAACGGCTCCCCCGGCTCTGACCATCTCGAAGCCGCTCGACATTCCCTTTCAAATGGCGATTATCAATCAACGATTTACTACTGTGACGCAGTCGTGGAACAAGTCGCCAAAGCGATCCAAGATGCCGAGCAAGCGGTTGTGGAGAGAGATCGGGAGATCAGGGAAGAGCAGGAGAGGGAGAAAGAGCGGAGGCGGATAGAACGCATTCGCGTGAGGAACGAAAGTCGAAGTAGTTCGGGCGGATTTTCATTCGGCAGCTCCTCCAGCTCCAGTCATTCATGGTCGAGCGGATCTTCATTTTCTTCCTCGAGCTCATCCAGTAGCAGTAGCGGCGGCAGCAGCGGCTTTAGCCGTTCCGGGTGGTAATGTCCATTTTGGCACGTCCTGCAGGCCATGGTTTAGTGCACTGGGACCATCACGACAGCGGCGATGCACTCGTATTTCCCTGCCCAAATGCATCCAACCAATACATCCTCTTGACCCGCCCACACGAAACAACGTAAGCCGTGGTTTGTTCTGAGCCGTCCGATTCGCCCTGCCTATTCGCCGATGAAAACCTTTCCATCACCGTTGGCTTTTGGCCTAGTGATTTTGTTACCGGTTTTAGCAGGCTGCAATGTGCTTGCGCCTCAGGCGTTGCTTCACAACGGCTATCGCGTTTCACCCGAGCTGCTTGCGAAAAACCAGCAGCCGATCGAGCGGGGAAAAAATCGTCCCATCATCGATGCCATTGGTTGGACTTATGGAATTCCAGGCCGTCTGCTTTTCTGGGATCCGCGGATTGACAATCATCGGATTTCAAAAAGGACCGAAGCCGTCGTCGCGGGTTACCTCGATGAAAACGACCTGCATCACGTGAAGGTAAGGCTTAACCAGTATGCACCAATCGATGACTGTCGCCGATTGGTTGCCAACCGAACGGTTGGCTGGGGTTATCGCTATACACTAGGCACGATTTCAGTCTTGGGAGAAGCATTGCTTCCCGGTCGGATCATAGGTGGGGATCACTATAATCCGTTCACGGCGACGATTCATCTCTACAGCGATGTCCCATCGATTGGGCTGCACGAAGCAGCGCATGCTAAAGATTTCGCACGGCGTGATTTTCCCGGGACCTACGCGCTGATGTACCTCGTGCCGGGCGTTCCGCTATGGCATGAGCGAGTGGCCACGCGCGATGCACTTGCCTATGCAGAATCAGCTGGAGATCAACCTCTTCAACAAGAAGCCTACCGAATACTCTATCCCGCTTACGGGACTTACGTTGGAGGATCGATCGGCTACCTTGTACCGGATTACGTCAGCCCGATCTACTACCTGTCCGTGCTCTTCGGACATTCCATGGCGCATATCCATGCCTACGACGTTCCTGAATTGACGACGATGGGACGGGTGCTGGAAAGCGATGCTGAACTCGAACAACCCTGGATTGAAGGCAGCATGCTTGGGCCATCGACCTGGACGTCGTCTTAACCGATCGGGTCGAGAAGAATCCACTTTCCTGTCATCGCCCTCCACTCAAACTCGGTTCGGTGTTGGCGTAAAATTCAATTCGATCTGCGAGCGCGTGAACATCCTGTGGCTGAATGTCCCAGGCACACATGAACCGACATCCACCAGTTCCGATGAATGTATAGAACTGCCAACCCTCTGATCGCAAGCCTTCCATTACCTGTTTAGGAAGTTCTACAAACACTGAATTGGCTTGTCGGGGATACAACTGCCGCACCGCCTCAATCCCTTGTAGGCGGCTTTCCAAGAGAGCAGCCATATTATTCGCCTGCATTGCATGTCGCAGCCACGTATCATTACCAAGCATGCCGATCCATGGCGCAGCGATGAATCTCATTTTTGAGCACAACTGGCCGGCCTGTTTGCAACGATACTCGAATTCCACGGCGAGTTTTCTATCGAAGAAAACAACCGCTTCACCCACATGCGTTCCGTTCTTTGTACCACCAAAGCAAAGTGCTTCAACGCCGACTCGCCACGTGATATCTGCGGGGGCAACGCCAAGTGAGGCAACCGCATTGGCAAATCGAGCGCCATCCATGTGAACGTGCAGACCATATCTCCTTGCCATCTCGCTGATGGCAGCGATTTCGTTTGGAGCGTATACCGTCCCGACTTCGGTTGCCTGGGTGATACTGACCACACGCGGTTTGGGAAAATGAACGTCGGTCCGTTTGAGGGCCATTTTTTCAATCGACGCCGCGTTCAACTTGCCGTTTTCCCCTTGTAGCTGAAGTAGCTTGGTCCCATTGGAGAAGAACTCTGGCGCACCGCACTCGTCCGTTTCGATATGGGCGAGCTCATGACATAGGATGCTATGGTAGGACTGACACAACGACGCGAGCACTAGCGAATTGGCGGCCGTTCCGTTGAATACGAAGAACACTTCGCAATCCGTTTCAAACGTTTCGCGTATTAAATCAGCCGCTCGGCTAGTCCACTTGTCGTTGCCGTATGCAGACGCATGATCAACATTAGCCTCGAGAATCGAGCTCATCGCCTCGGGGCATATCCCGGCATAGTTATCGCTAGCGAACTGACGCACGGGACTTACGGCACTCACGATAGAAATCCTTATCAATCAGGTTTGTCAATGAAAGCGGTCGGGAGAAAGCAAACGCGAATACTCGCCCCCACCTTCACCATCAAGAATACCAGCTACCATCCGCCCGGTAATCGGTGCAAGACTCAAGCCCATCATCGCATGTCCGGTTGCCACTGTTAGATTCTGGCACTGTGCTGTTCGACCAATGTACGGCAGTCCGTCCGGTGAACACGGACGCAATCCTTGCCATGGCGTGATCGCATCAAAGTCCTGCGTTTTAAACTCGGGATAATAGTCGGGAATCGAACGGATAATCCCATGGACCCGGCGACGATTAATCGATTCGTCCATGCCCGCCAATTCCATTGTTCCACCGAACCGGAGCCCACCATCCATCGGCGTGACAGCGATTCTCGCCTCCGTAAAGATCGCGCAAATACGGGGAAGCTGACGAGGACTCGTGAGAGTGAGGCTGTAACCTTTTCCCGCCTGCATTGGTATGCGGAGGTGGAGCGATGCTACCGTTTGCGGAGACCAAGAACCACCACACAGGACAAACTCGTCGGCCACCATTTCACCATGCGAAGTCTCAACCGCCACAAGCTTGCTTGATTCCTTACGCCACCCTTGGACTTCGGTGTTCCATAGCAAGCTTCCTCCCGCACAAGTGATTTCTGTTTGTAGTGCTTTCACGTATCGCTGCGGTGACAAGTGGCAATCTTTCGGATACCAAACACCACCGACGACGCTCATGGTCACCGCAGGGTCCAGTTCAGCGACACCTTTTGCGTCGAGCACTTTCGCTGGCAGACCCAGTTCCTCTGCTCGCTTCGCTGTATGCGACTCTTCTTCCAGCATTTTGGGTGTTCGGCACAACATGAGCAGTCCGTTCTGAACGAGACCAAAGTCTAGCCCTTGTGACTGGAGTTCAACGAAGCACTCACGACTACGAAGGCCGAGGTCTCGCAGTAGGGGCGATGATTCGGCAACATGACGCTTCGTTGCAGACTTCCAGAACTGATACGCCCAAGCAACCAAATCGCGATCGAACCGTGGCTTAATATAAAAGGGCGATTCCGGGTTCCACATCCAGCGAAGCCCTAGTGCAACCATCCCCGGTGCAGCAAGGGGTACAAAGTGGCTGGGTACGACCATTCCCGCATTGCCAAATGAGCAACCGTCACGAATTTCAGGCTTTCTTTCGATCACGGTCACACACCAACCGCGGCGGATGGCCGCATGAGCACAGGACAACCCTATCACTCCGGCCCCGATGATAACAACGTGACGCGACATGCAAAAATCTTTCGCTTGAAACAAAGATCCTGTCAAAGACTCGACGGGTCCGTAACTTGAATTCCATCACGAAACGGGTCCTCGGGATCGAAAAGCAATTCATTTTTTCCACAAATCCACGCTCTCCCTTTGATGGTCGGCAGGATGACGTCATCACACACCTCATAGGACGCGTGGAAGACAGATCCGATGATGCTCTCCTGCCTCCAGATTTGTCCTGGTGCAAGGACCGCGTCAGCTGCCAAGCAGGCCACCTTTGCGCTAGTGCCCGTACCGCAAGGCGAGCGGTCATATGCCTTCCCTGGACACAGTACAAAGTTACGACTGTTGTTTTCAGGACTCGCCGGAGGACCAAAAAACTCAACATGATCGACCTCAGGGTATCCTTGTGAATTGATCGCTTGGCGAATCCTCCACGCGGCATCGGTGAGCAAATCTACCGCCGACAAAACCAGTGAGAATGATGGCTGAGACACCAGATAAAACCAGTTTCCACCCCAAGCAATATCTCCACACACAAGCCCCATTCCGGGAACGTCGACGGTCACATTGGCTGCCTTCCGGTAGCACGCGACATTGCGAATTGAAACCTCCCCATCATCGTGAAGTTCAACCCCTACCGGGCCGACAGGCGTATCGATCAAATGTTTGCCCGGCGTCAAACGCCCCAGAAAAGCCAGTGTGGTGACAACACCGATCATGCCATGTCCACACATGCCGAGTGTGTCCACATTATTGAAAAAGATCACCCCTACCTTACAGCTTGTGTTCGGCGACTCGCACGACAAGGCACCGACGAGCACATCCGAACCACGAGGTTCCTTGATCACGCCGGATCGAAATCGAGCAAACTTGCTTCGAAAAAAATCGCATTTCTCCGCGACCGTGAGACCTTTCAGGTCGGGGGCTCCGTCAATCACCACTCGGGTCGGTTCGCCCGCCGTATGCGAATCGATAACCTGCACGGACTTCATGGGATTCATGGCGTCGAACTATCTCACAAGAGGCAAAAACACGATGACTGGCATTCCAGGTTACACGGTGATCTTAATCTTGTGTTAATACTTGATTGTGTCTTTTTGCCCAGGGGACCACTCGCGTTTTATCGACTTGCCTAGTTTTCCTTTCGTTGAGGAAACGTCGGTATCAACTTCACCAGTGATTACCACTCCTGCAAGGCATTCACGATTTGCTGATTACAATGTCCGCGTGCGGCTTTTTAAGGTCACCGTTTGCGAACTTGCCGCCAAGTAATCTACACGGTAGCTTGGTTTTTATGAAGGTTTTCCTCACAGGCATTACGGGTCTGCTCGGCAATAACATCGCAAGGGCACTGGAAGAACGTGGCGATGAAGTCGTTGCGCTGGTTCGGGGCATGCCGCAGCCAGAAGTCCTTGGTGGTATGCGTGCGAAGTGTGTGATCGGCGATCTTGAAAGCCGAGATGTGATCGGGAATGCCGTTCGCTCATGTGACGCTGTCATTCACTCCGCAGCGATAATCCACTTGGGGTGGACGAAGACGGATGAGTCGATGCGAATCAACCGCGACGGTACCAGCACTATCGCCGACGCCGCGCGGGAGCATGGTAAGCGGATGGTACATATCGGCACGGTCAACACGTTAGCACTGGCGACCCATGGTGCGCCGTCGGACGAAGAAACGCTTATTACTGACCAAAACCGGCAGGTCCAATGTGATTACGTGGTTAGTAAGACCGCATCGGTGGCGGCGGTTCTCGAGCGGGTTCCCAGCGGCCTCGACGCGGTCGTGGTGCACCCTGGTTTCCTCCTCGGTCCGTACGACTGGAAACCTAGCAGCGGACGATTGGTACTTGAGCTCAGCAAGTTCTACAACCCGGTTTGGCCAACAGGAGGATGCAGCGTTTGCGACGTACGAGACGTTGCAAGCGGTGTGCTCGCGGCTCTTGATCGAGGCAAGCGGGGACGTCAGTATGCACTCGCCGGAACGAACGTGACCTACCGAACCCTCGTCGACGAAATCGCGATCCGAGTTGGACGAGCCAAACCAATCCTACCACTCGGTCCATTGAATCGGCGGTTGGTAGAACTAGTCACCCGTGCACTCACCGCCTTGCAGGGTAAAGAACCAACCATCAACGGTGCGTCTCTCAAGATGAGCAGCCAGCTGCATTGGCATTCAAGCGACCGCGCTCGTCGCGAACTTGGCTATACCAGTCGTGTCCTTGCCGTCACTCTCGATGACGCCGTCGAATGGATCCAAACACACTTTATCAACCGCCGCTAGCTCAACTACGGCTTTCTCAATCATGGCTAGTCAGGCCGTCGATAGGCATGTTGATAGGGATCTGTGAGGAAAGCGAGCCGATCAACCTGCACGATCGTACCAACCCAGTTCGTCTTTGCCGTCGCCATCCCAGTCGCCCACAATGGGTGCTGCGTCTTCGCTCGGTTTTTCGATGCGAACTTGCTTGTCGTTGCCCGTCAGCTTGCGGTCGCCGTCACTGTCAATGATCCATAGATCACCGCGAATCACACCGAGATCGTCGATACCGTCCCCGTTCCAATCGCCAATGATTGGTTCGTCCCCGGCTTCACCAAATTCTATTTTCTTGTCCGTGCTCGTCCAACGACCGTCACCATCAGCGTCGAGCAGCCACTCGCCGGCACGATAAACGGCGATCGAATCGATCCCGTCACCGTTCCAGTCTCCTGATAAAGGCGTATCGGGTTGTTCCCCATATCTGAACACGTGATCGATCGCATCGGCACGAAGCTGTCCCTCGCTTCCACGACGCAGATAACGTGGCTTGTCAAGGATCGGTTTTCGATTCGATACAGGTTCCACAGCCGTCCTACGACGACGATTGTCTGGGTCCGGAAGGCCTAGTTCACGAACAATCGCATCGGGGTCTCGCTGCCATTTCGGACCAAAGATTCCGATATCGTCTTTGCCATCACCATCCCAATCCCCAATCACTGGTCGATCGAGTTTATTACCCATGCGGATCCACAAGTCTCCTGCGTCCCACTTGCCATTGCCGTTGAGATCAACGAACCATTGCCCCGAAGAGAACAATGCGACCTCGTCGATGCCGTCGCCATTAAAATCGCCTGACAATGGTGTTGCATCGTCGGCACCGAGGGTAATTTCAAAACCCAAATCAATCGGATTGCCATTGCGATCCACAAGCGTCCAATGTCCACCCTCGT
Organism: Planctomycetaceae bacterium; assembly: GCA_031411655.1. Lineage (GTDB taxonomy): Bacteria > Planctomycetota > Planctomycetia > Pirellulales > Pirellulaceae > UBA6163. The sequence goes on from JANOBM010000264.1 coordinate 27,232, forward strand.
GTTCGCCTTCGATAAATTCGTAACCTAGTTTCTCAGCCGATACCTGGCGAGCCTCGACACCATTGACTCCATTACCTCGCGGAAAACCACCGTTGATCACGCTGAGGTGCCAGGTGACTTCGTATTCGCCATCGGCGAACATCGGTGGGCTAAGTCTCGCTATGTCCCCCATCCCGACAACCTTCGCGACGTCATCAAACTGCCCCCGTATCGCTGCAGGAGGAGGCTTGATCGGCAGCGGCGGCGACAGAATGGGAGGGACGGGATCGATCGGCTTGACGATCACAATCTCGCTAAAGTTATTACTTCGCGATGCACCACCTGCAGCGAGCGAAATGTTCAAAATCGCATCGCTCGACGGATTGGTCTCCGAACTTGCCGCGAGGGTTTGCACGAACGCAAGCGTTTGAGCATTGCTTTCAAAATCGCCCACGTTCACTGCAAAACCACCAGTCGTTCCGGGCGTATCAAGACTGTCGATAAAATCCGTCGGCTGAATTTGGTAAACGTGGTAGGTACCGGGCCGTAGGCCAGTGAATTCATAGGAACCATCCGCGGCGGTGACAACGCGGATGGGGCCGCTTGGGTAGACGCCAGGCAAAGCTCGATCGGCAGTAAATGGTTTTCCCAAAACGTTCCTCAACTCAAGTACTACTCCGCCAATGGCCTTGTCGTCGACGGTAAAGACACCGTCTCGGTACTGCCTTAGCGACGCGGGCTGAGGAGGGCCCGACAAGGTGATCGGGGCACCATCCTGGAAGACATTTCCACTTATTCTGGCTGGCGGAAACTCAGGGAAGTTGTACTCCGCTGCGTCGACGCCAGCAGCCAGTCTGATCGCCCCGATGAGATCGTCGACGGATGTGGTACCACCGGCGGAGCCCGCTACCTGACCGCCATGGAACAAACCGTTGGGCTGGATTTCCCTCACCGCGTAGATGCCCGGACGCAAGCCATCGAATCGGTAGCGGCCCTGTGAATCCGTTTGCAAAACCGAGAGGCTTTGACCTTGCTCATTCAAAAGCTCCACCGTAACGCCAGCAAGTGGTAGGTCACCTTGGTCGCGGCGACGATTCAAGTCGGTTTCGCTCCAGACCTGACCGCTAATCGAACCAGGAAGCAGCTCACAGAAATTGTATTCAATCAGCGTTGATCCGGGTCCGATGGTTATTTCGGTGATCGCATCGCTACCGTCCGCGCGGCCACCACCGCTACCAGGAATTGCATTTCCAGTAAAAAAACCATCGGGCTGAAGTTCGACGATCCGATACTCGCCGGGTCGTAGATTATCGAATTGATACTGGCCAGCCGCATTGGTTCGCGTGGTCGCCACTAAATTGCCAGCTCGATCGTAAAGCTGAAGCACGACGCCACCGATTCGCGCCTCATCGGCATCGGGGACGCAATCGTCGTCGTTATCGACGAAGACTTGGCCAGCAATCGAAGATGGCGACAATTCGCAAAAATTGTACTCGACCAAGGTCGAACCTGGCTGTACGGTAATTTTCGTGATCGCGTCACTGCCATCCGCGCGGCCGCCGCCGCTCCCGGGAATGGCATTACCGGAAAAGTAACCATCGGGCTGAATTTCGACGATTGTGTACTCGCCGGGGCGCAAATTATCAAAACGATACTGGCCAGAGGAATTCGTACGTGTGGTAGCGACGAGCCTGCCTGCGCCGTCGTAGAGCTGAATCGCAACATCACCGATTCGCCCCTCATCAGCATCGGGGATACAGTCGTCATCGTTGTCGATAAAGACTTGACCCGCGATCGACGATGGCTCAATTTCGCAGAAGTTGTACTGCGTCAGCCGTTCACCGAATGCGATCGGGATGGAGGAAATCAGGTCTTCGCGCGACGCATCGCCACCGCCGGAGCCGGCCGTCTGGCCGCCGTGAAAATATCCCAGGGGCTGCGTTTCTCGCAGTGTGTAGTTTCCTTCCGGCAAATCCGTGAAGCGATAGGTACCGGTTGCATCCGTGGTGGTGGTCGCTATCACGCGCCCTGTGGAATCGATCAAATCGACTCGAACACCCGATAACGGACCTTCATTCTCGTCGCGCAGGCAATCGGCATCACGATCGACGAATACAACACCACTGATCTCGGCGGGTGGTCGCTCACAGAAATCATAATCGACCGCAACTTGACCGGATGTCAACGTGATACTTCCGATGCGACTTGGTGTTTCAGCAAAACCACCGGCAGTACCAGGCGTTGCACCGCCTTCAAACCATCCGGCTGGCTGCTCTTCGATAATCGTATAGACGCCAGGTATCAAACCTTCAAACCGATAACGACCCTGGGAATCCGTGGTTGTATTGGCCACTTCGCGTCCTGAGACGTCAAGTACGCGGATTCGCACGCCCTCAAGAGGCCGTTCTCCGTCATCGAAAACACAATCCCCATCGTCGTCGACATGAACACGTCCTGCGAGCGTCGCCGTACGCAGTTCTCCAAAGTTATAGTCAACGCCCGATTGTCCCTGGCGGAGTACCACCGCGTTAATCAAGTCACCGGGATTGCTCGCGACTCCTATCGCGACCCCCGTCACAGTTCCGGCGCTATCCAACCCATCGAGAAAACCGGTGGGTTGAATTTCGCGAATGGAGTAGGTTCCGGGTAGGACGTTCTCGAACTTGTAAGCTCCGTCACGATTCGTTGTGCTGGTTGCAACGACGGTGCCCGACGAATTGACCAACTCAATGCGAGCATCGGCAATTGGCTCCTCGCCTAGATCACGCCGTCCATCGTTCGACCGATCGTGATACACAAACCCCGAGATTGCACCCGGTGCCGCTTCGCAGAAGTCATACTCAACGCCCGCCTTACCGGCAGGCAATCGAATGTCTTGAATCTTGCCGCCGCCGATCGAATCACCGACAGCGATACCGTCGATCTTGCCGACATGGGACAGGCCATCCAGTAAGCCTGCAGGCGTGACTTCAACAATACTGTAGATACCCTTGGGAACCTTCTCGAATCGGTATTGACCGTCAAGCCCTGTTGTTGTTCTTGCAATGACGATCCCATTGGAACCGAGCAGTTCAATACTCGCGCCAGCAATAGGGGTACTTTGTCCGTCGTGTCGTGTGCCACAATCTGCACCGGGTGCGGCTAGAAATACTCCGCCTGAAATCGATCCTAACGGCAACTCACCAAAATTGTACTCTACACCTCGCCCGCCACCGGGCAGGTCGACCCCGCGTATGGCATCTCCGGGATCGTCTGCCCTACCAACGGCGCGACCATCGACCGTACCTGCGGTGTCTCGTCCGTCGGTAAGTTCCGCAGGCTGCGTCACTTCAACGATATCGTAGCGTCCTGGAGACAAAGCGGAGAAAGAGTAGGAACCGTCGGAAGCCGTTGTTGTTTCAAGCGGCGATTGAGTGGTGATCGTATCGATTGGGACCAATCGCACTCTTACCCCTGCAAGACCTTGCTCACCCGTATCGCGTCTTGCGTTGTCGTTGTCATCGCGATAAACGAAACCGGACACTTGCGCAGGCCTTGCTTCGGCGAAGTCATAATTGACTGCGTGGAGGTCACCCAGCGGAATATCAATCCCGGACAAGACGTCATCGGTTGTGGCCCGACCAACGGTTTGGGAGTTGACCTGACCAGGTACGGCACCGACGCTGAAGAAACCGCGGGGCTGGGATTCGTTGACTTGGTACTCACCGGGCAGCAAACCCAACGATGTCGGGAACAGGTATTTCCCATCGCGGTCGGTCACTTGCTTAAAGCCCGTATCAACAAATCGCCCTGAAATATCCTTCCGCCAAAGTGATACTTCAACGCCAGGCAAAACCCCCTCAGTCGCCTCTCGGCGCAGATTCAAGTTGTCATCGATCCACACGGTTCCGGCGATCGATATCGGCTTTGGAACTTGCGTTGTCGTAGCGACCGCTGCGGCGCTGCGGTTCGGCCGACTGTCCACTTCGGTTCCGTTATCGGGTGGCAACTTTAATCCAAACTGAGACGCAGGGTTTCCGTAGTCGTTAAGGAATATGGAATCGGCATTGGCAACTTCATAATGCGGAGCTTTGAAGGTAGCGCTGAGCTTGGAGTCCTCAAATTCTTGGCCCGTTGAAATCGTATCGAGCCCCGAATTGAATCTCGCCAAGTCGGGCGAAAGTCGCAGTACCTGATCGACGTCAAGCGTGAATTCAAGCCGGTCGCCCGCTTTGAAACCGGCAAGCCGAATAATGAGCTCGGTGCCCCCGTCCTCGACTTGTGCCGATGCAGTGATTTGGCCGCCGTTGACGGACTCGGTACGCACCACTTTAAAGTCGTGGAAACCTTCCTTTCCACGACCGCCGTCCTTGGTATCGAAGATAAGATCGCCGATACTCATGCCGACGTTGTCTTTATCCGTCTGGATTCGCAGTTCACTTAACTCAGTACCAGGAGCACCGCCAACGAAAGAGAGAATGAACCGATCCGGTTGTGAATCGTTCCCTGCGTCGCTGTCCGTTTCTAGGTAGTCAGTCTCAAGATAGGCCAAGCCAATATGAATCGGATCGGCTGCCATCAGCATCCGAGGCTCAAGATGCTCACCGCGGGGAATGCGTTTCATACCGCCGTGAGAAAGTGGCCCCGAATTCAAATGACGGTGACGAGTGATCGCTGATTTTCGTTTCCACATCCCGAGGCACCTCCGTGTGCCACAGTGTCGAGCCATGGCTCGCGACTGACTTCTTGCCAATACGTCGTACTGAACTTAACGGCTCTCGGAATCCGAAAGTGGCTTTGCCACCGAATCCTTCTCTGCCAATCGTTCACTTGTGTCGGCCTCGATGGCCCAGCGACGAAGTGTCGAATCGTAACCGCCACTAAACAATGCGCCTTGGGAATAGACCAAGTTGCTAATCGAGCCGCGATGACCGTCGAGGTGATAGACAATTAGGCCTGACTCGAGACTGACAATTCGGATGCGATTGTCGCTGCCCGCGACGGCCAAATGCCGCGAATCAATCTGGGCCATGGCGAAGAGTTTACAGGGCAAAAGATCGATACGTTGAATGACTTCATGACGCTGAAGATCGCACCATACCGCAGCACCGTCTTCTCCAATGGTGATAATTCCGGTGTCATCTTTCGTGAATTGACAGGCGCGAATACGACCGCCATGCAGATCGAATTGATCGACCAACTCGCCAGTCTTCGCGTTGAAAAGCTGCACATTTCCGGACCGTCCTGCGACTGCGATTCGTTCTCCCTGGGAGTCAAAAACGCAAGATCTCAGGTCGCTTCCATCCGCCCGCATCGAGGCGGCACCGACCTGATTCCCAAACAACATGACATCAGGACTAAAGCCAACAGCAACAATCTGCTTCCCGTTGGGTGAGAACTGTAGCGATGAAATGGCCGGCAGTTGATCCACACGTTTGAGCTCACCAAAGCCCTTGCCCTGATTCCAAAGAATCAAATTTCCATCATTTCCACCGGAGGCAAGGATACGGCCGTCGGGGCGAAACGCGATTGATTTGATCAAGTCCTGGTGACCGCGGAGAGTTGCCACCTGCTCGAAGTTGTCTGCTTGAAGAATACGAATGACCTTGTCGTCGCCAGCAACGGCGAGCCATTTGCCGGACGGGTCGATGGCGATTGCTGTCACGACCGGGACGGGCTGATCAGCCCCCAATGGGCTCAGCGACGTCACTCGAGCGGCAGTCGTGGGCATTTCCCCGTGGCTAAACGGCGAAAGCAGGCAACTGGTAACGAAAATAGCCGGCAATTTCGCCAACCACATTCTTCGGTTTATTTCGCGCAGCACCATAGCATCAATCCCCCAGCCGTTTGAATCGGCCGCGGCGTCAAACGGGCATCACAAAAAAAGCCCCGCAGAGCCGAAACAGCCCACAAAGACGACTTAATCGCAAAAGTCCACGGAGCGTCGATTGGCCGGATTTTCCGCAACCTCGACGAACGCCTGTGTTGTGGGTTCCAAAAAGTGTCCGCTTGCGGCAAAATACGCTTTCACTTTGCTGCCGCTCACCTCACTTTGCATTGTTTTTTCTGTGGAACGTCGCCTTTTCCTTTGGTTTGTCACCTCCACCGCGTTCCTGATCGTCTACATGACGCTCAACGTGATGTTTGTTCCACCACAGCCGAAGAAACCTGTAGCGAAGCCGGACGCGGGCGAGAACCAACTGGTTGATGATCGCGATGCGGAGCCCACTTCCGATACGCCAGAGGAGTCCGAGGAGGCCCCAGGAGCAGAGAAAGATCCTGATTCCGATGAACCATTGGACGCACCGATTGCTCCGGCGCGGCTGACACTCGGATCAATGGACCCAAAGTCGGGCTACTTCATCCTTGCAACGCTCAACAATCAGGGAGGTGCTGTGGAACGCATCGAACTGACCGAGCGAGACGAGAAGGGGAGACTAAAATATCGACGTGTTGATACGACCAGCGGCTACCTTGGTTACCTAGCCACGGAAACATCGCCAAATAACGATGGATGTGTCGTTCAAGTGATTGGGCCTGGTACGCCTGCTGCAAACGCGATCTGTAAAACAGGTGGTGCTGCGAACGGACTGATTGTGGGTGACCTAATCGTCGCGTTCAATTCCAAGGCCATCTCAAGCTCCACCGAGTTCAATGCTCTTCTGTCGAAGACAAAACCTGAAGACGAGGTGTTATTGGATGTACGGCGTAGCCCCGCTGTTGGCTCTGCTGCGAATGCAACGCCTGCCGAGCTAAGCTTCACCACGAAATTAACTGAACATCCGCTCGACCTGATTCGCTTGGCTTCTACCGGTGGCGATGATGAGGTGTTTGGTAACTTCAACCGACTTGCATGCCGGTTGACGCTCGGCCAAGTGGGCAACAAGAGCATCGCGACCGGAAAGCCATCGATCACGGGCCTGGATTGGATCACCGAGGCGACCTACCAATCCGAGCTGAAGCTAGGCGAATCGCAGAGCGTTCAATTCACACTTCCCCTCTCTGAAAAACAGTTGAAAGGGAACTCTGACGGCCCCCTGGCGTTAGAGCGAAGCTATTCTGTGTCGCCCGGAAGTTACCTCGTCGACATGGACGTGGCGATCCGAAACAAAAGCGAAAACCCTCAACGTCTGGCCTATCGACTTGAGGGACCGTGTGGCATGACCCTGGAAGGTTGGTGGTACTCGACAAAGATCAGCCCCAATTTCTTTGGGGGAGCGGCGGCTCGCGATGTGATTTTCAAAACCGATCTCGAAGGCCACAATCTTGTCAGCGGTTATGACCTGCTAAAGCGTGCCAAAAAAACGCCGTTGGATCCTGACGAAATGATCTTCGTGGATGACGAAGACACCTCCGCAAGTGCATTGCGTTACGTCGGAATTGACGCCCAGTATTTTAGTGTCAGTTACGTGCCCACCGGTAAAGAGGCATTCACTGGATTTCGTCGCGCCGCATCAACGCTCGTTGCCGACGCGAACGATATTCCGAAACACAAAGAACGCGCTGCCGACGTTAGTTTTTTCCTGGATAGCGACCTGGTCGAAGTGCCCGCTGGGGCCGCCATTCGCCAATCGTTGCGAATGTTTGCTGGTCCGAAAGTTCCCAACCTATTGGACTCGCTCGGGTTGTCCGAATCGATCGAATACGGCTGGTTCGGCTGGGTGTCAAAGGTCCTTGGAGGAATCTTGCATGGACTCTATAGCCTGCTAGGCAACTACGCGATCGCCATCGTTTTGCTGACGGTCCTGGTACGCGCCTGTTTGTTTCCGGTGAGCCGCAAAGCTGCGATTCATGCGCAGCGAATGCAGGAACTGGCTCCTGAACTTAAGAAAATCAATGACAAGTTCAAGGATGACATGGAAGGCAAGCTGAAGGCCCAGCGTGAGTTCCAAAAGCGAGTCGGTTTTAACCCGCTCGCCGGCTGTTTGCCGGCGTTTCTCCAGTTGCCCATTTTTATCGGTCTGTACCGTTGCCTCTCGGTCGATATCGAACTTCGCCAAGCGACATTTGCATCCTCGCTGCAGTGGGCATCCAACCTCGCTGGCCCCGATATGTTTTATCACTGGGGTGATTGGCTTTGGGACTATTTGGCGGGCCGTGGTACCGGTTGGCTTGGCCCCTACTTTAATATTTTGCCGATCCTGGTCGTCATCCTATTCCTTATCCAGCAAAAACTGTTCATGCCGCCTCCCACGGATGAACAGCAGGAGATGACCCAGAAGGTGATGACCGTCATGACGATGATGATGGCGTTGTTTTTCTTTCGAGTCCCAGCCGGCTTGTGCATTTATTTCATCACCAGCAGCCTGTGGGGGATCGCAGAACGGATCGTAGTAAAGAAAACCATCCCCAAGGCAAAGGTTTCATTGGCTACCAGCGACGTTGTCGATGGGACGGTGACTGCCAGAGTGACCCCGGAGAAGGTTTCCCTTGCCGATCGGATTCGAAACCAGATCAACCCCGAACCACCCAAAGCGTTACCGCCGGCAAAGCGAAAGAAGCCGCCCGGCCAGAAGTAGGCGGAATCGAATGCGGCAGGGTGTCACCTCGTCTTTTGCGTGATACGTGCATCACGGCTTTAGCGTACTCAAAGTGCGTGCCGTGAATTTGTCTTCGAATCGCTCTTCACCGCGACAAGCGGTTTCTTATACAAGTACGGTCGAGAGGGTGTCCGCACGGTCGATTGGCGGCACCTGCAGCTTTCGCCCTATTTGATAACGGTTTTTCCATGAGCACGGCAAAAGATGCGACGATGAGGCGAATTGCGATCGTCTTATCGAGCCTGCCGGAGCCCGTCGCCCACAAGCTGCTCGCAACACTGAACTTTGACAGTCAGAGAGGTGTCCGTGCCGCTCTTCGCTCACTCGACGACGTCGATCCGCTCGAACGCCGACGAGCACTGGATGGCTTTGCCAAATCGTTGCGCCACGACCGAAAACAAAGTCGGATCGAGAACGAAGCTGCCGAGGTCGTTTTCTCCCGCACCGCTCTCCGCAGCCTCGACGCTCAACAGCAAGGCTATGCGGACGATCCGGCTTACCGTTCAAGAAGTGATTCTCGATCGTCCGACATGGTGCACAAACCAGCACCGTTCGCTTTCCTGATGGACGTCGACGATGAAATGCTGGTATCACACTTATCTGGCGAGTTACCTCAAACCCTAGCGATCATTCTCGCGTCCATTTCGCCCTCGCAGGCCGCGCGAGTATTACCGCGGCTTGATGTAACCGTACGCATCGAAGCGATGCGACGCATGGCTAACCTTGGCGACTTGCCAGGCGAGCTCGTCGAAGACATCGGCAATCAACTTCGCAAACACTTACCGATCTCCAAAGTCGGGTCGGGAGCGGGCCGGCGTGCCCTCGATGCTATTCTAGCCGAGATGCAACCGATGCCCGCTGAGAGCCACGCCGCGTTAGGGGCTGGCGTCACCCAAGGTCAGCCGGCGCAATCGATCGATGCGAGCAGGAGTCCTGCAAGTCATTCTCCACAGCAGGCGAGCATACGGATCGCCGATGGGACTTGGCCATCCAAAGACGAGGTAACGACGAAGTCGTTTGAGAAGGTGGAAGCAAGTTCACAAGACGCACCAAGCAAGCAGGACTCGCAGCAGCGAACTTCTTCCGCATCTCCACTTCAATCCACGGACTCTATCCATTCGTATTTGATCTCATTGGCGCCGGTAGACCTTCGCGATGCACTCGCTCGCGTGCCGATTCGCCAAGGACTGCTGGTACTGTGTGGATTACCTAACGAGTCCGCAGAGGCTGTACTCGCATCCTTGCCACGACGTCAATCCAAACAAGTGCGGGAGCAATTGGCCGATTTGGGCCCACTTCAGCTTCGCGAAATCGACGAAGCGAAAGAAGTGGTTGCGACCGTTTCCTGGCAAAGCCAATCAACATCCAAGGCCACCACGACTGCACCGCAATTGTCGGCAGCGGCTTAGTTGTCCTACGCATGTCTGTCGGAGAAGCACTATCGCTACCGTTCTAAAACCCGACTCGCCACAAGTGATGCCCAGGGTCTCGTCGCCATCGGGGCTCGCAGGCTTTAACTTTGAGGACTTGACCAACCAAGCCCAGCAAAAGCTAAACGACTGTCGCGCGGAAGTGGCTAGGATGTTGGAGGCGGCAAAGTTAGAGGCGATTCAGTTACGCTCCTCTGCCCATCAAGAAGGGCTTGCTGCAGGACGCCAACAAGCGGCAAACGAAGCCGAACAGCAGTTGCAGGCATCGTTGCAAAAGAGAATGGGCGAACACTCAACTGCGGTTAAGTCAATGGTCCAGCAGATCGCGGACCAACACCAAGCGTGGATGAAACAGTACTCCGATTCGCTCGTTGCCATCGCGATTGACGTCGCGGAATCCGTGATCCGCGAGAAGCTCAAACACGAACCCGAAATCTTGGTTCGGTGGGCCGAAGATGCCGTCACCACCTCCCGGTCAGCCAACCGTTTAACCGTTGCGGTGCACCCTGAGACGCTTGCTGAACTTGGGGAAGCGCTGGACCAACTACTTCGAACGCCCGGTTTACCTGACGATTCCGTACTGGTACCGGACGAATCCGTACAGCGGACAGGGGTCGTCGTGCGACAACTTGGCGGTGAGGTGGATTCGAGCCTAGCGACACAACTAGAAACACTTCGTGAATTATTAAGGAATGCATCATGAACGCATTTCGGTTAGGGAATCACTAATGCTCTCGCCCTCGATTCCGATCCCACCGCCGCTTCCAAACATTGACGGCTGCCGCCGCTTGATACGGACGTCCTCGACCCATCGCGTTCGGGGCCGTGTTAGCGCCGTCGTCGGAGCGACCGTCGTGGTTGAAGGAATGATGGTTCCCATGGGTGCGGTCTGTCGAATCCAATCGACGCACTCGGGTGAAACCATTGCGAGAGTCATCGGATTCAATGGCGTTCGTCCTATCCTCGCACCCTTGACGGAAAGCGGTTCGTTCGCGGCAGGCGATCCGGTCGAAATGATCAGTCAAACGTTACGCGTATCGGTCGGTCCTGGAATGCTGGGACGAGTCGTCGATGCATTGGGAAGGCCGATCGATGGCAAGCCATTACCGCGCGGTTTAGTTTCTATCGACGTCGACTCATCGGCGCCTGCTTCTTTGGATCGGCCGCCGATCGACCAACCGTTGGCTACGGGTGTGAAAGCGATCGATGCGTTGCTGACGATGGGGCAGGGTCAACGCGTGGGAATTTTCGCTGGGTCGGGCGTTGGCAAGAGCACACTTCTTGGCATGCTAGCTCGCGGCACTGCAGCCGACGCGATCGTGATCGCTATGGTGGGTGAACGAGGCCGGGAAGTTCGTGAGTTCATTGAACGCACACTCGGCGAAGAGGGTGTTCGAAGAAGCGTGATGGTCGTCGCAACGAGCGACCAGCCAGCGTCCCTCCGAATGCAGGCCGCATGGACTGCGACGGCGATCGCGGAGGCGATTCGCGATACCGGAAAAAACGTACTTTTGCTGGTGGATTCCGTTACTCGATTCGCAATGGCACAGCGGGAGTTATCTCTTGCTGCCGGTGAACCGCCGACGACACGAGGGTACACCCCCAGCGTCTTCGCGTCACTGCCAAGACTGGTCGAAAGGGCTGGTCGCACCAAGACGGGTTCGATCACTGCATTCTACTCAGTCCTGGTCGAGGGCGACGATAACAACGAGCCAATCGCAGACACGATGCGAGGCTTGTTAGATGGCCACTTCGTCTTGTCTCGCGCCCTCGCCGCCGAATCAAACTGGCCCGCCATCGATGTCCTTCAAAGCCTAAGCCGATTGCAGCCACATTTGGTCAGCGAAGCGGTCAAAACGGCTGCAAACCAGTTAAGGCGTCACTTATCGGAATATCAAAAGCATGCCGACTTGATCTCCATCGGTGCCTATCGACCCGGTACGAACCTGTCGCTCGACCGAGCCATCGCCATAAGAGAGCCCGCCAGAGCACTGCTCACACAGCGATCCGAAGAGTCGATCGATATGAAACACACCCACGCCATGTTGATCGCTCTCGCTCAGCCGAGTGATGTTGCATCGCTACAAACGACATCACCTGGGGCGGCGCATTAACGCGCAGTTGAGCCATGTTCAAGTTTCGATTGGAATCTTTGATTCGACTGCGAGAAAATGAAAGGGACGTCGCGAGAGCGGCCGTCGCCGAAGCTTACTCAGCCCTTCAACAAATCAATCAGCGTTTGGAATCGCTAGCAAAAGAGCGAGCCGAGCTTGACCGAAGTAGCCTCATTCGGCGACAAGGCACTATCTCCGTGGATCGATTATTGTCCGATGGCCGTTACGAACGTCAGATTGCAGGCGATGTCGCTCAAATTCGCACGACTGGCGAACGGATCGAAGCCGAGATTTTGCGCAGACAGGCCGTCCTTGCTGCCGCGAATGCGGGCGTAAGACAGATCGAACTGCTGCGAGAAAAGGAACTTGCCAAATGGCACGAAGCGCAAGCAAAGATCACGCAAGCCAACCTTGATGAAGTAGCCGCTCGACGGCAAAGAGTCTTGATGATGAACGCACCCCGTGCGGACGAGGAAAACAGTTAATGGGTATGTTGCTACGCCTGTTTGGTGTCTTTTGTATTGGGACAGTGATCACTCAGATCATCCTGATGGGTTATTTCGCTTGGCGGGGCACGCTTGGACCTGCAACCACTACCAAAATCGTCGCTCTCCTTAATGGCATCGACATCACTGGTGAGCAACTCGTTCGAATCATGAATAAGGCAGACGCTAGCGAGCAACCTGATTTTCAAGAAATATTGGCCGCGCGAAAGATGGCAAGTCTAGAGATGGATTTGCGGCTTCGGAGTCAACAAACGTTTGATGATGAGTTGACCAAGATGCTCACCCAATTGCGCGACGATCAAGCTAGGTTCGATACACGCCGTGAAGCATTCGAACGCAAACTTGAGGAAATCCAGAAAGGAGCTGAACAAGAAGGCCTAAAAGAGGTGCAACGCACCCTTCAATCACTTGCTGCTGATCAAGCAAAAGATCAGCTAATGAAAATCTATGACGATGAGAGAATCGATGACGTCGTCAATATTATTCAAGGTATCCCAATCGATAAACGAAAAGAGATACTAGCGGAGTTCACTTCACCAGACGAAACCGAGAAGCTTCATGAGATTCTCCGGCGAATCGGTGATGGACTGCCGACAACATCATTGATCGATCAAGCTCGTAGCGGTCGCTAGCAACCCAGCGGACGCGGTTCAATCGTGAACTGCCCCTTCACTGACAAGCTAGCGGGCGTCGCTTCCGGGGGGTAGCGCACGCGATGCAAGTTCAACCGAATCAGCAGTCACATCCATCTAAACGCGAACTTGCAAATTCAGCGCGAGATCCAAGCTTTGGGTTCATTCAGACCCCAACAGCCGTTTCGTTTGACCTATTCGCCGACGTATTCAGATCATTTGCAGAGCCTATCCAGAGCGCCGCGCCCACGTCAAAACCGCTCGTTACTCCGACCTCTTCGACGGATGACGTTGACGACGCCATCGCAGAGTCCAATGAAGCGAGCAGTCTCAAAGACGAGGACAAACCCGATACGTCGGTTGAACCGCCGCCCCAACTCGTCGCGCTCCTTCCATCGGTGGATAACCGCGAAAAAGTGTCGGAGCCAAATGAGGGTACGGCAGAACAACGAGTACTCACTGGCGATTCGTTGGATAAAGACACAACCGATGTCTCCGACCAAGCTGGCCCTAGAGCCGCTGCATTGCCATCCGAACCAAATTCGGTAGTGGCCGCGCCCGTCGAGGAGAATGATCCTTTAGCTGCTCAAAGCACGCACTTAGAATCCACTGATGAACTTAAAAGCGAAACATCGCAAGACTCGCGGCAACGATTCGCGAAGGATTGTCGTTCAAAAGAAGATGTCAACAATGCTCCCACCGCTCCGGTTGCCGTTTCCGGATCGCACTCTCCTCAGAACGATAATCCAATTGTAACGTCCGACGAGTCGAACGATCAGTCCCCGGCACCGGTTCCCACTGAAGCACTTGCAGCCTCACAAAATGCACAAGAATTGCCTTCACGTGATCGACGCGATCGACGCGGTCGCGATAAAGACAACAGCAATTCGGCGGTGAACGAGGTTCGATCGGATTCTGGCAATGCAGCTGAAAATCAATATTCCGAACAACCCATTACCGGTGCCTCAAGCTCGTCCGAGTCTCTCGGGGTCAATACTAGCTTCTCCACCAGCCCAGCAATCGAAGCGATCGCGCCATCTCCCGTAGGCGCCTCGGCTTTCGCGACTGCGGCCGTTCAAGCTGCCGCGACATCGTCACAGACCATTGGGAACAACTCTGAAGGCGTGCAGCGCACCGCATCGCCCACGTCGATTGGTAGCATTGTTCCCGGAGGTCCTCGATCGACGGGTACGCCAGCAACGCCATCGGACTCATCAGCGGTTGACTCAAACCGCCAGAGTGAAATCGCGGATAGGGCTAGACTTGTTCATCGAATCTCGAAGGCGTTTCAACGCATCGGGCTTGACGGTGGGCAGGTGCGATTGAGGATGCACCCCGAAGAATTGGGTGGAATTCAACTCGAAATGCGAATCAACGGTCGCGTTGTCCAGGCAACCGTGACCGCGGATACCGAACAAGCATCGGCGATCTTACGAGAACACTTGCCCGAACTTCGCCAACGATTGGAGAGCCAGGGCCTTACCATCGAACGACTTGATGTCGGAACACGAAACGAAAGTGGCACCCAATCGTCCAGTCAACAAGCTTTTCAGCAGGGTTCGCGGCAAGGCAATGACCCTCGCCAAAATGATGGTGTCTGGCAGCGTCGTGTGGAGCCAGCCGTTTCCGCTGCGACCGCGCCGAAAGTTCAATCTCCACGCCCCCTTCAGTTAGGTCGATCGAGTCACAGTCTCGATCTTCAATTATAGAGTGGCAAGTGATCTTCCATGGTTGGGTGCCACGGTACCCAGCGTGTACCGAACGATGGGACGTCCTCCCGAAGAAGAACCGGGGTAGATACGTAGGAAGCCAATTTCGTACCATCGATTGGTACTGAAGGCAGAAAAGAATCGATCCTCGTTGGCTCATTAGCACGGAACCAGTCTATGACGCGCGTTGGTGAACTAGCGAATACGGCTTCCCAGGCAGCCTCTGCATCCCCATCGTCAGATAGTGGATTCAATAGCCTCGATACCAATGAGTTTTTGAAGCTGCTGATCAGTGAATTGCAGAACCAAGACCCGTTGAATCCGATGGACAATGGCGAAATGGTCCAGCAGATCGGTCAAATTCGTTCGATTGGCGCCACTGACGATTTAACGGGAACGCTGTCAACTCTTCGCGAAAGCCAGGACTTGGTCACTGCTAGCGGATTGATCGGACAGAAGATTCAAGGACTCGCCGATGATGCTTCCGCAGTTGACGGAGTGGTCGATCGCGTGACAGTGGATGCGGATGCCAAGAATGCGACACGGAAAGTCAAAGTTCATGTAGGTGATAAGACGATGGATATAAAGAATATTCGGACCATTCTGACTGGGTGATATTTTCCAATCCCAGTCGTGATCGCCTCATGAAAGGGACGTCTCGATGGGCTTGGCTTCATCACTAACCACAGCGCTGACCGGACTGAGTGCTGCTGAAACGCAAATTGACGTCGTTGGCAACAACCTTGCCAACTCGCAGACCGTCGGCTTCAAATCATCGACCGCTGTATTTGCGACGCAGTTTCTCCAAACTCTCAGTCTTGGCTCGGGTCCCACTGTCGATACAGGTGGAACCAACCCACGACAAATCGGGCTCGGGGTTCAAGTCGCCGAGATCACTGCCAACCACAACCAGGGCACGATCGAAATCAGCAGCAGTCCGTCGGACCTTGCGATTCAAGGCGACGGTTTTTTTGTGGTGCAAGCAGGCGACGGCGAGCAGCTCTACAGCCGTAACGGTATTTTCAAGCTCAACTCGGGCGGCGAACTTGTCAACTCAACGGGGCAGCGTCTGTTGGGTTTTGGTGTGGATGAACTGTTCCGATTGCAGGAATCGCAAACGACCGCACTTCGCATTCCGCTTGGCGCGAAGACTGTCGCGAAGGCAACGGAGTCAGTCACGTTTGAAGGCACTCTCACGCCGCAAGGTGACATCGCGGACACATCCGAAGTGATTGAAAGCCTAGTGCTAGGCGATGCGAAAATCCCTCGCGCTGATGCAACAGGCATCAATCTTCGGACCGCGCCGGTCATCGACACCGCGACGATCGGAGTGAACTCACTTGGCGCCGGGTCACTTACCGCAGGCGTTTATCAATATCGATTCGCACTTGTCGATTCATCGGGCAACGAGTCTACCCCAAGCGCAGCGATCAGTGCTAACATTGGTGCTGGGGGAAGGGTTGACTTTACGAGTCTGCCCGTGGATCCCAATGGCGGTGCGTACAATTCCGTCAACATCTATCGTACTGGCCCCGGTGGCAGCGATTTCTTTTTGCTCAGTTCTGCTACAGCAGGCGGCTCATTTACCGATTCTGGTACAACCCCGCTCGGGTCCACCGCACTCGATTCAACGCTGCTGTCGGGCAACTACACCTACATGATTGCCTACGCCAAGAGTGGGGAACCGGACAGTCGCCCCAGCGTATTCATCGGCCCGCGAAATATCGTCAACGGGCGGCCTGCGTTGGAAAATATTCCAGCGCCGCCGGTGCCACCGCCAGGTGGAGGCTTTCCGGCTTACGATCAGGTCCGCATCTACCGCAATCTGGCAGGCGATCAAAACAACTTCTATCTTGTCGACACCGTCGCACCCGGTCAAACCTTCACGGACCATCGCAGCGACGCAGACATATCCAATCTGTCGCTGCCAGGCAACCAGCTGGTTGACCTGACTGGACCAACGATTAGCAGTAACACCCTTCTTACTGATGTGCTAAGGCGAGAAGGCAATACGTACCTCAACCTGTTTAAGGAAGGAACTCTTTCCTACACGGGGCGAAAGGGAGGCCGGTCGCTTGGTGCCAAGGAGTTTGAGATTACCAGCACATCGACGGTCCAGGAGTTCATCGACTTTGTCGAAGACTCTTCCGGTATTCAATCCTCACAGCTTGACTCCCAGAACCCGATTCCTTCTTCAGTCAACCGAATAGCTGGCGAAACGGGCTTACTTGTGCCAGGCGGTTCGATCCGAAATGGAGCGATTCGGCTCGTTAGCAACACGGGCGAATTCAATGCGCTCAACATCGACTTGACCGCGTTCCGTTTACGGACGACAGATGGCACCATCGAGACTCCTAACCTGGCGTTCGGGACTCGTCAGGAGGCTGTAGGGCAAAGCGCGGCCAGTGACTTCATCGTTTATGATTCACTTGGCGTTCCAGTGAATGTTCGAGTGACTGCAGCGCTCGAAAGCCGCACGAATGGGGAAACGGTTTATCGTTGGTATGCTGATAGTTCTGACAACCAACCAATCTCGGGTACGAACGTGTCGATCGGTACCGGCTTGGTTCGATTCGATGGCAACGGCAACTTCATCTCGTCGACAAATGAACAAGTTGCGATCAATCGAAACGATATCTCGAGCGTTTCGCCTTTGCAGTTCAATATCGACTTTTCGGCGGTATCAGGACTTGCCGCGTCGAAAGCAACCCTTGCCGCGACCCGACAAGACGGTAGTGCGCCGGGTGTGCTTAATAGTTTCGTCGTGGGCGAAGACGGAAGAATTCGAGGTGTGTTCAGCAACGGCATTACACGTGACCTTGGACAACTTCAACTCGCAAGATTTGCAAACCCAGCAGGCCTCGAAGCTCGGGGACTTAATCTTTATGCTGCGGGCATCAATACCGGATTGCCAATTCAGGGCGGTCCAGGCGAAAACGGCATCGGCACGGTCGTCGGTGGAGCACTTGAATTGAGCAATACCGATATTGGAAAAGACTTGATTCGATTGGTGCTCGCTAGCACGCAATATCGAGGCAACAGCCGTGTGATCACCACCAGTCAGCAACTCATTGATGAGCTGCTCAATCTGCGGCGATAGTCGTATCGTTTCATGTCGGCGGCATCGCCAGCGCGATGCCCTTTGCTTGGCACCAGTAAAAACGCAGGCACAAATCAAATTTGGGGCCGCCTCTTACCCGCGGTTCCTCGAGGCCAAATTTCGCTACAATGCCGCCGCTTGCGGCGAACGATCGATCCGTTCTGCCGCGTTTTCACGGTTCACGAACAAGATATCGATCCATGGCAAAGGCCCCTCAAAACGCGATTTCCCCGACTCGACATGAAGATTACCCCGAGTGGTATCAGCAAGTCATCAAAGCCGCTGATCTAGCGGAAAACTCACCGGTTCGCGACTGCATGGTGATCAAGCCGTGGGGCTATTCTCTGTGGGAAAACATGCAGCGTGCTCTCGATGACATGTTCAAGGCAACCGGACATCAAAACGCTTACTTTCCCCTTTTGATTCCGATGAGCTTTCTAGAGAAGGAAGCCGAGCACGTCGAGGGATTCGCGAAGGAGTGTGCCGTGGTCACCCACCATCGGTTGGAGCCGAAAGAAGGGGGTGGCTTGCAGCCTGCCGGAGAACTCGAAGAGCCGCTCATTATTCGACCAACGAGCGAAACCATCATTGGCGCGACCTACGCAAAGTGGGTGCAAAGCTACCGAGACCTTCCCATCTTGATCAACCAATGGGCGAACGTCGTGCGCTGGGAAATGCGAACACGCCTTTTCCTTCGGACTGCTGAATTTCTATGGCAGGAAGGGCACACGGTTCACGCGACCGCAGAGGAAGCGATTGAAGAAACCGAACGGATGATTGGCGTCTATGCGGACTTCGCCGAGAACTGGATGGCGATGCCAGTCACCATCGGCTCCAAGACCGCGGACGAGCGATTTCCAGGTGCCGTCGAAACACTGTCCATTGAAGCGATGATGCAAGATCGGAAGGCACTTCAAGCCGGCACCAGTCACTTCCTCGGGCAAAATTTTTCTCGCGCCCAATCCATTCAATTCCAAGATCCTCAAGGAAATCTTCAATTCGCCTGGACCACAAGCTGGGGTGTATCAACGCGTCTTATCGGTGCTTTGATCATGACGCACAGCGACGATGATGGCTTTGTGCTCCCTCCCCGACTAGCACCAAGTCAAGTCGTCATCCTCCCTATCTATCGCGACGACGAAACGCGTTCAGCCGTGCTTGAATATGCACGCCAACTCAAGGCGGAACTTGCTGCCCAGACTTATGCGGGAGCACCGATGCGAGTGGAGATCGATGATCGTGATATCCGCGGGGGAGAAAAGAAGTGGCACCACGTTAAGCGAGGGGTTCCGATCCGGATTGAAGTGGGACCCAAAGACATGGAATCCGGTTCGATGTTTGTCGGACGGCGTGACCAACCCAAGAGCTTTGCCCTACCGCGAGACGGTGCAGCCAGTCAGATCGCCATGATCCTCGGTGAGATGCAGCAAGGACTCTTCGATCGTGCCCTGGACCTTCGTAAGTCACACACCCACGTCATCCAATCGGAGGCTGAATTTCGAGCTTTCTTCACGCCAAAAAACGAGGACAACCCCGAGATCCATGGTGGCTTCGCCCTTTGCCACTTTGCCGATTCAGAAATTGTTCAGCCCCTATTAAAGGAACTGAAGGTCACCATACGGTGCATTCCAAGAGACAATAACGACACGCCTGGAACCTGCTTCTTGACCGGCAAGCCGGCGGCCAAGCAAGCGATCTTTGCGAAATCTTATTGATGCATTTTTGGTAGACATCGCGATCCGTTTTCAATGCATCGAATCGCCAAATCGGCATAAGTTCATACCCTCGCTTTGCAAGTTAAGAGATTGCAAAGCGAGTACACATGAAAGCGCGATGGCCTATCGTAGGCGATAAGGAAGCGACCCATGAAAGTTGCAGAAGCTGCAGGAAGGGCACTGTCGACCGGACTAAACGCAATCGTCAAACAGTACGATTTGCCTTTAAACTTCTCCCCTGAAGTCCTCGAATCGGCAAACAGGGTCACTCGCCGTTGGAAAACGCAATCAGCTAGCTGGGCTACCAACCGCTTTGACGCGACACACCTGCCGATGGTGACTTTAGATCCCGCGTCGTCAACCGATCTCGATCAAGCATTCGCCGTTAGAAAGCAAGGCGATGATATTGTTCTCTCCTATGCAATCGCTGATGTCAGCGCGTTCGTTGAAATCGGTGATCCGATCGAGCAGGAAGCATGGGAACGCGGTGTCACGATCTACGGGTTGACCGAAAAAATTCCGCTCTATCCAAAAATCCTGTCCCAGGACTGTGCCAGCCTTCTACCCGATGGCCCTCGTCCTGTCGTCCTCTTTGAGGTAACGATGAATATCCACGGACATGCCAAGTTGAGGAGCGTTAAACGCGCCATCGTTCAAAGCCGTGAGAAGTTGGCATACGATCGATTCGACGTATCAAGCGTACCTCACCTTGAAGAATTTGCGAACCGAATGTGGGTTGATGAAATGCGTCGGGGTGCGTTTCGGGTTGAGTTCCCTCAACAAGAAGTGATCGCTGACGAGTCATCACCCGGTGGGGTTCGCTTAAGCCTTCGAGCCCGTACTTACCCCGAGCTAGTGAACTCAACGCTGTCGTTGGCCACCAACATCGCGGTCGGAGAACGTTTGCGAGTTTCAGGTATTGGACTATTTCGTGTCATGGACGAACCCTCGCCTCACGCCCTGGAGATGCTACGACGAGAAGCTCACGCGATTGGCATCCAGTGGAAAGTTGACGAATCGCTGCGGCAATTGCAGCAACGTTTGGTTCCTGACAATGTTACCCATCAACGATTCCTTCTCGAAGCAAGCAGAGCAGGCGGAAGGGCGAGGTACGCCACGTTTAATCCCGCCCTTGTTCCTTGGCATTCGGCCATCGGCGCGACTTACGCTCATGCAACGGCTCCGTTGAGGCGCCTGGCGGACCGATACGTTATCGACCTAATCCACTTGATCAACAACGATTTGCCGGTCCCCGACTCCTTACTTGTCAAGCTTGAACAACTCCCTGATGTGATGGCCCGCTGTGAAGCGAAAGCCGCCAACGTCGATCGAGCGGTAATTGATTTACTCGAAGCCATCTCACTGCAACATCGAATCGGCGAAGTTTTGGTAGCAGAGGTCATCGACGCCAATGTAGGCATCGTACAGACGACAGACTCAGCCATTCGAGCCAAGGCAACCGAGCTTCATGGTGTCATCAATGGAGATATGGTCAGGGTGCGCATTGAAGTCGCCGACCCAACGACTCGCACGGTCCGGCTAGTCGCTGTGGCTAAATAGTCGGTCGAGCCAGGTCGCCTGGGCAATGATCGCCAAATATGTCTCAGGTCACCTTCGATCATCGGGACAACGTTATGTTGATCGCCATACGAAGCTCGGTGAACTTCGATGCGACGCATATGTAACGATTAGCCAACGTGCGAAAGGTCCTGGATTAAATCAATCAGGACACGCTACATTCTAGGCAAATCGACGAGTCCCTCGAAAACCCGAACACCGTGAGCTTGCGAATTGTCGAAAAACAAAACCAATCGTTCAAAGAAACACGCCGCCAATCGGATGTACCGGCCCTTTCGTCGGCCAGGTGACGGCGGTGGACTCCCTGGGCGAATCGATTCGCCACAGGGGGCTCATCCCACAATTGTCAGTTACTTGACGTTTAGCAAGACCGCTTTTGAAGAGCAAACGGGCCTGGACCTCAAAGGCATACAGGCGATGGTCGAAACGCCTGGTCAAGTCACTTGGATTGATGTGGTTGGACTTGCCGATACAGCGATCCTTGAATACCTGGGAGGCCGCTATCACATTCATCCATTGTTATTAGAGGACATTGTTCACACTCACCAGCGTCCCAAGGTTGAGATTCATGAAGGCCGCGTCGCCTTGATCATGCGGATGGTCGAAGCGACCGCGCCCATGGTCTGGGAACAAGTCAGTTTTGTCCTCTGCGGCTCGACGGTTATCACCTTCCAAGAACGCCCGGGCGACGCATTCGAACCAGTCCGAAATCGCATTCGCCGGCGTCTGGGCAGCATCCGTTCCCTGGGAGGGGACTACACCATGTACTCCTTGATCGATGCATCGATCGACGGGTTCTTTCCTTTGATGGAAGACTATGGCAAGACGCTTGAGGCGTTAGAGGAAGCGATCGATCAAGGTATCAATCCCGAAGTTCAACAACGCGTCCATTCCATTCGTAGTGAGTTGTCGCAACTACGAAAAACGAGCTGGGCACATCGTGAAGCGATTCAGCGTCTGATCAATGATGCCGGTGATTTATTTGATCCTGCAACACTGCCCTTTCTCAGAGACTGCCTTGATCATACCGGCCAAGTTCTTGACGTCGCTGAAACATTTCGCGACGTTGCCGGTGACATGCGAGATTTGTATTTCACGCAGTTGAGTCAACGAACCAACGATGTGATGAAACTTCTGACTGTTATCTCAACGATCTTCATGCCGTTGTCCTTTCTTGCAGGCGTCTACGGGATGAACTTTAATCCGGATGTCAGCCCGTATAATATGCCCGAAACGCAATGGCGATTCGGCTACCCGAGTGTACTTGCTGCGATGGCAGCGACGGCGACTACCATGCTGATCTATTTCTATCGAAAAGGCTGGATTTTCAGCCGATAGTCATGCAACTTTTTTACAGCGATCATTTCGAGTTGCCGCTCCCGCCTGGCCATCGTTTTCCGATGGACAAGTACCGTCGATTGCGTCAGCGAATTGCATCGAGCGACCTGCACTGCAATGACCCTTTACTCGTTCCACCCGCAGCGACCGATGATCAACTGGCCCTCGCCCATGACATTCATTACATAAAACGGGTACAGGGGGGAACTCTCTCTCAAGCGGAGGTTCGCCGGATCGGATTTCCTTGGTCGCTCCAAATGGTCGAACGTTCACGAAGAAGTTCGGGCGCTACGATTGCCGCAGCGCGAGCCGCCATTCGCGATGGCTTTGCGGCGAACTTAGCAGGTGGGACACATCACGCCATGGCGGACTGTGGCGAAGGCTATTGTGTATTCAACGACTCGGCTGTCGCCATACGAACGCTTCAGCACGATGGCACAATCGGGCGAGCCTGTGTGATCGATCTCGATGTTCACCAAGGCAATGGCACAGCATCGATCTTATCGCGTGACGCTTCCGCCTTTACCTTTTCAATGCACGGCGCTAAGAACTTTCCTCTTCGAAAATTCCCGAGCGATCTCGATATCGAATTACCTGATGGCACTTGCGATGCTGCTTATCTTGCCGCTCTCGCCCGCGGCCTCGACCAAGTGTTTTCGTCGGGTCCTTTCGATCTCGCCATCTACCTGGCTGGCGCCGATCCATACGAAGGCGATCGACTGGGACGCCTATCGCTGACGATGCAGGGTCTCATTGAACGTGATGCAATGGTCCTTGATCGCTGCCACGCCATGAAAGTACCGGTCGCGATCACCATGGCTGGTGGCTATGCGCCCGATATCGATTCGATTGTCAGTATTCACGCAGCAACCATTGCCGCAGCATCGACTCGGTGCAACAGGATCAACCCAACTTCGCAGAAAACTTCAAACCCTACTTCGGGAAATATTGCCCGATGACCAAAAACGTGACCGTTCTTTACGCTTGGGAATGTGGCGAAGGAAGCGGGCATGTGGTTCGCGCACTTCCCCTTCTCAAGCACCTGGTTGCCAAGGGCTTCAAAGTGATCGTCGCGCTTCGAGACGTTTCGCGAAGCCACCTTTTGATGGATGCTGTCGATGGAAAAATCGAAATCATGCAAGCACCAGCAAAGTTCTCTCGCACCCAAGACCCTATCCGTGGTGCCATTCGCTACTCAGACACCCTTCACAACTCCGGTTACAGCAATATTGAAGAACCGAAAATATTAGTGGCGCTTTGGAAAGAGATACTTATCCGAACACAGACCGACATTCTGATTGCGGACTTTGCTCCCACGGCAACGCTCACCGCATTTGGCATGGGTATTCCTTACATTGGAATCGGCACCGGCTACCTTTGCCCACCGGCCACGGCGCCCTTGCCTTTACTTCGCGGATGCCGTCCGTCTCCGTCGCAGAGCGAGGAAAGCCTCGCTAGAGAAAAGTCGGTCTGCGAACTCATGAATGCGGCGTTACGTCACTCTTCGCTCCATTCGATCGAATCGGTTGGACAATTGCTGGTCTCCAACATCAGCCCGATGCTCCTGACCCTTCCGGAACTGGACCACTACAGTGGTCGAATGGATGCAAAGTACTTTGGATATTGGCATAGCCATGGCATGGAGTCGCCACAGTGGTCCGGCGGTGAGGGCAAAAAAGTGTACTGCTATCTCAAGCCGTTTCGAGCTCTAGGTTCATTGCTGCGACTGCTCGACCACTGGGGTATGAAGGTTTTACTGGTGCCCGATGGTATTCCCACTGCGGAACTCCAGCGACTAAACCTACGCGGACTGACTCTCTCGCGGAAACCCGTTTCGATGAGCAGCGTTGCTGCGCAGTGCGACTTCGCCATTACCAACGGCAATCATGGATCGACGATTTCTCTGCTTCTGTGTGGGGTTCCGCTGTTTTGCTGTCCCCTCCACACCGAACAGAAAGTAACGGCTATGAACATTGCGAAACAAAACCTCGGAAGTTTTATCGAAGCCTGGGCACCTCAAGACAACCTAGAAGCCGCATTGAGCGAAGTTGCGTTCAATCCGGTCAGCAAAGAGCGGGCACTCGCCTTTGCGGCTCGATACCAAAGTGCCAGCGCCGACTGGGAACAATCGTTTCTGGATGATGCTTATCAACGGATACACCTCGCCACCACTTAGAACTCAAAAAACAGGCTCCCGTTTATATTCGCAGCAGGTCCAAGATGACTTGATCGTCCAACCGTTTTGCAATCCGGTAGACGCCGTCGAAACAATGGTCGTGAGTGCATTCGTTGGGAACCGAAATCACTACGGCCCCCGCAGCCACGCCGGCGGCAGACCCGTTGCCACTATCCTCTAACACCAATAGTTTTGCCGGATCAATGTTGATGGCGGCTGCGGCGCGCAAATACATTTCGGGATTTGGCTTACCGTGTCTTACATCGTCCCCAGTCAAGATAAAGCGAAGCTCGCCATACCACGGCATCACACCAAGTATTTTCTCGGCGTACTGACGCTGGCTGCTTGTGGCGATACCAAAGGGCAGTCCACTCGATCGCAGGCATTCGATCAATCGATCCAATCCTGGCATGGGCGACACTCCTCCTTCGAGCAGTCGATCGTAAATTGCGTTAGATTCGGCCAGCAAGTCCTCTGCGTCATCGGTCAACTCATGATGATCGACCATTTCTTGCAACGCCGCCGCCCCGATTCGTCCCATCATTCGCTGCTGCAAAATCCGGGTAAACTGATGCCCACGGCGTTGTAACACTGTTTGTCCGACCTCCCAGTACAGTGACTCGGTATCAAAAAGAAGGCCATCCATATCGAGCGCGATTCCGGCGATGGTGGGCGGCGTGTTAGGCTGAGTGCTCGGCGATCGATCCATTCAATTCCTCAACTTATTTAAGAACTCGGTTTCCATTGTCATCGCAATCATTGATCGGTGCTGGCTTGCAATTGACTCGCATTGCGAGCACCACCGAATCTATCCCCACAAATCCGCGACACTGGGCCATCGAGTCATACATCCCGATTCTTACCACGGAACTGATCGAAGCCCTGTTAGCTAGAAAGGATTGCCCTGACGAAGCAAAGGAAAGATTGCGAGATGTTTTTTCGGCGATGAGCGATCTATTGCACCAGCGCGGACGACGTTTGCATACGGGGTTTACCGGGCAATATGCCGAGATCGATCCCGATCGAGATACGATGCCGATGACGTTGCCACCGCTTCCTGGACAAGGCGTCGAGGATGCAGTGCGCATTGCGGAACTGAGTCGACAAGTACTCACCGATGCAGGATATAGCGAGGTCGATCGAGCGGAACTCGAAAAAGCAGTCGAGTTCGCCAGCGAATGGGGCGTACCACTCCACGTCGATTTTGAGGTATTTGATCTACTGATGGTCTACGCACGCGGAGACATCACAGGTATGCGAAAAGCGCGACGGTGGCGCAAATTGTTTCGCCAGATTGACGTCGACGTACCCCTCTATCAACGAGTCGTCGTATTTTTCAAGCTACGCGAGGGAATCAAAACCGACGACCAATTGGAACATTCAAAGCTCCATCTAAGGATGTTCAAGAATATTCCCAAGATGGACATCGACATGCTTTTGCCTGGCACACGAATTCGTGTCAGTTGGCTGGATCATTCGCGTTACATCGTTCCATCACTGGGCGGGATAGGCATGACGCTTTACAAGATCATAAGAGCCGCCTTATTCGTCGCAGTGATCACTTATAGCGTCGCCGCCATGTTGCTCGGTCTGACTCTGGCGATCATTGGGTATCTCATTCGCAGCGTGATGAACTACATCCAGACTCGTAACCGCTACATGCTCAGCCTCACTCGAAGTCTGTACTACCAGAAACTGGATACGAACGCCGGAGTTGCGTATCGTTTACTTCACGAAGCGGAGGCACAGCGTCATCGCGAAGTCATGCTGGCATACTATGCGTTACTTTCGTCCGAAACGCCCATTAGCCTTCGTCGACTACGGCGCAGGGTTCAAAGAATAATTCGTGAGACGGCCAGCGCTGAGGTCGATTACCGTGCAAGCGAAGCGATCAAAACATTGGAATCCTGGAATTTAATCGAACGAGATTCAATCGGCTTGCTTAAGACGTACGCGCCGAACGAAGCGATGCGCCGAATTGATGCTTGCTGGGATACGAAACTAAATGCCTAAGAAATCTCATTCTTCGACATGAGGCAAGTCCTCGAGCGACTCCAAACTGAACAAGTGGAGAAACCGCTCCGTGGGGTAATAGGTTGACACAGCACGACGCCCTTCTTCGACACCCACCCGACGAAGTTCCAGCAAGCGGCGCCGCACCAATTGGTTCAGCAGGCTTGCACTTTCTTGGCCTCGCTGCGTCTGTACCTTCTCGGCGGTAATTCCGGGTTGGTATGCTACCAATGCGAGCACTTCGACGGCACCTTGCGACAAAGTCGTTTCCCGAACTTTTCCGTAGAAGGCGCGACGGACCGTTTCGAGGTCTGGTGCCACGCCGAGTCTTATTCCATCATCGTCTCGTAGAACGCGAAAGGCTTGGTGGTGTTGCTTGTACTGCTCGTTAAGGCGATCAATTTCTTGGGCAATATCTTCAACTGAAACGTCTCGCATCAGAGCTGCAAGTTCCGATTCACGGATCGCTCTCCCGTCTGGATGTCCAATGAACAGCGCGCCTTCGACAATGGCAGACAGGGTTGGCACGGCATCGTCGATATCGTCGTTTGCAAATGGCTCCGACTTGCCCTCGTCGATTCCTGGGAGCGCCGCCGCGTGGCCATCCTCGTCCGCATCCCTCAAACCAGACTTGTCGACGACATTGGCATAGGCCCGTCCAAGTTCTTCGAGAGACAGTTCGCCCCACTCACCGTCATCCGCTCGGCTTTCGTCGGCGATATTCATAAACCCCTCACGACTTCCTTGCGACCATCATGCCAAGATTGATTCGACTGGCCGCAAGAAAAGTGAATTGCACCGAGCCGACTCCAAACTGTTCCAGCGTTTCCTGAGTTTCTTTGATGGATCGCATTCGACCTTGCTGTGTTGCCAGATGCAATCGAAGCGCCTCAATCGTTTCGGACAATCGAGGTTTCGCAGGGCCACGAAACAAATCGATGATTACCAGGCGGCCGCCAACGGCGAGCGAATCGATTGCATTTTGAAGGAGACTCTTTGCACCATCAGGTGGCAGGCTATGCAATCGCTGTGCGATCAATACCAAATCGAATTCCCCCTTTGGAAGTTGGACTGTGGCAGGATCACCAACCAGCGGTAAAAACCGTGGTCCCAACTCAATTGCCTGCGCGGTGTGGCCTGCTGCAACTAAAGCCGCCTCATGATCGATCGCAACAACGCGAGCCGTTGGATCACGATAAGCAAACGCACAACTCCAAACGGCAGAACCGCAACCAAGATCTAAAATGCGCAACGGCTTGTCCGCTTCCAAAGCATTCTCATCAACGGCACCCAGATCCAGTATTTCGGCAGCCTGCATTGCCGAGGGTGTATGAATCCACTGTGTCGCGGCAATCGAATCCAAGTAAGCAGGGTCGCTGGCGTCGGTCTGCCTATTTTGCAACCGCGATGCAAGCGCAGCCCAACTCGCATCACCAAGATCCCCGTCGTATTGACACAACAACTGCATGACCGGAGCCAAGGCATGGTCATCACCGTATCGCTCGATCACGTTCATCGAGATCAAGCAATCGAGTGTTAGCTCCATCGTTTCACGCGACAGCGACAACGCATCGGCTAGCTGTTCGACCGTCTTCTGACCACTTCGAAGCTCTTCGAATAGACCGACCTCGCGAGCCGAGCGGATGACGTGGCCCGCCGCATTTATCTGCATCAACTCCTGGTATCGATCCAGCGTTCGATCTTGCGCACTCATTTAGTTGCCCTCCACGAACGGAACGATTAGGTAGCAACAGGCATCGTTTTCCCCAACGCATCGGCCACCCGGCGGCATCGGTCCATCATCTGGCGAAAGGCCGCGAAATCAAGCGATTGATATCCATCACTTGCCGCATTCTGCGGGTCAGGGTGAACTTCGATGATCAAACCATCCGCACCCGCTGCAATCGACGCGACGGCCATATCGGGAACCAAGTAGGTATGGCCCGTTCCGTGACTGGGGTCAACAATCACCGGCAAGTGCGTCTTGCGATGAAGGTATGGCACGCTTGCAAGTGGCAAGGTGAAACGAGTGTGCGTCTCAAACGTACGAATCCCCCGCTCGCACAACATCACACGGCTATTCCCTTCGTTGAGGATATATTCAGCCGCCAATAGAAACTCATCCATCGTTGCCGAAGGCCCACGCTTGAGCAGGACCGGCCGATCAACGCCGCCTACCGCCTCGAGCAACCGATAGTTCTGCATATTGCGAGCGCCGACTTGAAGCACGTCACTGTACCTTGCGACCAATTCCACGTCGTCGGTGCTTACGACTTCCGTTACGATCGCTAATCCGGTCTCAGCCCTTGCCGTGGCGAGCATCTTGAGGCCTTCTTCTTTGAGCCCCTGAAAACTGTATGGACTGGTACGAGGCTTGAAGGCGCCGCCGCGGAGCGCAGTGGCCCCTGCCGCTTTGACAGCCTTGGCCGTCTCCACAATCTGCTTTTCGCTTTCAACGCTGCATGGGCCTGCGATCGTACCGACGATATTCCCTCCAGCAGAAAAACTACCGCAAGAGACGATAGTCGGCTCGCTCCTCAGCTCGCGACTGGCCATCTTGTAAGGTGCGAGGATTGGCATCACCGATGCCACACCATCACAAACCTCAAGTGACTCTTTCGCATGCTCTCGCTCCTCGCCGACGACGGCGATCACCGTTCGCTCGGTGCCAACGATCACATTAGCGCGAAGCCCCAGCTCACCCACTTTTTTTACGGCTGCGTCTACTTGTGCCTGTTTGGCACCCGGCTCCATCACCACGATCATCGGTAGTTACCCATCAAGACGGATTGAAAAAAATGCCTTACGACTTCAGTAGCGTCGCAGGAAGCACGAAGATTGAAAAGCGGTATTGCCATATTAGGCAGCACCAGTGGACGCAAAACACCTGATCGATCTATTTTCGTTAAATGTTATTTCACAACCAAATTAACTAATCGGCCGGAAACCACGATCGATTTTACGATCGTCTTACCGTCGATCGCAGCCCCCACACGGCTATCGGCGAGAGCCACTTGCATGACTATCTCGTCGTTGGCATCCGGCGCGACCTGAATTTTTGCTCGGACTTTCCCGTTCACTTGAACAGGCAATTCGATGCTCGCTTGAACCAGTGCGGCTTCGTCCCATTTCGGCCAAGTCTGTAACGAAGCACAACCTTGGGCGGCCTGTTTCCCTTCGCAAAGGAGCGACCACAACTCTTCTGCGATGTGGGGAGCATACGGTGACAGGAGGACGACGATCGCTTCCATCGCTTCGCGGGGACGAACATCACATCGAGTGAAATGGTTGGTGAACTCCATCATCCTTGCGATTGCCGTATTGAAACTGAGCGACGCCGTATCTTCGGTGACTTTACGGATCGTCGAGTGCAAAACTCTTGCCTGCTCAGGATCGCAACGAACGTCAGCGACATGGGGCGAGAGGGTCAGCGTGTCGGCTCGATCGTCGACAATCATCCGCCAAACGCGATCGAGGAAGTTTCGCACGCCGCCAACGCCGGTCATGCTCCAAGGTTTCGTCGCTTCAAGCGGCCCCATGAACATTTCATAAAGTCTCAAGGAATCCGCGCCGTATTCCCGAACAACGACATCCGGATTTACGACATTGCCACGGCTTTTGGACATCTTGTGAGCCCGGCTATCGATCCGAATCGCTGGGTCGCTACACAGTACAAAAGAGTCACCGCTTTTTTCTACCAGCGATTCATCGACGCTGATGGAGGTGACTGGGTTACCGTGTTCATCGGTGCGATTTCCGTCCGCATCTCGACGCAACTTATTAGACGAGACCCACTTTCCCTCTGCCGATTGAAAACCAGTGAACTCGACCTCGCCAAGGATCATTCCCTGGTTGATGAGCCGCCCAAATGGTTCCGACGTG
Source organism: Planctomycetaceae bacterium (assembly GCA_031411655.1). Lineage (GTDB taxonomy): Bacteria > Planctomycetota > Planctomycetia > Pirellulales > Pirellulaceae > UBA6163. Next base: position 57,923 of record JANOBM010000264.1, read on the forward strand.
CTGACATAACCGCGGTCATACAGGACCTTGTGCCAAAATCGGGAGTAAAGAAGGTGAAGTACCGCATGTTCGGCACCGCCGACATAAAGATCAACCGGCATCCACGCCTTTTCCTTCGCCTTATCAACCAGTGCGGAGGCGTTCCGCGGATCGATGTAACGCAAGTAATACCAGCACGACCCCGCCCACTGCGGCATCGTGTTCGTTTCTCGTTTGTGGCGTTTGCCATCGATGGTCACGTACAACCAATCATCTGCGGCCTTCTCGAGCGGCGGTTCGGGTCGTCCGTGAGGCTTGAAGTCAGCGAGTTGGGGAAGTAGCACAGGCAACTGCTGTTCGGGGATGGCCCGTTTGATTCCAGTCAACTTGCCCTGGTCATCGACCTCATGAGCGACGGGAAACGGTTCTCCCCAAAACCGTTGCCGACTGAACAACCAATCCCGCAGCTTGTAGTTCACTGCGGCACGAGCGATGCCATGGATGGACAGCTCTTGAGTGATTGCTGCCTTCACTGACTCCGTTTCTAGTCCATCAAACGAACCGCTGTTAATCGCTTTTCCCGTACCAATAAAACACGCGTGTCCAGCAAGCACCTCATCGCGGTTAACCAAACTCATTGGCGGGTCAACGACCGCCACCACCGGCAATCGAAACTGAACAGCGAACTCAAAATCTCGATCATCATGAGCAGGAACTGCCATGATCGCGCCAGTGCCATAGGTTGCCAGAACGTAATCGGCAACCCAAATCGGGATCGGTTTTCCCGTTACGGGATTGATTGCGGACGACCCAGTGAAGACGCCTGTCTTGGCTCGATCACCTTCGGTTCGTTCACGATCACTTTTGAAAGAGGCCTTACTTCGATAAGTATCGACCTCGGACTTTTGGTCAGCGGTGGTCAATCGATCCACCAGCGGATGCTCCGGGGCGATCACCATGTATGTCGCGCCGTACAGGGTATCTGGCCGCGTGGTATAGACACGAAGCGAATCCGACGTCGGGGTCGCGGGGAAACCGGAACTGGCGCGTGCTTTCCTCCACAAATCCAACGCGGTGGCATCTCGACCAATAAAAAAATCAACTTCGGCGCCGCTACTTCTCCCGATCCAGTCCTGTTGCAACTTTTTGATACCTGTGGGCCAGTCGAGATCGTCCAGACCGTCGAGCAAACGCTCTGCGTAAGACGTAATCCGCAACATCCACTGCCTCAGCGGAAGGCGCTGGACGGGGTGAGCCCCTCGTTCACTTTTACCATCAATGACTTCCTCATTGGCCAGTACGGTCCCAAGCGCGGGACACCAATTCACCAACGCATCGTCTTGATAAGCCAATCGGTAAGTGTCCTGGTACCGCAATACAGCATCCGAGCCTTGATCGTTCACGGCAGCCGGAATCGGCAGTTCACCGATGGGGCGGCCGGTCCGCGTTTCGGGATCAAACCACGTATCGTAAATGATTAAGAAGATGCCCTGCGTCCAGCGAAAGTACTCCTCATCGGTGGTCGCAATGGTACGGTCCCAGTCGTAGCTGAAACCAAGCATCTTTAACTGACGAGTGAAGTTATCAATGTTGCGTGCGGTCTGAACCCGAGGGTGTTCCCCGGTACGAATCGCATGCTCTTCAGCGGGAAGCCCGAAGGAGTCAAAACCCATTGGGTGAAGGACGCTGTCACCGTTCATCCGGGCAAATCGGCAGGCGATGTCGGTAGCGGTGTAGCCTTCCGGATGGCCAACGTGAAGCCCATCACCACTGGGGTAGGGAAACATGTCAAGAATGTATCGCTTCTTGCCTTTGCTCAGATCAGGCATTTCGGGACAAGCAAAAGTGCGGTTCTCGGCCCAATAGGCTTGCCACCGGGGCTCGATTTCAGCAGGGTTGTATCGCGGCATGGCGTTGAGAATCGCAAATGGCAGGAAACGAGAATGGAACGGCGCCGGACGCAAAAATGGGATCCGACCAATCATGGCAACCCTAAGTTCGCCAGACGCGGATTTTAGGGCGAGAATCGCTAATCAAGAAGGTGAGCAACCGGCCGGCGAAGGTTCGCGGGACCGGAAAGGTGATTTGACACCTGAATCAGGCCTTGTGAAACTGATTTACGTAACCCTTCAATCACGGTCGTTGGGCTGGTACGATTTCCGAGTAAAATAAATTGCTCGTCATCCCGGCAAATCGATGTTCGCGAACCAAATGCTCAAGAAAAGCAAGAATATTATTTTGACCGCATCCGAACGCGATGCGATGCGAAACGCAGGGCGTGTCAACGCCGAGCTGATGGATTTCTTACGACCCAACGTATTGGCCGGAATCTCGACAGAAGAAATCGACAACCTGGTTGTTCAGTGGACCGCTGAGCGCGGTCACCGGGCTGCAACTTTGGGATACCAACAAAGCTATTTCAAGAGCTGCTGCACTAGCGTTAACGACGTGATCTGTCACGGAATCCCTGGGAAATACGTTCTTCGCGACGGCGATATCGTCAACATTGACATCACGACCATTGTCGATGGTTGGTACGGAGACCAAAGTGAAACCTTCCTCGTTGGGCAGGTAAGCGAGGAAGCGAGGGCCGTGACGCAGTGTGCGTTCGATTGCCTCTATTTGGCAATCAATGCCCTCACGCCAGGATGCACCGTCAGCACGATAGGCGAAACCATCGTCCCCGAGGCTCATCGCCGCGGCTTTACCGTGGTTCGCGAATATGTCGGACATGGCTTGGGGCGTGTCTTCCACCAGGACCCTTCGATCCCCCATTTTCCCAATCGCCAAAGCCGTGTCGACCGATTGCTTCCGGGAACGGCATTCACGGTGGAACCGATGATCAACGCTGGCTCAAGATTTACACGTTTGGATAAATCGGACGGTTGGACTGTTCGTACCAAAGACGGAAAGCCGAGCGCTCAATTTGAGCACACTGTCCTTATGACCGAAGACGGACCGGAAATCCTCACACCCACCAAGTTTGGGCCTAAAGAAGGTCATCGATTCACCTGAGCTCGGGAACGCGCGAGCCAGTACACGTTGCCTGATCGTAATAAGGCGACGAACTCGCACGCCGGTTCCCCTCTAAAGGCGAGAACCGATCATCCATAACCCTCAATGAAGTCGAATCGCCTTGAGGATACTAGTCCGCAAGGATGCAGGGATGACTTTCTTATTGACTTGGCCAAGGAGTGGTAACCATGCGATGTTCTCGTTCACTTTCTAGTCGTTCGTTTCGTCGCCGCATGTTGGCTATTCAAATCGCTTCGCTGATGGGATTGGCGGGTGGTGCGTCCGGTGCCAATCATCAATCTCCCACAGCGGACAACCTGGTATTCCAGTCCGTGCTGACCCCCGAGGACTCGGTTAGCGAGCCGCCGACATCACCGAACGCTACCGCTACGCCAGGATCCGGAGACGGCTTCTTGGGTGATAATGTTGGCGATGACGCGGTGGCACCCTCGCTTCAAGCGGATATCGATGCCACCGTCGAACAATCCAACAACCCTGCAATCGGTGCGTTACCAGCAAACCAAGGCTTGGACGCTCCATCGTTTGCGCTTTCGACGGGTTTAGGCGCTTCGTTAGGTGCGACGCGCGAATCGTACTCGCAGGCGCCCGCAATGATCGGCGATTTCTTCGGCGGATCGTTTTTGTTCGAGTCGGTTGCTGGTCAGACCATTTCGCTCGCAGGCGGTGATCGCCGGTTCAAGATCTCAGAAAACGTAAGTCCGATGCCGCAGGACCGCGTTTATGTCAACTACAACCACTTTGAGAATGCGCTCAACGACTACTTGGGCCGCCCTATCTCGCTCGATCGCGTTGCGATTGGTATGGAAAAGACCTTTCTCGATGGCATCGCGTCGATTGATACTCGATTACCGATAGCCCACGGATTGAATTCGACTCAGGATTATGCATCCACGAATACCGATGGAACGGAACTGGGCAACCTCTCTTTCGCACTGAAGGCCATTTTGCTCAGCGGCAGCCGTGGAGTCCTTTCATTCGGTACAACTCTCACACTCCCCACGGGCGACGATTACGTCGAAAACTTTGCTGGGAGCAGTCCGTTTCTGGTGGTCGAAAATGATGCCGTGCACATGGCGCCCTTCGTAGGCTGGCTGGTACGTCCCAATGACCAATGGTTTGCACAGGGGTTCGTACAAACGGACTTTGACCTCAACGGCAATGATGTTCGGACCGCGTTCAGTGGTTTCGAAGGCGTTCTCCAGGATCAAAATCTACTGTTCGTAGATGCTTCGGTTGGAAAATGGTTGCTGAAATCGAAGCAGCGAAACGCTCGGTTATCAGGGCTCGCCGCAATCTCCGAACTGCACTACACGATGACGATGAATGACTCTGATCGGGTCGCAGGAATCGGTAACCCATTCGAAAACGTCGACGTACTCAACATGACCAACGCGTTGCACTTTCAACTTCAAAAGACCGCGCTGCGTATTGGCGCAGGCGTGCCTTTACGAAATGATGAAGAGCGATTGTTCGATGCCGAAATCATTGCGCAGATGACTCGAGCATTCTAATGATCGCGTTTTTCTGGCTGCCATATTTGGCCACCACATTTCAGTGAGTTCTGGTGTCTGTGAGGCCTCAAAGCGAACGACTGGCCGATGCAGAACGCTTCATGCAGCAGGGCAATCTGCCGAAGGCCGCATCGCTTTATGCGGAGGCGATTGCACTTGATCCAAACCAATCGCTGGCCCTTCATCGACTTGGCTTGATTTCACAACACCTGGGCGAACGCGGTCGCGCCGAACGCCTCTATCGCCAAGCACTCCGCGCCGGTGGTGAGTCATACGAGTTGCTCGATGACCTTGGAAAACTCTACGTTGAATCCAGGGACTTTGAAAAAGCAGCCCGATGTTTTAGCCGTTGCACGAATCGCTTCCCCACCCAACCACAAGGTTTTATCAACCTCGCATTCGTAAAGGCCCAGCGCGAGCAATTCGAAGCTGCCATTGAAGCTTTTCTCGCCGGTATTCGCCTCCATCCCGATTGCAATGAACTTCGCATTGGGTTAGCAACTCTCTATCGTGAATCCGGCAGACTCGAACTAGCGATTCCACTTTACGAGGAACTGGTCGCAAGCTTTCCCAACAATGCTTCGTTGCGAGAATCACTTGCAAGGGCGAGGTTGCAACTCAAAGACTATTCACGAGGGTGGGACGACTACGAAGCAAGAATCTTGATAGGCGACAAATCAAGTGTTTGTACCGACCTCCCGCTTCCAATCTGGGACGGCTCGCGGATCCGCGAGCAGCGATTACTTATTCTCTGCGAACAAGGGATTGGTGACGAGGTTCAATTTGCTTCGTGCTTTCACCATGCCATCGCAATGTCGGGCCACTGCACGCTGACCTGTTCCCCGCGACTGGCTCCCATCTTCACTCGCTCATTTCCGGATGCGACAGTCGTCGGAGTTGAACCCGAAGAGCGATTGCGGTGGAGCACAATCGACACCAACCGCTACGACTGTTTTTTGCCGGCAGGGTCACTCCCGCGGCTCTGTCGTCAACAGAACAGCGATTTCCCTCAAGTGCCCTACCTTTTCCCATCGCCCGATCGATTCGTTAACGATCAAGGAGATGCCAACCGCCTACGAGTCGGCGTTTCGTGGTGGGGCGGTTCGCTAGTTCCCCAAATGCAAAAGCGATCGATTCCCTTTGTCGAGTTCCAGCGACTGTTTTCTAACCAGGACATCCAATTCTTCAACCTCCAGCACGGCTGCTGCGACGCGGCGAAAGCGGCCGAACTGGTCGAAATTGGGAACTTAGAGACTCGAATTGACCTGAACCCGTACCTCGAACTTGACCGCTGGTTTGATCTGATCTCATCGCTCGACCTTGTGATTACGGTCGATAACTCCAACGCTCATTTTGCGGGTGCCTTGGGAATTGAAACATGGCTTCTGTTACCCGAACATCCGAATTGGCGCTGGCCCTATGCCGATAAGGCATCTCAATGGTACTTCTCCATGACATTTTTTCGCCGGCGAGCCGGTGGAAGCTGGGGCGCCGCAATCGATGAAGTCGTTACCGAATTATCAAAGCGAACCGCAAACAGGAACCAGGAAACGGACGGTTTATCTGGACGGCGGGAGGCTAAATTCGGTAATTAAGTATTGCGACAGCATCCATGCGTGCTGAAGCTCCGCGTTTGGAACTCGGAAACGTCGCATCGCCGCGATGAAGTTCAGGGTGAAACTCAAACGCCAACAACCCTCGCGCTCGGTTGCGGAATGATTGCAATGTGGAAATGGCTTTTTGGCGGATTTCGGCATCGAAAGCAGGCCCGGTCGCAGCCGTCAGGAGATGCGGCACCGACGTCGGACCGCCCCAAAAGGGTGCTTTATGCTCGTATTCAATTGGCCGGAATCGCTGATTCGGTCGAAACACCACCGCCCCCCCATCCTGTGTCGGACCCATCGGTCGGCGGTCTTGTTTCCTACTGTGTCGTGGAGTCGGATCCAACGCTGGACGACAGCGTGCCACCGAAAACGGACCAACCCGAGCGGACTCGTCGTGCAAAAGCGATCGCGAGGGCCAAACGATTTTCAAAAGTTTTCTCGGATATGAGCCCTAACGAAGCTCGTCTCTTGTTCGCGATTCATCGCAGGCGGCTAAGGAAATTGGCTCAGGAATCGCCGGCAATGCTGCAGCGAGACTTGCATCGATTCGTCCTCAGCTCGCGCGGACAACGATTATCTCGTAACCGGCCGGCGCCCTCCGTCGCGAGAGTACGGGTTTGGGTGGTCGAGGCGAGTCAGAAGGTCGCAGTTTCTCCGCCGATTCATTCCTATCCGGCAATGAAGGCAGCGGCGTGAACTATACTGGAACGGGTAGAATCCGCCCGTTCCTCGATGAAGTCGCGATCGATGCCTGTTGCCCTTTACATTCCCTGTTACATCGACCAGCTCTATCCGGACGTTGCCGTCGCCACGCTTGAGCTCTTGGAACGATTCGGGGTGGACGTCGTTTACCCCGAGGGCCAAACCTGCTGCGGCCAACCGATGGCCAATACCGGCTGCAGCGCCGATGCCGCTCCAGTCGCCAGGCGTTTGGTGGACCTGTTCGCCAGCTATGACCAAATCGTCTGCCCGTCGGGCTCCTGTACGGCCATGGTTCGCCATCATTACGGCGACTTCTTCGAGGAGACCGATACCAAGTACGTTCATGTTCGTGACAATACTTTTGAGCTCTGCGAATTCTTGACGGACGTCCTAAAGATCAAGTCCGTGGGGGTACGCTTTCCTCACCGCGTCAGTGTTCACCAAAGCTGCCACGGACTGCGTGAGCTTCGACTGGGCGCGAGCAGCGAGACTCGGCACGCGGGAACTCGAAACAAGATGGGCGAGTTACTCGATATGGTTGAAGGTGTGCAATGGAAGAAAGCAAATCGGGTCGACGAATGTTGTGGTTTTGGCGGGACGTTTGCGGTTAACGAGCCGGATGTGTCGGCGTCGATGGGGCGAGACCGAATTGCAGATCACATCGCCGCAGGCAGTGAGGTAATTGTCGCCGGCGATATGTCGTGCTTGATGCACCTGCAAGGGCTGATTCGACGGAGCAAAGCACCGATCACCGTTATGCACATATCACAGCTACTGATGGGTCGGCCGCTGATGACTAACGGCCCGATTGTGAGCGATTCCGATATCGTTTGCAGTTCATCCTAGTTTTGGCAGATTCGGCTCTTCATCCCTCCTTACATCGTTGCACTCACTCATTCACGTCCGCTCTCAATGACCACGATTGTTACCCTACCGACGATTCCGCCCTCCGAGATGCCTTCAAACGGCGTCTCGAGGAATGGGCACGCAATCCAACATGGACACTCGCACAATGGCGCACACGAATCGCCTGCTGCGAGGCACCAAGAACACCCTGCGATGGCAAGGGATTTTGTAGCTAACGTCGAAAGAACCAGTTGGCACGACGGCGCGCTGTGGTTCGTGCGAAGTAAACGTGACGCGCAGGCTTCGCAAATTCCAGAATGGGAGTATTTGCGGCAGACCGCATCAGGAATTAAGAACGACGCGATCGCTCACCTCCCAGATTACCTCGAAGAGTTTGAACGCAATGCAACGCGACTGGGCGCCGTCGTCCACTGGGCGACTGACGCGGAAGAACACAACCGAATCGTTTGCAACCTGCTTCAAGAACGAGGTGTGCTTAGGGTCATCAAGAGCAAATCGATGCTCACCGAAGAATGTCACCTGAACCCCTATCTTGAGCAACATGGCATCGAGGTGATTGACACCGATCTGGGGGAACGCATCGTTCAGCTTCGCGGTGAGACGCCAAGCCACATCGTTCTACCGGCGATACACATCAAGAAGGAGGAAGTGGGGGACACCTTCCACGAGTTTTTGGGGACGGATGAAGGGGCAAGCGATCCGAAGTATCTGACCGAAGCCGCTCGCGGTCACCTGCGCCAGAAATTTGTCCGGGGTGAAGCTGGCATCACCGGCGTTAATTTTGCGATCGCAGAAACCGGCGGATTCGTTGTCTGTACCAACGAAGGGAATGCGGATCTCGGCGCATCATTGCCGCCGATCCACATCGCTTGCATGGGATTAGAGAAGATCATCCCCAAGTTCGAAGATCTCGGTGTCTTCACTCGTCTACTAGCACGGTCCGCAACCGGCCAGCCGATCACGACCTACACATCCCATTTTCACGGCCCACGTGATTCTCAATCGGAATTACACATTGTCATCGTAGATAACGGCCGCAGCGAACTGCGAGAAAGTGAGACGTTTCGAGCCGCACTGGGATGCATTCGGTGTGGTGCGTGCATGAATACTTGTCCCGTGTATCGGCGCAGCGGCGGGCACAGCTACGGGGCGACGGTGCCAGGGCCGATCGGCTCCGTACTAAATCCAGCAAGTGATGACAAGAAGTTCAAGAGCCTTCCTTATGCCTGTAGCCTGTGCGGATCATGCACCGATGTCTGCCCCGTCGGGATCCCACTCCATCATCAGCTTTTGGCATGGCGAAAGGAGTTCGGTAAGAGAAAATTGCTTGGACTCGACAAGACCATTCCGATGAAGGCGGCTTCATGGCTGTTTCGCCATCCAAAGGTCTTCGCGGTGGTAGGCTCATGGGGGCGCCGCGCGCTCCGCTTGCTCCCGCGATTCATGATCGTGAACCGTATGAACGTTTGGAGCCGAGACCGCGAGATGCCCCCGGCCCCCAAACAAAGCTTTAACCAGTGGTACAGCAAGAATCGAGGTGGCACGAATGATCGCAAAAAATAGCCGCCAATCAATTTTGGATCGCTTACGCGTTCGCGATATCGAGGCGCCTCCGCGCCCAGCGGTCGACCCCTCGAGAACGGTTCACTACGACGATCCAGTCGCGAAATTCATCGAGATTCTTACTTGGGTAGGCGGTCGCGTCCATCAAGTTGATTCGCTCTCAGAGGTGAATCGAAAGCTTGATCAGTTACCTGAATTTTCGTCCGCCAAATGGATCGCTTCGACTGTACCGCAAGCGATTCAGGGCAACTTTCAACTGTCGCAGGTCGATGACCCCCACTCGCTCGCGTCACTTGACTGGTCGATCTTGCAAGGAGACTTCTGCGTTGCGGAAAATGGAGCCATCTGGGTTTCGTCCAAGGATGCGATTGAACGTACGATGATTTTCATTGCACAACATTTGGCAATCATTGTGTCCCGAAGCGAGATGGTGATGCACATGCATGAGGCCTATCAGCGGCTGAACCGAGTCGATCGCTGGAAGACAAAGGCGCAGCGGTTCGGCGTCTTTGTTTCCGGTCCCAGCAAGACCGCGGACATCGAGCAATCGCTAGTGCTCGGCGCGCACGGTTGCCGGACGCTCGAGGTCTTCCTGACCCCGTAGAGCAGATAGGATGAAGTGACCCACAAAGCTGCGATCGCGAGTCTCCGAGAATCGCTACAGGTGCCATTCGCCGAACCGCATTATGGCTGGCGAGCGACCGATGGCGTGACGGGATCAAACACGTGCCCAGCGATCGGCTTCCGATGGCGAAAGTCCTCCTGGATTTCGTGCCAATGAACCACTTCCGGTTCGCCAACCTTCCAGCACAGCATCACCGGGCGGCGATTCATAAACGCTGGGAAATCAATCACTGCCTCGTCAAGCGAGTCGACATGAACTCCAAGCGACTCCAATTCGCGCTGGCACGATTCCAGACGCTGACGGTCCGTATTAAACGCCTCTTTAATGGCGACAAGCTCATCGGTGAAGACTGAAAAGTTTGCCGGTTTTCGCAACTTCTGGATACTGTGAATCTGCGGTTGCTGCACTGCAAGATCCTTGGTTAAAGCAATCAGATCACTGACGATTCGTTCCAGGAGCGGCAACATCTGATTTGCCGTTTGTACCGAAAACCCGCCCGAGCCAATACCGCCACCGGACGAACCAGCGCGACCCAAACGCACGCGGTCGTTGGGCGTATTGAGGGGATCATCACTTGAGGAGAACTGCACCATGATTCGCACCACCACTCCGACAGAGGGCCGAAAAATCCAGGGCCACGATCGTCCGATCTCGGCAACTTCATGCGCGACATCGAATATCTAAATGGTAGGACGACGTAAACACCAGTCCGGTTCGGCAAAACCAGTCCGGATTCGTACCATTTTACCAGCGTTGCCAAAACCAAAAAAAAGACCGTCATTGTGACTGTCGGAATCGGCTAATCGGATGGGGGTGTCCCCATCCATCACGTGAGCCGACTCCGGCAGCCTCGCGACCTTAATTGAACCGTTTTGGTATTTTTTCGCAAACTGCTCGTTTTTTGGGCTAACCATTGGGCAAAAAACCTAACTAAATCCCAGAATTGGGGTTGCTCGCGCTTGACGTACCAAACTGATGACGTAGAGTGAAATTAGGAACAGCCCCGTTGACGCATTTTTTGTGTCGTGTAAGGCCGGCCAAGAATTCTTAAAATCTCGGAAAATCACTCGCAGCTTCAGTCGTCGGATCCTCCGTCGAACCGGTGCCGGTAACAAAGGAATGAGCCATGTTGGTTTTGTCTCGGAAAAAAAACGAATGCATTGTGATTAACAATGACATTCGCATCGTCGTTGTTGAAATTCGGGGCGACAAAGTTCGCTTGGGCGTCGAAGCCCCGCGGGAAGTGCCCGTTCATCGCCAAGAAGTCTACGACGCGATTCAGAATGCTCAGCAGCCTGATTCGGACGATGCTGCGTTGGAATCGTAGGCATTGTTGATTTTGGCTTCTTGAGCCGTATGCGGCGACCATGGCCGGGGTGTATGTGCTTGCCGGGCCAGTCCAATGAAATGGCGAATTGCGTACTGTGGCGTTGGAAGCAGGGTTGAACCCTTGACGTCCACGTTGAGTCATGGTTTACTTCCTGCCGAAATGCTTACTGAAAGTTTCGGCCAGCGTTTTATCGGCCCCTTCGTCTAGAGGCCTAGGACATCGCCCTTTCACGGCGGTAACACGGGTTCGATTCCCGTAGGGGTCATAGGTAGGTCCATTAGCAGCCCTCGGGCAACGTCAGAACCCAGCAAAACGCTGGGTTTTTTCGTTTCCATGCTTTGCTCTGAGGGGCCTTGTTTGCCATTGATGGGTACACCAGTGGGTACACCAATGGGTACACCAATGGGTACACCGGAATCAATCGCCCGCCCCCAATGTTCCTCGGTCACTTGTAGGTAATGCTTGGCCGCAACCGCCCCGGAATGGCCCAACCATTTATTCACCACATGATCGGGGAACTTTTCTTGTAGCTCCGTCCGCCGGGTAGATCGCAAATTAACAAACGGTTTAACCCACGGCACGACGCCCGCCGCCTCAATGATCCGGCCTAGCTGGGTTCTTAGGTTCGACTCAGCCCCCCGGTAACGGCCAACGCAGTACACCGCACCATCGGGGGCCGCCTCGAACGATTCACCCAACGCCAACCGCAGTTCGGGGAACATTGGGCAAAATCTCAGCCCGGTTTTCGATGATTCGATCCGCAAACGCCCGCCATCCCAATCAATATCGGACCATTTCAGGCCCAGGACTTCCGACGGGCAACGCAGGCCACCGAACCGAGCCAAGGAGAACAGCAACCGCCAATCGGCATCGGGGCAGGCCGCTAACACTCGATCCACCGTGGCTCGATCAACGAACCGTTGCCGATCCGGGTTTGCTTCGTTTCCGCCTTTTAGCCCGGCAAACGGGCTCACGCTCAACAACCGATCCGATACCGCCTCGGCCAGCATGGTTTTCGCCCGCTTGCAATGTTTGGACACCGAGGCCACCGCCATCGTTTCCGCTGGGGTATCTTCCGTCGCAGCCTTCACTTCCCGCATCATCAGGGACCGACGCCACCGCTCGGCATCCGCTGGGGTAATCGATCGCAATGGGTGACGCTCGCCAAAGTATTCGACCAACAGCCGCCGGGTTTGCCGATAGTTGGTTCTTGTCACCGCCTTAACGTCGGATCGGCCATCGATATAGGCCGTCAGGAATGGACCGAGTAGCCGCCCGTCATCCGTCAACAGCCGAGGGCTCGCAGGATCAGCCAAACCCCAGGCAACTAGGTTTTCCCGCAACTTGCCATCAGTTCCATTGGCCCACGCCACGGCATCAGCCGACGCCAAAACATTCTTACCCTTGGCCGTGGCCAGCTCATCGCAATGACGGGCCACGATTTCGGCCTTACGCTCGACTCGCTTCCCGCTTCCCGCAACGTAAATCGATCGCCGCCGATTCTCGACATAGAACCGAATCCTAAACCCAGCCCGCCCGCCCGCATCCAATCTCGTCACGCTTGCCATCTCATCAACTCCCGTTGTTGGCCCGAATGAATTAAGACCACGGCAGCCGAATCGGGTATTCGGTTTTCGGCCGCTAAACCTAGCCGTGGCACGCTCGAACATATCGGCACGCCACGCCCAACGCAAACATCAATCAACCACGCCGCAAAATCCGCTCACGAATCCCGATCACTCGGGCCGTAGCCTTGGCCCGCTGGGGATCACAACGGGAACACGCCCAACCGCCCAGGGCCGTCATCGTGTCGCGCAAATCACGGCACCGAGGGCACGCATCAATCTCATCAGGCCGTAGCCACTCAACGTCATCACCGATGGCATCGGCTCTGACCCACGACGCCCCCGCCACGATCCACGCCATACGCTCGCATCGCTCACACCGAACGCCCTCAGGAACATCAGCCAACCGATCCGACCGGCACCATGGGCAAACGATCGACGTAGCCTTCACCTTAGGCTCGGCCAGCAACTCAATCAAAACGTCACCGTGACAAGCCAACGGGGCACACCAACAGCCAAGCACCTTGCCCCGCAACTCAGGCAAGGCCGCCATCAACTCGGGCCGCCCAACGATCCACCGCCGGTACTTGGCAATCACCTCGGCCCGGTCACCATCAGGACCAATCACGAACGGGTTACCCCATTTTGATTTCCGATCGATTCGCACATCGAACGGCTCACGCTTGCAATGGACGACTCGACCAACCGAGGGCCCGGCCAACGCAGCCCGTAGCCCCTCACGATCGGCACGCAGCCGGGCCAATAGGTCATCCGTCATCACGCCCGCCGGGGCATCGAATGCCAAGCCCTCATCGACGATCGACAGCACCACGCCGGCCGATTGCAACTCGGCCAGCAACATTTCGACACGCCCCAAGGTGTACGCAATATCCGCAGAATTACCCACCGCCGCCCCCGAGGGGCATTTCTGCGGATTGTGCGTACAGTCTCGGGGCCTTTCAAAATCAAAATCGGCTCCCATCAGATCACTCCTCGAACACGGGCCATTGGGGCAACGGCCACGGGCCGAATAGCCTCGGGGTTAACCTCGAACAATGGGCTGGGCGGACGCCCTGGGCCATCAGGCACGCCACCGCCCACAGGCCGAATCCATCCATGATCAACCAACAGAACCAATGCAGAATCCAACCGCTCGGGCTCTCGATCAAATCGCCGTCGCCCATGGTTCTGGGCATCACGCCTAGAAAAGTGGGTCAGCAGCCGCTCACGAACCCACCGCAGCAAATACCGAGCATCATCAGCCACGCCATCATGGCCCGTCATTAACGCCAGCATCGCCTCGGCATGCGGGATAGCCCAACGGCCTAGTCTGATTGCCGACTCCATCGACCCGAGGCCCACGGGATCACGCCACGGCTCGGGCTGATTGTTCTCGACTAGATGCATCACGGCCGCCAATCGGGCCGTCAGCCCACACAGCTTGCCGCCCCAGTCTTTCTGAAACTCCAATTGCCCATCCTCGGCCAGCATCCGCTCAACCTCTGCTTGCCATTCAAGAAAGCATGAATCGGCATCATCCGCTAGCCTTATTGTCTCGGGCTCATCGCCATCGCCTCGCAGGTCTGACAATCGACGAACCAGGGATGAATAAGCCAACGCCAGCCGTTCCGAAACGGGCTCGGGATTGATACGACGCTTACCCAACAGGCTCTCAGGCACCGCATACATAAATCGGCCGATTAACCCTCGGCCTCGGAAACTAGGTTTCGCTGCCATCCCACGAATAACATCGGGTTGAACCGCATATGCCAACGTCAGACAGCACCGTTCCACAAAGATCGACCCACGGGTTACACGCTCAACTCGCAAGTCTTCACAGGGATGGCCTTTCAGGAAGCAATCTAAATTGCCAACTCCCGATGAATACCGGCCGGCCATCACATCAAATAAACCGCCCTCACATCCGGCTACAATCAGACGACCACCCTGGGCATTAAGGGCTATCTCGATAGCCTCAGCGGTAGCATCATCGACGATCATTTTTGGAAGCACCGGCACCGGTTCAACTGCTAGCTCCTCAGCTAATGCTATGGCCGTATCTCTCGACTCAGCACACCCCGAGGCCGCTTTCTTCTCCGCTGCTTTTTGTGTCGCTTCCCTGATCCGACGATCACTCGCCAATCGTGCAATCTCAGGGGAAGCACGCTCGATCAGTTCTCGCTCGATCTCACGCAGGGGCTTTGTCGCCGCACTGAATACGGCAGACTTACGATTCGCTGGTTCAAGCAAGCAAGCCACGTAAAGGTTTACAGGCTCGATCCATCCCCGACCGCCCACAATCTCAAAACGACGGGCCACGGCTCCCGAGCATATTGCTAGTGACAACAGGGCTGCTAAATCAACCGGGGTCTGTGTCGCCTCGGCCGTGGCAATGCACCACGACCGCAACGGCTCAGGCAGTGCATCGACCGGGAACATCGGCACCGAGGCCCGATCGATCGACAGGGGTGGCTCCCATGATTGTGATTCACTCATGACATGCCCTCCCGTTAACAAACGATCGCACCGGGGCATTGTCGCAGGCTCGCAAAATGGCCTCACCATCAGCACCACTGCAAACCCAGGCCCGAGCATCCTTAATGCCCTCAGGCGGCGATATGACACGCACCGGGACCACGCTTGCCAATGCCTCAGCCGTTCGCTCGGCACCGAGCAAACCAGGGCCATCACCGTCAGCCACGATCACCACATCAGACGGCCTCAATCGCTTGACCAATGCCGACAGCAGATCACGCCCACCACCGGCACTAGGGACACCAACGGCATCAACGCCTACTGACAACAGGGCCGCCGTATCGGTAGGCCCCTCGCAGACCAGGACACGCTCAGGCCGATCGATCGACAGCAGATCGATTGAATAGATCAGTCCAGCCCTCGAACCACGCACCGCCCATTTTCGGGCCGTTCTCGGGCATCGCAACCGAATACCGATCACCTCCCCAGCATCGTCACGCATAGGCCACGACGTAGCGTTATCAATCACCGACCAACCCACGCCCAGCCTAGCCAACGCCTCGGCAGGCAGTCCGAGCATATCGGCCGCCCTTGCAAGCCAGCCCGGTTTCAAGTTCCGATGCATAACCTCGGCCATCAATGCAAACTGACCATCGGCCTCGGGCATCGGATGTATAGCAACCGGTTGAACCGAGGCCGCCACTTGCCAGGATCGATAACCAGGCAGCACGCCCAGCCAGCCCGACAACCATTTCAACGCCTCTCTTGCATCGATACCGAGCCACCATCGAAGCGTAGCGATACCATCGCCGCACCTTGGCTCCGTTTTGCTGTGATGACAATTCCTACACAATACGGCTCCCCGTTCGACCATATCAGGCAACGGGCAGAACCGATCACGACCACCGCACCGTGGGCAGGGCCGCCCATGACGACCGACCAACGCATCCGCAGGGATACCGGCAGCCGTCAGAATCTCGACCCATCGGCCCCGAGCCATCGTCATCAACTCAGACGCAGGGGTATACTTCTGATAGGACTGTTTTCGCTGGGGGTTGTAATGCTTACTCATTGCAGCCCCCTTTGTCATTCCGGCCTAATACCGAGGCCCGATCATACCGACGCAAACGGCCAAACTTGAATGATGGGATTTCTCCCGATCGCGTACGACGCTCGACCGTGGCCACGGAACACCCAAGTAACTCAGCTACCGCATGGGCATCAATCAACGCCTCCGCATCGACTCGGCCCG
>JANOBM010000265.1:0-11480 GCA_031411655.1 Planctomycetaceae bacterium
GTGATTGCCCATGCGATCGAATCGGGACTATCCAACGAGGTGATTATCGACCGATTGTTTCTCGCCGCGTTATCTCGCAAAGCCACCGAACATGAAAAAGCTCAAATGACGTCGATCATGTCGGAATACGGAGACGATCGGCGACTGGCGATCGAAGACGCGTATTGGAGCGTTTTAGCAAGTACTGAGTTTACTTTCAATCATTAACCCATCGCACCTTGTGCGATGGCTCCTGAGCAACCCGTTGTTAATTTAGCCATGCGATATTTCAACCAAACTGTTCTTTTATGGGTGCTTGCCCTGACATGCGCGCGATGCGTCCTGTCTGCAGAATCGGTGGGCGTTGACTACACCCGTGATGTTTTCCCGATACTGGAAAAGCATTGCCTTGCCTGCCATACCGCTGACGAAGCGCAAGGTGGCTTAGTCATGGAATCTTTCGCCAAGCTGATACTCGGCGGCGAGTCAGGGCCCGCGTTCACTCCCGGTGAGCCCTCGAGCAGTCGCATGTTACTGATGGCGTCAGGCAAGATGGAACCCAAAATGCCGCCCGAGGATGCCGAAGGTCTCAACGATGCCGAAGGTCTCAACGAAAATGAGCTTGCCCTCATCGCCCAGTGGATTGAACAAGGCGCCGACGGACCGCAAGGCGAAGTTGCCATGCGACGAGAATTGCGGACACCACACATTGCCCCTCGCTCGGATGCCTCTTTTCCTATCACGGCGATTGCCTTGTCGCCCGACACTTCGACGCGGGCAATCGCAAGATTCAGTACGATCCAGCTCATCGATTCGAACGGTAAGCCAGCCAAGACCGAGGTTCCTAACCAGCCGGGCAAAGTCAATTCACTTCGCTTTAGCCAAGATGGAAAGCGATTGTTGGTCGGCACCGGTGTGACCGGCCTTTACGGGCGCGCAGTGGTCTACGACTTAACGTCTGGTAACGAAGTGGCTGCGGTGGAGGGACACAGCGATGCGGCTCAACTGGCGATCTTCTCGCCGGATGAACGGTTGATTGCCACCGCGAGTTACGATCGTCAAATTCACCTGTGGGATTCGCAAACCGGAGCCCTGGTACGAAGTTTCTCCGGTCACAATGGTGCGATCTATTCGTTGGCGTTTTCACCCGACGGGCGGGTCTTGGTCAGTGGGTGCGCGGACGAAACCGTCAAGGTTTGGAGCGTCGCGACGGGTCAGCGACTCGATACGATGAGCCAACCCACAGGCGAAGTCTTTTCCGTTGCGATCACTTCCGACGGCGCCTTTGTCGTCGCGGGTAGTGGTGACAACCGATTGCGAGTGTGGCGGTTGGTTTCACTTGATGCGCCCCAGATTAATCCGCTCATCGCGACTCGGTATGTGGATGAATCCTCCTTGACTCACATCGCGTTAACACCCGATGGCTCGCGCGCCGTTATCGTAAGCGAATCCGGTAGCGTGAAGGTCCTCCGTACTTCTGACTGGACTCCAATTGCAGTCTTATCGCCTCTGAACGAAACCGCAAGTGATTTGACGATCACCGAGGATGGCAGCTTGGCGATTGTTTCATTGATGAATGGTGAACTCGTGACGCGGTCGTTACCGAGTATCGATCATTCGGCTAACCTGGCTATGTCGCCCGTTCAAGACGTTGCGCCGGTGTTTTTGGACCTGGGCCCAGCAAAGCTGCTCGATGAATCTTCGCTGCGAAAGGAACAGGGACTTCTGGATGCGACGGCGATGGATAAACCACTGCTTCTGCCTCGCGGAAGCGAATTGACTGGAGTGATCAGTGACGCAGGCCAAGAAGATTGGTTTTCATTCCAAGCGAGTTCCGGTGAAATGTGGGTCATCGAAACCGATACCAGCGGCTTGAACAGCAAGCTCGATTCGATCATTGAATTATGTGACACAAGCGGCAAGCCGATGCTTCGGACGAGACTGCAAGCAGTCCGTGATTCCTATTTCACATTTCGTGGGAAGAACAGTACGCAAAACGACGACTTCCGAATCTTTGCGTGGGAGGAAATGAAGCTCTCCGAATACCTGTACGCATCGGGTGAGGTCACGCGATTATGGATGGCCCCTCGTGGCGCTGACTCGGGTTTTATCGTGTATCCAGGGCGTGGCAATCGATGGACCTATTTCGGTACTTCTGGCACGGTGCACGCGCTCGGCGAACCCGCCTATATCGTTAAGCCACTCGAGCCGGGGGAATCGCCAACCGCAAACGGCTTGCCAGTCTTCGACATCGCCTATCTCAATGATGATGACCCGATGCAAAATCGAGGCAACGACAGCTACCTTCGGTTCAAAACGCCGGCCGATGGATCGTATCTCGTTCGTTTACGGGACTCGCGAGGAGAAGGCGGCGCAGACCATCGCTACCGGCTTCGACTTCGCGCCGCCACGCCCAGTTTCAAGGCCAGCGTTACGCCCATCAATCAACCCCTACGTCGAGGATCGGGCCGAGAAGTCGAAGTCTTCGTCGAGCGGTTCGACGGCTACGATGGCGAAGTTTGGTTTGAAATCGCCGATCTCCCGCCAGGCGTCCACTCAAGTTTTCCTGTTCGAGTGCAACCAGACCAAAGTTTTGCTCAAGGCAATATTTGGGCCGATGCCGATGCACCTAGCTGGGAGGGTGAGATCAAGCCAAGGATCACGGCGCGGGCAACCATCGAAGGCAAGATGATCGAACGCGAGGCCGGCGTTGCGGGCGCCTTGACCCTGATCGATCGCCCGCGGGCGACCATCGAAATCCTTCCCGACCCACACGCTCCGCAGGCTTCCCAACCCGCTGCCGGTGAACGCATGGTTTTCAAGGCCAAGCGAGGCGAGACGATTTCACTGCTAGCGAAGATTGATCGTGTCGAAGGCTACAAAGATGAGGTGCCATTAGGGAAAGAAACAGCGGGCCGAAACCTTCCCTTCGGTGTGTACGTCGACAACATTGGCCTGAATGGTTTACTAGTCCGTGAGTCCGAATCGGAACGACAGTTCTTCATTACCGTCAATCCCGTCGCCGAATTAGGAACTCGCGAATTTTTTCTGCGCGGTGAAATCGATGGAAACGTGACCACCAAGCCGGTGATCCTGGAAGTCTTACCCTAGCGTAGAGAATCTCGTTTGGGCGAACATCACTCCATCAAGAACCATGACCGCTTAGTGGCCCCAATGCCCCGGCGTTCAGGGACGTCGATATTTGTTTGAAAATACGAACGGATTTCCAAGCGAAAACGAGCGCTCGCTGCTAGCGATGGATTGCATCGGGCGCAGCATCGGAAGACAATCCGACTGTGATCATCTGAGCTCTCGGAGATCAACTTCAACCCGTGTCCAGTTGTTCGTCGCGGACGCACGCATGCTGGCATCACAATGAACATGGATCAAATATGAAAACGACGACCCTAACCCTAGCCATCGCAGTCCTCATGATGGCTTGGTCTTTCGCTGAAGACGGTACATTCATGACGGCGGAAGAAGCAGGCCCGGATTTCGCAATCCAGGGCGAGTACCAGGGAGAGGTCAAACACGAGGGTAACGCCGTGTCGTTAGGCTTTCAGGTAATCGCACTGGGTGAGCATCATTTTGATGCGGTCGCTTACCCCGGTGGACTGCCTGGCGACGGATGGAACGGTGAGGAAAAATTCCCTGCTC
Source organism: Planctomycetaceae bacterium (assembly GCA_031411655.1). Classification (GTDB taxonomy): domain Bacteria; phylum Planctomycetota; class Planctomycetia; order Pirellulales; family Pirellulaceae; genus UBA6163. The sequence continues at coordinate 3,637 of JANOBM010000265.1, forward strand.
ATGGCAGCACGGTTGACGGAATCACCAAAATCTCCTCCGTAGGGCATGGTTACGCGATCGTTGGAAAGGGCCAAGCGGTATTGCATAGTGAGAACGGCGAAACCATGGGCACCTTGACGAAGGTTGAGCGCAAAAGTCCAACCCTTGGGGCTAAACCGCCTGAAGGAGCCGTTGTGCTGTTTGATGGAAAATCAGCCGACCATTTCGAACGGGGAATGATTGTCATGAATGACTTGCTCGCGGCGGACTGCGAGACAAAGGACAAATTCGGGGACCATACGCTCCACATCGAGTTCCGCACGCCATTCAAGCCAGCCGCCCGCGGCCAAGAACGAGGAAACAGTGGTGTGTACATCCAAGGGCGATATGAGTGTCAGGTTCTCGATTCGTTCGGACTTGAAGGTGAAAACAACGAGTGCGGCGGAATTTATTCAATCGCACGCCCGAAAGTAAACGCCTGTTTTCCTCCACTGTCATGGCAAACCTACGACATGGAATTCAAAGCTGCGGTTTTTGAGAACGACAAGAAAGTCCAAAACGCTCGCGTGACGATTCGACAAAATGGAATTCTGATCCATGACGACCTCGAGTTGACTCACGGAACGCCCGGCAAGAATCCTGAAGCCCCCGGTCTGGACGTGATCTACTTACAAGGGCATGGAAACCCTGTGGTGTACCGCAATATTTGGGTTGTGAAAAAGTAGAGACCAACAAGCTCTCGACAGCCTTTCCATTCTCTCGTCTCTGAATTTATCCGAAAACCATTAGCCGCCTTGGCGTTAGCTGCGGTCTTCAGTTTTTGGGAAGGTTCATAATCGCCTCTATGGACGGTTATGTGAGAGTTGTGAAAGCAATCGAAGCACCAGCGACATCGCAGCCATCAAGGCTGCGCCAAATCCAGAAGCGATCGCGATGGCGGCGATGCCACTTGCCGCGCCGGGCACTTCGATCGTCATCGCGACGTACGTGTAATAGAGCATGGATCCGACAAGAACTAATGACATCACATCGGTCACATAAGGCACCCAAGATTGCCCAAACACAGTGATCGCGTGCACGCGTTTCGCAGGGACGGCGGCGATGCTCGAAAGGGGCGAGATAGGAGCTTGGTCATTGCCTTTGATCGTCGCAGCGACATCCATTACGACTGGCTTCGTGGATTTCCCTTCCGTCGTACTGCTTGCGACTGAGACCACAGGTGACGAAACGGCAGCTGTGTTTGGCGTGGTCGAGGCACCCGCCAATGCCGCGAATTCACGAAAGCCCGCGAGACTGCTCGCCGCCGACGCATTGGACTTTGGAGATACCGGCGCGGGAACCGCCTTTGAACTTTGGGCAGGCGAGGCAACCGCCTTCTCCTTCGCGCTGACAGCCACATTTTTTTTCTCTGGCGGAGAAACGGAAAACGACGGAAGGAGCTCCTTTACATTGCTTTCTTGTGCGGCTGCCGGTGCCACGCTTGGGGCGTCGCTTTTCTTGGCAACGGGCGTCGTTGCGATGAAGGGAACGGTTGCAGGCGCGTCACTCGCCGCCTTGGCCTTTTTCCCCGTGTTGACTGAGAAGTCCGGAAATTGATTTGCGACTGGTTTGCTAGCGGCGCCCGCGGCCAATGCGGCGAAATCGGGTAGAGTCCCTCCCATAGCCGGTGCCGCCGTCGGCGCATTTTTTGGGGCGGGAGATGGTGTCTCGACGGCTTTGGGTGCGAAAACGGTTTTTGGCCGATCGAAAATAAAGGGGTTTTCTGTCGCCGGCGATGACCCACTGTCTTGTTCGATTCGTAGACTATCCGTCGTTTGAATGGTTTTTCCACAACTCTTACACGATGCGGTCCCCGTGTTGGAGTTGCTGTCGACTTCGACGATCGCGTTGCAGTGCGGGCAGGGAACGGTGGCCATGTTCGTCCAAAAGTCTAAAAAGAGGCAAGTTCGACGATGACTAGCGTAATTCTGGGTCGCATTTCAGTGTAGTTGCCCGCTACACTTTCGTGGAGCAGTGATTCAATTTGAATGGCTCCTCCTTTCCAATTTGCCCTCCGAACGATTGACAACCAATGGCCAAACGAAACTTTCGATTCTTTTTAATCTGCACCTTCTCCGCTGTCGCTGCAGCCGGATCTTTCCTACTCCCCGACACGCGAACTGCCATCGCGGTTGCTGCCGATGCAGAGCCCGAAGCCGAAGCCGAAGCCACTGCAGACACCTTGACCATTGGTTCGCCAGCGCCCGATCTCGATATCGAACACTGGGTTCAGGACGGGAATGGTTTTTTCAAGCCTGTTACTAAGTTTGAAAAGGGTAAAGTGTATGTCGTAGAGTTCTGGGCGACGTGGTGTGGGCCGTGCATCGCAAGCATGCCGCACCTTGCCGAACTGCAGAACAAGTATCGCGAAAGCGACGTTCAGGTTGTAAGCGTTAGCGATGAACCGCTCGAAACGGTCACCGAGTTCCTCGAAAGAGAGACTGAGACGGCCGAGGGTGAAAAGACTACATTCAAAGAGGTCACTTCGGCATATTGCCTCACGACGGACCCAGACACCTCAGTCAACGTTGCCTACATGCGGGCTTCGAATCAAAGAGGCATTCCCACAGCGTTCCTCGTCGGTAAGGAAGGGTTGATCGAGTGGATTGGGCATCCAATGAAGATGGACGAGCCGATCGAGCAGATCGTAAACGATACATGGAACCGTGATGAGTTTGCTAAAGAATACAATGCCGAGCGGCAGTTTGAGCAGGTCATCGAGAAGATCAGCCAATTGGCCGGAGCAGGTAAATTTCAGGATGCGATTGAGGTCATTGATGAACAGCTCGCCACCGAGTTGCCCGATGAACTGCGTGAGCGTTGGTCCACCATACGTCAGCAGGTCAAGCTGAGTGGTGGCTTGATTGACGCCGAACTCATCGAGTTCTTCAAAAACGAGCTCAAATCAAAGAAGGGCGACGCGATCAGCGTCGCGAGAATTGGTTCGATGATGTACCAAATTTCACGCGAACAAAAAGGCTTGGAAGATTTGTTGACCGCGTCAGCAGTGGCGATCGAAGGTGAAGTAGACGCAGCCGAATCCGATGTGAAAGCCTTCTTGCTGGACACGCTCGCTCATGTCCACGATGCGAACGGGAATCTGGATGCTGCCATCGAAGCACAGCAGAAAGCTGTCGACGGCAGTGAAGGGCGAACCCAACAACGGCTGAGTCGATTCCTAAAGGAATTAGAGGAAAAGAAAAATCCGACGAAGGATGAAGAAAAAGAGCCATCCGAAGAGGCTGCGTCCGATGCAGAATAGCCGCCAAGTTGCGATGGATTGAATCAAAATCCTGCTCAGGCGACCTTTAACCATCGCCGTCGCCTTCGACCAATAATCGCGTTGGCTTGGCGATGAAGGCATTTCTTTCGCACCCTCGAACGCGTCAACCGATCAGGATGACGCGTTCGCCGTTTGGGCGTATCGTGATTGCAATGACTGAACCGTTAGCGGTTCTTCTCGGAGCGCTGCCATCGCCGTTGCAGCCACTTCGGCAGCAGCGAGAGTGGTGATGCACGGAACACCTGCCTGAACCGCCGCTGCCCGAATCTTTCCTTCGTCCGTGCGAGCACCCTTTCCGCTTGGCGTATTCAAGATTAACTGCACCTCGCCGTTCTTCAGATAGTCAAGCAAGTTAGGATTTCCTTCGGCAATCTTTTTTACCCGTGTCACTGCAACGCCGGCCTCTTCAATCCGAGCGGCCGTGCCTGCAGTCGCGAGGATGTTGAAACCTAGCGCACTGATCTGCTTGGCAAGCCGGATCACGCTGTCCTTGTGCATCGACGACATGCTAATGAAAACATTCCCTGATTCAGGGAGAACGGTTCCTGCGGCAATCTGACTTTTTGCAAATGCCATTGGAAATCTTTCGCTGACTCCCATGACTTCACCGGTACTGCGCATCTCCGGTCCCAACACGATATCGACACCCGCAAACTTGCGAAATGGAAACACGCTTTCTTTGACTGACACATGTTTCGGTAGCGGCTCGTCGTAAACTCCAAGTTCATCAAGTGTCTTTCCAGCCATCACCATGGTTGCCAGTTTTGCAACGGGAACCCCCGTCGCCTTCGCGACAAAAGGAACAGTACGACTTGCGCGAGGGTTGACTTCGAGGATATAGAGAGTTTGCACGCCCTCTTCTTCTTTGACGGCGAACTGAATGTTCATCAACCCGACAACGGCCAATCGCTCCGCAAGCTTCGCAGTTGCCTCACGGATCTCCGCAAGAATGGGCCCTCGCAAACTGTATGGCGGAATAGCGCAAGCGGAGTCACCCGAGTGCACGCCCGCTTCTTCAATATGTTCCATGATGCCCATGACAACACACCGCGTACCATCGCTTAGTGCATCGACATCGACTTCGGTGGCATCTTCAAGAAAACGATCAATCAACACTGGCTGGCCATCGGCCGCGATAAACGCCTCGGCCACGTAACGATCGAATTGAGTTTGGTCATAACAGATTTCCATCGCTCGCCCACCAAGCACGAAGCTCGGTCGGACAAGTGACGGATAGCCAATTCGTTTGACTTCGCGACGAGCCTCGGCCATGTTGCGGGCAATGCCGCTGGGCGGTTGCCGCAAGCCAAGTTCATCGATCAGCTTTTGAAACAGCTCGCGATCTTCGGCGGCTTCAATCGTCTCGACGCTGGTACCGATAATGGGCACACCCGCCTCTTGCAAACCACGAGCCAGGTTCAAAGGCGTCTGCCCGCCAAACTGGACAATCACACCGTCAGGCTTGATGGCGTCGCATACGTTGAGCACGTCTTCAATGGTCAGTGGCTCGAAAAACAACATGTCACTGGTGTCATAGTCCGTACTGACCGTTTCCGGATTACTGTTGACCATGACGCTCTCGATACCCATTTCGCGTAACGCGAAACTCGCGTGACAGCAGCAGTAGTCAAACTCAATACCCTGTCCAATTCGATTGGGGCCACCCCCGAGAATAACAATCCGCTTCTTGTCGCCCTTAACAGGCAACTCGTCTTCGCTTTCATAAGTACTGTAATAGTAGGGCGTGTACGCCTCGAATTCCGCAGCGCAGGTATCGACGCTTTTGAACACCGGTTTCACACCTAGCTCAATTCGCCTTGCACGAACTTGGGTTTCATTGCTGCCGATCAACCGACCGATCTGCCGGTCCGAAAAGCCAAATCGTTTGATCTTGTAAAATTGTTCGCGGGTCCAATTCTCAAGCGTTCCAGTCGCTTTGATGAAGCCTTCTTGTTCTACGATCTGCAACATATGGTCAAGGAACCAACGATCGATATGCGTCAGCTCGTAAATCTCATCGATCGACATGCCGGCCTTCATGGCATATCGGATGTAGAAAATACGTTCGGCTCTTGGCGTGCTCAGTCGGGCCCGTATCTCGCCATCGCTGGGTTGATCTTCGGTACCCCACAAGTCTCGATTGTCGGAGCCAAGTCCGAATGCCCCAATCTCTAGGCCTCGTAGCGCCTTTTGCAACGATTCCTTAAATGTCCGACCAATCGCCATCGTCTCGCCGACGCTCTTCATTTGCGTCGTCAGCGTCGAATCAGCTTCGGGAAACTTCTCGAAGGCAAACCGCGGTATCTTCGTTACGACATAATCAATCGTCGGTTCAAAACAAGCCTTTGTCTTTTGGGTGATGTCATTGGGAAGCTCCCACAAGCGGTAGCCGACGGCTAACTTGGCCGCAATCTTGGCGATCGGAAAACCCGTCGCCTTACTCGCAAGCGCGCTACTTCGCGACACGCGCGGGTTCATCTCAATGACGATCATCCGTCCTGTTGTTGGATGAATCGCAAATTGAATATTGGATCCGCCAGTTTCGACCCCGATTTCTCGGATAACGGCGATCGAGGCATCCCGCATCCGCTGGTACTCTTTATCGGTTAGCGTTTGCGCCGGTGCGACCGTGATCGAGTCTCCGGTATGAACGCCCATCGGGTCAAAGTTCTCGATGCTGCAGATGATGACGACATTGTCATCCAAGTCCCGCATCACTTCCATCTCGTACTCTTTCCAACCAATGATCGATTGCTCGATCAGCACTTCGCAAACCGGACTCTGATCCAATCCAAACTGAACCAAGGCGTCAAAATCGCTTCGGTTGTAAGCGATCGCCGATCCGCTGCCACCGAGCGTGAAACTAGGCCGCAAAACCGCCGGCAGCCCAACGATCTTGAGCGCCTCACGGGCCTCTTGCAGGGTGTGTACCGTGCGGCCAATACAAGTCTCCAGCCCAATCTTCTCCATCGCTTGCTTGAACTGCTCTCGCTCCTCGGCTTTGGCAATGACACTCGCCTTGGCACCAATCAATTCGACGCCATATTTCTCAAGAATCCCTTTGGCGTCCAACTCCATCGCCAAGTTCAAACCCGTCTGACCACCAAGTGTAGGAAGCAAGGCATCCGGCTTTTCCGCGATGATGACCTTTTCCACCATTTGCCATGTTAACGGCTCGATGTAGGTTACATCCGCGGTATCTGGGTCGGTCATGATCGTGGCAGGGTTGCTATTGATCAGTATGACTTCATACCCCTCTTCTCTTAACGCCTTGCACGCCTGAGTTCCGGAATAATCAAACTCACACGCTTGGCCAATGACAATCGGTCCGCTACCGATTAACAATATCTTTTTGATGTCCTCGCGACGTGGCACGACAAAATCCGACATGATAGTGGGAGGGCCGCTGGGACTTCGGACTGCACCTGCAGCCCCGCCAGCAAATTCGTTGTGAAGATACCAGAATAGTGCCACCGACCGAAGGCGTCTGAACCGATCACCGCACCCCCTTAAAAACAGCGTTAAATCGCATGAAACAGCCAACTTTCGGCGGTTTACAGTTATGGACGGACCATGCTTTTCGTGATGGATTCTGCGTTCAGCAACACGCGATTACCAAGAAATGGCGTTTACTCGACGCAAAAAATTACTTGATTTTCTGCGGCAAACGCGAGGCCTGCGATGCCAAACTGGACGCACTCTGCTCAAAGTCCCGCTGGGATCTGGTCGCCACGCCCATTGTGGTTTTACTACACGGTCTCATGCGGACTTCGCATTGCATGAAGCCACTCCATCGCCGTCTCGAAACGTCCGATCTAGGCCGAATCCTCCGTTACCGATATGCGAGTTCTCGCGCGTCTATCCGACAGCATGCCGCCGCTCTGGCGGAATACATTGAATCCCTGCCACCAAAAAGCCCGCTCAGTTTTGTTGGGCATAGCATGGGAAACATCGTTCTCCGAAGCGCCATCGGCACTTGGTCAAAACACGGTGACCCCCTTTCGGTCATTCCACGTTTACACCGGATCGTGATGTTGGGGCCACCGAATCAAGGCGCCAACATTGCCAGACGTCTTTCATGGACTGGCGTGTTTGGGCTCATCAACGGCCCAGGCGGCGAAGAACTTGGCGAACGGTGGAAAGAGATCGAAGCGGACCTCGCGATACCGCCCTGTCCCTTTGCAATCGTTGCCGGAGATCGATCGGGAAGCTGGTTGCAAAACCCACTCCTTAGCGGGCCAAACGACTGGTTGGTCGCAGTGGATGAAGCAAGACTCCCGGGAGTGACTGAGTTCATCACGATGCCAGTCCTGCACACCACATTAATGTCGTCACCAAAGGCGATTGACTTCGTCGTCAACTTCCTGCAGAAATCGATCGACAAGCCCCTGCCAAAAACTCAATAAGGAACCCCTACCGCGTCGCATAAAAAACTCATCAAACGTTTCGCCGCCCGACTGCGGCGGACCAAATCCTCCACCAGTGATTCTGACAGCATCTCGTCTCGCGAAAGTGTAGACAGGCCGATGAAATCCTTGCGCCT
>JANOBM010000266.1:0-31965 GCA_031411655.1 Planctomycetaceae bacterium
ATTGAATGTGGAGTGACAACCGTCGATTCAATGATGGGGAATCATGTGATCGATTCCATGTCGATGCCGGAAGTGTGGTCGGATCCGATGGCCACCGAACATCCCATTGAACCGATGGATGGCGTCGAAGCAAGTAGCTCGGATGTAGCTGTCCCATCGACGCCCACACCGGCTGAGCAACCAAAGCCAGCGGAACCAAAGCCAGCACCCGCTGAGCCAGCACCCGCTGAGCCGGCACCTGCTGAGCCGGCACCTGCTGAGCCAGCACCTGCTGAGCCAGCACCCGCCGAACCAGCACCCGCCGAACCAGTACCTGCTGAACCAGTACCCGCTGAGCCTGCACCCGCCGAGCCTGCACCTGCTGAGCCTGCACCCGCTGAGCCTGCACCCGAAGATGACATTTTCGGTGCTCCTCCGGCGCCAGCCGAGCCAGCGCCAGCCGCCGAAGCTCCCATGGATGACTTGTTTGGCGATGCTCCTGCTGCTCCAGCGGAACCCGCTCCTGCGGCCGCCGATGATCTCTTTGGAACTCCTGCCGCGCCGGCGGAGCCCGCTCCTGCGGCAGCCGACGACTTGTTCGGTGCACCTGCAGGCGATGCTGCGCCCGCCGCTGAGGCTCCAGCCGCTGCGGAACCAAACATGGATGACCTTTTTGGTACGCCCGGTGCCGAAGCTGCACCAGCCGAAGCTGCTCCTGCAGAGGCTCCCGCCGCTGACGATATTTTTGGCGCACCTGCACCCGCTGAAGCAGCACCCGCCGAAGCCGCTCCAGCTGAGCCTGCCAAGGAAAAGGATGCACTAGATGATTTGTTTGGCGCAGCTCCCGCAGCTGACGAAGTGTTGGGCGATGCATTCGCTCAAACGCGATCGCGAGTTTGGATCGACAATACCGGCAACTTTTCGACTGAAGGTAGACTCATTGAAATCGGTGACGGGTTCATCCGATTGCTGAAGTCCAACGGCCGCACTTGTTCGGTGCCAAACTCTCGACTTTGTCCAGCCGACGGTGCCTACATCGCGTCGATCAACGTTGTGCGTGACGACGTCAAGGTTGCACTTGTGTCAGCGCAGTAGTTTGCCAGCACACTGCCCAAATGATCATTGATTCGCCAGTGGTTCCGCTATCGAAAGTAGCAAGCTACTGGCGATCAATGGGTTTCTTGTCAAATGCTGACACAGCTCACCGCGTAGGGAGACGATCGGGTGGTCACGATACGATTGATGCACTATGCCCCTGCATGGCGTCAGGAATTTGAACAGTCGCGGTCAGGAATTCTGCAATGCTGCGAAGGTGCGGCTGTCCAAGTCGAACACGTCGGCGGTACAGCGATCCCTGGATTGGTCTCGCGACCGATCATTGACATCGCGGCTGAGGTTGGGCCTGGAACGGATTTGCAAGCGATCGTCGAACAGATCGAGGGATTGAATTTTCGTCGTACCGAAACACCCGCTTGGTGCGGCGAGGCAATCGTTTTGATCAAGCCACGACATGGTCAGCCCACGCATCAACTGTTTCTTGTGACGCGAGGAAGTGCTTTGGTCGGACGAATGGTGCGGGTCCGTGATCGGTTTCGGTCCCAGCCAAGCAAAGCGGTCGACTATGAAGAAGCCAAAATTCGCTTTTGGAAAGCTTGCGATGGCGACCCCGTTCAGTACGAAGTCGACAAGCGTCTGTACTTTATCCACATTGAAGAACAACTCGGCTGATGCTTCCATTGAGCAACATGGTGGGCACGATGATTCGCGGCTGATGAGTTTCAAGGAAGGAACGACGACGCCGAACCTGCGAGCAGTTCCACGGGCGGCAAATCAATTCCGCGTTTACCCGCTTCGAAACGCATCGCACGCTCGAAGTATGGGAAAGGAAACCCAGGGTTCTTGCGGATTGAATATCGCTGGATGGCGATCACGAGACGAGACTCAATCCGTCCTGCATTCACATGGTCAACAATCAATCTTATATACGCTTTACGGTCATCGGTTGTCGCTCGAAGTCGATTGATGAGTTGCTCTTCGAGGGTCGCGGTACGATTATCTGTCGCCGTCGTGATCCGCGGTTCAGTGATTTGTGCCGCCGAATCGTTTGCGCCTACAAAGACCGAACCCAAAATGATGCACAGTCGCATAGACCAGCGAATCCTTCGATCATTCATTTCTTTTCTCTTCACACTTAGTTTGGATCGCCAGCCTTAGTTTGGAATGCCAGCTCATCGATAGGTAAGGTTCGACGGCGTTTCGCGACTGGTATCGCAACCCACTCAATCGGCAATGCTCAATAGGGCACCAGTTATGCGCCGGCTTCCATTTCAACAACTCGTCTCTACCAATTCGTCGACGCGGATAGCAACCCCGCGGGTGCTATGCCGCAATTTGCAGTGGACGAGAGCATGGGTAGTTTGCGGAATTTGTGCTGTTGCGATCTTTGGTTTATTGCACCGGTTTTGACGATTCTTTGCATCGTCATGTCTGGATGGGCCGAAATCGAAAGGGAGAAGCGACGAGGCAACTGCCACTCGCTTTTGAGAAGTCCTACAAAAACTGAACCTGAACCGCCGCCAGCTTCGTGGCGGTGTCTTTGAGCGGAAGGAACCGACGATGAATCGCCTGTTGTGGATCGCCTCTCTGGCGTTTGTCTTGGCCGGAACGACCGGATGTCTTCACCACAATACGCGTGGGGGCTGTAAGACAGGCTCATGTGGAAGTGGTGGCTCCTGCTCATCGGGAAGCTGCTCGGGCTGCAACGGAGGTGGACTGCTTGGAAGACTGTCTGGCCAAGGATGTTCATCTTGCGGTTCACTAGGCGGTCGAACCGGTTGTGTCGCTGGCCCACTGGGCTGGCAACAGGGCGGGTTGAATTATGGTGGCAATTTGCCACCACGCCACCATGCCGCACAGCAACTGCAAAGTCAACCGGTCAATCCTGGGCCGCAAACCGGTACCGTAGCGTACCCGTACTACACGCATCGCGGTCCTCGAGACTTTTTGCTCGACAATCCGCCTTCGATCGGCCGTTAGTGATTGATTCCCCAGGCACTTTAGAATCTGGGTGTAGCTCGCCAGGGTGAGGTATTTGAGTGGAAATCGCGTCGCGGTTCAGCGACAGTAACCGCCTTGAATGCCCACCCACCGAATCGCTAACCCTGAATTTTAACCTGACTCAATTTGCCTAGGTAGGTTAACCTGCCTAGGCTTACATTGTTAAATTGACAAACGGGCGTTATTTCACAAAGACACCCTTCAAGTCGTTTTCCCGTCCACTGAGGACGATGCCATCTGCCTTGTTGCTTGTGAGCATTCACCGTGGCTTCAGACTTTCGTCTCAAAGAACAGCTTCCCGATCTCACCAAACGAATCGTGGCGACGTACACGCCTGACGATGGCATGAACCATCTCGGACATTGTCCGCTGCCAAGTTATGAGGCGGTCGTTGAGGTCCTTATCGATTTGAAGGACGTGCTATACCCCGGCTATCGACGCCGAGTAGGCCTTCACGCCGGCAACATCGAATATCACGTCGGTGGACTCGTCGACGCATTGCACGACAAGCTCACCACTCAAATCGGGCGAGCGCTTCGACACGATGACCGCATTCGTCATAGTCACGGCGATTGCGAGTCAGACGTTGATTTTGAAGCCAAGGGGCAAGCGATGGCGATCGAGTTCCTCAAGAGAATTCCTCGACTAAGACGAATCCTGTCGACCGATGTGCAAGCTGCCTTCGATGGCGATCCCGCGTGCCGTACCACCGATGAGATTGTTTTTTGCTACCCCGGATTTGAGGCGACGACCGTTTTCCGGATCGCTCACGAGTTGCTTGAGCTCGGCGTTCCGTTCATTCCACGGATGATGACTGAGTGGGCTCACAAGCAGACCGGTATTGATATCCATCCTGGTGCTACCATTGGCGAATACTTTTTTATAGACCATGGTACTGGTGTTGTGATCGGGGAAACTTGTGAAATTGGCCAGCACGTCAAGCTCTATCAGGGCGTTACGTTGGGGGCGCTTAGTTTTCCCACCGACGCCGACGGCCATCTTATTCGGGGTCACAAGCGACATCCGACGATCGAAGATCGCGTAGTGATTTATGCCAATGCGACAGTTCTGGGCGGACGCACGGTCGTCGGGCACGACAGCGTTGTGGGGTCGAGTGTTTGGTTAACTCGTACCGTTTCGCCGTTCACCACGGTGACGCTGGAAAAACCGCAACTCAAGGTCCGAAGCGTCGCTAACGACGCCGAAGTTCTCGATGCAGAGGTTAATTTCCAGATCTGATTTGACGCGTTATCCTAGCGGCTTCCGTTTCTTCTCTTGGAGCCGCAGTATGTCGCCTTCTGATGACGCGATCGTCGAAACCATTCGTTTGTATCGCGAAACACTTCTTGCAACTCGCCTGCTTTACATTGAAAGCGGCAAATTGATCAAAGGCTCGTACGCCTGGCTTTCTGGTGAAGACGACCCGAGCGCGTCGGCGGTTTCCGAACAGATGGATCATCTTCATCAAGGCTTAGTGATGAAGGTGTATGCAACGGCGACCCCCAATCTTCATGCCGCAACGATGCAACAGCGTCAACTTGGGCGTGTGACCCTGGAACACATTTGGGGCACGACCGTCATGGGCAGCCAACTAAAGGAGGCGGTGGATTGGTTGATCTCCGAAAGCGACAAATTTCGATGGAAAGACCTCGTACGCCCTTTCGCCGAACTACCTCCACTGCGAGACAAGTGGGGCGAACTTGAAACGCTGATCATCCGTATGGCGACTTTGATCACAACCGCCGATGGCGACCGGAGCACTGGCGATAACGAACTTCTTAATGGGATGAAGCAGCAACTTGACGAGTTGAATAACCGTTCGCCAGAAAAATTCGTAAATGACGCGAGACCATCGCGAGACGCATTGGTGTGGCTTCGTGAAGAAGCCAAGCGACTTCGAGAGGGCGCCGCCATTCCACCCGCAACCGATGGCGCGGTACAGACCGATACGCCACGTTCTGCATCGACCCAGGTCGAAACACCGGGCCCGTCGCAAGCCTCTCGCCTAAAGGTTGGTGATGCTAAACCGTCGATGGCGCAAGCCCAAGCCGTTGAAGTCGATAAGCGTACGACCGAAGAGAGGCTAGCCGATACGCGAAAGAAACTCGATGAGTTGATTGGACTGGATGACATCAAGGAATCCGTCCAAACCTTGACCAACTTTTTGAAGATGGAAAAACAACGCGAGGCGGAAGGGTTGCCCACGACCAAGACCAGCTTGCACATGGCATTTGTTGGCAACCCTGGCACTGGGAAAACCACAGTCGCCCGCATCGTCGCTGAAATCTATGGCGCTCTCGGAGTTCTTGCCAAAGGGCATCTTGTCGAAACCGACCGTAGTGGACTGGTCGCCGAGTACGCAGGCCAAACCGGCCCAAAGACAAATGCAAAAATCGATGAGTCGCTCGACGGCGTTTTGTTCATCGACGAGGCCTACACGCTGATCGACGAAAGTGGCCAGGATCAATACGGTCGAGAGGCAGTGCAGACATTGCTGAAACGAATGGAAGATCAACGCGATCGGTTGGTTGTTATTCTTGCGGGTTACCCAAATGAAATGGAGAAGATGATCCGCAGCAACCCCGGACTGAGCTCGCGAGTGGGGACCACCATGGAGTTCGAAGATTACAACCCCGAAGACATGTGCCGTATTTTTGGCTTGATTGCGGGGAAAGCCAAATATGAATTGCCGACCCAGGCCCGTCGCAAACTTCTCCGTGGATTTACCTACCTCTACGCCACACGCGACCGTCACTTCGGAAATGGTCGAACGGTTCGAAACAGTTTCGAACGCAGTGTAAAGCACCTCGCCAATCGCCTTTCAAAGATGAAGGAGATCAATCGTGTGCTGCTTACTACGCTTGAAGCACAAGACATTGAAGTGGCCGGTGTTCCCGCCGCTTATTTGTCGGCGCTAGCGGACGAAGTGGGGCATGTACGCGTCAAGTGCACGCTGTGCAAAGAGGCGATGGAACTTGATGATTCGTTGCTCGGAACCGAAGTAAATTGCGAGCATTGCGATAAGAAATTTGTTGCCGATTGGGGCTATCCGGTCAGTAAACAGCCCGTTGCCAACGCTGATTCATCAGGTGACAACAAAAAGGAGGCGGCTAAGCAGTCGGCTGACATTGACAAACCCGAGAGTACAAGTGGAAGCACCCCGAATTCACCTGCGCCTCGTTAACGAAGCGGTATGCGGTGATCAACGAAGCGGTATGCGGTGATCTTCGGCAAGTAACTTCCGATTCTTTCGTTCTGGGTCATATTGCGTCCAGGTTTCACGAAATGCCGGCGCACTGACTTCGCGTAGTAAGCCCTCGTCATGCCATACACATTCGTATCGAGCGGGTGCCCAATGACGACGCGGTAATTGCGAATCAGATTTCACTAAACGCCACGCGCGAATGATGTATCGACGATGCGTCGTCGACCAATCGTAAAAGAGGACCTGACGGAAAACCTCCCGCCCCTCCTGATCGATGAAATGATTCAATTCAATCAGGTCGACACTTTGCTTTGCGACGACCGGGTCACCACCGATGCTTGGTCCGGCACCGGAAAGGAGCACTAAAATCCAGGGAGCGAAAATTGCCAAAATAGTACCTCCGCCAGAAAACGCCCCCCGTCATTGGTCGTTTAACGATTGCATGGCCATTACTGCAACCCCAATCGCCCAAACACGTCTTATCCATTCCGTGTCCATGCTCCGTGTCCCTGCTACTCATCGCGAGGCCGAGGTGACGGCTTATCGGCGTCGGCGCCTCGTCGGATCGAGTTCGTCGGCGTTTGCAGCGATAGGCGGTGTTGCCATCGCTTCCGCGGTGGTTTCGGCTAAAGCTGCTGACTTGCCCGCTTGTCCGGACGCCTCTCGCTTCAATTTTGCGATTCGATTGATCACCACCAATGCATCCAAGGCCGTAACTGAACCGCTTCGGTTCACGTCATAACGTGCCACATCAATGGTTGGAGTCGCTTCCCCCTGAATTTTTGTCTTGGCCTTGGCTTCCATGCGGCCCTTGATTTCCGGGATCGTGCCAACCCCATGACGAGAAATCATGTTGATGATTCGTAACGCATCGTTCGCCCGAACGTCGCCGTCCCCGTCGACATCGCCTTCGTCGACCGAGTCGACCGGATCCACGATTTCTAAGCGAGCACCGGTACGTACGATGTTAGCTTCGTCCAGAGGCTTCTCAGACCCGAATACGAGCGTTTCGAAGGGCGTTGGGTTAATGTTGTTATTGCCGTCGCTATTGCCGCGCGAACTGAACTCCGCCACCCCCACTTTCGTGGCCTTTGCGCGGATGCGCAGTAGCATTTGAGATTGCCCATCACCGGACTGCGCGTCGGAATCGATCACACCCAGATTGCGAATGGCATGCGGCTGAATCCTTTCCCCGACCGTGCTGGCTCCGATCAATGTCATTTCAGGACCGGCCTCGACGACATCCAGAAACTCGATGCGGTCCGACACTTCCAAGCTAAGAAACGCAGAGAAGACTCCCTTGCCAATATCCCTTAAGTCGTCTCCTCGAAACTCAAGCCAAAACTCTTTGCCTACTTCGATGGAGGTGACGGGAAGGCCTGCTTGATCCGTCACACCAAGCGAAAGTGCAACCAGAGGCACCTTGGGTTCTTCAATCGGAAGATCACGAACTGAAAGTTGGCGTACGTTTCCCAGAACGTCAATATCATAAATCGCAATTTTGCCTGGAACGGTTACGCGGCTGAGAAAGTGCGGTAGCAGAACGAGTGTTGAATGCGCGGCTTGGTCCGCCTCCGGATCAGCACTTTGTTCCTTGACGACACCAGGATTTTGACTTGTTCCGGATTGCACGACTGAGGTTGTCGGCGTCGCGGGTTGTGATGTTTTATTCCCGGCGACAATCCAGCGATTGAATGCATCACGAACGTCGAATTCAACGTCCACCTTCTCGGCGGCGACTTTGAGATCTTTTGCCGCTTGATTGCGGACGAGTTCGGTTAAATGCGATCGCAATTCATCCGTGACTACCTTGAAAGATAGCTCGACTGCAGCTTCCGACTGTGTTTCGCCATCGGTCACACGATACCGGAACGAGAGTGATTGAGTGTCGCCCAGTGTCGTCGGGTCAATTGCCAGGTACTTTCCATCCACAATACCGATACTGTCAGGTGCACCAATCAATTCAGTAATACGCGTCTCCCACTTGGAGCCACTCGGGATTTGATCGTTGGCAAGCACATCCACGATTGTTCTCGGCACTACCGGCGATGGAATGCGTTGGTCAACTGCTTCACGCTCCACTCGGTAAAACTCAAAACTGTCGTCTTCAGCCTGTAGCGGCGGTGCATCAGGATCGGTCAGCCTTACTGTGTACAGAGGTTCTACAGAGTTTTCGTAATCGTAGACCGACAAGCGGCTGGGGGAGAGCACCAATAGCCGCGAGGGCTCGGCTTTCACGGATTGGAACCAATCGAGATCGGTCACTTTGCCATCAATAATAAACTTCCCGTCATCATTGATTTTTCCGTAGACAAACGCTCGGCTTGGCTCACCGGTTGCAGACAACAGATGCGATAGGAAGCCAATGCGACCACTTTCGGCATCGATCACCGTCAAATCGTTGGCCGCCTGCAAATCAGGGAGTGTTTGTATGCTCGACGTGCCATCGGCGAGTGACACCGTGACCAATAGAACATCGCGTTGGACTTGGGGAAGGCCGTTTGGATCTCGTTTGCCAGCAAGTGTATTGACGGGCGTTCCACCACCAGTACTTTCTAAAAGGAGCGATCCGTCACGAGGCGAATCTAATGGCAACACGATCGGTGCGACCGTCGCGAGGAAGATGATTTTATCACCATCCACGCGGATGGGCTGCCCAACGAAAAGCCGATCTGATTCGAGCGTTACGGAATGGACGCGTTGGTCGCTTGGCTTGTCCGAATTTAGGTCGACGAGCGTCATGTCGCCAGTTGTGAAATCTTGAAGGAGCACATAGCTGCCGTCTCCGCCAACCGTCGCCATCGGTCCAGGGAGGTCGATTCGATCAATCTCTTCCAGCGTCTCGCCTGTAACATCAAGAATTCGAATCTCCGTGCTTTGGGGCTCCCGAATCAGTGTTTCGCCGAAGTAGCCTCCAATGGATACGGCCGATACTGTCTCGCCATCGGGATGAAAGGAAAGCGAAACGAGACGCTGCGTTCCAAGGTCGACTTTGCCACGTTCCTTCACCTCCGAATCGGTCAACTCGAACGACCTCAATTCGTAAGATGGAAGAGCAACTAGCGGCAATCGAGCAGGATCATTCGACACGACGCCTGCGCTTGGCGACAGAAGTTGGTCATTCTTCGAGATGTTATCGCCTGCCGCGTCGCTCTTGTAGACCGGAACCCCGACTACGACGCGATTACCGGAGACCGCAAGGGTACCGCTGGGGATCGTATCTTTTCGAACCGACCCCACCTCTGCGTCCCAATTAAAACGAATCACCTCATCGGATGTTTCAATCGGCGGCCAAATTGCCGGGACGACCAGGTCATACCGATGAAGAACGAGAGTTGCCTTGCCGTCGATAAAGGAAGCGTACTTCAATTCTCCTGGTGAGAGGGTCAATTCCTTAACCACCTCGCCGGTCTTTAGGTCAACGGCAATCACCTGCTTGTCGTTGGCGTGGGGAAGAAAAACACGGTCGGGCGAGTTTGCTCCCGGTACCAAAGCCTTTGCAGAAACTGCGTCAACATTCCCGGCATTCGGACCGACCTCGAGGAACAGGTCTTTCTGGCCAACGATCAGCAATCGCTCGCCATCGACCAAAAGTTTTTCGGCGCGAAAGGAATCCAGTTCAATTCGGAAGGCGATGTCGGCGTCTGACCCATCTTTGTTCTCACGAATACCCCACAACAACTGTCCGCTGCCGCCATCGTTTTGGTTTACGACAAGGGCCAGGTCTCCGGCTGTTTCCATCAAATTGGGTGATAACATCCATGGTTGTGCCATTGGGGAAGCGTCCGCACGTAGCCCTAAGCCGCTTGGAACACCATTCGCTGCGGACGGTGGGACACCTGCTCTTAGGGACGGTGGGACACCTGCAATTTGGGAAGGTAAAGAAAGCGACATAGCGATCCCATTGCCGGGTTCCGCAATCGCCGCAGGTGGTTCCTGCCAGCACTGGTCGGTGTCACCTGCGAGAAGTCGGCGCTGTTCAAGGGACTCTACAACGGCACGGAAAGTACGCATAGTATGACACTCCAAGCAGTCCAGTTTTCTCAAGCAGAGGCAGTCGTTTCGCCGCCTGGCAAGGTAGACGTGTAGTTTAGCAGAAGGTTCCCAATTATCACAATCATCTTGCCTTAAGGTCCGACCGTGCGGCGATACCAAATCCGAGCGAACCCTACCATCCATCCATTGCCACCCGGGGCTTGGGATTTGGTGGGCCCACGACGCATCAAAATCAGGAAGAGACGGCGATGACCGAACTATCCGGCCCCCCTAACCCATCCTTTGTTGCCGTCGTTGCGTGTACTCCTTCGGGCGTCATTGGGCTTAACGGCGGAATGCCGTGGAAGCTCGGAAGCGATTTACGGCGATTCAAGGCGATGACCATGGGCGGTACGCTGGTGATGGGACGAAAGACCTTCGACTCCATCGGCAAACCGTTGCCAGGTCGCAAAACAATCGTACTTACCCGCGTCCCGCCGACGATTTCTGAATCCGTTGCGCACGATAATCCTGCCGGCGTCGACGCTAGCAATAGTCAGATTTCTTGGCGTAAGTCAGTCGACGAGGTGTTATCGCTCAGCGCGGTGCTCGGGAAGTCGACCTATGTCGTCGGTGGCGCAGAAATCTACCGCCTATTCATGCCATTTTATGCCGAAATATGGCTGACGCAGGTTTGGTCGGCGGTCTTGGGTGATACGTCGATCGATCTGCCACTGAAAGATTATCACCTTTCGGAGTGCGTGCGTTACCCGCAAACAGGCCAAGACAGCGTGCCAACTGAGTTCCGACGGTACAAAAGAAAAAAATCCGAGAATTTTTTTTGAGTTGTCCCCATTGAGTAAACCGGTCTCCAACCACTATATTCCGCCTCCCAGATAACAACTCAACAATCCGCTACCGTTCTATTCGGACGTCAGCTCAGGCAGTCAGTGCCTTTGTGACCATGAACAGCCGGTAGCTTAGCCGGTTCTCATGGAGGCCGCCTTATGCCCCGTATGATGGGCGTCGATATTCCAAACGACAAGCAAGTTCAGTACTCGATGACCTATTTGTATGGGGTCGGTCTGTATGTTGCTCGCGAAATCTGTCAAAAACTTGGTATTGATCCAACGCGTAAAGCGAATGATCTGACCGAAGAAGAGTTGAGCCGCATTTCAACCATGTTGGAGCGTGACTATACGGTCGAAGGTCCCCTTCGTCGTCAAGTTACGCAAAACATTGGCCGTTTACGCGAAATTAAGTGTTACCGTGGGATTCGTCATCGCGTTGGCTTGCCAGTGCGTGGTCAGCGTACCAAGACGAATGCTCGTACACGAAAAGGACCGCGTAAGACGGTTGCGGGTAAGAAGGGCGTCAAGGACTTGCGATAGCTTGGAACGATTCGGCGGATCGCCGGATCGATTTTGGCTTCGCCGTCCAACCGCAGTTTTCGCTCGGATTTCTACCGAGCGTCCGGCTAAATGGCATATCCGATCATTTGGCATAAGCATTTTCACAATCGTTCGTAACCAATTTGACCTAGGGCTTCGCGGTGGCAAAGACCAACAAGAAGAAACGTGTTCGCCGGAATATTTCGAGCGGTATCGTTCACATTCATTCGACGTTTAACAACACGACTGTAACGGTCACTGACCCGAAGGGCGACACGCTCTGCTGGGCGACTTCCGGCACCTCCGGCTTCAAGGGGAGCCGTAAGAGTACGCCGTTCGCGGGCCAGTGTGCTGCTCAGCAAGCCGCTGAGAAAGCAACCAAATTCGGAATGCGAGACGTAGAGGTCCGCGTGAAGGGTCCGGGTTCGGGGCGTGAAAGTGCGATCACTTCCTTGCAGGCTGCGGGCCTGAACGTCAAGTTGATCGAAGACGTGACCCCCATTCCACACAACGGTTGTCGACCACGCAAAAAGCGTCGCGTGTAGCCTCGCTCGCGACGTCTAGACCCCATTTACTTCACTGCTCAAACACACATAAGGTCCCCCTCCGATGCATATTCGATGGCGCGGAATGGAACTTCCTAGTACGCTGGAAGTTGATCGAGACACGCTGACCGCTACGTTCGGTCGTTTTACCGCTGAGCCGTTTGAACGCGGATTCGGCGCCAGTATCGGCAATAGTCTTCGTCGAGTTCTACTCAGCAGCTTGCTAGGCAGCGCCGTGACTCAGGTCAAAGTGCGTGGCGCCCAGCATGAATTCAGCACCCTTGAAGGTGTCATGGAAGATGTCACGGATATCGTCCTGAATGTGAAGAGCTTGATCGTTCGCAATCATAGCGAAGCGACACGAGTGATCACTCTCGAAAGCAATAAGGCCGGAACATTGACCGGTGCTGACATCACCACGGATGCTGATGTCGAGATTATCAATAAAGACCACGCCTTGGTGACGCTCACCAAGGATACTCCATTCATGATGGAGATGGTTGTCGAAAATGGTCGTGGTTACGTCCCGAGCACCGAGCATAGTGTGGGCGATCACGAAATCGGCATCATCCCAATCGATGCCGTTTTCAGTCCGGTAACCCGCGTGCGATACTTTGTCGAAGAGACTCGCGTCGGTCAAAAGACAAACTACGATCGCTTGATCCTGGAAATTTGGACTGACGGTTCCATCGGGCCAGAGCTCGCGCTCACCGAGGGTTCTAAGATTCTGCGTAAGCACCTGAATCCGTTCGTTCAGTATCGTGAGCTTGGCCCAGGCATCTTCTCGGCCGGCCGCGGCGGGTCAGGATCGGCAGAGGCTCAGCTTGAGTCGAAGCTGAACATGAAGCTTTCGGAGCTAAAGCTTTCGGTCCGAGCAAACAATTGCCTCGAGAGCGAAAATATTGCGACGGTTCGAGATCTGGTTCAACGAAATGAAGATCAGTTGCTCGAAGTTCGAAACTTCGGCGACACCACTCTCAATGAAGTTCGTGAAAAACTTGCCCAGTACGGCCTGCACCTTGGAATGCGAGTTCCTAGTAGCCAAGCCCGATAGTGATTCGTGTTGGCGGCAGTATATTTTAATGCTGCCGTTCACGAGTTTGGACAGAAGACATTTTAATTTACCTAGCCGCGTTAGACAGCGAATCGAATCATGCGACACCGACGCAAAGGCCGTGTACTCGGCCGTAGTCCTTCACACCGCAAAGCCCTCCTCAAGAATCTCGCAAGCGCGATTTTCCTTACCGAGCGAGATGCCGAAAGCGAACCCAACGCGCCGAAGGTCAAGGGCCGTATCATCACGACTCTGCACAAGGCTAAAGAAGTTCGCCCTCTGGTAGAGAAGTGCATTACCATCGCGAAGAAATCATTGCCAGCAGCTGAGGCAGCAAAGGAATTCGCGACCACTGAAAAGCGTGGTACTGAAGGATACAAGAAGTGGCGGCAGAGTGAATCTTGGCAGAAGTGGGCCGCTGCTCGTGGGCCGGTCGTCACTGCTCGCCGTCGAATCATTCAGTTGATCGGCGACAAGCAGGCCGCGTCCATTCTGTTCGAAAAGGTCGCAGAGCGATTTGCGGATCGGCCAGGTGGTTACACCCGTATCATTCGACTCGCGACACCTCGCCTTGGCGACGCTGGTGAAAGAGCCATTCTTGAATTCGTCGGAAAGAACGATAGGGTCAAGAAAAAGAAGAGCGATAAGCCTGCTTTCGAGTAGGTTTTTCGAGTGATGTTTTGCCAACGGCACCGCGTGTGATTGACCGCAATGCCGTGCGAGGAATTCGCTCAACTCATGCATTGATGACAGGTCACCGAACGGGAAGGTGGTTTGCGTTGGCATGGATTCTATCCCAGTTCGGCGATGTTTGCCTAAACATGCTTTGCTTTAGGCGCACGGGCTTTTTGTCCTGGTTGCACTACACCAACCTTTGCAATGGCGCCGCAATCGAATGTGCTCGATCAATGCGCATCGTCGTCGAGCGTGAAGTTTTCCACTCGACGCGTCACTATTTCTTTCTGCCCTTCTGACGATGGGGCAATGAGGCTCGATGCTATGGAGGTGATCGCTAGATATCCGATCGCAGGATCCTCCCATTCGGGATATGGATACGTTTGCCATTAAAAAAATGGGTGTTCAGAATTAGCCGGAGTCGCTGGTCATGTTGTTTGCCTGCCGGGAGTCACGAGCTAACGCACGGGGCAACTGAAAGAGCCATGGCTTTTACCGTGGACGCAGTGCCTTTTTTCCGATACACGAACACCGAGAAGCAGTGGTAGCTTTCGCCGTGCTGGTATGATGAACGCGTGTAGGCATCGTTAGCCGGTTACGCTGGTGATGCTTGCGACCATTTAACCATGTGCCGAATGATTTCGCTCGGAACGCTGCTATGACCGAAGCCAAGGCTCCTGCTCCCCTTCCGTTGGATCGAGCCGAATACATTGAGCAGGAACACCTGTACAAGCTACTGGGTGAACGCATTGTTCAGCAAATGCCTATCCAGGAACTTTTAGAGCAAGTGCACTACGAGCTTTCTGCTAGCACGCGGCTACCGATGGCAGTTAGCTTCTTGTTGACCGAGCTCAAGCATTCAGGGGCGATGTCACCGGCCATGACACGCCTTTCCCACTACTTCAATCCGTTTCAGTCCTACCTGGTCTCTGAAGCGGAACAAGAAGGTGGGAAATTCGATATGCGAATCGCGCTGAAAATATTGCAGGCCGAAGCCAAGTTTCGGGCGGAAGGGGCAAGTCGGGAAGGGCTTTTCTTTTTCCAGTTTGAAGTCATTTGTCGAAATCGCTTGAGGTACGATGCGGGTCTAAAAGCGATCTCGGATGACCCTTCCTACGACTCTACGTGGGTCAGTTTTTTGAATCGCCTGAGGATGCAAATCGGATTTGTCGATATCTCGGACTTTCTGTTCATTCACAGCGAAGACTATCGGCAAAGATTGATCGCGGCCAATGAACCGATCGAAGGCAAGGGCCCGTTTATCTTCGGTAATCAGGAAGGCCGAATCGCATTTGCCAGTCGTCGTCGCGATCCGTTGTTTCTTTTCGGGGCATTGCAGCGTCACCTGGGATACCCCGAAGTGCCGCGGCCGATTGTCCCCGATCGCACTATGGAAATGATCCCGCAACTCATGCGGCGAGTGGAACGGCTGGAGGCGAGGCTTCAATTGTTAGAGCAGGAAAACCGTACCGGCATCGATATTACGAAATTTTATGGTAAGACGAATTTCCCCGACTGAATTGTGCGACTGACACTTGCCAGACTGGCTTTCAATTGTCATACTCTGCAGCCTTAATGAGCGGTCCGTCCGCGTCGTAATTTGCAACCCAACCCCGTTTTCCGCCTACGGATCCCATGGCACCACGACCGATGAGCAATCGGAGCCGTGCTCGCAAGCGATCGCGAGTCCGCTCCAGAACGAAGCGAAAAGACCCCATTTTTGTCGAAGGCCATCGCCCTCGTCCGATGTATGTTGATTACAAGGACGTGGATTTGCTTCGCAAGTTGGTTAACCGTCATGGAAAGATTGTTGGGCGCCGAAAGAGCGGCTGTACAGCAGTAAGCCAGCACGCGGTGACTTCGGCGGTCAAGCGCGCCCGTTTCATGGCGCTCATGCCCTACGTCGGCGAATAGCCAATAACTCATGATCTCGGTGCAGCGTCGAGTCGAATTCCGCGATACCGACGCAGCGGGGATCATGCACTTCTCGGCATTTTTTCCAATGATGGAATCGGCGGAGCATGAGGTGCTCCGCCTTCTCGGCATTAGCGTTATGCAGGCCTTGGTCGGCGGAAGCCATCTGACTTGGCCGCGTGTTTCTGCCAAATGCGATTATCTCCACGCGGTTCGGTTCGAGCAGTTGCTTGACATCGATGTTTCAACTCTTCGCGTCGGTACCACCAGCGTGACGTATGGGTTTCGCTTTCGTCACCATGAGACGCTCGTCGCGATGGGAGAAATTGTCGCCGTCTGTTGCGTGTGGACGATGGGGCATCCTCTCGAGAAAATCAAAATTCCCGATGACTTGCGGGAACGACTTTCGTCTTTGCATGCGTGATAGGATTGGACGGGTTCGTTGCGATTGAACCGCTAGGCAGGTGTTGGGAGCAGCGTCTTTGGCTACCGTTCTCTAACGTAATGGGGTGTGGAGAGGTTTAGCCAAATTTGTTTTTCGGCCGTCAAAACTGAAATGGATCGCTCCCGGGCTTATACTATAAACGCTACCAGTCGTCTTGTTCTTCCCTCCCTTCGGAATCTCCATTGTGCGTCGAACAACAGCAATTCTATGGTTACTCTGCACCGCCGCATTGAGCATTTCTGCCTCTTCCGCTGCGAGCGTCGAAAAGTCATCGTTCGGTAAGACGGCCGATGGGAAGGATGTCGATGTGTTCCGATTAACGGGAGATGGCGGAGTAGCGGTGGAACTGATTACCCGGGGGGCAACGATTCGTTCCATTGAGATTCCGGAAGCGACAGGAAAACTGATCGACGTCGTGAACGGGTTTGACGACGTCGCCGGATACGAATCCGATTCCAATCAATACTTTGGCTGCACGACGGGGCGTGTTTGTAATCGCATTGGCGGCGCAAAATTTGATCTCGATGGCGTTACCTATACGCTCGCGGCAAACGTTGGAAAAAACACCCTTCACGGCGGAGCCAAAAGGAGCCTCGATAAAGTCATTTGGAAGGGGGAAGTCGACTCGTCGGATCCTACGCAAGCAGTGGTTGAGTTTTCTTACTTTAGCCCTGACGGTGAAGAAGGCTTTCCCGGAAATGTTCACTTCAAGGTGCGATTTGCATTGACCCCGTCCAATGGACTCACTCTCCGCTACTCCGCAACGACCGATTTGGCGACGCCCATCAACCTTACCAATCATGCGTACTTCAATCTGGCGGGTGCTGGCAGCGGCTCAGTGCTTGATCATCAACTCATGATCCACGCCGACTCTTACACGCCAACGGATGACGAATTGATTCCTACCGGCGAAATCCATTCGCTCGATGACTCGCCACTGGATTTCCGCTCGATGACTCGTATTGGTGATCGGATCGACGTGCTGACTTCGACACCAGCGATCGGCTATGACCACAACTACGTTTTGAGGCATCCGAACGGTGACGTTCGAGAAGTTGCTGTTCTGCGAGACCCGAAAAGCGGACGCACATTGACGGTGAAGAGTGACCAGCCAGGATTGCAGTTCTACAGCGGCAACTTCCTCAAAGGTCAGGCCGGCAAGGATGGGAAGACCTATGTTCATCGCGGAGCGGTGTGTTTGGAGGCCCAGCATTTCCCTGACTCCGTGCACCACGAAAGCTTCCCGTCCATTTTGTTGATCCCTGGTGATGAGTACGCGCAAACCACGATTTATCAATTTGGAACGAAGTAAATGATCGAACAAATACCACTGCGCGATCTTCGCGTATTGATCTTTACGGGTGATATCTATGAAGATCTAGAGCTTTGGTATCCGAAGTTGCGACTGCAAGAGGCTGGCGCTCTTGTCACACTTGCCGGACCTAAGGCGGGGGTAAACTACGTGGGGAAAAATGGATATCCTTGCGTGTCCGATATTGCGATAGACGATGCTGACGAGTCCGCCTTTGACGGACTCGTCGTGCCCGGTGGTTTCATGCCCGATAAACTTCGCCGCGATCCGAAGGTGCTTGAACTTGTTCGCGCATTTCATGGGCATAACAAACCGATCGCCGCAATTTGTCATGGTGGATGGATACCGATCTCCGCAGGAGTTTATCGAGGATACCGTGTGACCGGATCACCCGGCATCAAAGACGATCTCATCAATGCGGGAGCCTTGTATGAAGACAAGGCTGTGGTTGTCGATCGAAATCACGTCACGAGTCGCAAGCCGGATGATCTTCCCGACTTTTGTCGTGAGCTGATTAGGTTGTTGGCAGCACAGCGTTCTTAGGCCGGCAAACGTTTTGCTCGCCGCATTTATTTTTTGCGGTTTTGCGACGTCGCGATGGTCGAGTATCTAAAGCAATGCGCCACAATCTGCGGTGATAAATTGGAGGAGTGCGTCAGCTTCCTGGGTCGGTTGTTCGCCTTTGCGCAGTAAAATACCGCTGTGAATGGGACGAATTTGCTTACGGAGGGAACGCGATAGAACACGTCTCGAACGAGTGACAGCTCCGGAGTTCAGTAAAGGAACAATCGAGATCCCCAAGCCTCCTTCCACCATTCGCACGATTAAATCTGTATTGGTCGCCTCGAGTTCCACATCAGCGGTCAAGTGGCGTTCGCGTAACGCTTCTATCACATGCTGTCGACCGGTTGATCCGCGTTCATAGAAGATAACAGGATAACGCACCACACTTTCTAACGTTGGCAGTTTGGGGCGGAGGACGGCATGACGCGCGGGGGCGATGACACTCCAGTCCATCGAAAACAAATGGCGATACTCCAGTTGTGTCGACGCCTCATACGGCGCCGCCACACCAAATGCGACTTGCGGATCGACCATAAGTAGTTGCTCAATTTCCGCTTCCGACTTCGCGCTCAATCGAACTTGAATCGAAGGAAACGCGGTATGAAAACGCCGCACCGCTGGAATGAGTACGTAGGCGATCAAGTACTGACTCGCGACAACGTGAATCTCACGTGGTGCGCTGGATGTTTGAAAGTAAGTCACCATGTTGCGTGCCTGGTTGAGGAACGCAATCGCCTGCGGAAGGAATTGCTGGCCGTGCGATGTGAGCGGAGTGGTTTGGCGACGTCCGCGACTCTTGCGATACAATTCCACTCCGACGCTTGCTTCCAAAGCGATCAACCGCTGTCGCACTCCCTGTTCGGTGATGAACAGACCCTCCGCAGCTTTTCGCAGACTGCCTTGGCGAGCAAGCTCTACGAAGGCGGAAACGATGTCAGTGGAGAGAGAGTTTGAGCTTGCCATGTGTAAAAGCACTCGACTGAAAGACAACTAAAAATTTTATGAAATAAACAATAAGCCATTTTTATTTTGGTTCAAGGTTAGCAAATAATGGCGGCAGTACTCCCATTCACCCGCCCATTTAACAGCGAAGGATTTCATGATGCCAAGAACCGATTTTTTCGATCGCAGGTTGGTCGCTGGGGTAGTTTTGCTCACATCGCTAATGGCAACTCGAGAGTTGTTTGCCGAAAACGAAAAGGCCCCGCTCGTCGTGCACGAATGGGGTACGTTTACGGCACTCGATAATGAGAGCGGCGAGCAATTGCTCGGAATCAATGTCGACACTGAACCAGTCCCCCACTTCGTCCACAATCTCAGCCCTTATATTCTGAATCGAGAACTTCTTTCTTCTGATCATTGGGTATTTCGGCAGAAGGCCGTGCCCAGGCACCACCCCTCGGTATCGCTACGACTTGAAACTCCGGTGATTTATTTTTATCCGCCGAAGGGAAAGACGTTGCCGTTTGAGGTGGACGTTGAGGTGAAGTTTCGTGGCGGTTGGGTGACCGAATTTTATCCACGGGCGGATGTCTTGTTTCCTAAGACGGATAATGGTCAGTTCAACTTCGATGACTTGTTTCCCAATAAGATCGGCCACGTTGCATGGCGTAAATTGCAAGTCGGTACTAGTGACGCTGGCCCCTCCACGAACGAACACGTATGGACAGCGCCACGAAATGTGGCGGCTGCGAATTTGACCAGCTGCGAAGGGGAGCATGAGAAGTACTTGTTTTATCGTGGTGTCGCGATGCAGCGTTCACCGCTGAAAATTGCCACCGAAGGCGACGGCGAGAGCATCGTTTTATCAGCTACGTTCCAAGAATTGCTCCCGCCAGGGACGCAAGCCGTGATTCCCAATCTTTGGTTAATGGAAACGCGCGATGATGGCATGACTGCATATCGTCGATTGGAATCCTTGCCTATCGTCAATGATGATCGGCCGAGGCGATGTATCACCGCAGCGCGAAGATTTCGGCCAGCGGAATTCAGCATCGAGAATCGAAGCAAATTAGAAACAGAAATGCGTGAGGCGATTGTCGCAGAAGGGCTTTTTGCTGATGAGGCGCGTGCGTTGCTTTCCACTTGGCAACAGGCCTATTTCGTGAGTCCTGGATTGCGAGTGTTTTATACCGTCCCTCGTATCTGGACCGACCACTTTCTGCCACTGAGTGTTTCCGGCGAGACAGAAATAACTCGTGTGATGGTTGGCCGCGTCGAGCTGATCAGTGATCGCCAGCGTGAGTTGCTCAACGCTTTATCCGTTTCAAAAATTTCGACAGGAGACTGGCTAGCGAAAATCGATGCTGACTCTTCCGAGCTTAGCAAGCTGCTTTCGGGAAGCTCGGACATCGGTGATCTTAACGCAGTGATTCCCGCGGATTTTCAAATGTATCGCGAGCTCGGTCGCTTCCGTAACGCATTGGTGGCTGCTGAGGCTGATGCGACTGGCTCGACAAATTTGGCCGCTTTCATTGAGAACAATCAACTCCAACCATTTCGGTTGACTTCATCCCACGGACCGTGACGGCGAATTCCGCTGGCAAAACATTTGGTGAATCGCCCGAAATACTGTACATTCCAAAACCGAACACCTTGAACGCGTTTAGGTCCGCTTGGAAATCGCAGTCACCTTACTCGGCGGCAAGTGTTGGACGGCCCCTCCCAATCGAGTGTTTGCAATCACCGCGATAGGGAGACCCCGAGAACGTCAGTGGACAGGGGCTCGATTAGAGTCAGCGCCTCGAACATGCCCGTTCAAGGCTATGTGGATTTGGCGATGTAGCGGTTTACGCAGGGTTCGCCTCGTCGCGGTGGTGATCGTTTGAACTTCTCATCTAAAGGAACGCTGGATTGTCTACTTCATTTCAGGATGCGGTTTCAAAGAATGGCTCAGCGGGCTTCGTCAGGCCTTCGACGGTTGATCCGGCAACAGCAAAACCGTTCACGCTTGATCAAGAGCTGAAACCCTTTGGAAAGTGGACCGACTCGCCCATTTGGGTACCGCCCAAAGATTCGAGCACCGAGATGGCCGAATCGATGTTAAGACAAACCGGATTATTGACGTCAAAAAGCAAGAGTTGGAACGCGGTCGCGAAAGAGCATCGAGATAGTTTTACCCAGGTCAGGGAGATTGAACTCTCGAAGGCTTCGATCCGTTTGCCTAAAGGTAGGCTTTTCGTCAGTGTCACGGAACAACGAAATTTCGATCAAATCACGGATACCATCCCCAACTGTGTGCAGACTAGGCTTGAGGAGTTTTTGGCGGGTCCTGGTAGGAGGCCAGGTGTGAAGGTTTATTACCTTAAGCCCCTCTGTGTTGAAGTGGGTGACGAATTACTGTTCACGTCGCGCGAAGACGTGTTAGGGGCGATCACCAAAATTCAACAAGAAGTCTTCGCGGAATATCGGCGATTGTATTTCTCACGTTTTGCAAAGAAGGCCGTGCTGCAAACGCTTAAAGGCGGATTGGCGATTCCGCGAACGATCGGACAATACGTCGTTCAGCGCCGTCAGAGGGCCATCGATGTGTACCAGGCAAAACTAGAATTTCGCCGCCGTCAGACAGCTTTGGATGCTGCAAAAACTTACCGGACTTTACGTACCGGTGAATGCACGTTCGATGAGATGCTTGAGATGACGGCTCCTATACGGCGTGAGGCGGTAATCAGGCAGTACAGTATTGAGCAGAAGCTTTCCCAGGCCAAGCAAGCTCAGCTATTGCGAATGGCAGCCGGACAACTTCCGTGGTTTGCTCTGACTGCTTTAGCGGCCACGCTAGCGCACCTTTCCTACACGTCGATTGCAACCATTACCTTGGTGTCGCCACTGATGGTTTGTGATCCCGCTTTTGTCGCTGAGCTACCTGGTTCTGGGGGAGTAGTGATGAACATTGGACACTTTGATGACATCGCCGGTGTGCGCCATATCGAATTGTAGTTCGGATTTGTCGATTCGATTCTGGGCAGGTTTGCCTCTACCAATCGTTATCAATCACTTTGTCATCGCCTGTGGCGGTCCCCAACGCGCCCCATAATCCGTAAGGACTTGGCACGGACCCTTCGGCGATTTCACTTGTCGTCAAGGTTGGGTGACTTTGGTTTCCGGCTTCAATGCTTTCGGTGATAAACTTTACGGCGCCATCTGCCATCAACGCGTGGCAGCCGTTCTGGTGAAAACTGCCTGCGGAGTAGATGCCATCGACAGCCTCGTCGCCGCCAACGGCAGCACTTGGATGGTTGGGTGGTAGGATTGTGTTTACGAGACTAAAGCCTGCGGCGCCATCCGCCCAGCGTCCCCCGCGACCCTGGATTCCGACAGGAATTGATTTCTCATAAAACCGAGGGCGATTTGCGTCGCATAGGTCGCGAGTCAGGCTAGGGTTGTCGAGGAGAGCGGACATTTGCTGCGTCGCGAATTGGCCTATGATTCCACCATCGTTCAGGTCCGATCCGATTTCCAACATCGCGATTGTGTTTGCCGTGCCATCCACAACGCTTTGGAAGGTGGTTTTCATTCGGCATCCGAATACACCTCGTTGGACCTTCGTTTGGTGGATGTCACGCGCGATGTCGCCGATACAAAACGTCATATTCGTCAATCCGAAGTCTTGAGACTTTGCGGGTGAACTAGGGCAGCGGAGCGTTGGAACGTCCGATCTCCAAGGGGCGTACGAGGATGTCCACGGCGTCGGACCCATCGCAGGGTAGGACACGCCATTGGATTGAGACGGTCTGGAGATCTGTTCCCACAGTTCTTGTTGCTCGATGTAAGGAAGTAATTCAACCAAGCCACTCAATCGGTTGGCGTTCAGCGGCAAAGTATCAAGATCAGCACTTCCCATCGCTGACGGCAAATGCTTGCGCGATGCATGGAAATGATGCAAGCCTAAGCCGATCTGCTTGAAATTATTAGCGCATGCCATCCGGCGCGCGGCTTCGTGGGCGAAGCGTCCGCTTGGTAACAACAGTCCCAATAAAATTGCAACGATGGTAACTACCGCGAGTAATTCAAGCAGCGTGAAGCCTCGATGCAAGCATCGATCAGATAGGGACGGCAGTTTGGTAGCACTGACGGCGACCAGACTGCACCGCGTGGTCACTTTTGGAATTGCGGTGAGGCGATGATTATCCATAGACGGCGCATTAGGTTGTTCGGGGTTGGCGTGCGAGCGCTACCGGATGCGAATGAGTTACTTTGAAACGCGACCACCATTCATAACCAGCGAGGGGGGCCAGCCAACTGACCCATGCATTGAGCTGGTAAGTCCATGCGGAATCCCAGTGCATTACGGTTAAGACACCGGAGATAAATCGAAGAAGCAGGGGCGAGCAAAGAAGGATGAAACAGCGATTGGCCCAATTTCTGTGTGAACGGAAGTTGCGTGCCCTCGCTTGGACAACCGCGGCTATCGCGGTTGCTGCAGTAGCCAACGACAACAGCGCGAACCCTATTCCTGCAATGGGTCCTGCATGTGCCCAGTTTGCCATCACAAGTCCGCTGGGCGCGAGGATCAGAACCACGATTCCAATCTGCAGTCGCCCGATATAACGATGAAATTGAACGACCCTCCGCCTGCCACCGCTTAGTATCAAGCAGGCTCCCAATATCACTGCGATGGGCCCAGCGATGATATGCGCATAGAACGATGTTCGGTAAATGCCATGAAAGACCATTTGCCGACCCGTCAAAAAAGGCGAATCAAAATCAGCGGGAAAATACCACCGATACTCATACAAAGTCGAAAGCAGCAACTTAGTGAAAAGCAGCGTTAGCGCGCCGAATGCCACTAGACGAAAGGTGAGAGGTGACGGATTCGTATGGAGGTCTTGCACAAACCTACAGTGAACACTGCCTCCGAGAAAAGGCTTAACTCTCCAATTGTACGTTCAACTGTCCGTCACCGGAGATCGAAAGGAAAAATTGGCTGAGCAACTGAACCGGCCGGCGTGATTACCTCTCATGCGTTCGCTGACGAACGGACGAGAGTCGCCCAACGCTTGCCGTCGCTGACGCTTCACTTACAACGCGAGTAGCAGGCGACTTGGGGCTTCCAAGTAACCGATAACATCGTTGAGGAATTTCGCCGCGGTCCCACCATCAACGAGACGATGGTCGTAGGACAGGCTGAGTGGCATCATCAACCGAGGTTGGATGGAATCGTCTGGCATCACCACCGGTAATTTGCGACTTCGGCCTACCAATAGAATGGCTACTTCGGGAATGTTGACGATCGGAGTGCTGTATTGGCCGCCGATTGCGCCTAGGTTGCTGATCGTGAATGTCCCGCCGCGAAGCTCGCTGACGGCAAATTGCCCGCTGCGCACTTTTCCCGCGAGTTCTGCGAGTGCTCTCGCGATCTCTGGAATCCCCATTCGATCAACGCCGCGCAATACCGGGACGACCAAGCCGCGATCCGTATCCACGGCCACTCCGACATTCACGTATTCCTTATAGATGATCTGTTCGTTCTCGCTATCGATCGAAGCATTGACTTCCGGGTGATGTCGCAGCGCCGTCGCGATCGCTTTGATCAAAAACGGCATGGTGGTGAGCTTCAACCCTTGAGCTGCGTAATCATCCTTGCTGGAACTTCTCAGGCGTTCCAAATCGGTAATGTCGGCATCGTCGAAATTGGTGACGCGCGGAACCGTTGACCAGCTTGCATGCATCTGGGCCGCGATCGTCTTGCGAATTTTTGTCATTCGCTCAACGCGGATGGGACCATAATCATCGGTCGCCGTCGCGGTGCTACTGGGAGCGGGTGCAAAGGCGGGATTGGGCACGCTGGTGGCAGGAACAGCGGACACTGAGCTACGAACTGCTTGACTGGTTTGACGAACGACAGCAAGAACATCTTCACGCGTGATTCGGCCACCTTCTCCCGACCCGCTAACCGTTCCCAGATTCACGCCGACCTCTCGAGCCAGGCGACGAATGGCCGGTCCAGCAGGAATCAGCTCGTCGGTGTAATTTGTGGTACCAGGTGCCGACAGGGGAGCTGTCGTCACCGGCGCGGCGGGTGCGTGCGACGGAGCAGAAGGTGCAACAACTGGGGGAGCGGCCGGCGCAGGCGGTGGAGTTACTGCGGAAGGGGCGGGCGCAGGGGCTTGAGGAGCGACTGCTTCCACTGGCTTGGCAGGGGCGGCCGAAGGAGCAGAAGTTGGGTTAGCTTGTGCTGCGGGTGCCGAGGGAGGGGACGCCTGTGCTGTTCCACCGCTATCCGCTTCGAGTTCGAGCAAGACGCCGCCAATGGCTACCGAGTCCCCGGACTTGACCAGAATCTTCGAGACTTTTCCCCCGGAAGAAGCAGGAACGGGAACTGTCGCTTTGTCGGTCTCGACTTCGACAATATCCTGGCCGCTCTTGATCACGTCTCCGACTTTGACGAGCACTTCAAGAATGTCGCCAGATTTGATCCCGTCACCGAGTTCAGGGAGTTTGATTTCGACTGCGTTGGCCATGGGTGCTTGAGCGTGATACGTGAAGGGTCTGGAAATCGAAGCGAGGACTCGAGACGTAATTTTGGAATTAGGTGAAATACGGGTTTGGCTTGTCTGGATCGAACCCAAGTTCCATGATCGCACGCTCGACGTCAGCGGCAGTGAAAACTCCGGCCTTGGTCAGCCGACTAAGCGTGGCGATAGTGATCGACTCTGCATCGACCTCAAAATGGCGGCGGAGGGCCTGGCGTGTTTCGCTTCGCCCCATGCCGTCCGTGCCCAGCACGAAGTAGTCACCGGGAATCCACTGTGTCAACTGTTCAGGCAACGCGCGAACATAATCGCTTGCCGCGATGAAGGGTCCTTCGACACCCTCCAGTGTTTTTTCCAAGAAGCTTTGGCGTGGTGTGGCGGTGGGGTGCAACATGTTCCACCTCGCACAATCACCCGCTTCACGACGAAGCTGCGTGTAACTGGTAACGCTCCAAACATCGCTTGCGACTTGATACTTTTCGGCCAAGAGCTTCTGGGCGGCGAGCGCTGAGTTGAGAATGGCGCCGCTACCGAAAAGCTGAACACGTGCTTTCGCACCTACAACTTCTTGGCTACACAAGCGATAGATGCCCTTGATGATCCCTTCTTCGACTCGCCTCGCTTCATCGCCGCTACCTGAATCAGGTTGCGGCATTTCCGGGTGAACGTAATTGTCGTTTTCTGCCGTGATGTAGTAAATCGCGGTTTCACCGTCTTGATACATCCGCTTCAGGCCGTCCATAACGATCACGGTCAATTCGTAACCGAACGCCGGATCGTAGGCTCGTATGGTCGGAAACGCGATCGCATTGAGAAGGCTATGTCCGTCTTGGTGCTGAAGGCCTTCTCCGTTAAGTGTCGTGCGACCAGCGGTGCCACCGATCAAGAAGCCTTTGGCCCGCATGTCTGCCGCTGCCCAAATCGAGTCGCCAATACGCTGGAAACCAAACATGCTGTAGTAAATGAAAAACGGAATCATGTTGATACCGTGACAGCTATACGCGGTGCCCGCTGCAACGAAGGAGCTGATGGATCCTGCCTCGGTGATCCCCTCTTCCAGGATCTGTCCATCCTTTGCTTCCTTGTAGTAAAGCACTAGCTGCGAATCGACCGGCTCATAGAGCTGGCCACTGTGCGCATAAATACCGATTTGGCGGAACATGCCTTCCATGCCAAACGTGCGAGACTCGTCAGGGACGATCGGAACAACGTTTTTCCCA
Organism: Planctomycetaceae bacterium; assembly: GCA_031411655.1. Lineage (GTDB taxonomy): Bacteria > Planctomycetota > Planctomycetia > Pirellulales > Pirellulaceae > UBA6163. The sequence continues at coordinate 26,812 of JANOBM010000266.1, forward strand.
ATCTTCTCGTCTTTCACAAGGTCGGTAAGAAGTCGCACGAATGCCATCGTCGTGCTCATTTCTTTGCCTTGCGAGCCCGTCGTATGCTTCTTGCGATATTCGTCTAGTGTGGGGACTTCGATCTTCGGATGCTCGACAGGTCGGCTTGGCACCGATCCGCCCATTTCGGCACGGCGTTTCTTGAGATACTTGATCTCTTGGCTGGACGCGGGTGGCTTATAGAAAGGAGCCTTACCTACTTCGGCGTCGCTGATAGGAATGCCAAATCGAGTGCGAAACTCAAGCAATTCCTCTTCATTGAGCTTCTTTTGGTTGTGGGCGACGTTGCGGCCTTCGCCAGCTTCGCCCAGGCCATATCCTTTTACCGTTTTTGCCAAAATGACCGTCGGCATTCCGTTGTCAATCTCTGTGGCTCGCTTGTAAGCGGCATAGACCTTTTCTGGATCATGACCACCGCGGCGCATCTTTTCGAGTTTCTCGTCGCTGTAGTTTTTCACCAGGTCCAGCAGTGCGGGATACTTCCCAAAGAAGTGTTCGCGAATGTAACTGCCGGGCATGCCGGTGTACTTCTGATACTGACCATCGACGACTTCGGCCATGCGCTTGGCAAGGAGCCCAGTCTCATCTTTCTCTAGCAACTGATCCCAGTCACTGCCCCAGACGACTTTGATGACATTCCATCCCGCGCCGCGGAATATCGATTCCAGCTCTTGAATGATCTTACCGTTACCACGAACTGGCCCGTCGAGCCTCTGGAGGTTGCAGTTAATCACGAAGGTAAGGTTGCTGAGACGCTCGCGGCTTGCCAGGGTGATTGCGCCCAGTGTTTCCGGCTCGTCACATTCACCATCGCCAAGAAACGCCCAGACGCGTTGTTTGGAAGTGTCCTTCAAGCCGCGGTCGCTCAAATATCGATTAAACCTTGCTTGATAGATTGCCATGATCGGGCCGAGACCCATCGAAACCGTTGGGTACTCCCAAAAGCTTGGCATCAACCATGGATGGGGATAACTCGATAACCCGCCGCCGTCGGCCAATTCACGCCGGAAGTTCTCAAGGTTTTCCTCTGTCAAACGGCCTTCCAGGAAGGCGCGGCTGTACATCCCAGGGGAGGCATGTCCTTGGAAGTAGATACTGTCGCCCGAGTAGCCGTCTTCGCCACGTCCGCGGAAGAAATGATTGAAGGCAACTTCGTAAAGAGTCGCGCTGCTGGCAAAGGTGCTGATATGACCGCCGATGCCGTCGCTCCGCTTGTTGCCTCGGGTGAACATCGCCATGGCGTTCCACCGAATGATCGACTTGATCCGTCGTTCGATATCTCGGTTTCCCGGGTATGCCGGCTGATCTTTTACCGGGATCGTATTGATATACGGCGTCGAAGTTTGAGGCGGAAGTTGTACGCCGTCGGCTGCGGCCTTGTCGCGCAATTGTTCCAAGAGAAACTGGACTCGCTCGGGACCTTTGCTTTTCAGCACGTAGTCAAGGGAAGAAAGCCATTCCCGAGTCTCATTCAAATCAACATCGACGCTGCCGACCTCGTCACGAAGTTCGCCAACCTGCTGTTGTACTTCAGCCTGGGCCACCGACTTAGAATCCGACATGCAGATACACCCCTGATAAAACCGTTAAATCTTTCCCAGAGCGTAGTCGGAACCGTGGCGATTCGACAAGGGAGAAGACGGTTTTGGGTAGTAGTTTTTGGATTTCGTTTGGCTTATCGGTGCCTAGCGGCTTCCAAATCGAAGATGCAGGCCTCGGGACGCGGTACGCGGTGATAATCCGACTTTTTTCGCAGCGGCCGGGTTTCTCGGTTCGGCAAGATGAAATTTTGTCGCCTCCCACCCTAGACAGACTGGACTTTCCGTCCATATTCGCGGACAATGCAATCATTGCGGACGCTGCTGGGTTGAGCAATCGCGCGTCCGACCTCTTCTTTTCTTTAGGACCTCTCGGAGCGACAAGACAATGGCTAGAAAATTCGGTAGAGATAGCGGAACCAGGGGCGGTTTTACGCTCGTCGAGCTTCTGGTCGTGATCACGATCATCGGCATCCTCATGGGGCTGCTGATCCCCGCCGTGAACGCTGCCCGAGAAACGGCACGAAGAAATCAGTGCAGTACGCAACTGAATAATCTGGCAAAAGCCGCCATTCAATACGAAATGTCGAAGAAGCAGTTCCCAGGTTGGTTAAACGACTTTGGACGCTTCACAGGAACGTTTGACCCCAGCGAGTCCGATCCTACCGGCAAGACCTACGCAGAACATAAGAAGATTGGTAGTTGGGTGATCAGTCTACTGCCGTCACTCGACGCACAACCGACTTACGAAGTTTGGACTCAAGACAAGTATCCTGTGCTGGTGACTACGACAGCGCTTGAATTCACGGTTAACTCAGCGCCCAGCCTTCCCATTCTTCAGTGCCCCAGCAGCACCACGCTTGAAGGCAACCGCGGTCGGAACAGCTACATCGCGAACAACGGAATGTACCATCGCGTTGGTGGGGATCTTTCTGGCACTTACCCTGCCGCAGTTGCCCGTAGCAATTCGAATACTCCAGCAGGAGGAAACCCATCGACGACAGTGAGCTTTGCTGCCTCGATGGATAAAGACAATGGGGTTATGAACCAGAAGTATGCATACCTAGTCTCTTCAGGGACTCCTGTGACCGGGCCTGCAGTTCGACTTGATGACTTCAAGGACGGCCAAGGGAATACGGTTCTCTTTTCTGAGAACCTCCAAGCGATTCCTTGGCATCAAACCCACTTCAATGAAGATACCTCCGAGGCTCTTTTGCTTCCTGCAAACCCGGGGGAAGAAGTCGGGTATCCTGAGTTCAGTCGATATTCACAGGGATTCGTTTGGCATTACGAAGACACTGGCGCTTACAACGGCGCACCATCCGTAAGTACCACAAGAGCCCACGGAATCAACGCTTCTTACGGAACCGAAGACAAGTTCATTTCGCGAATGGCGGCTAACAACGCCCCGGATTTGGCTCGACCATCGTCGGCTCACAATGACGGTGTGAACATGAGCTTCGCAGACGGTGCAAGCAAGTTCATCCAGGACCAGATCGATTATCGCGTTTATCAGGCGCTGATGACTCCACGTGGCAAAAGCAGTTTGGTTCCGTTCCGAGAGTACGTGCTTCAAGGCGAATCGCTGTAGTTCCCCTGAAGCCTACCTTTCAAAGGCCGAGGTTGTTCCGAGACAACCTCGGTTTTTTGTTTTTTACATGTTTTGTTATTCACCGGTAACAGTTCGCTCATGGTTTCGATGATCATCGCTGCCGTCATCTTGACCGTGGTGCTTTCCGCAGCGGGTGCCCTTTGGTTTTGGTGCGTTCGTTCTCAAGACCTGTAGGGACGAGAGTGACACGTCGGACTGGGTTTTCTCTCGGCACTGGTTCATTGATCTGTGCTAGTTCGTCTGTGACCTGCTCGGCCGATTTTTGTCGATCGAAACGGTTGATGAAGTGCCGTGTCAAATCCTGGTTCACTAACCGAAATTGAATTGGTGCCCCCTCGCTTGCATGGATGACCGGTTCGCAAGACAATCACGCGGTGCTCTTTTCACCCCCATCTTGAACCTTCGTTTCGGAGTCATCCATGGCCCGTCCTGTTACCCTCTTCACCGGCCAATGGGCCGACTTGTCGATCAGCGAAATGGCCCGACTTACGCGGGACTTTGGTTATGATGGCATCGAGCTAGCTTGCTGGGGCGATCACTTTGAAGTCGATAAGGCGTTATCGCAAAACGATTACTGCAGCCAGAAACGAAAGCTGCTGGACGACCTTGGCCTCCAGTGCCATGCCATCAGTGCCCACTTGGTTGGCCAAGCGGTGCTGGACAACATCGACGGTCGCCATCAAGCCATCCTTCCACCGCATGTATGGGGCGACGGAAAGCCTGAGGGCGTCAATGCCCGCGCAGCCGAAGAGCTGAAGAACACGGCGCGAGCAGCCCAAAAGTTTGGTGTCGGCGTCGTCAATGGCTTCACGGGCAGTAGCATTTGGCACTTGCTCTATTCGTTCCCACCAGTTCCGCCAAAAATGATCGATGCCGGTTTCGAATTACTGGCCAAGCGATTCAATCCGATTCTCGATGTTTTTGGCCAATGTGGAGTTCGATTCGCATTGGAGGTTCACCCAACCGAAATCGCTTTTGATATTTACACCGCCCAGCGAGCTCTCGAGGCTCTCGATCACCGTCCCGAATTCGGTTTCAACTTCGACCCTAGCCACTTGATTTGGCAGGGCATCGATCCGGTTCAATTCATCCGTACCTTTGCGGATCGCATCTACCACGTCCATGTGAAAGACGCGATCGTGAAGCTTGATGGAAACTCGGGCATCCTTGGCAGTCATCTCAATTTCGGTGACCATCGGCGTGGTTGGGACTTCCGTAGTCCTGGTCGTGGCGGCGTAAACTTTGAAGAGATCATTCGGGCGCTGAACGATATTGGGTACGAAGGGCCTCTATCCATCGAGTGGGAAGACAGCGGCATGGACCGTCAGTTTGGTGCGCGAGAAGCATGCGAATTCACGAAGAAGCTGGATTTTTCGCCAAGCTCGCGCGCGTTCGATGCAGCGTTTGAAAAGGAAGATTAGTCAATTCAGTTCCGGGGCTCGGTTACCTTGTGAGTCGCCTGGATGATGAGAACATCGATCTAGGCGTTTGTAATGGAATCGATGGCCTTCCGTCCGATTTGAGTGCGACATTCGTTTTGAATGCGAGTTTCAACCGGCGTGCGTGAGCACCCGGTTCTTGCCGTTGTCAGTTTTAATTCCAATATCAGCCGCCGTGCGTGAGACCCGGTTCATGGCGGGGCAGCCGGATTTGATCGCGTAGCGGCTTGTCCGGCGGCGAGTGTTATGTACCGGTAATGGGTCACTCCGATGATTAATGTCACTATTAATGGCAAGCCAATTTCGCTCGACCATCCGATGACAATTGAGGTGTTGCTCGCATCGGTGGAAGTGCCACCCCATTACTTGGCCGTCGAAGTCAATGCCGATGTGGTTCCGCGTGAGCAGCACATCTCATATGTCGTCCAAGACGGTGACGATGTCGAAGTCGTAACGCTTGTCGGTGGCGGTTGAAGGCCTACGAATCAGTTTCCCGTTTAAAGTTTGGACGAGTGTCCGTTTTGCC
>JANOBM010000267.1:0-7760 GCA_031411655.1 Planctomycetaceae bacterium
CGGCGGCGCGGCGTTGTTCCCGTGCTTGCGTTCGCAGCGGCTATAGCCTCAAACGTCTCGTCCGCTAGCTCTAGTCAGGCTGGTGAGGCCCTACTCCAGTCTTTCGATAACCCTATTATGCCCGATCCGCCGATTTCGTTCGCTCGTCTCGATTCTCTACTCCAAGAAGGGTTCCGATTTATGAATGCTCCTCTTTGGTCAGGTGCCGCAGTGACGGTAGCGGTCCTTGCCGGATTTGTCGCGTGGGCAAATGATGGCGGCGGTACATCACCTTCAATCTCATCCAATGTGATCTCCCTTCCCGATGGCGCAACCCAAGACGCGGTTCAACCCTCCGTCAAAGTGACGTCCGCACGCGAGACCGTCGAACCCGCCGCTAAACCTGCTAAACCCGCGAAAGTGAATGCGGTCACTGATGCGACCCATTCGGCACCTGCACAATCACAGCAAGGCGTTCCCTTAACGCCCGGCTACACTTGGATGTCAACCGCTGTATTCCCCAAGCCCACCAGCGCGATTGCCATCAACGTTGAGAAGACGCTTGACGAAGTTACGTCCTTGGCCGCAAAGATGCCGCTCCATGAATTGGCGTCGTTTCTCACTAAGCAAACCGGCGCACTCACTCGGCTTGATGAACGCGCCATGTCCGTTTCCAAAATTGACCAGCAAAGTAGCTCCGTCAATCTCGATGGCACCGATATACCGCTTCGCTCCATTCTCTTTGATGCACTCCATCCCCTTGGTCTGCGCGCTGTTGTCACGAACGAAGGTTTGGTCATTACCGCGGACCACTTGGCTCAGGTCCGCAAAGGCGTTAACGCATCACGGTGGATCAACGTAGACGAAGACGCCGAGAAACGAATCGCCGCAGCCCTCGACAAAACTACCTCCGTTGAGCTTGGCGATGTGACACTTGAAAGTGCTATCGGGATGCTAGCCGAGCAGCACTCGATTCCTATCGTCATCGATAAGGTCGGACTTGAAGAGTTGGGTTTAACCATCGAATCTCCTGTGTCGGTATCGATAGAAGACGTAAAACTTCGCAGTGCCTTGTCGGTGATCCTGAATGAACTCGATCTGACTTTCACCGTCCAGGACGAAACGCTGCGAGTGGTCACAAAGGAAAAGAACGAACAGAACCAATTGGCACGCATCTATTGGCTTGAAGGAACAGGTTTTCCTGTCGGAGATTATCAGAGCCTGATGTCAATGATTGAAACCAGTATTAGCAGTGATTCATGGGCATCCATGGGCGGTGTATCGACGATTAGCCCGATGGCACAGGGCAGCCGTCCAGCCTTGGTGATCACAACCGATTACCAGACGCATCATCAAATCGAAACGCTGCTCTCGAGATTAAGGGACGCTCACTTCGGTGATGATCCGATGATGGAAATGAAGCAAGTACCAACCGCTCCCATGGGCGGTGTTGGTGGAGGATATGGGGCAAGCACGGGCATGGGAGGCGGCATGGGAGGCGGCATGGGAGGCATGGGCGGCGGCGGGATGGGCGGCGGCGGGATGTTTTAGCGTCTTGGCGGTCAGGTGGTCGTCGGCTCCCTGTAAAAACCATATCGCCCGCGACTCTTCTCGCGGGCGATTTCATTTAACAAACGCCGAGAATGGTTTGAAGACGATGGAGCCCCAACTGGTTTGAGTCAGGCCCATGCCTATCAGGCTAGGCGATCTCGGGAACTTCAAATCCGGCGCGATAACTTCGCTTCAGGAACTGATTGGCAAGCTCCGCATGCTCGCCAATAAACTGCTCGGATTTCGAGTCATGAGTCAGTTTAGGGCTTACTCGAAGATCGGAAAGATTCACTTCCAATGGCTCAAGCTGCGAAGCCATTTCCGCCATCAAAACTGGCCATGCTTCCAAGCCAGAGCCAGCCGAAGCGAGTTGCTCTGACGAGAAACTTGACGCTGTTTGATAACCGACGTTGGCAAGATTACACCATCCGGTTGAATCATGACCCACTTGAGCTTCGGAGTTCAAGCTTTCACGACGGCGCGATCGCATCGCGTCAAAGAAGTTCTGCACGTGCAGCGGTACGATATCACCGCCTTTGAACGTACGAATTGTCTTGCCGTCACGATCGATCACCCTTGCGTTTTGACGGGAGCCCAGCAGGTATCCACCTTCAGCGGCAACAACGTAACCGCTTCCAGGGCCTTCCACCGGCCGTCCACCCATCGACTTCCATGAACCCTTTTTATCGGCGCCCGCCGGGAGATTGCTGAGCGCGATTAACGTTGGAAATGAATCGGTTTCGAAGATTGCGTAATGAAGGTTCGGCGTGTTTCCCGCATCGTTGTAAGCAACTCTCCCACCAACGGCGAATACGCCGGTAGGCAATGAAACGGAGTCCTGATAGGCGACGTTGCGGACGTCGTCAAGAACATGCACGCCCCAGTTGCCCATTTCTCCATTTCCGGTATTCCAAGTCCAGTGCCAATCATAATGCAAGTTATTTCGCATCAACGGTTGATCGTCGGCGGGCCCTAGCCATAGGTCGTAGTTCACTTCCTTGGGAATCGGTAACGGCGACGTGCGCAATCCGATCGGTTCGCGCACGCCGAGTCGATTGGCCTGAGCATATTGAATGTTACCGATGGCTTTGTCCTGATGAAGGAATTTCTTCAGTTCAGCTTGCATAGGATCCGATCGCTGCTGCGTACCAACCTGTACCATTCGGTCGTATTTGCGCGCAGCTTGCACCACTTGGCGACCTTCCCACTGGGTATGCGACAGCGGTTTTTCAACATAGACATCCTTGCCTGACTGCATCGCCCAAATCGCTGCGAGACAATGCCAGTGGTTACAGGTCGCGATGAAAACGGCATGGATGTTGGGATCATCGATGATCTTGCGAAGATCTTGATGAGCCACTGCACCGCATTTAGCGGCCAATTGGCCCGCACGTTTGGAGTCGGGGTCGGCTACAGAAAGTACCTTGACTCCCTGCACCTTTGATATCGCAGCATACAGTTCGCCTGCTCGACCGCCGGCACCGATCATGCCAATACCAATTTCTTCATTTGCCCCCAGTGAGTTGGTGGCGGCAAACGCACTGCGACGAGCGGCCATCGTCGTCGCTCCTATGGCCAATGACCCTTTTAGAAATGAACGTCTGTCAGATCGGATTGGCATGATGGAGGGGCTCCCACTGTACATAAACCAGGCAAAGAAATTGAATCCTGAGTGTAAGCCCCACGGAAAGCTCGTGCCAGCGTATTTTCTGGTGTTGCAAAACGAATCTGGCGCTACCCAGCTCATCCGGTGTAGCCCGCCACTTCGATTGAATGGTTTGATTGTTACGGTGCCCCAGATCATAGCGCTAGTGTCTCTCTGGTCACAACGCGATAAACTGCCTTTCAGCTCTTCACGTTCCCCGCCTGCCTATTTCCTACTTCCCGTTAGTTCCTACTACCTGTAAGGATGTATATTTATGCGTCAATCATCCCTTTCGCGACGTCGATTCATCCGCTCGGCTGCATCAACCGCTGTTGCTTTCCCTGCGATCCTGACCGCCAAGCGGACCGCAGCACAAGAATTGGTCGGAGAGGGCGATCATCGATTTCACTGCAAGCATGGGTGGCCGCAACTTCCTGATAAGTACAAGTGGCAAATTACCCATGGGGTAGCGGTCGATCCGGACAACAATCTGTACGTGATCCACGAGGGCGTCGCGCGTGACAACGACCATCCGTCGATCTTCGTGTTCGATTCCGAAGGCCAATTCATTCGCGCGTTTGGCGAACAATTTCAAGGAGGCGGACATGGGATCGAAGTTCGTGTCGAGAGTGGTGAGGCATTTCTTTATGTTGCGGCCTACCAGCAAGCGAAGACCTTCGCAAAGTTGTCACTCACCGGCGAACTAGTTTGGCAAGCCTACGCACCTGAGCAAGCCGGTTGCTATGCCGACGGTGAAGGCTCCAATCCCCAAAAGATTTGGGGGAAAGACCGGTTCATGCCTACCAACTTCGCCTTCTTACCCGATGGCGGTTTCTACTTAGCCGATGGATACGGTGCGTATTTCATCCATCGATACGATGCAAACGGCAAGTGGGTGTCCTGCTTTGGAGGCCACGGCGAGGGCAAAGGGACTTTCCATACACCCCACGGACTCTGGATCGATGAACGAGGCAGTGAACCAGAGCTAGTCGTGGCGGACCGGGCCCATAATACGCTGCAGACTTTCACGCTCGAAGATAAGTACAAACGGACGATTGAAGGGTTTGGGTTACCGGCAAACATCGATACGTACAAGGATTTGATGGTCGTCCCGGAGCTTGTCGCACGAGTCTCGATTCTTGATAAAGATCTAAAGACAATCGCGACGATTGGCGATGATCGTGAACGAATCATGGCCGACAACGAAGCTAACAAGGGGTTTAAGATTCGGACCGACGAATCCGCTTGGCAACAGGGCAAGTTTACTCACCCGCATGATGCTTGCTTTGATAAGGATGGAAATCTCTTTGTCGCCGAATGGGTGACGACTGGACGAATCACCAAGCTTACGCGCGCTTAGGAACGACACAGCGTCGCCGAGCTCTAGTCGACCCGGGACCGCTCCGCGAGCGGTCCCTAGTCGATATTCGGGTCATGCGAATAATGAGTGTCGTAATTGACCTTATTGGGAGACGTATCCGGTTCAAAAGTGATGGTGCTTTCCAGTCCGGGGCCTGGGACAGGACGTGCGACGATGACGGTGATGTTGTCGTCGCCGCCCGCATCTTTGGCAATCTTTAGCAATGCCTCACAGGCGGCCCGTGGGGTTTCATGGGCGTCCAGGATGTCGAGTAACCTTCCATCGGTAAGGTATCGGTGCAGCCCGTCAGAGCAAAAAACAAGACTGTCGTTTTCCTCGAGTGTCACACTGCGGACTTCGGCGGTAAGCTCGACTTCGCTGCGACCGCCAATCACGTTCCAAAGCACGTTGCTCCAGCGACTTCCCGCTTCTTGTTCAGGCTTCAAGCCTCCTGAGTCAATCATCCGTCTTGCGAGGGTGTGATCCGTCGTTAACCTTTCAACCGCACCACGACGAACCAAGTAGCAACGGCTATCGCCGACGTGCACCACATACAGTTTCGGCCAGACAAGGTAGCCCATTGTCAGGGTGGTTCCCATGCCTTGGAGTAACAGGTCTTTTTTTCCTTCTTCCTGAATGCGTTGGTGCGTGTCCCGCAACAACGCTTTCAGACTGGCGATAAATTCATTTTCGGCGTCTTCGTCGATTTTGAAAAACCAGTGCACATGATTGAGGAGGCGATCGACGAGATACTCAATCGCCATCGAACTGGCTTTCTCGCCACCGGCGTGGCCACCCATGCCATCAGCAACCAGCATTAAGTGGCCTTGAACCGATCCGAGTAGACGAGATTGTTCGGCATAAGGCAAGCTTGTGCGGCCGATCAGCATCGACTTGTTCAATTCCGCGATAAGGAATTGATCTTGGTTGTTCTCTCGCGTCAAACCGACATCCGTTAGGCCGCTAAAGGCGTTGTCGTCGATCATTTGATGTTGTCCAAACGGGATGAGCGGTCGACCGTTGCCGGTGCGTCGCCTTAATAATCTTATTAGGTACTGTCAATTCTTTTGTTACGAAACGCCGATGGGCAGTTGTCACCCCCGAAACGGCTTGTCAACATGTTGAGCGTAACTCTGCCGAATGACGATTGGTACTACCCCATAGGCTCAATTTACGAAAGCCGCCGCAAAATGTTGGCCTGCCTAAAGACATTCACGCTGCTGGGAATCGAGGCCATGCCCGTTGAGGTCGAGGTTGATCTCTCCCCCGCCGCAATGCCCAAGACGACGCTCGTTGGCTTGCCCGAAGCGGCAGTCAAAGAGAGTACGCACCGCGTGGAGCGTGCGATCGTCAATAGTGGATTCGTTCGGCCACAGGATCGAGTTGTTATCAACCTTGCCCCTGGTGATCTTCCCAAGCAGGCCCCTTCGTTTGACTTACCGGTCGCGTTGGGCGTTCTTGCTGGCAGCGGGCAACTTATCTCCGATCGGCTCCAGAGCTATGCCGTTGTCGGCGAATTAGCGCTAGAGGGTCACACTCGGCCTATCAAAGGTGCTCTGTCGATGGCCATCGCTGCTGCAAAGCAACAGGGCCTTCGCGGGGTCGTGGTGCCGGTCGAAAATGCGGGTGAGGCTGCAGTGGTCGAATCCATCGAAGTCATACCCGTTGCAAACCTGGCTCAGGCAGTGGGATTCTTTAGCGGGTCGATCGACATCCAGCCAGCTCCTAGTCGTCTGGAGCAATGGTTCGAGCAATACAGCGCCTACGATGTAGACTTCGGCGACGTGCGCGGGCAGGAAACGGCAAAACGTGCGATCATGTTGGCCGCAGCCGGAAGTCACAATTTGATTATGATTGGACCTCCAGGAAGCGGGAAGACGATGCTCGCCAAGCGCATCCCTACGGTATTGCCTCAACTGACTCCATCGGAATCGATTGAAACGACCCGGATCTATAGTGCCCTAGGTCAATTGCCACCCGGACAGCCGCTCATGGCCAGACGGCCCTTCCGAAGTCCTCACCACACTATTAGCGACGCAGGCCTTGTCGGCGGTGGAAACCCACCCACGCCTGGCGAGATCTCTAAGTCCCACAATGGGATTTTGTTTTTAGACGAGTTGCCTGAGTTCAACCGCAAGACACTTGAAGTCATGCGACAACCAATGGAAGACGGAATCGTCACGATCTCACGCGCCCTACGCAGCTCCACGTTCCCTGCGGACTTTATGCTCATCGCGGCAGCAAACCCCTGCCCATGCGGATATCGAAGTGATCCGCGTCGAAGTTGCAACTGCACGCCGCCTCAGGTGGAACGCTACATGGGAAAGATTTCAGGCCCCCTCATGGATCGTATCGATATTCATATCGAAGTTCCCTCGGTACCCTTCGAGGAATTGTCCGGCTCCGGCAGCCAGTCAACGAATAGCCAATCGATGCGCCAAGATGTTGATAAAGCTCGCTCGGTTCAGGCAGAACGATTTAAACATGGCGCCACACGCTACAACGCGCAAATGACAAGTCGCGAAGTACGGAAGTATTGTACGCTGAGTACTTCCTGCTCAAAGCTGCTAAGACATAGCGTTGAGGATATGGGGTTGTCCGCTCGCGCCCATGACAAGATTCTGCGAGTCTCGCGTACGATCGCTGACGTAGAAGGGGCCGAGTCCATCGGCGAACATCACCTGGCCGAAGCCATCAATTATCGTTCGCTCGATTCAGATCTATGGACGTGAACGAAGCAACTCAGGAAACACGATTCGCTTTCGGTAGAAACTGGGCGAACTTTCTTAAGAAAGTGGATGAACCGCGAATCGCTGCGGCAACCCTTTCACTCATGGATATGCTCGCCGTCGATCGACTCGACAACCAGCGATTCCTCGACATCGGTTGCGGGTCGGGACTCGCAAGCCTGGTCGCACACCGACTTGGTGCCATCGTCCACTCGTTTGACTTTGACAAGGCATCGGTCGCCTGCTCTCATGAAATCAAACGCAAGTTCGGAAACGAGTCGCCGTCTTGGCGGGTCGAGCAAGGTTCAGTGCTGGACGACGAATACCTGCAGTCGTTAGGACTGTTCGACATCGTCTACTCTTGGGGCGTCCTTCATCACACCGGACAAATGGACCAAGCGATAGAGAACGTGACCCACCGCGTCGCGCCGGGCGGTCTCCTCTATATCACCATCTACAACGACCAAGGTGCGGCGAGCCGACGTTGGGGTTGGAT
>JANOBM010000268.1:0-3988 GCA_031411655.1 Planctomycetaceae bacterium
GAAGCCTGCCAGGTGGGGACATGAATCACCATTCCCAGTCCCATCACAACGGTCAATGCGATCAACCAGCTGGGGGTAATCGTTTGCTGATACGTCATCCAGGACAGCAAGCCTGCGGTTGCCATCAGCAGGCTCTGAACACCGAGCAATAATTTTCGCCGATCGAACCGATCAGCGAGCGCACCGGCAGGAATGGCCAAGAGTAGAATTGGCAAGGACATCGCAACGCGGACCGCCGAAACCATCGCAGGTGACCCATCCAAAGATGTCATCAGCCAGCCTGATCCGACTTCGTGCGACCAAGTGCCGATGTTCGACGCTAGCGATGCGATCCAAAACATACGAAAGAGCGAGGACCGAAGCGGTGCCCAAGTTCCGGCAACGAGCGGAAGAACGATCGCCGGATCCGTATCTGACGGAGGTGCAACACCCATCATTCGCGACTCGACCATCGGTTCCGACGATGCCGCAACGCCTGATTTTGGCATAGGTAAATTCGGCCCGCCGTACGGAGTGGGGGAAACGGTGATTTGGAGCCTTTTCTTGTGCGGGGGACGAGCATCGGTGATGAGTCGCTTGGATCGCCGGGTTGCGATACGATATAAGTCGCCGTCAAACCGACTGGGAGGAATGTTTTTACGATGAATGTGTCGATTGGAACAGGACAACCGTTTGGCTTTCGCTTGAGCCGACGATCGAATGCGTGTCAACTAGCGATATGGGTTGTCGCCTGGAGCATGTGGGTGGGGCAATCGGTTGCGCACGCAGATACCCCCAATGGTGTTGCAATATCGTCGCCGAGCGAATCGGTGACTGATAGCGAATCCGTGACTGAAGTGGGGCGGTGGATAGAGAAGCTAGGCCATCCCAGCTATGCGACTCGCGTTCGGGCGCGGGAAAAACTTCAGCGCCTGGGTTTACAGGCGTTCGATGAACTCCACGCCGCCCAGTTTCATCCCGATAGTGAAATCGCCATGGCAGCGAGGCACTTGGTCAGCAGCCTTTCGGTGAGTTGGTCTACCGAAGCCGATCCACAGGCTGTTCGCGATGCCCTCGACGAATATGGCGCACAAAGTGAGTCGGAACGGCAGAACCGAATGGACCGGCTAGCGGAACTCCCCAATCGCCAAGGGCTCGCAGCGCTTTGCCGATTGGCTCGTTTTGAAACCTCCCTGCGGCTAAGCCGGGAAGCGGCGCTCACGGTAATGCGGTTCCCAATATCGGAGGATTTGGAATCAAGAAGGCGCGAAGCAGAGACCATTCGCGAGGTCATTGGCCCGAACGAGCGTAGCGCGGCGGGTTGGCTGTTGAAATTTGCGGATGATCTTTACGCCGGAACCTACACTGCTGCTCCTTGGCGAGAACTTATATCGGTTCAGCGACAGTCGATGGATGACGGGAGCGACGCGACCATTACTCGGCCGTCCGTACTTGAATTGGTGCAAGTTTGTGCGACCAGGGCCGCAGCAGCTGGAATGCAAGGGGAAGCCATTAACCTGACGATCGACCATCTCGATTTGATCCCTCCTCGAGCGCGCGATGTAATCGATGCCTGTAGCTGGGCAATTGATAATCAAATGCACTCGATTGTTCTCGAACTGAAATCTCGACACGCCGATCTTTTCAATCGGCAACCTATCCTGCTGTACGGCGCTGCCGAAGCATTGCTCGTGCAGGGTGACGCTGATTTGGCTGAAAAGGTCGCGAGCGAAGCCCTCGTTGTGGATCCACTTCCAAAGAAGAGCGACAGCGATGACGCCGGCAAGGAACTGTCTCCCAAGATCCTTGAAGAGAACGCACAGCGCCATCGTGAAGTCGGACGAGAACTCGAATCTAGGGGCTTGTTCCGGTGGGCCGAGCGAGAGTACCGCCACATCATCGAGGCGTCGCCCATGGAGGCACCGATCGCCGCCCTGGCTCGCGCTCAGCTTGCCAAGATGTTTGGCGAGCTCGAGAATCCGAGTGAGTGCGTCGCAGTGCTCGAGCCAATGATCAAGCGCAGCGAAGAGGACCAGCAGTATGCAAGACGGTTGATTTCTCTTCGGATCGACGTGCAGCGACTCAAAGCGACAAAGGTCTTTCAGCAAGGCTTAGCTGCGTCGCGAGCGGGTGATAGTCAGACGGCTAGCACTCGTTTGACTGAGGCCCTGGAGCTTGATCCGGAAAACGCAGACATCTTGATCGCAATGTATCGCACTGACGGTGACGAGGCTTGGAAAACAAAAGTGCGACAAGCCATCTCGCGACTCGCGCTTCGGTTCGACAACCAGATTGAGATGTTGAAAGTCCAGATGCAACCCCGCATGAGACTACCGGAAGCTGGCCTGCTGCTTGCGGAGTACTACAACCAATATGCTTGGCTTGTTAGCAATACCGAAGGGAACTATCAGCGAGCACTGGATTACAGTTTACTTTCCCTTCAAATCAATCCGGATGAACCGGCACAGCTTGATACTGCCGGCCGGTGCTATTTCGCCGTTGGAGACTTTGCCAATGCGGTCCGTGTTCAGCGACGTGCTGTGAAGTTGGAGCCTCATTCCCCGCCTCTCCTCAGGCAACTCGCCATGTTTGAATCGGCAGCAAAGGAATCGGCAGCAAAGGAATTGGTGCCAGCTGAAAAAGAAGGGCCGATAGGTCGTCAAACGAATCCTCGTGTCACTGAGCCAGAAAAATTGTAGACCCGTCGAGTTGGCGAGCCACAGCATGCTGGATCGGTGGCGTTGCCCTTGTTTTTATTGTCGCTCGGTCGTTACGAGTCGAACCCGATCAAGCCGTCCTTGTTTCTTTCTTGGACTGGCGACTGCCAGAGCTTTGTAACTTTCGGCGACTCTTCGGCATTCCATGTCCGGGTTGTGGTTTGACACGCAGTTTTATTTATGCGTCTCAGTTTCAAGTTGTTGAAGGGTTGCGGATGAATCCAACGGGAGTGTTGCTTTTTTATTCGCTCCTGCTCTCCGTTCCGCTTCGACTGTACCTATCGATTCAGGCAACACTGGGCAACCCAATTCCAAGAACTCTTTCCTTGGAGCTCGGTTGGCTCTGTCTTATGGTAGTGTTGATGATGGCGCGATGGGCGTTGTCACCGCTCACCAGTTGAACCTGACCGTCTTTTCTCGATTACCGGCTCGTAGTTTTCATGAATCCGCTCTTGCCGTCGATGCCGACCACGGTTGCTTGTTTGTTGACCGGACCGCAAAGAGCTGCGATTGCTACCGTCGGATTACGTGGAGCGGAAGCCATGGCGATGATCGGAAGATACTTCAGTCC
This sequence comes from Planctomycetaceae bacterium, assembly GCA_031411655.1. Taxonomy (GTDB): domain Bacteria; phylum Planctomycetota; class Planctomycetia; order Pirellulales; family Pirellulaceae; genus UBA6163. The sequence goes on from JANOBM010000268.1 coordinate 3,268, forward strand.
CGCGACGATGAATCCGATCAAAGTTGGCGAAGTTCGATATGGCCGATGGCAAGATTCGTTGGCTAAGGGTGAAGCCGTGGCGAGTGAAACCGGCGAATCAATCATCGTCACTCGCAATCTCGCGGATTCGACGTTCACGACTTTGGGGGTGGCAAGATTAAGTAAAGATGTCATCGCGGATGAGCCCTATGATCGATGGGAGATTCACTGTCATGGTGGCGAGGCTGCGTCGCGACGCGTATTGGCTGACCTGGAACTGGCGGGTGCCACCGTTATCGACCAGGATGGCTGGCAGCAGGCTCTGGGTTTAAGTCCGAATCAACGCGCGGGCTTGCGGCTGTTGACGGAAACCACGACTCCGCGCACGGCGACAATCGTCCTCGACCAACTCCGCGGCGCGATGGTTCGATTCGCGTCACAATCCATCGAGGAGATGTTGACTGCGGGCGCGGAGGCGATTGTCGCAATCCAGTCACAGGCCCTCGCCATCCTTGAATTCACGGATATCGGTTTGCATCTAACCAAGCCTTGGAGCGTCGTGTTGGCAGGTTCACCCAATGTGGGAAAAAGTAGCCTGATCAATGCTTTGGTCGGCTATCAAAGAAGCATCGCATTTGACCAGCCCGGCACGACTCGTGATGTTTTGCACGCGGACGCGGTGATCGATGGTTGGCCGATTCGGCTGAGTGACACGGCCGGGCTTCGATTGGATCCGTCGGGG
>JANOBM010000269.1:0-11020 GCA_031411655.1 Planctomycetaceae bacterium
CGTGTGCAGTAGAAACGCGAACCAAGAAGTTCCAAAAGGTCGATTTGCGTAGTAAACGCGTCTTGGTCGTTGATGATAGTGAAGCCAATCGCAAACTGATTTCTTTGTTGATAAAAGATTCCGGTGGCGAAGTTCTTACCGCTTCCAATGGGCAAGAGGCAGTGAAGCTTTTGCTCGCTCAAAAAGTATCAGTCGACGTTGTTCTGATGGACATGCAGATGCCTGTCATGGATGGCTACAGCGCGGCAAGACTTTTAAGGGAAAGTGACTGTCCAGTTCCCATTGTGGCCTTGACCGCCAATGCCATGGTTGGGGACGAAGCCAAATGTCGCCAAGCGGGCTGCACGCATTATCTCACAAAACCAATCGATTTGAATGCTCTTCTGCACATTGTCAAAGATGCGACTGAAGAAAACTTATTATCTAATCGAACCCGTGACGCGGAGCCGTCGCCATCGATTGAAAGATTTGACAGTGCCGCAAATTTGTCGCCGGCGTCTCTGCTGGAGTATGGATCCGATGCTGATGTTGGGATACCGCAAATCGCGGTTGGACGATTCACCGCTTTGCCAGATGATTGGTTGCAATCATTTGCGCGTGATCTGATCGATCGGGTTAGTACCTTAATACCATCCCTCATCGCAGCGTGTGATGCGGGCAACTATGCTGAAGTTGCCAGTGAAGCCCACCGCATCAAAGGTTCTGGTGGCACCGTTGGTCTCGATGAGCTCTCGGTTTTGGCAGAGCGGTGCGAGGACGCAATCGCCAACTCGAATATCGACCAAATCTACGAGACACTCGAAGAAATGCAGCGCTTCGTCGCTTGTGCTCAATTAAACAAGTCGACGACTCACCCGATCTAGAACCTATCCGAAAACCATTAGCCGCTTTGGTACTAGCTGCGGGTCTCTTCGGTTCTCGGATAGGTTCTTCATCGCCTGCGACGGTTTTCATTGTCAGCCTGGAAGCCACGCTAAGTGACAACCGACAACGTTTGCGTCTTGATCATGTGACCGCCTAAGCCGTCAGTCATCTTCCACGTCACAGTCCGGTTTTCCAAGGAAGGCGTCGCGAGAGTGCTACGGAACGCAATTCGTTTTACAACCGCCTGCACAGCCTGCACCGTCGCGCTTGCATTGAACGTAATCTTGAGTGCAGTGCCACCGGACCCGCCAGTCCAACTTGCAATTACCACGCCCCCATACAGGACGGATTTTCCGGCGACGCCGACTTTTCCAGCTTGATTTCCTTGCGGAGAGATAAACAACTGGTCGGTTGTAGGCTGGTTCGTAGCCAAGCGAATCGACAACTCACGACCGTTCCATATCGGCTTGTCGACATCCGATACGACGGCGGTAGGCGCCAGCAACTTTTGATCGGTGCCGGCGGCATAGACCGGAGCGACCGATATGCTGGTCAGCGTTGTGCTTACCAAATTGCCAAAATCAACATTCTTAACGGTTTTCCCAGGCGTCACGTTAGCGAGCCAACCAAGCCCACCCGACACGCCAGGAGACGTTTGCGTATATCCGGTTGGGATGCGCTCTCGAACAATGTAGCTTCCAGCCGCAACGCTGTTAAAGCGGAACAAACCGGTCTCATCGACTGCTGACGTATCGGGATCGTCGTCACGTGAAAGCACTAACGGTTCGACACCTGGATCCCAAGCCTTGTTATCGTCCAGGTCGAGATAAACCTCCACACCGGCCATTCCTCGCTCCGTTGCGAAGCTTGTGTTATTCGTCAATTGAAATGCCGCGAAGAAATCATCGGTCGAAGCGTAAGTTTTTGCTTGCGGGTCAATGATTTGCAGTTGCGATAGCGACGCGGCAGCGCCGACTCCAAACGCCTTCAAATTCACTCCCTTGGACTTCAGCGTCGCGACCTCGTCGCTAAAGCTTCCTCCTTGGGTCGATACACCATCCGAAAAGAACAAGACGTTGCCCCGGCCAGCAAGAGTTGCCATACTGGTGACGGTACTATTCGCCATCTGCAGCGCAGCCTCATAGTTTGTCGCCCCACCGCTACGAATGGATTGCAACGTTTCCACGATATCTAGCGATGCATTGGCATTCGCATTTGCGCTGGGTGTCGCGAACAGTTGCACGCCGGCTAAAACCGGATTCATGTCCAGTTGCCTCGCAGTCCCATTGAACGTCACGATCCCAATCCTTGCCGTTGCGCCGTAACCGGCATTGATCAATTGTTGGACCAACGAGGCACCAGCCAGAATCTCCGCGTCCAAAATCGTGTCCGCGAACCCATCCCCGTTGACATCGCCAGTACTGAACCCTGCGAAAGGTTCGCTGGTACTTCCCGAAACGTCGATCGCAAGAATCACGTCAGGCGGGGTTCCCTTGACCAAACCGCCGTCGCGAACCTTGTTGCTGTTCACATCATTCCAAACAACTCCTTCGATCGAGCCAGGAATTTGCTGAAGTCCTACGGTGATGGTACTGACCACCGTCGTGGACAGCAAAAAGACGTCGGTCAATCCGTAGCCGTCGCAGAAGTGGGTAATGTCACTGTCAATCGCTTCGTTGGTTCCAACATTTGGCGAAGAAAAGCGGTAGCCCTCAGGCAACGAAACGCGAACGTAATACTTCACGGGTCGGAGTTTGGGGAAGTCAACGTCACCGAGCGAATTCGACTTGGCCGTAGCGACAAGAACATCGTCGTCGTCGCCTACCACTCCGTTTCCCGGATCATACAAGTACACATCAATATTGGCGACATTGAGGCCGGGGTCCAAAAGTCCATCATTGTTGTCGTCGCGGCCAAGATCAACGTGGACCGAACCGGTGGGAACCAATCCCGCATCGATTGTTGAATTGCTTGCGAGATTAGCGATGACAATTTTCGCGGTCCGGCCATTGCTCAATCCCGCATCACTGTCGAGCGTATCGGTTCCAATGTCACGCTTGGTGAATGCAAAACTTGTTGGTGCCGTGAACTGCACATAGTAAACGCCGTTGTCGACCGCGACGAACTTGTAGAGCCCATTCACATCGGTTGACGTCTGAGCGAGTTGGACATCGTCAGCAGTTCCAGCGTTTCCATCGGCGCCCAATGACTTGAGACGCACTTCGACTCCCTGCTTACCGAGTTCTCCAACGTCTTGGACGCCATCGAAGTCGGTGTCTAACCATACTCGGTCGCCAATCGTCGCGCCGAGATACATCCCGGCATCCCACTGGGTTGCAGCGGTATTCGCCGCAACCGTGATGACAGCGGTCGACAACGTGGTTCGGTCGAGGTCGCTGTCCTTGGTGTCGTCGAGCCCTTGGTCTTTGAGTGTAGGGATGTAACCGAGTGGTGGCGTAACACGGACGGTGTACTGCCCAGGTTGCAAGCCACTAAAGAGGTAGGCTCCCGTAGATGTGGTGGTCACACTTGTTCCTACCTGCAGATTTGCCGAATTGAACAGCTTGACGACCGCGCCCGCCAGTCCTGGTTCCGTAGCATCCTGAATGCCGTCTCGATCAATGTCATTCCAAATGAAGTTCCCAATCGACGCAGTCCCAGCAATGTAGCCGACATCGACGTTGGGAATGGTTACACCCGCTGTGACGACAAGTAGACCAGAGTTACGAGTCGATGGCAGGAAGTCACTATCGATGGCGTCGTTGGTGCCTTGATTTTGAAGCGTTAGCACATGGTTCGTTGGAACACTTGAACGTACGAAGTACTTACCAGGAGCAACTCCGGCTAATTTGTATTCCTGTAAAGCATTCGTCGCAGCGCTGGTCACGAATAGGTCGTCTGCATTACCGACGGTGTCATCCGTGGACCGGTAAAGATCGAAGGTTTGAGTACCGGAAAGTGTCGTTTCGGTGGTTTGTCGAATCCCATCACCGTTATCAAGCCAAGCTCGTCCAGAAATCGTTCCACTGACGAGAGCAGGGTCCCGAAATCCTGCATCAACGTCGGTGAGGGGAGGTCCTGGTGTGAGCGTGAAATTAGGCGAGTTTCCAGTGGGCTGGTCGATATCACTATCGATGGTGTCATTCGTACCCTGATCACGCAACGTTGGTTTGAATGTCCCATGCGAGTATGTGAGCTTAAACCTTCCAGGTCGTACATTGGTAAAGGTCACAATGCCATTATCCGGAGACTTTAACGGAAAGGCTGCATAGCCCTCGCCGCCGGTCGAACCTAGTGTCAAATCAACATTTCCCAATCCGGTCGCTTCAGCCCCGGCATCTTGGATACCGTCACCATCGACGTCGTTCCACACAAAGGTGGTAAGCGTCGCGCCTTGGACCAGACCCGCATCGAGGTCGACGGTTTGGCCATCGGTCAATGGCAACAGGCGCACTGTGGCAGACGTTGCACCAGATGTTTGATTGGCCCCAAAGTCGTTGTCAGTCGTGTCGTTACCCGAATCGGTTGGGCCGAGAGTCATTCCGGTCGGCAAACTGAAAACCACGTCGTATGTTTGGCCCGAAGGGACATTATTGATGGTATAGATCCCATTGACCGTCGTTGCTTGTCCCTTCACCATTAATGACTGAACAATCGTTACGGTGACGCTTGCGTTTTGCGTCTCCGCTGCATCCTGCTGGCCATTGAAATTGGTGTCAAACCAAACTCGGCCTGTGAGTGTTCCTGTTAGCAGGCGTCTATCTTCAAGGCTTTGAACGTGAGGTTTGAAAAATCGCGAGCTTCCCTTCATTGGCCGTCTCCAAAACTCTCGGAATTTTGTAACTTTCGACCGTCTCATTTGGGCCACCTTTTTTTTCGGGAAAGCTCTCGTCCTCCTGACTAAAGTACTAAGGTCCTCACCCTCATTTTACGGGTTTGCAGATACCGAGGTCAATCAGTTTCGCAAGCGTTTCGTATACCACTGAGAAATTGAGAATTTAATTTGGCTCGCGGAGGTTTATGATTGCGAGCCGTTTTGACGGTGTTTTTTTCCCAAGTGTTAACGATTGCCCCTCGTTTAAGATCGCCAGATAGCGTCGACGCTTTCACTTACCAAGGCAGAGTAAGAACCTATCCGAAAACCATTAGCCGCTTTGGCGCTAGCCGCGGGTCTCTTCGGATTTCGGATAGGTTCTAAGTCGCGGGGATCGGTGGGCCGCGAGCTGGCTCGCCAGTTGAGACGAAGTTCCTGATCAAGACGGGTCACGTATTGGTTCCATCGCTTGCATCGAGTTTGCGCTCTCTTGCGTGAGTCTGGCCGAAAGCCAGAGGTGTCGACCAAGGATGTAGAAATCACTGGGTGCCGACGATTCACTACCCACCAAGTTTTCCACTACCGTCGTTCCAGTTAGCGTTCCGCAGGTGACGTACGATTCCCTTTCACATTGGTCGGGCAACACGACGGTAAGATACCGTTTTCCCGACGCGTGATACAATCCTTGCCGCGACGCGGCTCGTGTTCTCAAGAGATTGACGTACAAGCGAGTGCTCCCAAGTGCCCCATCGGTCACATACAGGTCGCGTCCCGTCGGACCATTAGCGGAAAAATAGAGGCCGCCATTCGACTCCGCGAATGCGTGGTGTGACTTTGACGCCACACCGCTAAAATCCTTGAATCAAAGCCACTAGCGAACGCACTTCCAAAGGCTCGCTCGACCCTAGGCGACCTCGCTAGTTGTTCAATTTGGTGGTTTTCGGCTGGCATAAACGCATCAAGAAACCATTCTGTGTTTGACCCCATGCTGCTGACCAGCACTTCAGCTAAAGCAATTGTCGTTCGAATCGATGCAAAATGTTGCGGTCATTTAGAAGCCGTCGTTGACGATTGTAGAATGGCGATCTGTTCGGAGACGACTCTTCATCTCGTCCAACCGGGCCTTCAGAGGTTTTAGTCATTAACGTTTTAACCAGTAAGAAGCTACCCAAACGCCGAAAGCAGCGCAAGTAGCTTTCGAAGTTTGGATTCCCCGGGTACGATTTTTGTCAGAGAACCAATGAAGGCTCATTGCCCGACAACGTGGCACTCTCGAGTTGATGCTTGATCACTGAACTCTTTGCGCTTCGGTGTACAACTACCCTTTGACGGCAATCGTCAATTGAAATGGAGCCCGACTTGGCATTGTTCTTATTTCATGGCTTCGCTTGTTTGCGACCGTCGCGTGAGCATATTGATGGCTGACGAAACTCCAGAAAAGTTTGACCCGTTTGATGATGAATTCCTTTACCAAGAGCTGCGGAAGTTAGCGGCGAAGCGCTTGGCGAAAGAGTCACCCGGACAAACCCTCGATGCAACTGCGTTGGTTCATGAGGCATATCTGAGGCTTTTCCCGTCCGGGCGTCCCAGGTCGTTTGTGAATGAGGCTCATTTTTTCGCGTCCGCTGCGGAGGCGATGCGGCGAATCCTCGTAGATAACGCAAGACGCAAACTGGCAATCAAGCGAGGTGGGGACCAGGTCAAGGTCGAATTGGTGGATCATTTTGCTACCTCCGACCCCGAAACGGAATTGATCGATTTGGACGAGGCCGTTCGGTATTTACAGGAGCACGATAAGCGGAAAGCCGATGTCGTTAAACTTCGTTACTTCGCTGGTTTGACGACGTCTCAAATTGCCACCACCCTTCAGATTTCAGTATCCACCGTCGAGGCCGATTGGGTTTACGCGAAGGCGTGGTTGAAAGTGTGGTTGAACAAGGGATGATCCGTCGTCAGTACCCGATACAAACTGCCGATACAAACTGCCGAAACGAACTGCCGAGACAAACTGCCGAGTTGGTCCTCGCGGAAAACGTGCGTTCAGAATCGTTTGACACTGGTCAGCTCCGCTGCTTGCCCCTCATAGGAAATTTCAAGTGTTTTTTGAATTTCTGTCAGGGTAAACGGGAGCGTTTCTCGCTTTGGATAATTGGAGACGCTAACGATGGCCAACGAAACAAGAACGGACCAAGAGCTTTTCGAGAAAGCGAGACTACTCGCTACCGACGAAGCCAAGCAGATTTTCCTAAGCGAGGCATGCCAAGGCGAACCGTTGCAAATGGAGCGGGTCTTGCGGCTGCTACGATCCCTTCATGAAAACGACAAGTTCCTGGAAGGTTCACCCCCAGGTCTAAGTGATTTGGTGACGGTCGATCTTCCCGACCCTGCGAAAAAGTTGGAACGGATCGGCCCTTATCGAATCATTCGTAAGCTAGGTGAGGGCGGAATGGGGCTCGTTTACTTAGCCGAACAAACAGAACCGGTTCAGCGTCAAGTCGCGCTAAAAGTCATCAAGCCAGGAATGGATTCAGAGTACGTGCTTGCTCGATTTGAGACCGAGCGACAGGCTCTTTCGATGATGGATCATCCTAATATTGCTCGCGTTTTCGAAGCTGGGACGACCATCGATGGGCGCCCGTTTTTCGCGATGGAATGGATTCAGGGTATACCGATCGCAGATTACTGTGATGCCAATGCGCTTTCCTTGCTTGAGCGATTGCAACTTTTCATTCCCATCTGCCATGCAGTCCATCATGCTCATCAAAAAGGAATCATTCATCGCGATCTCAAGCCGTCGAACATTCTGATTGCGACCTTCGATAACCGGCCTGTGCCAAAGGTGATCGACTTCGGACTTGCCAAAGCATTAGCAACGCCAAAGGACCAGCAACATGTATTCACGATGCACGGCCAAATCGTTGGCACAATCGAGTACATGAGCCCAGAGCAAGCGTCGGGGGATCACGCGTCGATCGATACGCGAAGCGATATCTACTCTCTTGGAATCATTCTCTACGAGCTACTTGCCGGTGCCCCTCCCTTTGACGAGCGACGGCTTCGCGATGCGGGCTGGAAAGAGATGGTGCGTATCGTTCAAGAGGAAACGCCTCCTCGGCCGAGCACGCGTATCAGCAGCATTGACTCTCCCGCCAACGTCGCCGCGCTGAGAAAAACGGACCCGCGTCGACTGTCAACGTTATTGCAAGGGGAATTGGACTGGATCGTGATGAAGGCGATTGAAAAGCAGAGTCAACGCCGGTACGAATCCATTCTTCACTTTGCCGACGATCTGACTCGATTCCTCCAATCGGAGCCGGTTTTGGCACGTCCGCCTTCTCGGTTTTACACTTTCAGCAAGTTTGCCAAGCGACATCGAGTATCAATCGCGACAACCCTGCTAGTCTTTGGGTCCATTTTGATTGGCATCATAGGGACCACCACCGCAATGATTCGTGCGATAAAAAGTCAGCGGGCCGCTGAAATGGCAAATAGCGAATCGCAAAAGCAGAGGCTGATTGCTTTTGAAAATGCGAATCGCGCAAGACAGGCCGCGGTAGAGTCCGAGACCGCGCGTGCCTCTGAACAAGAACAACGTCGTCGAGCCGATGAAAATTCGCTTTCTCTTGAAAAAGCACTCGCGGAATCGCAAGCGTTGCTTTATCGCAACCAGTTGATGGTCGCACGGACCGAAGCACAATGGGGAAGTCCGCAGGTTGCCGAAGAAGCGATTCGGCTTACCGATGAAAAACGGCGTGGTTGGGAGTACGAATACCTACTCGGAATGATTCATAAAAATCGCGAAGACTTCGACGCTGGTTACGGCGAAATAGCAAGTGTATCGTTCAACGACGCCGGATCGTTGCTGGCTGCAGCTTGTGAGGATCGCAAGGTTCGGATTTGGGACGTTACTAGCAACCAACTACTCACCGTGTTGGAAGGGCACCCGACTCACGTCACCTGCGTGCGCTTTGTTCCGAACTCGTCAAAGCGGGTGATCAGTACTGATACCAATGGCAATGTATATGATTGGGATATCGAGCAAGGAGGAAAGCCACGGGTGCTCGCCGAGGGCAAAATTCGGGTAACGGGGGTGGAGGTAAGTAACGATGGTCGGCGAGCCTTTTTTGCGGGAGGCATGGGCACGGTTCATGAGGTTCTGCTTTCAGGTAAGGAGCCACCCCGCGAAATGTTCCAGGACTATGTTGGGCAAGTGCTTACAGGCTTTGCTCTGTCCCCCGATCAAAGCTTGGTCGGCGTGATCGGCTCTCGCGACCTACAGTTCGAGAATTCGTTTGCATCGATTCATGAACTGCAATCTGGCAAGCTGGTTAGAACCATCGAACTCGGCGACTGGTGCGGAACGGCATTTGCGTTTTCACCCGATGGCAAATCGATCGCTTGTGGTTCATCGATTCAGTTTCGGTTCGGTAAATCACGCGGCATACGGATTTATTCAGTTGAAACGGGTGAGCTTATCGATGAGTTGAGTGGAAACGCGAATACAGTTGCTTCGATCGCCTTTTCTCCCGATGGCAAATACCTGTACGGCGGCGGCGCGCTAGATGGTTCTGTCTCAACCTGGGACTTGGAGAGCAAGCAGATTGTCGGCAGAGTCGTGGGCCTCGGTGGGCGTACGATCTCGTTGTCACTGAACAACAAGGGGCTACTAGCCGGCGGTGGGTTTTCGAAGGTTCACGTGTGGAATCTACTGGGGCGACCATTTCAGCAAAAGTTAGAGGGATCCGATCAACTTTTTCGCGACGCTGTCCTCAATGCAAATGGAACAAAGGTGCTCGCCGCCGTAGGAGTGCCCACGATCATCCCGCTAAGTGACGATAAGGTGGAGGTGATCAACCGTGGGCAAGTGGTTGCTTGGAATTTGATGAGCGGAAATTCCGTAGTCATTGAACAGCAAATCTCACCAATCACGCAATTTGTGCGGAGCCCGTCTGGTCGTCATGCTGCTTCCTTTCATTTTGACCGGAGCGTCCGGTTGTGGAATCTCGATTCGAATACCAGTCGCGAAGTGAAAAGATTGAAGGATCAAAACACGAAAGGAGCAATCGCCTTCCTCAACGAAGAGGAATTGTTGATTGGCGCTGGCAAGTCTCTTGAACGCATGTCGTGTGCGGACGGCAACGTTGTGCAAACCTATCCCGTCATGTACGAAATCGTCGGTTTGGCTGCTGACCGTTCTGGCAAATTGGTGGCGATCGAAACCAGTGGTGACTTCTGTGTCCTCGAAATCGCCTCCGCAAAAAGACTCTGCGAGAGAAAATTCGATTCGTGGGGTCAACGTGACTTCTGTTTCAACTCAACGGGAAGTCGCTTGATCTTTGTTACGGATCGCGGCGACATCGAGTGCCTGTCGATTTCGTCGGGGGAAACGATATGGAAAAACGCAATCCAAGGCGCCAAGTTGGGACAATTTACATCCGATGATCAGCGCTTAGTCATCGCAAATTACTTTAATGTTCTGATCCTCGACGCAAATGATGGATCGACCGTACTGTCTATTCAAAATCATAATGACTTGATTCAATCGGTCTTCTTGAGCTTCGACGGCAAGCACCTATTAACGGTTGGGTTAGATAACCAGATCGTAGTCGAGAGCCTGCCTAAGTAAATCCAACCCCTTTTAGAAACGGAAAGCAGTATTGAACGGACAGTTCTACTTCGCTTAGCAAGTGACGGCCCCGTTCCATTTGCTTTGGCCGTCCCACATGCTTCGGCTTCAGTTCGTTCCAGAAATCAAAACACGACTCGCCGCATCGATGATTTCCCGATCAGCCTCACTACTGCAATGCCCGCCATTGGCCCCTCGTAGCCATGAACCGCAACACGATATAGCAACGGCCTTGTCCTCCTTGCGACCTAGCCCGACTGATTCAGGACGGATGGGCTGGATCCGAGACCGCCCAGCGACAGGACCAAACAAACCGCGGCAAACATGTGCGACAAACTCCAACTTGTCGCTCGCTTCCACCAACGCGCTCTTGTCGTTGTGGATGCTTGAGGCTTCGAATTCGAATCCATTGCCTCTTGTCGACGCGTCATCGCCTGCGGTGTTCGCTCCCTCTGCGGCACGCATCGCTGGCGTCGAACGACTCGCTTGCCAGCGTTACGTGGTGATGATCCAGTAGCTTCCTTCGCCTCAATCGTCTCATGAGCCGTACAATGCGCCGTTGGCGTTTCGTTGTCCGGCACCTGCTTAGTGACCGGCACCTGCTTAGTGACAGGCATCTTGTCCAGCGGACTGACGACTCGGGCATCCGTTCGGCTAAGCACATGCGTGTAGATCATCGTGGTCTTCACATCACTATGGCCAAGAAGCTCTTGAAT
>JANOBM010000270.1:0-2036 GCA_031411655.1 Planctomycetaceae bacterium
CATCGATGGTCCACTCAAACTGCCGCTGGTCTTCTTGAACCGGGGCTTAGATGTTGGCTGACTCTCGGCCAGTCGGCTGAAAAGCCTTCGGCAACACGTATCCCACTGGAAAGCTCATCGCATTGCGACGCAACATCGAACCCTTAATGTGTTCGCGCTAGGTTCCCGATTCCACGTTCATCCTCGCTACTTTGCCAACTGAAACCAAGAAAACGGCACGTGCGGTTGCAGATGCAAGACGGAATCTATCGGCTTGGCCACTCGCTCGCCGCAGGCGTTTCGAACTTGGATACGCCAGGCGGGCTTCGTTTAGGAATGCTGCGTTTTGACGCCGCCGTGAATGGATCGACACCCTCTGGGTATTCGACATCAAATGGCCGAGGGTCGCGAAACGGCCATAAATTAGTGAAAGCTTCCCCATCGACCTCGCGATAGGAGACACGGAGATTTTTCTCGACTCTGTTTGTTCCTAAGTACTTGCGAAAGTGTTTGTGCGCCGCCAACGGCGAATCCGTAAACACGAAGAAGTTGATGGTCCCTGAGCCGATGTCGTGTCCATCGACATCGCAAGTCTTGGGCATTGACGCGATCAGTTTATCCTCAAATGCAACGAGATCGTCGTGCGTCTCGAAGAACGTCTCCGGAAACTGAAAAACGAGTTGGTATCGCACCGTTTTCTTCATGAAATGAACAACGAGGGTGATGATGTCGAGAACGACCCCATTCATCGAGTGGCGGCAAGAAAAGTTTCTAAAGTCGAAGCGGCCGATCCGACACTTCGATGCAATGGATTGTTCGTCGATCGTCTTCGTCACTGCATTGAGTACCAATACTGAGAGAAGCCAATCGCAAGAACAATCGCTGACGCAATGAATTGTAGCGAATACCGTATCTCGTTGGTACGAAAAATAGTCCATCCCGAAGACACGGTTCCAATTAGTCCAGGGACAAAGATTGCCTGAACACAGTTTCGAAACGTGTTCGAATCGATCCAGTGAATTGACAGTATCGTCATGCCGATTAGTGGCCACGCCCAAAACCAATAGTACAGCAACCGGCGATCTCTTTGCCGCAATGTCCGTTCGGGCATACTTTTGGTGTCGCTTCTTGAGATTTGTTGAATCGAATAGTCTTTCGACGAACGACCCCGATGACCGAGCGGGGAAAGGTAACTTTTCCATCAGGAGGCAGCCGGTCCCCCGCTTCGGTCTATCGGATTGTTAGGGGCCTTTGATGCTGTTTCGAAATACGTTGTACTGGCGGTTACCAATATTTGCCCGAACTTGACCTGCGGGTTTGGCCAGGATGCGTAATTCCCCGTCAATCGTCTCGCTGTTGGCCTTCGTGTTGAAAAGGTGGAGTATGCCTGCCTTCTCGTCAAGTCGCCAGTTTGCCTTAATGATTGTGGGAGTCAATTGATTTCCAAGCAATTCTTGAACCAGGTCGGAGGGGATTGGCTGATCCTTGTTTTCGACTACCACATCCGTGTCACTGAATGTCCACGACAGGTCATTATGGATATCGGTAAGCCGACAGCCCGCCAGCCTTTCGGTTGTCACTGAAATATCACCGCCAGTTGTTGGAGCGTGTTGGCAACCGACAAGAAAAACAATAGCCGCCACGACGGAAACCACGCTGGACTCGCGTGCTCTTGGGAGAGTTACTCGCATTGATTGCATGTCCTTTGTTAGCCCCCTAAAGAATCCATGTAAGTCCGAGGTTTGATGGGTGGGAGTCATTTGGATTAAAACTGGCGACTCGGACCCGTGATCAAGACAGACGTAATCTATCAGTCACATTCTTCCACCCACCAAACGCAAGGACTCGAAAAATCATGATCATTCTCGCCCTTGACCTCGGCAAATTCAACTCCATGTGCTTCTTCTTTGACACCGGGGTGCATGACCGGGTTTGCGCGCTTTGATTGGGGGCGACGTGGATTCGTGTAGGAATTACAATTCTGGGAGTTCAGCCCGGAGGGCTGGGGTTTTTGGAGGACACTCTTTAGGAAATTGCCATGGATCGGGCTCCGTCAG
>JANOBM010000271.1:0-16645 GCA_031411655.1 Planctomycetaceae bacterium
CGGTCGACGCGAAATCCGGACAGCAAAAATGGAAATTACAAACCGAGTTGGGATTCATCACCAGTCCCGCTGTCGAGAAAGACTTGTTGGTGATTGGTGATTTAGATGGCAAGGTATACGCCGTCGATACTGCCACCGGCAAACTTCGCTGGAACGCTGAAACCGGGGCTGAAATCAGCGGGTCAGCGTCATTTTTTGAAGAGGGCGCGGTCATTACGTCCCAGGACGGAAAGCTCTACGCGTTGTCGCTTGCCGACGGGAAGGCACTTTGGACGTACGAGACGCAGGATCAAATCCGTTGTAGCCCAACCATCGCAGGCAATCGCACCTTTTTGGGTGGATGCGATGGGAATCTCCATTCGGTCACGTTGACCGACGGCACCAAAGCGGCTGAACCGTTGCCGCTTGGCGGACCGACGGGAAGTACCCCTGCGATCCTTGGTGAACTGGCTTTTCTGCCGATCATGGATGGTGCAGTGATTGCATTCGATTGGAAAACAAACCGAGAGATTTGGAGGTACGAAGATCCTGATCGTGCACAAGAGTACCGCAGCAGCGCAGCAGTCACAGACAACTTGGTCATTGTTAGTAGTCAGAATAAACAGGTCGACGCGCTGGACGCGAGGTCCGGCAAGCCCATTTGGCGATACACCCTACGCCGACGTGCTGACTCGTCGCCCGTGATCGCTGGCGAAGACTGCTGGATTGCGTCAACTGATGGGCGACTAATTCGGTTATCAATCAAGGATGGCACAGAAAAGTGGCAGTATGAAATCAATGGCCAATTCATTGCGTCCCCTGCAATCGCGGGTGAGCGACTTTACATCGGCGACGACAAAGGCATTCTCCGCTGCTTTGGTGGAACGCCTTGAATTCGGCACTGTGACGGTGGTGTAATGACACCTCTCGCCCTTGCGTTAACTATTTTCAATCATTTCACACGCACTCCCTAGAACACAACACTCGAATGACCTCGCTTCCCATTGATCGCGTCGAGAAGAAAACCGAAGTGGGCAGCTACTTCATTTCGAATTATCCACCCTACAGCCGCTGGAACTTGGGCGCGTTGGATGCTGTTCGCTCCGCGATACATTCCCCCCCTCAAGTCGATACTCCGCTCGGTCTCTATCTACACATCCCCTTCTGCCGCAAGCGATGCAAGTTTTGCTATTTCAAAGTCTTTACGGATGTCAATGCAGCAGATGTCCAGCGTTACGTCGATGCGCTGTGCAAAGAAATATCGTTGGTAAGCCAATTAGCAGTGATGGGAGGACGCCCGTTCCGTTTCGTCTATTTCGGTGGCGGCACTCCGAGTTTTCTCGGCCCCAAGCAACTGATCACCCTCGCGGACCGACTGCGCGAACACATCACTTGGGACGGAGCTGAAGAAGTCACCTTCGAATGCGAACCAGGTACATTGAGCGAGACAAAAGTAAAAACTCTCCGCGAGAACGTGGGTGTTACGCGACTCAGTCTTGGCATCGAAAACTTTAGCGACAAATTACTCGAAGAAAATGGCCGTGCTCACTTATCGAAGCAGGTTTTTGCAGCGTGGGAATGGATTCAGGCGGCCGGATTTCCAAACGTTAATATCGATTTAATTTCAGGTATGGTGGGTGAAACCTGGGACAATTGGAAAGAGAACATTCGTCGTACACTCGAGCTTAGCCCCGATAGCGTTACGATCTATCAGATGGAGCTACCGTTTAATACGGTTTACAGTGCCGATATACTCGGCAATAAAATCGAAACACCCGTTGCTGATTGGCCGACCAAGCGAGCTTGGAGCAGCTATGCGATTGATGAATTGTCCGCCGCGGGGTACAGCGTCAGCAGCGCTTACACAATGGTAAAGGATGCATCGAAAGTAAACTTTTCTTATCGTGATAATCTATGGACCGGATCGGACCTTCTGGCAACCGGCGTCGCAAGTTTTGGCCACGTAAGTGGCGTCCACTACCAAAATCTTGCCGACCTCGACAAGTACTATGCCGCGCTTGATAACGACACTTTACCCCTGGGGCGAGGTTACGTGGCGTCGAAGCATCAACTGTTGGTACGCGAGGTGATTCTCCTGCTCAAACGTGGGTACTTGAGCATCGCCTATTTCCAAGACAAATTTGGAACTGACATACGACAACTCTGGTCCGACGAGTGGAACCAATACGTGGAGGCGGGCTTTGTAACGATCGCAGAGGATGAAATTCGATTGACACGCGAAGGCTTGCTTCGGGCCGATGCGCTGCTTCCAGCCTTTTTTGAGTCGGAGCACCAAGGGGTGCGTTACACGTGAGCCAAGTGAACCCGTCTCGGCAAAAATCTTTCATGATGGGTCAGTTCGAGGCCGTTTTCCCATCGGATCGCTTTTATACAACCAATCATATGTGGGCTTTGCCTGATGGTAACGGTACACACCGTTTTGGCCTCACCACTTATGCGGTACGGCTACTTCAAGATGTTTATTTCCTTGATTTCATCCTCGAGCCACCACTCAAGATCTCACGACGACAACACATTGGCTCAATCGAAAGTAAAAAAGCCGAAAGCGATCTGTTCTCGCCGACAGCCGGCGAGTTGTTAAACGTCAATCGTTTGGCGTTGGACGACCCATCGATCATCAACGTGGAAACCTACGGCGAAGGATGGTTGCTAAAGATCACGCCGGATTCAACTGCAGATTTGCTCAGTTTGGACGAGTACTTGAAACATCTTGATGAAGCCTGGGATGTTGCGCAGCGAACGATCAAAGGACAAATCTAGTCAGGGCTGTGCCAGGCGTGCGATACCGATGCCTACACGAACGAAGGGGTAGTGCCACCCGTCATCGCTTTTCGGTTGTCTGAATCCATTCGGTCCAATCTTGAACCTCTGCAGGCGTCAACCTTGGCGATGGAAGTTGCGGAAGTCGGTGCGAAACGCCGCTGACCGGATCGCGACGCCGAATCACAAGTCTCGCGTCGGCATCGACCTCAAATATCAATTCCAGGTACGAACCGGAAACGCTGGACTCGATGAGATGACTGCCAAGAGATCGCCACGCCGTTTCTCGCCAAGTGCTCGATTCGACCACCGTCAACGATTGAGGACCGGTCGCGATGGATGCAATTCGACGGTGAGTTCGTGCAGGGATGGCAGTTCCACGAGGAATGATCGGTCGAATTCGCTGGCGATTCCTTTCATCGATAACAAGGAGTCCAAAATCATGTGCCGTTGCAGTCTGTGGCGGTAATGGGAGATCGCCGCGTCCCGGAAGTTCACCCGCCAAGCAAAGAGCTGCGCCGCGCGCCAGATCAGAACGATCGAGGTTGACGAACTCAACTTTGCTGTTGAAGGACGCCATCAAGCGATTGCGAATTTCTGGCAGCCTTGTCAAAAATCCCAGGAGAAGGCAGTGACCGATCTGTTCCCGGTCGATTGCTGCCGATACGATCGCCTTTTCAATCATATGTGTCAGCTCAACCAGCAGCGGTTCGCAGCTATTCAACCAATCGGATCGACTTACGGACACGACGACAGACTGGTTGCGACCTTGAAAGGCCACATTGACCGATTCAAGCAACAAGAATTTAGGAAGCGCTCGTTCGCAAGCGACTTGGAGCGGACCGGCGGTCTGTAGTGTCAGTCGAGGATCAAAGCGATACTGATGGACACATCGCTCCGCCACGAGGTCGACGAGCTTCTGCTGCCATTGAAGCGTACCGTAATGCCATTGCCCGATAGCCGAAAGCTGCTGTGTTCGCCCTGCTCGATGGCGAGCAATCGTAACCTCGGTCGCCAACCCAGTCACCGAAACCATCGCAAGGGGGCGATCGATTGACTCTTGTATGGCCTGCCTGCGTCCTCCGTCCCCTTCATCACTCGAAGCAGATTTTCCAGGCTCAACATTCATCCATTGATAGTGACGCCATGCCTGAATACCTGCGAGCGAACGGTCGACCAATCGTACCGACGCCACGCCAGCAATATTCACTGCGCGAATGATGGCTTGTCGATGAAATTGATCGTACGTTGATGGAACCGTGACCGCGACTGCAAGCGGGAATTTTTTATCCGACCAGGTGGATTGTATGACCTTACGAATCTGCATAGCCATCAAAACTTCTGCTGGACACTGCCTTTCGTTGATAAGGTGTTCGACTTTCACTTGACCAATGTAAAGTGGGACGCAATGCAACACACCTCCAGGATGCTGTGC
Organism: Planctomycetaceae bacterium; assembly: GCA_031411655.1. Taxonomy (GTDB): domain Bacteria; phylum Planctomycetota; class Planctomycetia; order Pirellulales; family Pirellulaceae; genus UBA6163. Next base: position 4,196 of record JANOBM010000271.1, read on the forward strand.
CCGCCGAGAAGCAGCGGCCTCACCAAAGACAATCGGATTGCCATCTGCCATCGCCAGACGCATCTGAGGACTTTGGGTGTTCGATGGCGTGATCACCGAAACCGTGCCAGATGAATCAGCGATGGCACTCGTTGCATAGAACAAACCAAAGTCGATTCCCAAAACCTTGTTCGTCTCGGCTTGGCTTCCCCATCCCCGGTAAGTGGATTTATCGACGACGAATCGAGGTTGCCCGACTTGAGCGATCCAGGACGTGCCTGTCGCGCTTGTTTCATGCGATTCTAGGTCCGCCAACAACTCTACCATCGATGTGTAACGCTCTTGAGGGCGTTTGGCCATCATACGACGAAAGATGTGCTCCAGACGAATATCCACATCCGGTCGAACCGCAAACAATTCCGGGGGCGGCGCATGGCGAATATTTTGTATCTGCTCTAGGAACTCACCTTCGTAGGGAGAACGGCCCGTTAGTAAAAAGTAAAGCGTTGAGCCGAGAGAATAAATGTCGCTCCTTGCGTCGACGTAATCAGGGTTCTCCAATTGTTCGGGGGACATAAAGGCGATCGTGCCAAGCACTCGGCCACCGCCATGCGCGATATTTCCGCGTTTCGATTTAAGGATCTCCTGTGGGTTGGCGAAAAGCGCCAGCCCAAGATCGACAACTTTGATCGTACCGTCGATGCCTTTCATCAAGTTGCTCGGCTTGACATCACGATGGATGACCCCCGTCGCATGTGCGTGAGCAAGCCCCTTGGCTGCGCCTTGGATTGCAGCAACTGCATCGCTGATTTGAAATGGTCCATTTGAGACAACGAGTGACGTGAGTGTGGATCCATTGATATATTCCATCGCAAGATAATGAACGCCCTGGCTGAACCCTGCATCGAAAGCGGTAGCGATATTGGGGTGCATGAGCCGCGCCGCAGCGCGAACTTCTTCGTAAAACCGAGCGACTGCCGATGGACGCTCGGCTTGTTCATGCGGAAGGGTTTTGATCGCAACCGATCGTTGCATCGTTTCGTGTTTCGCCATGTAGACCCGACCCATTCCACCGCGCCCAATCATTCTCTCGATAACGTAAGCGCCGATCCGAGCAGGAACCCCCACGAGCGGCAGTGGTTCACCATCAACCGTATCAAAGTCAAGTGAATCTTCGGCAGAGCGGGAGCGTCCTTCCAATACTCCTTCGACGGCCTCTACTGTCCAAAAGCCAGTTTGAGGATCGATAGCTGCAAGCTCAACGGAATCATGCTGGGAACTAATGACATCCATCCGTTCTGATTCGACGTGAGAAGAATGACTCTCCGTTCGCTCGGTATTGTCTCGTTCGTTTCGAGTCGAGAATGAATCGGTCAAGGTCGTAGTTCGGAGAGCGAGTGGCGAGGCAGCGATACGTAATCTTAGAGTATAGGGTGGGGCAAGCGTGATCGCATACGGATGCAGATAGTGATATGCACTCCGGTGATCTTCGCCTGTAAAGACGCGCGTTTGAAAACGAACGCGGATAACGCAAAAGTAGATAGCCGATTCAGAACATGCAACCGCTAGACGGGACGCGAATCGGCAAAAGCGCTTCGAAAGTTTGGGCGCCCAGATACCCAAGAGACTTCGCCCCGCCGAACCATGCCGACGAGATTTTTAACCCCGGTTAAAGGAGTAACCTTTCGGCGACCTAATCAAAGGGGGCTAATTGCTAGTCAACCTCTGAGCTTCCAACCGACCAGCACACCAAGACCAAAGCACCAACAGGCTGCCACGTCAGGTTTCTCTTGCGCATACTCCTTGAGCAAGGTTACCAAGTCTTTCGCTGGTTCGGCGACATAGTGTTTTGCTGCAATCTGGCCCTGTTCCGCAACGTAGACGGCTGCACGGCTAGCTGCTTCTTTCGCGTTCTCACCAAGCTGGGATGAATCTGACTTCGATCGAGTTGCGCTATCATTCTGATTGTAAGTTGACATGGATTATTTCCGTGAAGACTATTTAACGTGGGAACAAGGAACTGGTTCGCTCGAATGAGACGTCGGTGCGTGGTTCACTCGATCCACCAGTACGAAATGGAGTCAAAGGATCTGGGCGGGTACTCGACTTCAGCGCATCGTCTGAAGCCGTGAGGGACGCCTTCAACCAGTGTAGGTTCTCAGAAAGTTCTTTCTTCGTCACCGACATGGCCGCGTTTGCGCTACGTAGTGACCGCAAGGCCATCCACATCGCAATCGCCGCAATTACTAAGCCGCCTACACTTACAGCCAGCAAGCATGAACCCAGTGTACGTTCGTAATGCTCATGAATCATGTATGCCGTAGAAAACAAAACCGTTGTAAACGCCGCAAGTACCAAGCTCAGCGACGTCGCACCGACGATGATTCCTTGCACCAGTTTGCCCTTAGCGTTCATCGCATCGATCGATGCGAGTTGAAACTGCAGTTCAAACAGTGTGATCACATCGCTTACGACATGACCGATTCCGGCGGGTTTCTTTTCGTTCATTATCTATCTCAGTATTTTGCGTTTAACGATCCATCCGAAAATCGCCCCCACCGCAACCGCCGCTGCGATCGCCCCTGCTGGGTTGTCTTGGACCATGCGATTGAGTCCCGCCTCGATTCCGAACGGCGCTTGTCCTTTAAGTTTAGCCTCGCTGGCAACATTTTTTAAAATGGCTTGCTCAACGCGTGGCAACGTTGGTGGGTCACCGTTGATCGTTGGTACTATCTTTACTCTCGTTGTTTCGATCATGCTCGATAGGCTCCATTGCTGTTCGAAGGAACCGGCGCGACGCCGGTTCGCGTGACCTCGTTCGTGCGCACGCCAGAATGAGGTCGGTATTGCAAAATTGAATGGGACAACCTTTGAGTAAGCATCGTTGCTCCCGACCGCAGCGCCATCGTAAGCAACGCCCCAAACAAACTTCCTGCTAAGCCGCCTTTTGCGGACTCTGACGCTTGGACTTTATCGCGTACCTCACTGCGAATGATTGTTTCCCTTCTGCCGCGATTGCCGGGCACAAGGAGATAACCAACAACCGCTGCCGCGCCGAGGAACGCAATCGAATGTTTACGAAAGTGATAGCGCCAATTCGCCCATTCACGGACCCTCTGCCGTGCAAGAATCACGTCCTGAGGCAGCTCCGACCTGATGAGTTTCATCCGTGCGCGAATGGCATCGGACTGCTGCCTTGATTCTGAATTTTGCGCCATGGTCGTGATCCATTAGTCAGAGGTGATCATGCGATCGAAAATATCACATCAGACGCCTAGCGCCGTCGACCCAGGAAAAAGAATGCGCCAGCGGCTAAGCCCAGCCCAAACGCGATCGCTAAAGACTCATTTGGTCTTGCGCGAACCGTTTCGGCTACCTTCGCTGAATAATCACCTGTCTGACTGGTGACTTTGCGAAAATTCTCTCTTACGTACTGCGTTGCTTCCTCAGCGTACTTTTGGGCGGCCTCGGCGATCTGTGACACCCATGGGTTATTAGGACCTAAAGCGTTTGTGAGAAAGTTTTCAACTTCTCGACGTGTCGCGCCGGTCTTTTGTTGAACGACGCCAACGAGTTGCTCCGCAGAGCCTTGTGCTCGCATCAGATCGTCGTCTGTCAACTGGCCCCATTGTTCCTTGAGACGGCCTGTGACTTCGTTCCAGTGACCCTTCAATTCGTCGCGAGAGATCATTTGTGCACTCCTAGGTTTATACAGGTACCGACACCACGTATGCGGCGTCAGATCGAACGTGTTTTGTTCAACAGGGAAACACTTAGTGCATTCCTCGTGCCAATCGTAAGAAAGATGCTAAATGACTCGTTGCCCGCACCAAAGTGATCAAACATCAATCAACATGGTGGCTCCGAATCCATGCAGTCGCCGTTTTGCCACAAACCTAGGTTTCAGTTATTGGAGGTTCGTGGCTCATCCTGTGCGGCCGCCTCACCAGTCGAGACGACTGGTTGTTAAGAAGGGCTTTATGTAGCTACGCCGTCTGAGCGCCATCACTGAACCGCTGGGCAGGAACTAGTTGGCCCCTTGATGACCTTGTGCCCAGCGAATAGCCCTGCTCACAGCAAGCACCCGTGAGACAGATTGATCACGCGGTGGACACTGCAGGGAGTTCAGTAACCGATGGCGCCGCGTAGGAGAACGAAGCGCCTACCGTCTTTTGTTTTAAAAACGCGGACCCTGTTAGGGTTGAGAAAGCGACGTCAGCAGCGTCTCGACCTACGCCAATGCGGACCAACCCTAGAGTCGATGCAAGCCTTGTCGGATCAAACATATACCATTGGCCGTCTAAGAATGCTTCCATGAAACCGTGATAGTCCGGTGGTTGCAAATCCACTGCGTATCCGGATACATATCGCGCGGGAATGCCAATGCCACGGCAAAGAGTAATTGCTAAATGCGCGAAATCCCGACAAACGCCGGTCCGTTGTAGCAACACATCCGCTGCAGTCGTCGTTGAATGCGTGCTACCAGGAGTGTATTCAAGATGATCGTAAACCCAGTCGCAAATGGCCTGAACCCGCGAAAAGCCGCGATTCAATTGACCAAATTCTTCATAGGCGAACCTCGCGAGCAAATCGCTTTCACAGTAGCGGCTGGGGTTCATGTACGGTAATACTTCGGGCGGCATTTCAGCCGCAGCGGATTCGGTAATCTCATGAGCCCTTTCGATCGTCGGCGAAAGATCGATCGTCGCATGATAGCTGACCTTCAATTGGCAAGGATCAACAATGACTCGCTGAAGTCGATTGCCATCGGATCCGACCTGGCAATGCTCGATGTCGACCGCTGGTTCAATGATCAATTGCTCATTACAGACGGTCTGATGAGGAGTCCAAGCCGCACAGATCTTGAATAGAAAAATGGTCCTCACTTTGACGTCATAAATAAGTTCGCTTTCAACCTGAATTTGAGTCATCAGTAACCGCCTTTCGTGGGATTCGCGTTTTGGTTTTCTAACGGGTTTCGAAAATTAAGTAATCCGTCTGCCCAATCCATTGGCATGGTGGCAAGTGAAGTGGATAGGGTGCGATTCCACCAAGCCGTTGTGGTGGCCAAATCGCTTTCGCTAAAGCGCTGGTAGCGAGGAGAGGACTCGTTGCAAGCCAAGACGGCCACGTCGACAGGGTAGTCCACATCCGTCACGCTCGTCCTGGTTGCATCAAAGGCTAGGAGCGCCAGCGAAATGGCGGATCTCAACGGCGTGTCGTACCGGAGCAAGCGATCGAGAATCGGCTTCCCATAATAGGTCCGGCCCACGACGAAATAGGGCGAATCAATCGCCGCCTCAACCCAATTGCCCTCTGGGTAGACATAAAACAGTTGGGGTGATTCATCTGCATTGAGCCGTCCGCCGATGATCGCATTGAGATTAAAGCTGTTGTTTGTTTCGGCCAACGACGGACCGTCCTCTTTCTTCACTCGCCGAAGTTGTTCACCGAACAAATTGACAAATTGATATAGACGATCGCAGCCAATTGTGTTGGCTCGCAGACTTTCGTCGACATAGGTTAATGTTTTATCGCGTACCGATCTCAGGCCGCTTGTCATCGTAAAGATGGATTGGTGATCGTGTAAGAACTCTGCAAGCTTCCGCTTGTTTACTTGCTCATTACCCCGAACAATTCTTGTGTCTGCCAAAGCAACAATGCCTTCCGCGACTTTGATTCCGACACAGAACGTCATATTGTGGGCGACCTAAAGTGAATGCATGGGAGGGTAGTCAAGCGAGTCGCGCCACGGAGGACCTGCCGGTGCGTCAGGCCCTCCGCCACAAGCTTCCGAAGAACAGTTTCGTGTTGACAAAACTTGAGTCATCACCCTTCGCTAAAACCTGAACGCTACCGTGGACCTGCTAAGTAGCACAGTTCGTTCCAAATCGCATCGAAGTTTTTAATTCGAGTTTTTTCGGACTATGAAAACACAGACGCAAGCAATTGAGCTTGTCGTCTTCCCAATTGTACAGCACTAGCTGATCGCTTATCGATCAGCCTGCTATTCTTTCGAGCAAGTCCACACGGTTTGCCTGTTGAGAATTCCTCACCAATTTTATTTTGGCACCGATCGCGAGTTCAGCCTCACGTATCGAGGCATCCCACGCGACAATTGGCAACCACAACCGTGATGTTGTCCTTGCCGCCAGCTGCATTGGCCAATGAAATGAGCCTTTCAACGGCGTTGGACGCAAACTTCCCTGACTCGAGCGTGCTTCGAATAAGTTCATCGTCCACCATCCCAGTTAATCCGTCGCTGCAAAGTAAGATCTGGTCGCCGACTTGTAAATCAAATCGCACCACCTCGGGCTGAACAACCTTTGTATTGCCGCCGACACAGTTCCACAAAATATGTCGCCAATGGGACCTAGCTGCTTCCTCAGCCGTTATTTCGTGTTCTTCCAAGAGTTTCTGGGCGACAGTGTGGTCCGTGGTCAATTGCGTAAGCTCGCCGCCTCTCAGCACATAACATCGGCTGTCACCTGCATGGACGACGTACATGCGCGGCCAAAGCAAATAAGCCAATGTCAACGTCGTACCCATCTTCAGCTCTCCCGTCGCTTGTTCATCCCACAACGCTTGCTGGGCCGAATTCAAGCACTCGGAAAGCTCGTCAACGAAGTCATCAACGTTTTGAGCAGATAGTTTTAAGAACCATTCCATCATGTTCAAAACGTAGCGAGCACACGCCTGTACGGCCCGCTTGCTGGCAATTTCACCGTCGTCATGCCCGCCCATCCCATCGGCTACCACTAACAGTTGACCAGGGTCGGCTCCATAAAGTTTGTTGCAGTTTGCAAGCGGCACATCAGTCGCGATGATCGACAGCACTCGGCGAAGCTCAGCGACTAGAAAATGATCTTGGTTCTGCTTCCGCTGGAGGCCAATATCCGAAGCGCCGGCAAGGTCAAACGGAACCGGTGTGTCGGCCTTCTCCGGCAGGCTGGGAATAATCGTCGAATCGTTGCTCATTTCTTGCTTTCGACTCTTGTCGCGTAGCGGATTTGTCTGCCTGCACGGTAGCCATTCGTTAGCCGCTGTCGCACAAGACACGTTCAAGTGGGGCAACGCATTCCTTGTGCCGTTTGATACATTGCCCTGTTAAACTTGCAGCCGCGTGCAGTTGCAAAAGAACGGTCTCCTATTTGCGTGCTCCCGTTGGGGGTTATCGAGGCATTCCTGCTGATGCAGCGTCCTTACCCTGACGGCCATCGCGGCGGTATTTTTTCTGGTTGCCGGCTGTACAAAATCCGAGTACTGAGTTTATGAAACGATTGCATATGTCAAATAAAAGACTGTTCGGTCTCATCATCGCCGGTATCGCCGGCGTGCTCGCCGGCGTAACCATTTGGCGATTCAGCATCGTCACTCACACTTCAATCGGTACTGCCGAGCGGACATTCGTGTTGAATTGTCAGTTCGCCAAATTTCGTCAAATCATGATTCGAAAAAATGCGACCGCTGCGATCGTATCGGCGGGTGGGATGAGGCTGATCGATGAGCAGGTAGAAGGTATCAGCCTCGACACTTCCAAAGACGATCACCCCATTCTTAGCGCGATCATTGGCAAATCCAAAGCCGAAGTGGCGGCTGACAAAACGCTGACAGTCGAACTGAACGATCCCAATATTGATGCGAGCGAATTGAGACTAAAACAGCAAGCAGTCATCGATGAAAGTTCAATGTCAGTCGAGACTTCGTCGATTGCGCCGGCCGGACAATTGAGAAATTACAAAACGACGCTTGAGGCAAGGGAAACCGATCGTCAGACGACCGTAACGATTCGAATCGAGATGCAGATTGATGTTCAGTTGCCCATTTTTTTCACGCGCAAGGCAGACGAACGGGTAACCGAATCAGCCGAGAGAGCGTTAGCAGAACAGGAAACGTCGATCGAAGCTTTCGTCGACCGCTTCGCGAACAGTAAAGTCATTATCCCAGATTTTCCTGGGAAAAACGATTGATCGTTCAACGAGGATTGGAAGCAAGAGAGCGCGACCGTTTCGGCGTACTGGGTTGGTCTACGAATTCGCTCAACCACTTCACTGCACGTTTGCAGCTAATGGAAACGCTTACTCTTTTTTGCTGACGTTTGATTTATCCTTGGGCGCTCTGCCCGCTTCTCGGAGCGCCTTAAGGAGAATGTATTCGATTTGTCCATTCATACTCCGAAGTTCATCATCCGACCACTTTCGGATCGCCGATAAAATCTTCGGATCCAGGCGCAAGAGAAACGATTCTCGGTTAGCCATTGATATGTGCTCGGTGCCTAGTGGAGAGTTCCCGCGTTGATAACAGGCTGCGTGTGTCGATCACCACAGAGCACTACCAGCAAATTGGACACCATCGCCGCTCGACGATCATCGTCAAGTTCGACCACCTTGTCCTCCGATAATTTTTTCAATGCCATCTGGACCATCCCAACAGCTCCTTCAACGATCTTAGTCCTCGCTGCGACAACGGCATGGGCTTGTTGACGCTGAAGCATGGCGGCAGCGATTTCCGGTGCGTAGGCCAGGTGGCTGATCCGTGCCTCAACAACCTCCATTCCCGCTTGGTTTAAGCGAGCCTGAATATCGTGGCGCAACTGGTCACAAATTTCTTGAGTGCTCCCTCGTAAAGAAGTCTCATGGTCTTCACTATCGTAGGGATGCCGTGTCGCAAGCGAACGCAGCGCGGCCTCACTTTGCACGGCCATGAAGTCTTCGTAATCATCCACTTCAAACATCGCCTCCGCAGTCTCCACGACTTTCCAAACAACGACTGCGGAAATCTCAATCGGATTGCCGTCCCGATCGTTTACCTTGGAAGCCCGTCCTGCCGTCTTCGATTTGTGCTGAATGATTTGACCTGCTTGGTTTTTTTGCTCGGCGGTATGAATGGAACCGGTTTCGAAGTTTCGAATTCGGAGCGAAATGGGCTTCTTTGAAAGGAACGGATTCACCCAAAAGAAGCCCGATTCTCGCACGGTACCTTTGTACTGGCCGAAAAGCAAAAGCACCCTCGCTTCATTGGGCTGGATGGCAAGGAATCCACAAAGCCCTGTGATACTCACTAAAAATAGACCGATCGCAATTCCTATGTTTTGCAGCGTTGCGCCCCCGTGCTGTTGTGAAGCCAATGCGAGTGTCGATATGAACCAATAGACACTGCATGCCAGTCCAGCCAAAAAAATGGCCAACAGCGGCCAACCTGAGAATGGTCGATGTAATTTTTCGTTCGTCATTGGATTGCTCACTTTTCTTAAAAAGAACCCGTCATTGTGATCTCAAAGTGATATCACAATGATATAGTCACGATTCGAAGATTGTTAGGGCGCAGAAAAGTTAGGATTTTTGATCAGCGGTCACTGTTTTACCCTGAGGGAAGATCGTCAGCGAAGGCCGTAGGACTTGCTGGCAGAAAAGTGGGACCGGAGCCATTAACCCGAGTTGTAAAACGCGACGCATGGGGCGTTTTCTTAATCGCCGCTCAGTCCTCCTGTCTTCCGCGTCCTGTCTTCCTCAAAGAAACGGTCGGCGCTTCGTTTTTGGTCTTTTACCAAATCAAAACCATTTGACGATCGCTGAAGCAGTGGGAATGAATGCGATCGATTATGATTTACCTCGGCGCGAGACCAAGGTTAATGCGCCGGCACGCCAACTCATTCGACCTTCTCTGGACGAATTTCAACTTCCGCCTCCATCAAGAGATCCCGCCGTGACGAGCACTGTGTACAAACTATTTCATTCCATTGTTTGCTTTTCTCGTTCGGTGATTTTGCCATCGCTGAGTTACACGTTGGTGGTGGCGTTAGGCGTAGGTGTGCAGTTGAAAACGACCGGTGAGGAGGCGACAAGGCCATCGGATGGATTCACCATTGCAGCAACCGATTGGCCTTGGTGGCGAGGGGCAGAGAGAAACGGGACGGCGGCGTCAGACCAATCGCCGCCATTAAACTGGAGCGAATCGAAGAACGTTGCTTGGAAGGCACCGATTCCCGGACGTGGGCATGGTTCCATGTGCATCGTCGGCGACTCGATTTACTTGCAGACGGCCGATGAAACGACCGGCGCACAATTTGTGTTGTGTATCAACCGAACAACGGGTGCGGAGTCTTGGAAAACGACTGTGCATGCCTCCGGTGGAATGCGAAAAAACGAGCGTTCGACCGCTGCATCGAGCACACCGGCGTGTGATGGAAAAGTCGTGTATGTGAGTTTTCCCAACGATGGAGCTTTGGTGACCAGTGCGCTTGACATCCGTGGCAAACTCTTTTGGCAAACAAAAGTTTCTGGCTACGTTGAACATCAAGGGTACGGTGCATCACCGGCTCTTTATCAGTCGATGGTGATCGTTTCATCCGACAATAAAGGTGGCGGGGCAGTGGCTGCCTTGGATCGCACTTCCGGTTCCACGGTCTGGACACGAGAACGTGCCGCCCAGCCCAACTATTCGTCGCCAGTCATCCTTCATGTCGCGGGAAAAGACCAAGTGATCATGACTGGATGCGACAAGGTCACCAGCTTCGATCCGATGACCGGAAAGACCCTTTGGGAAATTGACGGCGCGACCACCGAATGTGTGACATCAACCGTAACCGATGGCACTCGCGTATTCTCCAGTGGTGGATACCCGCGAAACCACATGTCCGCCATCGCCGCCGATGGTTCTGGGAAGGTCCAGTGGGAAAATGGGACTCGATTGTATGTTCCGTCGCTACTGATTCGAGATGGGCATCTCTATGGAACCTTGGACGCTGGAATCGCTGTCTGCTGGAACGCAGAAACGGGCGAGGAACTTTGGAAAAACCGATTAGGCGGAAACTTCTCGGCGTCTCCCGTGTTGGTTGGGGATAAGATTTTTGCAACAAACGAGAGTGGTGAAACATTCATTTTTCGTGCGAGTCCACACGGATTTGAAGAATTGGCAAAGAACCAATTGGGGTCGGAAGTTTTCTCCACTCCTGTAATCTGTGGAGGACGTGTCTATTATCGCGCAGCCACCGTCGTTGACGGCGTACGCAAAGAACATTTGTATTGCTTAGCCGACAGTTGATTTCGTCAGTCGATGTGCTGATTGGGAGATGACGACGTGATTTCGACTAACCACCTCTTATCAAGGGCGACGTGATGGTTCGAGACTGGAAAGTGCTTGTGACTGCACGAGCCTTTCACGACAGTGGAATGGATGCGCGAGCTACGCTTGAACGGAGTGGGTGCAAGATTCAATTCGCGGACGAGTGGGGCCCTGTTCCCACTGCTAGCCTCATTGAACAGTTAAAGCATACCGATGCAGTGATTGCCGCTACTGACTCTTACACCAGTGAGGTTTTTGAAGCGTGCCAACAACTCAAATTGGTTGCCAGGTGCGGCGTAGGGATTGATTCCGTATCACTGGCTGACGCGACAAACGCGGGAGTGATCGTGACCAATGTTCCCGATGCGATGACCGACGCCGTCGCGGACTACTGTTTTGGACTGCTTCTCGCAAGTGTTCGTCAAATCTGCGACGGATCAGATTGTATGAAGGCTGGAGGCTGGACAGAGCTTCGTGGGTTCGAATTGACCGGAAAAGTATTGGGGCTCGTCGGGTTTGGGAAAATTGGCCAGGCAGTCATGCGCCGCGCTTTCGGTTTTGGCTTGTCAGTAATCGCTTACGATCCGGTTTTTTCCGATTCAGCGCGCCGCGACGAGTTTCCTAACGTTGAATTCGTTGAACTTGACGAAGTCTTTCGCCGAAGCCGAATCGTTTCCATTCATGCTCCCAACCTGCCCGATACGCTTCATCTCGTCAATGCACGTCGTCTGAAGCTTATGCGGTCCGATGCTTACTTGATCAATACATCTCGTGGAAAACTAATTGATGAGCGGGCATTGATTGACGCCCTTCAGGGCGAACAAATTGCAGGTGCTGCGATTGATGTGTACCAACAGGAGCCGCTACCTTCAGACCATCCTCTCCGTCATGTGCCCCGATTGCTTTTGACGCCGCACAATGCGTTCAATTCAATTGAAGCGGCCATCCGCATGAGTGAGGGCTGTGCACAACCGATCCTCGACTTATTATCGGGCAAGAAGCCGCCGTTTATCTGCAATCCCGATGTACTCACCCGATCGAATTTACGGATCGAATGCAAACTATGAAAAAGAACATTGTTAAGCAAAAGCTACTCGCGGGTGAACCGCAGATCGGGACTTGGCTTTCGTTGACCAATACGATCGCCGCGCGGTTCATGGCGCGTGCCGGATGGCATTGGCTTACGATCGATATGGAACACAGTCCGGTGGACTGGGAGTCTGCATCGAATATCTTTGCTTTGGTTGCCGACGCGGGCTGTGTGCCGCTGGTGCGAGTGCCGTCGATTAGTGTCGAGAATGCAAAACGAGCGTTGGATCTTGGGGCTTTCGGTATTGTCTTTCCAATGTGTAATAGCGTGGAGGAAGCACAGCTAGCCGTTGCCGCGTGCCGATATCCGCCGCGAGG
>JANOBM010000272.1:0-2896 GCA_031411655.1 Planctomycetaceae bacterium
ACGCAGGTGTCGGTGGCCATCCTGGCGACCGTGGCATGCAACTCATTGCCGAGGCGATCTGGGACGCCATAAAATTGCGATCACAATAGCGCATCTATTTGTTCGGTCGCGATGCCATTGAAGGTAGAAGCTTTTCGAGAAGGATGAGCTATGCCAACTGAATCGTCGTGATCTCAAACTTTTTCAAGTTGCCTACACCGAATGTGGTTGTCAATGCAACGTCTGTCGCATCGCGCCCTCGCGCCATCAATACTCGTCCGACTCTCGGAGTGTTGTTGCGAGCGTCGAAAATGTACCATTGGTCACCTAGGTAGACTTCAAACCACGCGCTGAAATCCATAGGGCTAGCCGAAGCGGGAACCCCGATGTCGCCTAGATAGCCAGTGCAGTAGCGAGCCGGGATGTTCAAGCAACGGCAAAGCGTGATGGCTAAGTGTGCGTAGTCGCGACAAACGCCCACACGTTCTCGATAGGCTTCCAGTGCCGTACGCGTTGCTCGCGCCTGCATGTAATCGAATCGTATGTGCCGGTGAACGAAATCACAGATCGCCTGGACCCGTGACCAACCAGGCCGTACTGCCTTGAAGAGAGACCAGGACAAATCTTTCAGCTCGCTATCGACTTCGCAGTATCGGCTAGCAAGTAAAAACACAAGCACCGAGTCCGGCAGTTGTGGAACCAACGTCTGCGGTGCACTGGGTACGACTAAATCGGGTAACCCGCAGTCGCTCACCACGGCCGAATTACGAAAAGTCGCATATCCTGCGGGAACAAATGCCCGTCCACATCGATTTCCAAAGCTATCGACGAACTGCGTCACCACAGTAGATGGAGTGACCGTCAAACACTCGGGCCGGACAATGCTCGCGTCCCGGGAGGGATGGAGAAACATCATCACGGCCAACGGAGTCGGCTCAGGAAATTCGAAAGCGATCTCAAAACCGACCTGAATATGCATACCGGCATTGTACGCAAAAGTGCTCGATTTGGCTACGCATCGCGGATTCTGATCCGCGATAGCACCAGCGACACCACGTGCAGAGGGGTAATCGTCTCGAAATCAACAATGCCTATTTGGTTGGTTCAGCGGCAATTGGTAGTGTCGGCGTAATGTTCTTCAAGTCGGTCCACAAGGTTCCCTCACCGGCGTAGAACAACTTCAAATCGATGTTTTCAGGCAACTGCTCCGCGAATTCCCACTTGTTGAATGCTTCAGTGGTGCCAAACGCCTCGGCAGCGAGTTTGAATTTACCGGACGTTGCTTCAGCTTGAAGTTGTTTGGCCGCCGATGTCGCCCGTCCCATGGTCACCGTTTTTTGCGCATTCAATTGCGCGGCTTCAAGATCAATCTTCGCAATCAATTGCTCGGTTTCCGCGGCGACTTCTTTCGCTTCCTTTTCGCCCTCGGCAAGGACGCTTGCCCTCATTCGTTCTGTTTCAACGATGACGCGTTCAGCTTCGAGTTCAACCTTTTTTTCAGCTTCACGAAGATTGGCCTCGATGCGTGCTGTCTTCGTTTTTTCTTCGATTGTCAATTTCAACTCATCGGAGACATATCCCTTTTGAATCGGCTCGCGAACGTTCGCCGGGATATAGATATGTCTCACTAGCCCATAGAGCAAAGTGATGCGTTTATCCTCAAGCACAGCCTTGAATTCGTTGCTTACGCTGGTTTGAAACGCTTCGCGCTGGTCGCCGACAAGCAGCTCAATCGCACCCATTTTCGAACCGTTGTTTCGGCAAATGCTTTCAGACTGCGGTTCAATCACTTTGGACTCGACAGCATCGATGTTGCCGAATGTTTTCACGACTTCAGCCGCATCCTCTGGCATGACACCCCAGATGGCTGAAAAGTCGAGTTGAATGTCGAACCCGTCGTTGCTCGGAAAGTTGATTCCTGTCCCAGGTGTCGGCACCGGTTCGCCTTCGATGTCGAAAAGCTCTTTTCCCTGGGCGTCAAGTTTCTGAACGACTTGAATGCTCGACTCGCGGTAACCGATATTAAGAACGTCGATTTGCTGCTCTTTGGGATTGACCGGGTATAGTCCAGGGGGCAGCACGTTGTCTTGGATCCCTGCAGAAACGCCAAGGGGTTTGTTATCGGTTTGCATCGTTACGACACCGACGTAACCCGTTGGAATCTCCACCCAACCGCTGACTTTGTCTTGCGAGCCGCTTTTCACTTTTTCCGAACCGATGATCTTGAATTCATACGCATAGGGATTGGCTCGATAGCGACCAGGACCAAACACCTTGCGGAGAATGCCACGGCTGAGCGTGATCGCGTCCCCTTGGAGGTCGCCATCCACTAGGAACTGCCCTTGCGGAAGTTCATCACCGACTTTGCTCGTCACGATTCCGATTTGACCGGGAAGCACCACTTGATCCGGCACAATCTTTCGTTCCCAGTAGATGGGATTGTAGAAATGGCGTCCCGGACCTTTCATCTCACGCATCACACCGACCTGCCCCGCCTCTGCCAGTCGACCCAGTTTGGGCTCTTCGGCCGAAAATAAGAGCGGTCCTTTGTAACGCAATAGAAGGCTGTGCCCTTCGGGCACGAAGATACGGCAAAACGTCCAGTCAAACGTGCCGTATGCCATTGCCGCAATAAACAGGCCGAGTACTGCAAGGCTAATCGAGGTCTTTTGGGGGCGAATTGACATGACTACTTCACCGCTTCCTTTTCGGACGCAACCTGAGTTGTCGGGACAACTTCAGTGTCATTGAAATCTTCAAATATCTGCATGAGTGGACTGTCCGATGTATTGACCATCATCTGCTTGAATGAGGGGGCTAGTTTTTTCAGCATGACCCATCTCGCATATCCATTACCGTCGCCTTGATAGGCCTCCACTGCCTGTTTCCAACCGGCAGCCTCCGCTTCGTTTGCGAA
>JANOBM010000273.1:0-7182 GCA_031411655.1 Planctomycetaceae bacterium
GTCGAGAAGGTGGCCGATCCGCGTTATATCGATCGGTACGATCAGCGAGATAGCGCCGCGCTGGAGAGGTTTTGTTTTCTCAGACCTAGTACATAATCGTGGGCGTCGTTGATGGCTTCACGATTGTAGAAGTAGTCCCGAAACACAATTTCCGATGCTTTTTCCAGGGCTTCTGCTTCTTTCTCTTCTTCCTTATCGGAATCGATTTCCTTTCGACGTGCCATAAACTCATCTTCCTTCAATGAAAGCGTCGTTTGTTCTTTAATACGAACGTAGAGTTCGCGCTTGTGCATCAACTCCATGAACTCGGTATCCTGAGTGACACGGTTGGTGCTATTTTGCCGAAGTGTCGCGATCAGGTCCGCCGGCGTCATGTTGTAAGTACGATGGGGCGCGACTGGCACGGTGTCATGCTCGAGCGCGTAATCAAGGTCGGCCTCACCAACGTCCATGTCTGCGGTGATAGACGGTAGAATCACATCCGCAGCGACACCGTTTCTTTGAGTGCTGTCGCCATCGGGCAGGTAAAACTGCTGCAGTGTCACTTTCAGCGCGCCGAGGTTCGTACGATTGTTACCGAACATCTCCGCACCAAGGTCCATCAGCGTCTGGACCGTGCCTTTACCGTGTGTGGCTGGGTCGCCGATCACAATCCCGCGTCGATAGTCTTTGATGGCTCCTGCTAGGATCTCGCTTGCCGAAGCGCTGAACTTTGTGGTCATTACGACAAGAGGCCCGTTCCAAGCGACACCCGGTTCATCGTCATCGTACTGCTGAACACTCCCGTTACTATTCTTGACCTGGACGACAGGCCCTCGATCGATGAACAGGCCGGTGAGGCTGATTGCCTCGGTGAGCGAGCCGCCACCGTTTTTCGTAAGGTCCAAGACAACACCATCAACCCCTTCGGCTTTGAAGTTATCGAGGATCTTCCGCACGTCGCGAGTACTACTGCGAAAGTCGGTTGTATTTTTCCGCGCGCCGTCCATATCAAGATAAAAACTGGGCAGGTTGATGTAACCGATTTTGAGCTTTGCATCGCCACCAGGCAATTGATGCTCCAAGACCTTCCCACGAGCTGCGCTTTCATCGAGCTCAACCTGGGCGCGGACGATTTTGTAAATCTCCACCTCACCTGCGCCGCCTTTCTTGACACCAAGTCGAACGGTTGTACCGGCCTTGCCTCGAATTTGGTCAACCACCGTCTTCAGCGGCGACTCGACGATGTCAACCATGTCGCCCGAGTCTCCCTGTCCGACACTAACGATGTAATCGTCTTCTTTCAGTCGACCGTCTTTATCGGCGGCACCTCCGGGGATCACGTTGCTTACAACGGTGTAGCCATCTTTCTCGCGCAGGGCCGCACCGATCCCTTCAAGATTTAGCCGCATCATGATTTGAAAATCATCGAGCGAGCCCGGCGACATGTACGTCGTATGGGGGTCGTAAGCCATCGTCACAGACGTGAGGTAGATTTCTAAAAGCTGGTCGGCATCGGTCTGAGCCCATCGTCTCGCGTATCGCGTGTAACGGCGATTAAGATGATCGCGAGCTTCCTCGATCGATTTGCCTTCGTCCTTCAAGTCAAGAACGTTGAGTTTGATCTGCTTGCGCCAACGCTCATCCGCTTCCTCAGAAGTCTTTGCGTAAGCCATCTCTTTGGGCTCTACAATGATCGAATCTGGTACCGACAAATCAAGATCTTCGGCGATGATTGATTGAGCGACAACAACACGCTCATTCACTCGTTGGAGGTAACGAGTGAAGATGTTGTAAGCGGGACTCAGGTCCCCCTTGCGCACGAGGTCATCGATTTGTGTCCGATACTTATTGAACTCCTCGATGTCGCTCTCCATAAAGTAAAGCTTCATCGGATCGAGCATCTTGATGTAGGTGTCAAGGGCACGGGAGCTTACCTGATCGTCAACAGGACGTTTGCTGATGTGTCGACTGGGAAGTAATCGCGAAACCAAGCGTGCGACCGTTGCGTCTTGTTCGCCCTGCTTGATCGGCGACAGCGGGGCCGCGGCAAGCGCCTTGTCAACACCCAGGGCCGGTACACCTGTCGCAGGTGCCTCGGGGGTGCGCGACGCCGTGTTGTCTTGACTGATCGCTGCACCGGCCACGCAAAACGCAACCGCTTGGAACCCAATCCATACGCGACCGAGAACCGCTCGCTTGGATAAATCTCGATGTCTAGGTAACGATCGCGGCTTGGCAACGTTTCCCGCTGGTTGGCTGGGACAATGTAGGAAAATCACAGAACGTAGAGATCGCATTGACCGCTTTCCGGCTGGAGAAATGAGCAACTGAGCGTTAAACACTGAGTGATAAACAAACACTGAGCGATAAACTCCGGGTGAGATCAAGAGTCCCGCGCAATTCCTCATCACAATTGGGCATCTTCCGAACACTCACCCCAGATCCCCAATCCTAGGAAAGCTGGCAACCCGCGGCAACTGCGATTCGCTTGTCGGCACCCAAGAATCCAAAAGTCCTTTTCTTCAAAGTGGACCGATATCTGGTTGTAATTCCGCAAAGACTCCCACCAGATCGGCTTCGGGGGCTTGATCGCCGTACAGCAGAAGCGATGTACCTGAAAAGTAGCGTTCGTCCAGGATTCGAAGCGAATCGCCAATGGGGCGAACCACGGTTCGTCGACCAATGCCATGGCTCATGACGTCGTGGGATCCTCGAAAGACGCCGCTTATCGGCTCGGAAAGGACGGTTGCGATGCGGTTGGTGCCCTGTTCGTGTCGAACAACCGTCGAGATTCGCCACTGCTCGTCGCGAGGGTCCTTCATCACTCGCAACGTCACCAATGATTCACCTTCAGGCAACGGTTGTGCCGCAAACCAGTCAGGTTTGCCTGTATTCTGTAGCCAGACTGCGCTGTAGGCGACGCGGTAACGCTGTTTGCCCGCAATCCGAACTCGAACTTGCCAGACCATCGGCTCATCCATGGCAACCCGCACCGCAGCGATCTCGGTCGATTCGCTTGGCTCCAAATACCCTACCTCCTGTCGAAGTCTTTGCAGCTCCGATTCGGCGCGGCTCATTCGGCGGTAATTCAACGCATACCCAAGCACGACGCCGGTCACAAGCACCGACGACAGGATGCCTCGCAATGAAACCTGGTATCGCATCAGTCTTGAATTCGCCTATTAACCTCGACATAAGCTTCCATGCCTCGAAGCGGGCTGTCGTGCCTCTGCAGCTCCGACAGCAACCCCTCGGGCACCTTAAATGCTCGATTCAACGTCCCCTCTTGCTCGAACAACTGAATCATGCGTTCGCTGCCTATCTGCTCGATGAAGCCGAAAAAACCGCCGTTGCGTCGATAACCGAGACCTCCGCGTAGCGCTAACTCAATCGCTTCATTCGTCTCCACAACGCCAGTCGCAACAAGTTCAGCAGCTTCGATCCAGATAGGCACCGCAAGCCTCGTCACCACGTCGCTGATGTCCCAAACCCTTCGGTCGCGTTCATATTTCGCGACCACCATCGCCGCCTCACAGCTTAATTCGTAGTCGTTTCGCTTGCGACCTTGGTCGTTCGATGTTGAAAGAACGTTAGCTCGTTGTCCAGCTCGCAAATCCGGCTTCGAATCGGGCAGGTTTAAACCAGGAAATACACCCACTTCTGAGCCGAGTGGATAGTCATAAAAACCTCCGCCGTGCAGGGCTCCCAAACGCCCGGCCTTGATCATCCCAGGAAGGATCGGCGCGGGATCGATTCTATGGGGGAATGATTGCCAGAACACGCGTCCGGTATCAAACGCCGTGCGCACGCCAATCGTATCGATCAACCGGAGTGGCGATAACGGCATTCCGAATTCAAGAGCGGCCTGCTCTAACAATTCCGCCGACACTCCTTGCCCAAGAAGTAATAGCGATTGATTTAAGTAAGGAGCGAGCATGCGATTCACAACAAACCCAGGACTGTCGCCAGCGCGAAGGGTTTCTTTGCCGATTGCGGTTGCAAGTTCGGTACACCTCTGAATCGTTTCCTGCGAGGTCGCCGAACTGGCAATGCACTCGACCAGCGGCCGACTCGCGACAGGCATGAAGAAATGCAATCCACAGCAGCGAGAATCATTGCCAAGCGGACTGAAGAGTTCGTTGATACGCAGGTTCGATGTATTGCTCGCAAGAATGACTTCGCTCCCCAGCGATTTCCTCGCCGCAGTAAAAAGTACTTGCTTGGCACTTAAATTCTCGGTGATCGATTCGATCACAATTTCGGGGGCTCGCGGTTCGCCATTACCCATCCAAACTGAATAGAGTCCCGGCAGCATTGGCGGCACCACGATCGTTTGATGCTCCGGATGAATCAACCGCAATGCTTTGGCAGCCGATTCAAGCGTTGCCTCATTTGCATCCGCCAAAAGCAAATCGAGCCCGTGTGCCACATGCACCTCCGCGATCGCCCGGCCCACGATGCCCGCACCCACCAAATAAACACATGGCAACGGTAATAAACGAGAATGGGGGTGGGGTGCAAAAGCTGGCAAGCGATACGCCTTAGGTTAATTCGTACCAAAGTAAGTTGAACGCCGTCTCGGAGGCGTGCAACGGATGTTTCCATTAGCTCGTAAACCTAGCCGAAAATTTATGAGTTGCTACAGGAGCACAGCATTAACCAGTTCTCACCCTGCCATGCGGATCATAAGCGACGGTCACCGGCATCGTTTAGGCATTTTGACACGATGATACGAACTTTTCTAAACAGCTTAGCCGGACCGTTCATTTGACGTTGAATGGATTGATACGAAAAAGATCCCATGCAAACGGTGGTCGCGATGCTAACCATCCGCTAGACTCTGCACAGAATTGGTGGAACGACTCACGCTCAACACAGCCAATGCTGAACGAAACGTTCGGTCGTGATCCACACGAATCGAACGTTTTCCAATCCGTTTCATGGCCAGTCGCCGTATTTGTAAGGATTGCGTATGTTTTGCCCGAAATGCGGAAATCAATTGGCCGGTGAATTCTTGGCCTGCACCGTTTGCGGACATCGAGACCTGCCTGCGTCGCCAGCCCTTTCGGATGATCCGGCGATGCGAATGCTCATGCCAATAGGGCGTTCTATCTACGCAATCATTGCCGGATACCTAGGGCTGGTCAGCCCCATTTTCCTACCGGCGCCACTAGCGATCGTGTTCGGCTTGTTAGCACTCCGCGACATAAAAAAGAATCCAGAGCTCGTCGGCAAAGGGCGAGCCATCTTTGGTCTTGTGATGGGACTGATCTTTACCCTGATACCTTGCGCCTTTATTCTTATCGGCTTGCTAGGAAGTAAGTGACAACACGAAGGACTGGCTTCGACTGAGAAGCTATACGAAAACCATTGTTTGTTTTAACGCTAGACGCGATTCACTTCGGTTCGCTTGGGTTGTTGGATAGCTTCTAAATTTTGGTGGGTACTCGCTTTTTCTTTTCTCATTCAACTGTGTTGAGGCGATTATGTTTTGTCGGAAGTGTGGAGTACAAAACGCGGACGGAGCCTCGAACTGTTCTGCGTGTGGCAATCCGCTCGCATTGAACCCTTATCAGGCACAAATGCCCGGCATGGCGTCGGGCGAGAAAAAACCAAAGAACTACTTGGTTGAGTCGATCCTGGTAACACTTTGCTGCTGCTTACCGTTAGGCATTGTTGGAATTGTTTTTGCCGCACAAGTAGACTCCAAATGGAATGCAGGCGACCAGGCGGGTGCATTGACGTCAGCAAGCAACGCGAAGAAATTCACATTGATCGGTTTTGGCGTCGGACTAGTTGTACAGGCGATCTTTATTGGGATCCAGGTTCTCGCAGTTGTCGGAGCCGCCGCCCAGGCCAATAACAACGGTGGTTTTTGAGCGGCTAGATCTCATTTAACTCAATAGCCTTCGGATGTATGCCTTCGTCCAATCCGCTTCCTCCAGGCGAATCCTTGCCGTCGCGTTGGCCCTGACAATCGGCGGCGTGGGGTATTGGACACTTCGATCGTTTCCGCCAACCGCGGATTCGTGGTATCCGAAATGCGTCTTCTACCAAGCCACCGGACTCCATTGCCCCGGTTGCGGCGGTACGCGGGCGCTCGGTGCCTTGGTTCGTGGTGATTTACTGCTGGCGATCCGAAACAATCCAATGGTGATCCTGGGCATACCAACAATGCTCGCGTTAGTCGGGCTTCAGCGCCGGCGCGAACGATCTGGCAGATCCGCATTTCCGCGATTGGCCTGGGCATTGTTTTTCGTGCTGGTGATTTTTTTTATCGCCCGAAATATCCCCTCTCCGACGACCAGTCCCTTTGCACCGCCAGCGCCCACCTTCACTTCAAGTTAGGGAACATGCCTTGGAAATGCCTAACGTTTGGTCATCATGGCTGGCTGTGGCCTGAGACAGGACATGAAGTCTCGCACAGAACGACGGTGTCCCACTCCTGAAAGCTTTAACCATCTCCGTCGTCCTGCACCTGCTTCTCGTTGGCATCGTTGGCGGCATCGCGAGGTTTCTTGCGGACGTTCCGCCAAGGTTCGAAGGCGACGCGTTGTTGCTCGCCGTAGAAGTCTCTTGGCCCGAGGGGCGGGCGCCGATGATTCCTTCCGGCGAAGACACGCCTTTTATCGGGTTGGCTGCCAACTGTCACGGGGCGCTGAAAAGGGGCCAGTGATGGGCGCTCGAAAGTCCTCCACATTGTGAGGGGATGGGCCGAACTACTGTTGTTCGTTTTGCACTTTGTAAAGCGGAGAGCGGGAGACTGTGGCCAATCTTTTAAGCGTGACTAAGTCCAACTCAATCAAGCATTTGCAACTGCAGGGATTGTCCCAGCGGCAAATTGCGCATGCGCTCAACGTCGATCGAAAGACCGTGAGAAGGCATTTGACTCAGCCGGCAAACAGGGAACTCGTTGACGATGATGCAAAAGGGACCACGGCGCCCATCGGCTCGGAGGTTCCTTCTGACCCGAGCAGTGCGGCCAAGTCGGCCAGCCAGTGCGCATCCTTCGCAGAAGTCATTGAACAGAAGCTTGAACGCGGATTGACCGCACAACGGATCTTCCAAGACTTGCGAATCGAGCACGCCTTCGAAGGCAGCTACTGGAGCGTTCGTCGGTTCATCAAAAAACTTTGCACCGAAAAGCCGCAGGCATTCCGCCGCATCGAAGTCGAACCAGGCTGGGAAGCGCAAGTCGAC
>JANOBM010000274.1:0-47305 GCA_031411655.1 Planctomycetaceae bacterium
TCGACCTCATGTCCAAGCGACTCGCCAACATCAAAAATTGATTTTTAAAACACGTTCTAAGACTCGACTACCAAACGCCCGCCTCCCAGTTCCGTTGATTTCGCAAAAATATGCGTTTCGGATTTGAGTTCACCTCCGCACATAACGGTGAGGAGCGCGAGTGTGGTTTTGATCATTCAGTTTCTTAATTCTCAGGACTACAGACCGATTTTCTTCGGCGGATACTTTTTGTAGGTAGAGTCATGGGCTCCCATCTCCGCGGCGAGCGAGGTAAGCCAGGCGTTCATGCGGTGGCCGACGGGCGTTCTGCCTTCGTATCAATGTAGTCGTTGAAGAGCCGCGGCGCAGTGTCCACGTCGCTCACGGTTGCCATGTCGATATGCATGACGGTGCGCTGTGGTAGGATGACTTTGTCGTGTTCCTTGCATCAATAGGCACGTAAAGCCGTTGATCTGCCGACGATCGTTCAGGCCGACCGCCAGAAGCCCCGCGTTTCCAATGGTTCGGCGCCATGGACCATCCGCGAACGAATAGGGGAATAGGGTTCGTACGATGGTGGCATATCGACGGCGAATTTCACGAATGGGGTGATCGCACCGGGCGTAACCAGTCACCGTTGAACCGATTGCCAATGCTTGTGCGATTGACTATGTCGCTGTTTGCAAAGCTGGCCGACAGAATGGATCAGAGGTGAATATTGATCTGGTGACGGACTCATTCGATGGTCATGGGCTATTCGTTCCGTGCGAAAGCCATTGAGCATTAGAAGCAGCCAAATGCGCGAATGTTTAGTGCTTTTCCAGTCCTGAGATTCCGTCGTTTGGACTTCGTCCCGCTGACAGGATTTGCGTTTCGTTAAGCGGCCTATTTCAGGTTTCGAGGAAGTTCAAACATATTGTTCACGACAAAAGGCTATTCGAGGCATTTGTCACGATGCAATCAACTACACTGCTTAACCGTCTCTTCGAACGGCATATCGGGCGACGGTTGATTATCTCAACCCGTCGGACTCACTTTTTTGGAATTGCGTAGATGTCACGTAAGGCTCTTTCTAACAGTGGTGAGCACCAATCCGATCGAGAAAAAGACGCCCGAAAACGCAGGCAAAGGCATACGCGGGCTCTTCTCGCGGAGTCACTGGAACCGCGAGTTTTACTTGCCGCGCTCGGTGAATTAGAAAAAGATTCGCTCAAGGAGGCGTTCGGAGCGATCGCTGGGTTTACGGCGAACTTGGAGCAGTCGCCGCTGCTCAACACAGCGATTCCGATCGTGAACAAGAAGATCGGTGAATTGGTCGATGTTGATCAGTTGTTGCGAGAGCGATTCCTTGCGCCGGTAGAAAACTTCCTCGACGGTGCACAGCCAACGGTTGAAGATTTGCAAAAGCTATTCACGCAAGGCTTGGTTGGGATCAGCGCGTTACCACTTGGTAAGATGCCGACATTGCCATCGCTGGCGAATCAGAAGTTCAGTGCGGACTTCGAGATCGACATCGTCAAGAGCTTTCAGTTTGAGTATGACCTTAACGCCAACCTCAAGTCTGCAGGTGTCGAAGCTTCAGTCGGTAAGGTAGCGACCAACCTCAACTTCGAACTGCACTTTGGTGCTGCAATCGAAATTGACTTATCAAAGATCAACGCAGCGCCGAGCGAGGTCGTCAAATTTAGATTGAAGGATGGAACGAAAGATAATGGGTCACGGATTGTGGCCAATGCGACATCGACGCTCAGCAACTTCGATGCATCGATTGGAATCGCAGGCGCGAGTGTAACGAACGGGCAATTCAATCTTGACGTCGCATTGCCGATGGACTTTGGTGGCGCTAATAATACGTCTCAAGAGTTCTCAATCGCTGCCCTCAAGACAACTTCGGCTAGCGGCTCAAGTGCTTTCGCGTTCAAGACCGACTTGTCGGCAACCAAAAGCGTTCGCTTAACGCTGCCACTGACGGTCACGATCGGCAGTTCGCTGGTTGTCAATAACGCGAATTTCATGGTCAAGGACGATGACCTGTTTGACGGCAAGTTTGATCTCACGAAGACAGGCCCGTTGGGCACCGATCCCAACATCTATGTCGTCATTCCACCGGGAATGACCGATTTCCGTGCGATGGGAACGGCAGCGTTGTTTGGCATCGTTGAAAAGCTAGGCAATTATTTTGGGGACATTAGCCAGTCCGATGTCTTTCAAACCGAGATCCCCTTCACTGATGGCAAGAAGTTAGGCGACGTCGTCAACCTACGCGCCGCCTTTGACGCCAAGGTGCTGGACAAGGCACGAGAATCGGCGACGAACACGTCGGGAGGCGTGGCTGATCCGGGCAGGGAGACGAACACCGACGTCCGCACTGCGGCTTTCAAGACAGTTCAAGAATTGGCGACCCGACTGGGTAACAAGCTCGGCTACACGGCGGACTTAAATCTTGATACGGACCCGACCACCAAGCAGCCTGGGTTGCTGTTTGAAATTGATTTCAATCACATCGCCAGTCTGCCCGACACGAGTTTAAACTTCGACATCGATCTCGGCGAGCTCGCGAAATTTGGTGTCGAAAAAAGCAATCTTGGCGTGTCGGCGCAGATCGACGCCCAATTCGACTTCATTGTCATGCTGAAAGCGCCGGGCTCCGAGGACGCGGACAAGATTGCGGACGTGCAACCCAATGGCTCTATCGCTTTCCGCACGTCAAAGCTGATCAGCTCGCTCAACGGAGTGGCGGATTTGATGTCAGCAGTCGGTAACGATCTGAAGGTCACACTCGCCGACGGCTCAACATTCAGCGTCGATCTAGATCAACCGATCGTTCCGGTCACTTCCGACATCAAGGCAAACGTCAGCGAAGACCCAAATACGGGTGACCTGACCTCGACGATTACGTTCAGCGGTTCACCGAATTTGACGGGGGTGACCAATGGCATGATCCTGTCATTGATTAATCGTACCGATGGTGCGCAGCGAACCGATCGCTTTACCATCACCGCGATCAATACGGTGAATAAGACGTTGACGGTATCACCGCCACCAAGCTCAGTCGCAGGGAGTTTTGATTGGGCGATTGATCAACCGCCCACAAGCTTGGGACAAATCATTCAGCGATTCAATGCTGCTGTCCCCAAACTCGTTGGCACGCAGAATCCGAAACTTGAACTAACGGCGAACGACGATCGCACGGGGTTCAAGTTAATCGATAAGACGATCACCGACACCAAGGTCGATGCACCCAATCAAGGCAAGTTGAAGGTCGAGACTGTTGGTACTTCCAAGGCTGCGGTAGCACTGGGAATCGCAGGCAAGGCAGTCGTCATGAAAAACGGCGATCCGATGGTGATCCTGGGCGCGCCGCTGCACGGCAAGTCGTTGATCGACAACGTCTTCTTGCGTAACTTGCAAGTCGACGCTGCCGCGAACCTCAATGCAACCGTCGGCAAAGCAACGGCCAGCTTGGGCATCGTGGGACTGAATTTTACAGACGGTGTAGGCGTGGCCAATATCGGCGGCGGCCTGGCGATCCACGATCCAGGACCAGTCTTCGATGGTCGGATCACGCTGAAGGAAGCCTCGAACGCGATTCTCGATCTGTCGACAAAACTCACTGCCCAGCAAGCGATCACGTTCCCGGTGACGACGCCCTCTACCCCTAGTGCGCTGAATCTTTTAATCCGTGGTAAAGATACGGATCTGAAGATCGCCACTGGAAACGCCCTGAGTGCTGGGGATTTGGCAGCAAGGTTAAATGCGGACCCGACCTTCAGGACGCTGGCCACTGCAACGGCTGATGCGTCGGGAACGGTCGCGATCACGCTGATTCTCTCGGGGCTCACCGACGTGCAGAAAGGTGCTCGTCGCCTCACTGTTGACGATTTGACAGCTCTTGGGATGACGCGCACCGAGGTCAGTTCACAATCGATCACGCTCAAACCGGTATTCCCGCTCGCCGCCGACACCGTCGTGAAGCTGACCGTGTCCCAGGATGATGTGGCCACACCTATCGCCATTCCCTTCGCAGGTAATGTCACCTACCGGGACATGCCGCAATTGCTCGCCGACATCAAGCTGAAGCTTGTTAACGCGCCGATTTCGGTAAGCAACAGCGGCAACAAGTTGACCTTCACCCTGAATAGTGGTCGAGCTCGTGTGGTGGAAATCGTATCGCCGAGCACAACGGTCATTCCGCCGTTCCAAAGCCTGGGCTTCACAGCGCCGCTTAAAGGTTACATCGTGCGGCCAGCGCTGGGTGGTTCGGCGAGTTTCAACTTGCCGTTCGCCGTCGAGTCATCACTTCCGATTTCAGGGTTGGGCTTGAATTCGACGATCAGCGTTTCCGTTCCCGACATCACCAATCCCAAAGATGTGAAGATCGAGTTCCCGAATATCGGGGCCGCGCTGCGGGACAAGATGAACAGCCTGAGGTCGCTTGATTTCGGTGACATCCTGTCGGGACTCAAGGGTGGACTTGAATACCTGCAATCGTTAGACGTCAGCGGTGTGGCACTGCCGCTGTTCAATCAGGAGATTCCGCTGCTGGGGATCAATCTCCGCGACTCGCTGAACGTCGCCATTAAGTTCAACGATTTTCTACTGGAGTTTGAGCAGAACCCGGTCGCGAAGCTGAACGAACTCGCGGAGAACATCCGCAAGTGGATCGGCGCCAAGACGGTGCGATTCTCTTACGACGATGGCATCATCGCCGGTTCGCCCAACAAGCCTGCCCTGCGGCTTGACATCGCCTACGCCACGCCAGCGTTCGAGAAAGCGCTGCCACTCAATTTGGACTTGTCTAGTATCGAAGCCCTCAAGGTGTTAGGCGGACTCGTCGACTTCAATGCTAGTGGAAACCTCACCGTCAAAGCCGGGGCGGAAGTCACATTGTCGCTGGGCTTTGATCTCACCAATCCGGCCCGGCCTCAGCCGTTCATCTACACCAATGACACTCGCACCGTCCTCGGGGGAAGCAGCACCGATACGCTTGCTGCCGTGGACCTCACGAACCGCCAAGTGACGCTCAACTTGGGTGCCGATATGAAGCAGTTCACAGCGGGCGACTGGATTAAACTGGCCGGTGCCAAGACGGGACGACAGGATACTGACGGAAAGCCCGAACTGTTTAAGATTTCTTTCGTCGACGTGGTCAATCGTAGGCTGACACTGGCCGTCGCACCGGATGCAAGCATCGTCATTGGAACGGCCTGGACGCTCAAGCGGCGCGGGCTCGTCGTGAGCGCCGGTGGAGCAACGACAGACATCGTGGATTCAGTCGTTACGACGGTCGTTTCGTTTCCGACCACAACAAATATGTCGTTGTTTGGCGATGGCGGGTGGCTAAAGCTGGCCGGTGCTACTGGTGGCGTGACGGATGAAGGTTCCGCAAACCTGTTTCGGATCGTCAAGGTAGATCAAGCCTCGCGCACCGTCACAATCCATGCCGCGCCGACCGGTTTGGTGGCGACCGCGAAGCCGGTCTGGACATTGAAGCAGGAGGTCGGCACGGGCATCGTTCTGTCGGCTGACGCGGACGCGACGGGGATCAATTTTGTAACGACGTTAGGGCCGCTTGGGATCGAGATCAAGAACGGCACGGCCAACATTTTCCCGATAGGGCAACCCGCCAATGCTCCCGGCGGCGCCACATTCTCGCTCGGCTTACAGGAATCCAGTGCGGCGAATCCAGACGGTCGACGCTACGTGAACGAGTTTGCTGGCAGCCAAGGACCAGTGACGGTCAGCGAAACCGATGGTCGGCGAACATTCGCGTCCAATGGCGACAGCTTCGACACATTCAATGTCTCGCTCGGCACAACCCTGCTGAGCAACGAACAAGCGACCGTCAATTTTCAAATCAGCGATCCCAAGGAAGCCCTGTTCGCGATCAAACCGGCTGGTCAATTTCCGTTAGAAACAGATTTCAAAAGCGCTGGCTCGACCGTATTCACACCGACAAGCTCGCGGTTTACGGTGTTCGTGAAAGGGGTCGACGACGCGAACCGTGACGGCAACCAGAAGTCCACGATCACTTTGAGTTTCGATAAGTCGAGCACGGCACTAAGATTGCTTCCGGCATCACTCCGAAATGCAAAGGACAAATCGGTCAGCGTGATCACGGTCGACGACGACGTGCTGGAGAGTCAGGCACCGCCGACTGTGAGTCGCACCGGCCAGTTCGAAGTGATTGTCGATTCTTCGTTCGGGCTCAAAGACTTGGGCATCGATACCTCGAACCTGGTGGGCACGATCCAACAGGCTTTGGACGGTCAGGTGCTGGCTGAGTTACCGGTCAAGCTGCGTGGCTTGCCGACCTTTGTCTCTGGGAAGGAACGCTTGTCGACAGGTGCTCTCGGTGCGGCGCTGACCACAACCGATCCTCGTCTACGATTTGGATTCACGATCAGCGACCTGTTGAAGAGTGGTTTCAAGCCGTCGATCGACATTGTCAATCCAGGAGGTCAGGTCATCGTAAACGATGATGGCAGCACTCCCTTCACGAAACTGATCACCGGCGGTATTGGAGATTTGAGAGGGCCTAACGGGCTGAAAAACCTTTCGGCTATGGTCGGTGGTTGGGAAGGTGCATTCGATTTGTTGATCAACGCGATGAACGGAGAAGTGTTCGGCATCGAATTGCCTTTGATCGGCGACAAGCTGAAAGAGGAAGCCGATTTTCTGGTCGACATGAAGCAGAAAGTGTCTTCTGGTCTGGGCGCTTTGAACGATGCCGGCAACATCCTACAAGACAAGGTACAGGAGGTGATTTTCGCTGGTCTCGGTCCCAAGGGATTGAACTTTATCAAGGACGCGCACAGCGAGGGTGGGACGCTGTTCGTTCCTGACGGCAAGATCACTAAAGACGATGTCGGCATCCGCGTGTTGAGGGATTCCGCTGGTCTGCCGACCGGTTTCCGTTTTGAAATGCATCTCGGCAAGGATATAGCCTTCTCGACCAACCCGAATTTTGACATCGGTGTGCCGGGGCTCGATTTGAAGGTCGATGCACCGATCCAGGGCAACATCAATCTCGACTTCATCCTAATGGTTGGCGTCGATCTAACGTCAGGATTCTTCATTGAAACCGGGCTGGCAGATCCCGACGGGAAATTGATTGCCGTGACCGACGCGCAAGGCATCCCGCTGACCAAAGAATTCACGATTGGCGTCAACGTTTCCACGCCTGGCCTAAGCGCTGTAGGAACGCTCGGTTTCTTGAAGATGGGTGCGAAGGATTTGCCAGGTGCGAGAATCGCGGCGCTAAATCCAGATGGCACTACCAGCTTCCCACTGCTGGTCACTTCACGCAACGTCGACCGTAGTCTCGAAGGGGTCAAGATTGCCTACCAAACAGTCGCCGCAGCGACCGGAGTCACGGCATCCTACGACGTGAACACGCGCACAATCACGTTCTTTGTCCAGCAAAGTAACGGTGCCATTGTGTCCACGGGGGCGCAGTTAATGGCAGCGACGAAATCGGCCTCGTTCAGCGACAACTTTTCGCTCAGCGTGATCGGTGA
Source organism: Planctomycetaceae bacterium (assembly GCA_031411655.1). Taxonomy (GTDB): domain Bacteria; phylum Planctomycetota; class Planctomycetia; order Pirellulales; family Pirellulaceae; genus UBA6163. The sequence goes on from JANOBM010000274.1 coordinate 7,500, forward strand.
CGCGGCTAAAGTGATCGTGCCCACGGGCGCGATTCTCAAGAGCACCTCGACTCCGACCTCGCTAGCCAAATTGCCAGTGGTCATCGTGCCAAAGTCACCCGACGCCAGACTGGCCGATATTCAGTTCAAGTTCGAGCTTCCTGGCACTGCCCCCGAAGCCGTGATCTTTGACAATGTCGCACGGACAATAACCTTCCGCGTCGCGGCCAACAAGACGGCTCAGACATTGGTCCTGTTAGCGAACGATATTGCCAAGTCCCCGTCGTTCGTGGCCGCATTCTCTGCTGTGTTGGTCGACAGTTCATTACCGATTGCGGGTGCCATCGTCGATACGACTTCCAAGCAGCAAAATCTGGGCGACGTCACCAAGCTTGCCCCTAGCAATTTCTCCGCTCGCTTCGAAGTTGACTTGAAAGACAGTCCCACCGACACGGACACCAAGCTGACGATCCCCGAGTTCACCAGGCTCAAAGGGAAGGCGATCGACTTCAGCGTCAATGGTGCAGCGAGTCTGAATTTCCGATTGCAATCGGACCTCGGCGAAGCGGCACTGCCCGGCATTCGCGCCGACTTGAATATCGATTGGCGTTTCAAGTTTCCCAACGATACGACTTCAGGTTCAACGAAACCAAAACTGTCGAATTTGCCCGACTTGATTTCGTTCAACAACGTCGAAATCAATCTCGGCGAATTCTTCAATAACTTCGCCGGTAAGTCGTTGAAGAAGGTGCAAGAGACCTTAAAGCCGCTCGATCCGATTCTCAAGATTCTCAGCGATCCGTTGCCCGTGATCAGCGACCTGGCCGGCTCTCCGACGACGTTGCTTGATATGGCCAAACTGTTCGGCGGCAAGGTCACGCAGGCAGTGCAGTTCATCGACGCCGTCAAGCAACTCAAGGCATTGGTCGATTCGATCCCCACAGATCTCGGCAATGACTCATGGCTCAAGGTCGGCGGCTTCCAAATTGACACGACCAGCTTACGGGAAGCCAATCCGCTGTCGGGCCTTTCGCGCCCTCGCGTGCCGCAAATTTCAAAAATGGATGTCAAGGACTTGACGGCAGACCTCAAGGATCGGGTAAGTAAAGCCTCCAAACAGGCCGCCGACAAGAATTTCAGTGCCGCGAAATTCACAAAGTCAGCGGGCAAGTTCACTGAAGGAAAACTCAACGTCAGCTTCCCGTTGCTCAGCAATCCGAGTTCGGTGTTTCAACTGTTGATGGGGCAAGACATCGATTTGCTATTCGTGGAACTGCCCAAATTCGGCGTCCAAGCGACGATCAGCAAGTTCTTCCCGCTACCGCCACTACCGGCCGTCGGCGTCGAACTCGCCGGTACGATCAAGGCCACGATCGACCTAGCCTTTGGATACGACACGTCAGGCGTTCGAAAATTTCTCAACACCAACAATGTGATCGACGTTTTTGACGGCTTCTTTTTGACGGACCACGAAAACCCTGACGGCACCGGCCCGGATATTCCCGAAGTATCGCTGACGGCAGGCCTGACGCTTGCCGCTGGATTGAATCTCGGAGTCGTTTCAGCCAAAGTCGGCGGTGGCGTCTTTGCGAACGTCGATTTCAATCTGCACGACAACAACGATGACAGCAAGGTGCGTGTCGGCGAGTTGATCGAGAACGCGCAAGAGACCGTCAACATCCTGGGGTTGGAAGTTCCTGGCCTGTTCATCTTCGATATCTCAGGCGCACTCACGGCCAAGGTGTTCGCCGAGGCATCGGTGGGCTTCTGCCCAGTTTGCATTTCTGCGGCTTGGGATCAGGATTTCGAGATCGCCAGCTTTAAGCTCGATCGCCCGCCTGCCGTTGCACCATCGTTGGCAACGAAAGTCGGCGGCGAGTTGCGATTGAATATGGGACCGCGCGCGAACAACCGCGGCGATGGAGTGCCAGCCAACAAGCTCGGCCAAGTCAACCGGACCGATGGAGACGAAGCGTTCCGCATTCAGGCCGGTGCGACGCCTGACAACATTCTCGTCACGGCATTTGGACTCACGCAATCCTTTGAAGGCATCACCTCGATCGTCGGAGATGCCGGTGGTGGAAACGACGTCATCACGATCGAAGATAGCGTTACCATCCGGACCCGGATTACCGGTGGAATCGGGGATGATCGGCTCATCGGCGGCAGCGGCGAGGATGATCTGGATGGCGGTGTGGGCAACGACTCACTGCTCGGTGGCGCTGGCGATGACACCTTGCGCGGCGGCGATGACGCTGACACGATCGACGGTCAGGAGGGAGATGATTCGATCGACGGTGGTGCTGGTGACGATGCACTCATCGGCAATGACGGCAAAGACACGATTCGCGGCGGCGCTGGTCGAGATCGAATCACCGGCGGACTGGGCGATGACCAGATTTTCGGCGAAGCCGATAACGATGATCTGCGCGGCGAAGAGGGGCAAGACTTCATTGATGGTGGCGATGGCAACGACCTGATGCTCGGTGGTGCCGGAGGCGACGAATTACAGGGTGGCCTCGGCAACGACGTGCTGCAGGGCGAATCGGGCAACGACAAATTGTTTGGCGGCGACGGTGACGATCGCCTTGAAGGTGGCTTTGATGAAGACACGCTAGATGGTGGTTTGGGCGTTGACTTGCTGCTGGGGCAAGAAGGAATCGACACCTTGCGTGGCGGCCCAGACAACGACATTCTCGTCGGTGGCCCGAACAGCGACTCGCTATTTGGTGATGACGGCGACGACCAACTGTACGCCTTCGAACAAGATGTAACCAAGTTTGAGACCTCGGACAACAAGGTTCAAGGCGGCAGCGGAAACGATCGCATCTGGGGAAGCGACGGCAACGACGTGCTGTTTGGCGACACGGAACAACTTGATGCACAGGTTCTAACTACGGGTGGCAACGACGTCATTTACGCGTTCGGCGGAAAAGATCGCGTCGATGGCGGTGTCGGGAATGACGAGTTGAATGGCGGTGCCGGTGCGGATGAACTTCGTGGCGGACCTGGGAACGATGACCTGCGCGGCGATGCCGGAGACGATTTTATCGTCGGCGGTTTGGGCCAAGACTCTTTGACCGGTGGCGATGACAACGATGTTATGTTCGGCGATACCGCAGGCGATCTCGATGATCGTCTGCTGTTTGACCGCAGTGTAATCAGTAACTACAAGCTTCCCCCGAGATTCGACGACGCGGACCTCGCGAACTTGTTCCCCAGCGGCTACGTGCCCAACGAGTTAGTCACGCCGAAAGTCGTGGCCGCTGGCCTGGACGGTGGTCCTGACGATGGCGACGACAAACTGCTGGGCGGAGCGGGAATCGATGTGCTGTTAGGAAGCGGCGGCCTGGACGTGCTCGACGGTGGCGAGGGTGCCGACTATCTCGATGCCGGTGCCGGGAATGAAGTGGATGTTCACGGCGGCAGCGGCGACGACGTCGTGCGCGGCGGCAGTGGCGATGACACGCTGCACGGTGATGACGGCATCGACCAAGTCTATGGGGAAGATGGCGCCGATCAACTGTTCGGCGACTCGGCGGCCAGCACGATCGCTGCGGTTCAGAATACTTTCCTGAACTTCCAGCGACTCTTTGGCGGCGCGGGCAGCGATGAGTTTTTCGGCTTCGCCCCGCCCAGTGCCTTCGGATTGCCCAAGACGACGTTGGCGAAGTTCGGCGACATCGTCCTTGATGGCGAACAAATGTTTGGCGACGGCGGTAACGACGTCTTCTTCGGCAGCAGCGTCACGGCTGACTTGATCGTCGGCGGGACGGGCAACGACGTTCTGTTCGGCGATGCACTCGGCGCGAACTACGTCCGCATCACGGGACCATCGGCAGCAACGACCGGACGAGGCGACCTGCTCTTGGGTGATGACGGCGAAGATCAATTCTTTGCCGGTGGCGGTGACGACCAGATTTGGGGCGGTGCTGATTCGGACGCGATCGACGGCCAAGGTGGCCTCGATACGCTGTTCGGCGGCGAGGGCATCGACAAGTTCATTATCCCCTTGGAAGCAGGGATCCGCGCCGACAATGAAACGATCCGCGGTCACCGCGGCAACCGTCAACCGGACGATGTGCCAGACGACAACGCCACCGACATCGCGGTCTTCCGCGGTACCAACAATGACGACGTGATTCGCATCAGCCAAACCAAATCCACCCCTGCGAAGTTGGCGATCGATTTGACGACGCTCGGTGTCAGCCAAGCGACCACCGTGAATTGGACCAATTCCTTCGGCCAACCCGAACTCGAGCAATTCCAAGTTTCGGCCCTGGGCGGCAACGACATCGTGGGCTTTGGCTTGAACAAGTCTGATTTCGGCAACCTCAGCCTGTTTGACAAATTGAACATCCTGCCTGGCGAAACGGACCGCGCCCCAGTGGATCTTGCGGCGTTAGCGGCGCGGAGCCGGGACTTTGTCACGGCGTTCGATGGTGGCGGCGGGAACGACTTGCTCGTCGGCACACCGGGCCGCGATCGGTTCGATGGCGGACTCGGCAGCGACATCCTATTCGGTTTCGCGGGAGACGATCGTTTGGTGGGCGACAACGGCAACGGCTCATCCATCGACCTGGACATCCTGTTTTCTGGCGGAGGCGCGGACGACTTGATCGGCGGGCAAGGGCAGAATCTGTTGTACGCTTGGTCGCTGCCACCGAATCCATTGCTGGTCCCTGAGGTTGGTAACAAGGTTCGCAATCTGCGCAATGCGGACGCTTTTTCGCAACTGACGCCCCAAGGCGGATTCGGTGTTTTCACCGATAGTCAAGGCAAACTGTCGACGCGCGGATTAGCAGTAGGGGAATTGTTCGGAACCTCTTCGTTTACGGTGAAGCTCAACCGCGAGCCTACTGATGATGTTGTGCTCAGCGTCGTACCGTCGAGCAGTGCTGAAGTCGCGGTTAATAATTCGACCTTGACGTTCACAAAGTCTAACTGGTTTGTCGCGCAGACAGTTATCGTCAGCGGTCCTAATGATGGCGTGCCCGACGGCAATAAGATTTCCAACATTACCATCTCGACGGACGTGCCGCGAACCAAGGACCGTTCCTTCGACAATCTTACGCCGCAAGTTTGCAGCGTTGTGACGACCGACATCAATGCCACCAATCCCACCTCGGTTCCAGTCAGTGGTGAAACGTTTGCGATCACGATGGGCATTGATCCCGTGCTCGAAGACACCGGCCTTAACCGCATTCTTGGGCAGAACCAAGATGACCGATTGTTTGGCGGTACAGCGCTCGACTTCATGCATGGCCAAGCGGGTGACGACATTTTGTTCCGCCGCGACGGTTCACGACTCGAGTCGCTTGATGGAGGCGTAGCTGGGGCCGATTGGCTGACGTATGCCAAGAACACGAACAAGGTATGGTATGTCAGCGGAACCAACGCCAACGACGAAATCCGCGTCGACTTTGTGACGGAACCGGGCAAGCTAGCCGACCAGCACATCGTGACCCGGCTGACCGAGAACAACGGCGCGTTTAGCTTCTCGTTCCAGTCGCGTCTCGACTTCGCGGCAGTAGCCGCCACAGGTGCATCGGTTTGGGATGCAAATGATGAACTCAACAATATTGCCGATGAAGTATCGCACCAGGCAGATGGACGCGAATTGACGAGCGACGAGATTCTGAGAATCGTCGCGGGGACTAAAGGTAACAACGCCCCCATCGCATCTCTTATTGGTCGTGACAACGACTACCTAGCAATCATCGTCGATGCTCTCGGGGGCAATGATTTGGTAACCATTGGACCGACCGTACAAAAATCGGTCTGGGTCAGTGGTGGCGATGGCGACGACCGAATCATCAACCGCAGCGGCACCGCGATTTTGGTGGATAAGACGGAACAGGGGTCAACGCTTGGTCGCTCGTCTCGTAACGATGTCGCCACACAGGCCTTTGATGTAGGTACGATCACCGCTGATCGAACGTTGGCCAAATTAACCATTGATAGCCCCGATGACACGGACTTCTACAAATTTCGTTTCAGCGAAAAGCCATCTGGCAATGCGAGTATCACCGTTGCCAGCCTGAACACGGCCGAGGATAAGTTCAATTTCCAAATTTTTACACCCGACAACTTGCTCCAACCCAAGGCACAGGGAACGTTGCAGGTTTTGTTGGCGGAGCTCGAATCGAATACCGACTACCTGTTGCGAATTGTGGACGATAAGCGGCCCACGATCTACGACTTGCAATTCAACCTCGATGGTGACACAACGACGATTGGTGAAGTCACCAACTTTGCGATCGCCATTGGCGGGATCGACGCGACCCGTCGCGATGTGTTGCTTGGTGGTGCGGGCGACGACGTGCTGAGCGGCGGCGCGGGTGAGGATTTCATTTTTGGTGATGATGGCCGCGATGTGATCACAGGCGGCCTCGACCGTGGTGCGTCGGATTTGCTGTTTGGTGGTAACGGCGACGACACCATGCAGATCATTCCGGACTTCTTGCCCGTCGTTGGTGGCAATCCGGAAACGTTCTTCGCCGGTGAAGCCAAGACGGGGTTGCTGACGGCCAGCGATCAATTCGATGGCGGCGTGGGCCAGGACCGCGTTCTATTCTTGGGCGGTGATAAGGACAGACGCGGATTCGACGTGCCGGACATGGCGGCGATTAAGTATAACACAGTGTTGCACCGGTGGGAATTTGGCAGCGGTGTGTGGGATATCGGCCTGCAGCAATTCGCCACGAACCAGGATGGGACCTATCAACAACAGTACTTGTTTTATCAAACGCGCAACGTTGAGAACACCACGATCAGCACGCGATCGGGCGATGACATCGTGCATGCCGATCCTGAGTTCAATGTGAACAAGGACGGCACGTTGTTAGACGACTCGCCACGGTTCGCGGGCAACTGGGGTGTCGCGGAAGGCTCAGCGGAACAAGCAGCGGGCTCGGCCGCGCGTTTGCGCCTGCTTGGTGGCCCGGGAAGCGACGCTTTGTACGGCGGCTTCTATGCTGACACGATCGATGGTGGTGACGGCAATGACTATTTGGTCGGTGCAGAAGGAAGCGATCGGATCATCGGAGGCGGCGGTTCGGATCGCATCTTCGGTAATTCACCAACACTTCCCAATCCAACTTACGATGACTTACTTCCCTGGAACGGCGCACGGGCGAGTTTATCCGGTCGGCCATCCGAATTTTTCATTTATGAACTTGTCGCACCATTCACCGATCTGGAACGGACCTGGACCGGCGTCGATGTTAGCCAGACGCTTGGATCGCCACGGGTCACGGACACGACAAACTGGAGAGTAAGCACGGACATGACGAGACCTAGTCTCGCCGATGCATTACCTCTCCCGTCAACGACGACTTTCTCAGTCGTACCTGTTGCGTCGACGCTCGCGACATTGACTGATAACGAAAACGGTGTCTTCGCCTCGGGTGCTGCTTTACAGTCCGTTCCTGGAGTGCGTTTCTTCCGCAGTACGTTCCAAGTGAACGACCCACAGCAGACGGCGCTGCGTCTGCAAATGTCGCTGACCCAGAACGCGGTGATTTTTATCAATGGCGTTGAGATCGCGCGAGAAACTCAGAACCCCCAAGCCAACTCAGAGAATAGCTCGCCTGCTTTTGCGGCGTTGACGCTTCGTCCCAACGGGTCGTTAGTCAACCTGCAAGATTTCGACGCTGCGACCCGGGATATCCCGAGCCTCAAATCCGGCTTGAATGAGATCATTGTCGCGACTCAGAATTCAGCCGAGGGTGGTTTTCGTTTGAGGTTGGATTTGGTGCCCGACCTGTTCAACTCTTTCGCATTAGAAGGCAGCAGTGTTGCCGAGCGACTCTCGCGTGTGATCCCAGTCGGCGACTTCAACAAAGACGGCCAGCCCGACTTCCTGGTTTCGGGTGACCAATTCAGTTACCTATTCTTTCAGCCGATCCAGCTTGATCTGATCGACAATCCACGAGAGACGGCAGACATCGTTTTTGACCATGCGGCGGTCGGGATGCCCGCCGAGCGCATGGGTGACATCAATGGTGACGGCACGACCGACTTGGTGTTTTTGCGTGATCGCGCGTCGTTGCTCGAAGTAATCATCGTGCTCGGCGGATCAAAGTTGAAGGTGAACATCGGCTCCGGGCCCAGCGTTCGGGAGATCGACTTTCCGCGACAATGGGATGCCAGCCTCAATTTACCAAACGGGTTGCTCGCCCAGGCAGTGAGTTCTCCCAATGTCGCATCTTCCTTCCGTACGATTGTCAGCAATCCTGTCCAGCTCTTTGATCCTAATACACCGTCGACCGCACGTGACGCCACTGTAACGGTTGGCTCGTTCCGCGAGCGCGGTTTCAGCGATGTCTTGCTCACGGTTAAGAAGGCAGAGCGTGGGCATCTGACGACTGGAAATCAGCGTTTGGTTGGCTTCATATTCCCGGGTAGGACGATCAAAGACACACCGGTTTTCAACAACGCGCCGGCATCGCCACAGCCATTGCTTCGCCCAGATTCACAGGTCTCCACAATTTTGGTGGATCAAGGCCTTATTGGAGATCTGCCAGTGGCGGTGATCCCTGGTACGGTAGATTCCACAAACGTTGGTCTAGATCAAGGTGGTGTTACTGGCAGGTTCGTCCGCATCCAATTGCCGAGTACCGGCATTTTGTCGCTTGCCGAAGTGGAGGTGTATTCCAATGGCGTTAACATCGCAAGAAACCGTCCGGCTATCCAAAGCAGCAATTTTGAGAACGGTGCTCGGGGACAGGCAAGCCTCGGTGTCGACGGCAATCGAAGCGGAGATTTTAGTAACTCATCTGTCACGCATACCAATCCCGATCCTCAAGGTGCTCGCCCATTTTGGGAGGTTGACTTAGGTTCGAATCAGAAGATCGATCGGATCGAGGTTTACAATCGAACCGATTGTTGCGGTACGCGACTGGAGGGTTATTCAATTAGTGTTCTGGCGGACAATGCAACGAGAGACATCGTGTTGTTGAAGGAAGGAATTCCCGCCCCGAGTGTCAACAGTGTCTTTGAGTTAGCGCCGCCGCTCGACGCATTCGTCATCGGTGGCTTCAACGCCGATCAGCAGCTTCAGGGTGTTGCAAGTACTGCCACGTTGAGTTGGCCCCCTACGACCACTCCGATAAGCGAGCCTGGGAAGATTGACTTTCGCTACAACCTTGAGATCACAATAGGCGACGATCCCGCCGCGAAACAGATTATTGTCTTGAGCGGAATAAGCGCGACGCTAAGCGTTGAGGCACTGTTTGAACAAATCACAAATAGGCTAGCCCTTGATAGTCAACTCCACGGATTATCGGTATCCAGGGGGGCGACTTCCATCCGTTTCACAGGATTTGGAGTTCCATTACAAGTTCGAGCGATTCGGCTTAGTACGTCCATCAGTGCGGCCCCATTTGGACGCTACGTACGTATTTCAGTGCCAGATGACTTCCCCAGCATATTGAATCCGAATAGCAACGAGGTTTCTGGTCTCTTTCTGGCCGAAGTGCAGGTTATGTCTGGCGGAACGAACGTGGCATTAGGCAAAACAGCAACGCAAGGTAGCGATCTTGGGTTCAATTCTTCTAGCGGGATAAGATATCAAGCCGGTTATGCGTTAGATGGGCTCGCGGGACCTAATGTGGTACCGGCTGCGACAGATATCCGTTCCATCATTAATATTAATGATCCAACGCTCCCAAGTTTTCCCGATGCGAATGGCTATAGTTGGCTGGTCGACTTAGGCAGCGATCGGACGATTGATGAAGTCGTCATCCATCCCTTCAACATGGGGCAACATGGATTTCGTCAACTTGAAGCGCGCTCGATTCCGCAGAACTACTATGTTGAAGTTATTAAAGCCCTTGACTCCGGATCTAGACGTTTTCCCCTCGCAAAAGTACGGGTTGCCACGAATTCTCGTCCCGATAACTTCAATCCACAACCAGTGGTAGCTAACCTTAGAGCCAGTGTTACCTATGACTCGAACAATGGGTTTGCTTCGTCTTTAAGCTCGTACACCACGTACGCCTCATCTCCAGTCATTCGACGAGCGAGTACGTTGGAACCGTGGCGAATATTGCTTAAAAACTCAGTCGATGCAGCGGCCGCTGTGCCTGCAAACCTTGGGGACCTAAACGGTGATGGTAGTTTCGAAGTTGGAGTTGGCCGACTAGATCGATATAATGTATTTCGCGGTGCTTCTCTAGTCAGTCTTGCAACCCCGAGCCTTATTGTCTCCGGTACCTCGATTGAACTGATGACCGGTACAGCGGGCGACTTCAACGCCGACGGCAAAGGCGATTTGGCCGTCCGCCGCAAGCCCGATACTTTCCACGACGCGATCGTGGGTGTTTTCTATTCGATTTCTGACAAAATCGCCGCCGGTACGACAACGCTGACATTTGAACAGGCCGACTTGATTCTCGCTGGCGAATCTTTGGGGGACGGTTTCGGGCTGCTTTCGTCCTCGCCAAACTTGGACCTCAACCGTGACGGCATCAGTGACCTTGTTATCAGCGCGCCCAACGCGAATAGCCTGACGTCACAGAGTAGTCCCACGTCGATCGGTAACGTCGGTCGCATCTATACGCTTTACGGCCGTCCAGCATCGAATCCAGTCGCACCGACCTTTGAAGAAATCAGCACGACGAGTGTTCCTGGTAGCGGTGAATTTCTGGCCGATACCGGCCTGGGGACTTATACCTTTACGAACAATGGTGCACCCTATTCGTTGACCAGCAGCATAAGGGAACGACTCTTCCGTTTCACCACACTTGGTGACGGACTGGCCAACAACGGTTTGCGAGTTATACCTGACAGCCTTGATTTGAGCCTCAATCCTCGGTTGCGAGTTGAACTGCTCAGCGCGACCGGCAAGCGGCTACGCGGCGGGATCGGAGCCCTATCGCTACGTGGAATCGAGGCAGGGACCTACTTCGCTCGCGTGTTTACGCTGGACGGCAGTGATAGCCGATTCACTTTGGAGGTGAATCCTCCGTTAGCCGGTCAAACACTCGAGAAGTTCACCAAACCCGATGCCGACCGTTTGTCCGGCGGTGATGGTAACGACACGATTGTCGGCAATGGCGGCAAGGATGCGATCATCGGAGGTAGCGGCAAGGATACGTTGTTTGCCGAAGACCGCGAAATTCAGGACGTGGACCCGGGCGACGTAAGGAAGTCAGTTCCGGTCACCGACATTCCGACAGCGCAACTGATTGTTATCTCCGGCCCGTCGAGCGACATCGATCCGATCATCCCGGTGTCCGCTATTCCAGATCCTATGCTGCGATCTGTCTTAATGTCGTTGGTTAATAATCAGCTCGGTAACGGGCGCAGGTCGAGTTTACGTGCTTCTGACCTCGCATCGATCGCTTACCTTGACCTGTCGAACCAGGCGATCAAGGATCTCAAAGGGCTGGAGTTGCTGACGAATCTCGTTCACCTTCGCCTGTTTAAAACTCAGCTTCCTAATAGTTCGACGGCCTTAGCCGCGATCACACCGAGGCGTGCAGTGGAAGGTCCACTGCGCGACGAAATGGTGGGTCTGCCTAACCTCCGAGTGCTGAATATCGGCAATTTGGTTTTGCCGCTATCAAGTCTCACAAACCTACCAACTTCGCTGGTAAAGTTGCGCGTCGGCACCACGGAAACGAATCAAACCACACTGGCCAACGCATTTGCCAAGTTCTCTTCGCTCGACGAACTTCGGTACGAAACCAATGTCGCAGATGCATCGTTGCCACCCAATCGAATTCAGTTGGAAACTGCAGTCCAAAACGGTCCAGGCATTGTCATTACGCCGGGCGCATTCAGTATCGTTCGCAATGTTCTGCCAACAGTAACCTTCACCAGTTTTGCAACCCAGAGTATCGATGAAGGAACGACGCTCACGGAGGCAGTTCTCACCCGCAGCTTCACCAACATCACGGACCCCGGCGACCAGCCTACTGCGTTCGCGACGGTCATCGACCCGGACGGCGTTCGCACCCCGCTGTTTGACAACGCGCTGCAGTTCAGGAACTCACAGTCGATAACCGTTCCCAAAATTGGACTAGCCTCACCGTCGTTTACGCTCGAAATGAACGTCCGTTTCGACGGCGATTTCACGCAAAATGCGTCGCTAGAGATTCCAGTGATCAACGGGGATTCCTTCTACAGTTTGTTTGTAAGCACGGGATCAATCCGATTTCAATATGGCTCGTCCGAAGCCTTCAGTCGTGCAAACATCCCGTCGCAGTTTACGCCAGGCGTTTGGTCCCATCTCGCTTTGACGTTCAGCAACTCTGGATGGGCACTCTACAAGGATGGAACCTTACTGCAGTTAACGGCTGTCGACAAAGATTTCCGCTTTGGCGATGGTCTCTATTCCCTGGATGTTAAGGGCACTCGAGTGACGGTCGATGAGCTTCGGTTCTTCAATCGTGCACTCGCCGCTGACGAGATCAACGCGAATCGAAATGTTAGGCTCTCCCCGCAAACCGCAAACCTAGTCGCGTACTATCCGTTTGATGAACCGGGCAGAAATCGAATCGTCGATGCTACGGGCAATCACGATGCGCTGATTACCGATCCGATCAATATCGTCCGTACAACGAATGCTTCCCCTGGCTTCGCTCGCCAGACGTCGTACCAATTCCGTGACAATGGCACGTACACCTTGGAGGTTAGCGCCGCAGATGACGTGGGCGTGACCACCAGTTCGGTACCGCTCATCGTCACGAACCGAGCACCGACGATGTTTATTTCGGGAACGCCCCGGTCATCGGTCGTCGCTGGTACCGAAGTTGTATTGGAAGCTCGTCAACTTTTCTTGAGTCCGGATCCGAGCCCCGTCGATGCCGCAGCTCTTGTTCACGAATGGCGAATCACCGCGACAAACGGTGAATTGATCGAGACAGTCATCGGTCCGGAATTTCGGTTCACGCCTATGTTCGCCGGCCGATATACGGTGACCAAAACCACGATTGATCCCCAGGGTAGCTTGGATGTTGATTCGGTCGATATCAATGTAAATCCACAGCTTGTGTTGAAGCTCGAAAACCGAGGCAACCTGTCACTCGGCCCCGTCCGGTTCGATTACTTCGAGCAACCTGGTCTAACCAGTGTTAGCCAATTCCTAACCCCGAAACGTTCCGGAGTTCAAACCGATTTTTCGATCGTGAATCGTGACCGAGATGACGACTTCGGTTACCGATTCCGGGCACCGCTGCTGATCACGGTCGCGGGTGAGTACACCTTCCAGACCATCTCAGACGACGGAAGTACTCTCTCGATAAATGGGACGTTGGTCGTCGTCAATGACCAGCTTCAGCCACCAAACGCCCAAACAGGTACGATCACTCTTGCGGCCGGCATCCACGAGATCGATGTGCGATATTTCAATGCTGGGGGCGGAAGAGAATTCTCGGTTCAGGCTGCCATGAGTGGCAACCCACTTCAAACACTTCCAACCGTCACGGAAGGAAGCCCGATCGTGATCGATCTGGGCCAAGCGACTGACCCATCGGACCGGGCTACGCGAACCTATTCCTGGAGTGTCGCAAACACAGCGAATGCATTTCAGACACTACTTACCGGTACGAGCGAATTGATCAACTTCGTGCCGTCCGACAACGGCGAGTACTTGGTTCAGGCGACTGTCACCGACACGATTCAAGGTTCCGCCGGCTCCGAAACTTTCTCCACTTCCCAATTCTTGTTTTTTAGCGCTGTAAACGATCGCCCGAATGTATCACTCACTGCAATCGAAGCTTCAGCACCGGTCGGGCCCGTGACCTTGACTGGGTTTACATTGGCAGACCCCGGCTCGGACGATACGCTCACATTGACCGTCAATTGGGGTGACAGCAATACTGACAGCGATCTTGATCCACTGGTTCCGATCACGCACTTTTACAATCGGCCTGGAATCTTCGCCGTCACGATCACGACAATGGACAAGGATGGCGCGGTCTCGGATCCGGTCACCATGACAATTACGGTCACCGCCGTCGCGCCCAGGGTCCGCGTCGCGGACGTGCCGCCAATCAACGACGGCCAATTGGTCACGCTTGTTCCGGTGATCACATACGTCGGCGACAAGGATCAAAACGAAAGTGTGACCTGGGAAGTCATCGCCCCTAATGGGGCCACGCGGACGGTAGAGGCCAAGTCAGCAAGTTTCGTCCCTGACCAGTCCGGCACTTGGCGCGGAATCGTCACGGTTGATGACGCTCGCGGCAATCGAGTGACCGCCGAATCGACTTTTGTTGTGGGCAATCTCGTTCCCACGAGGTTAGAGGTTGCGGAGGGCACGCTCAGGTTCATTGGCGGGATCCCTTTGGTGCAGCCTAGCCAACCAGCATTCAATGATCCGAGCCGCACGATTGTTGGCATCGTACGCGACTTCGCTGCCGACAACCTGCAAGGAACATTGCTCGTCGAAAACGCGGTTGCCGGCACGCAGTTCGAAGTTCCTTTGGTGTTGAATCGATCGTTCAACCTATTAGGTGATCAGACTTGGAGTTTCACGGCTCAGTACGTCTCGGCCAGCCCCAACGGGGATCGCGTGACTGCACGGATTGTCGATCAAGATGGCGGCATGGTGACGCAGTCAGCATCGACAACCGTGTTCTCTGACTTCAGCAACGCGATTGGATACGCACCGGCCCAGCACGTTGCGCAAGGCCCGAGACTTGGCTCGGTTCGTCTCGAAGAAGCAGGCGTGCCAACCAACGCAAGCACCGTGAGCACCGGCGATGAGGACGGTTTCAGCGTAGCGAACCTGCGCCGCGGTGCTGCTGGCACCGTCAAGATGGATGTGCAAAACCTTCGCCAGGGCCAGTCGGCTCAAGTCGACGTCTGGATCGACTTCAACCGCAACAACGTGTTCGACGCAGCGGAACAAATTGTCAATAGCATGGTTGTCAACGCCAACGGTCTCCAGACGTTCACCGTGACCGTGCCGGCCAGCGCAGCCGCCGGAAACACAGTGGCGCGGGCGCGAGTCAGTCTGTTGAGCGACGGCGACCTCGGCCCGACAACTTCCGCTAAATCGGGTGAAGTCGAAGACCATGTGGTTGCAATTGGTGGTGTGGTGGTGGATCTGGCCACTCCTTCTTTGGGCGCGCCCCCGAATCTGCTCGTTACCAGCTTTGGAGATCGAAGCGACATTATGACTCTGGCTGCGAACTCGTCGATATTTCTAGTCGTGTTCGATGTCATCGCTGATGTATCTCTTAGTCCGGCGCTGATTGCTAAGGGCGCAACCATCAATACGGCGTTGAAGAATGTTGTCGTACCGATGGCCGCGCTTACGATTGGCAATGGAGCTAGCGCATCGGTGGGCGAGGTGCAGGTCACGACCGCCAGCGGTATCGACACACTTTTGGTTCAAAGTAGCAGTTTCTTTCCCAAGCTCAATCTTGATGGCGGTAGGGCCACAGATCCTCGCGATACGCTCAAGATCTTATATGTCTCGACCCCGACCTTGGCATCGGCTCAGTTCAGCCAAGGCGTCGACGGTAGTGGCACTGTCGTGATGTCGGAGCCATCTGGCATCACGAAAACGATTGTCCTCAACGGGGCGGTCAACGTCGATTCGCTGTTTAACGCCACGACGATCGGTATCGACAGTTCAGCGAGAAACGACGTGGCACGGATCTATCCTACTGCAGTCGCCGGTACGTTCGATCTGTTCGTTGGAAGCACGTTGACCCGCTTCAAGCAGCCGACCGCAAGCTTAAGAATGCGCAGTTCCGCCATCGATCTGCCGCAGGGATTGAACTCGCCCATTAACGTCACTTTGGATGCGGGGGCCAGCGGTCCGATCACCGTCGCGGGAACGGTGGATACTGCAGGTGTCACGTTCACCGGAAACGTAAGGCTGTCCGCCAACATCACGGTCGATTCGAAGAACCTGCCCTCCGATGGCAATATTGTCTTCAACGGACCGGTCGATGGTGCTTTCGCCCTAACGCTTAACGCCGGAACCGGCAGTATGCGACTCAACGGCGCGGTTGGCCAAGTCACGACGCTAACTTCGCTAACCACCGACGCTGGAGGCTTAACGCAGTTCGGTGCCGGTGTCACGGTTACGGCTGACACCCAAACTTACAACGATCCGGTAGTGCTGAGCGGCAATGCCGAATTCGTTGGCGCCGACCTAACATTTAGCCAAAAGATCACGCTGAATTCAGCGGCTAACTCCACGCTCAAGCTTGGCACCAATCGCGCGGGTATCGTGAGCGGAATCATTGACCAAACCGCCGGCCCGCTCAGCGTGATGCACACCGGGTCTGGGATCACCAAGTTGTTCGGCGTCAACACCTATACGGGGCCGACGACGATTCAGGCAGGATCGATTAAAGTTCAAGCCGGTGCCGTCATTGCCACGGATGTGATCGTGAAGCGTAACGCGAATCTAGGCGGTCGTGGTACCGTGACAGGAAAAGTCGACACGACCGATGGCGGCACCTTTACACCCGGTGAGTCGCCCGGAATCTTGCGGATCAACAACGACTTCACGCTGATCCCCAGTAGTTCGCTGGATGTCGAAATCAACGGCGCAACGGTGGGTACACAATATGACCAGATTCAGATCCAAGGATCAGGACACACCGTGACGCTGGCCAACGCACGCCTCAATGTCTTGTTGGGCTTCACTCCCACAATCAATGAAGCGTTCACCATCGTTAACACCGATGTTGGCTCGACGATCGTCGGGCGCTTTACCGATCCGGCTGGCAGCGTGTTGGCCGAGGGCGGTCGGCTTTTGTCCGGCGGTTATTGGTTCGTCATTAGCTATGTCGGCGGCGACGGCAACGATGTCGTGCTAACCATGGCGTCCCGGGCGGCCGACTTCAGTGACTCACCAGCATCGTACGGGATACCAACGCATGACGTCGGTCTGCTTCAGCTCGGTGATTCGGTCACCGCAGAAACCAGCGGTGATGTAATCGGTGGCGACGATGCCAGCGACGACGGCGTGGTCTTCAGTTCGACAAGTATCGGCCAGTCGAATGCGTCGATGACGGTGTCAGTCGAGAACGCTTCCGGCAATGGGGCGTACGTCGACGCTTGGATCGACTTCAATCGAGATGGTGACTTCGACCTGGACGAGCAGATTGCCACAAGCATTCTGGCGAAGGGCCAGGAAGACTTGATCCAGTTGTTCAGAATCCCGGTCACCGCAGTCAGCGGTCTGACCACGGCCCGCGTTCGCGTCAGTTCGGCTGGCAGATTAAATCCGACCCAAGCAGCCCTCGATGGCGAAGTCGAAGACTACGTTGTCAACTTGCAAAGCAATCTCGATTTTGGTGATGCGCCCGGGAATCAGACGCTGCTCGCAGACAATGGTGCCCGCCACATCGTAGGTGGCCCAATCCTCGGTTTACTCATTGATACCGAGCAGGACACCAACGTCGTATTTGCGAGTGACCAGGATGACGACCTCGACGCGGCGTTGAACGACGAAGACGGCGTCTTGTTCGGCGAAATTCTGGCCGGCACGCAAGCCTTCGTGCGGGTCGACGTTACCAATGCGAATCTCGCAAGCGGTGCCCGCTTAGACGCTTGGATCGATTTCAATGCCGACAATGTTTTTGACGCGGTCAGCGAACGCATCTTCACCAACCAAGCGGTTGTCAACGGTCGCAATCTGTTACAATTCTCGGTTCCAGCTTCGGCGGCGCTAACAAGCACCGTCGCTCGTTTCCGACTGAGCAGCGCGGGTAACTTGTCTCCGATTGGATTGGCGTTAGATGGTGAAGTCGAAGATCACCGTGTCAATATCTTCGCCGCTCGAACGCCGGTTGCAGGCACAACCATGGTCAGCATGACCAATGGTGTTTTGAATATCAGAGGCAGTGCGGCCACCGATGTATTGACGGTGTCGGGCGATGCCTCGTTCATCTCCATCTTTGATCCCAATAATTTCCTGAACAGCGACATTGCGTTGGCGCAAGGGAACGGTACCCATACGATCCGAGTACCACTGGCCGAAGTGACCGGCGGTATCGCAATCCAGACATTGGGCGGCGACGATCAACTGTTGCTCGACTATTTCCTTGCTGATTTCGCTCAAACGATCCAATTCGATGGCGGTGACGACACCGACAACATCCGTCTTAAGAATTCTAACTTCAGCGACGGAACCTTCAGTTACGCGAGCGCCACAAGCGGTTCCGTTTCACTGATCAACAACGCGCTGATGTCGTATGCGAATGTTGAAAGCCTGGCCTCCAGGTTGACGATTGACAATCTAACCTTGGCCTTCAGCGCCGCGAACGATGACATCGAGTTGACCGACGCAGGGTCTGGAGACCTGGCGATCAAGTCGCCTGCGGCCGTTACAACGACGTTTGTAGAACCCAAGACTCTGAAACTACTAACCGGTGACGGCGACGATCAACTGCGACTGGACAGCGACGGCGTCGCTGGCTCTCAAGGTACACTGGACTTTATCGCCTTTGAATTGCGGGTAGACGGCGGTGCCGGTAACAATCGGTTGACCATGATCGACTCATCCGACCTCACGGCCGACTCTTTCGAAATCAACGCCAGTTCGATCAGTGTTGGCGCCAGTGAGACGTTGTTTGGTCCTTCTGGTCGCTTATTCTACAGTGGCTTGAATAACATCCAGCTCGACACCGCAACGGCTAGCACCCAAGCCAAGGTCGACCTCGACAATTTGGTGGCTCAGATCGATTTGAGATTTGTTCCGAAACTCAGCAGTGGCACGCCCCTCAGCAACACTTTGACGTTGACCGGCAACCAACCTTTCGCCAGCGTTGACTTCGACTGGAACTCGACGGACGCGGGCAGCATTGTCGCCGACGACCATCAAATCGTGTTCTCCGGCGTCAGCCAGATTTCATCGGCGCTGACTTCGACCAACTCCAAGTTGGCGTTCAGCGATCAATCGGAAACGATCTCGTTGCAACCGTTAGGCGATTCGCGAATGTCTATTCTAAGCAGCCTCGGGACGACGCTCACGTTCGCGAATCCAACCGACAGCTTGACGGTCCTTGGCGGTCAGGGAACAAGCGATTTGATTGCCGTCGACGGCCTGAGCGCGAACTTCGCTGCATCGCTGGTTTTGTACCCCAGTGATGATTTGAAATCCGGCACGGTCCAGTGGGGCGCGCCTCAGACGCCACTGGTCAGACAATTAACGATCGGCGCGGAGTCGATCAGCCTTGCCAGTGACATTTATACCCTCGGCAGTCAGTCCTACCTGGGTGACGTAACTCTGGTCACGGACACGACGCTCGATGCTTCCACGATGTTCTTCTCAGATGAGATCAACGCTACGAGCGGCGCCAACCTCGTGATTCACTCGGACAGCACTGAGTTCCTCGGCGGTCTCGGCACACAAGACGCTCTCGGTTCGCTGCTGGTTACGGGCAGGAACGTTACCGCGGCCTCGCCTATTTGGCTGAGCGGTAATGTGACGACCGTCGACACGCAGACCTTTAAAGGCCACCTGTATTTGATGAGCGATGTTGTGCTGAACGCGACTTTGACCACTTTGGGCGAAGTGGATTCGGCGGCTGGCGAAGCTCGCAAGCTTGCGATTTTCGGTCAGTCGGCATTCGAAGGTCAGATCGGCAAGACCTCGCCTCTGGACACACTGGACGCCGACTCGGTCACCATCAGCGGTGGCTTCGTGGCGACGAAGGGTTTTCAGACGTATTACGGTCGGACGTTGTTAGCCAACAATTTGATCGTCAGCGGCCCTGCTCATTTCCCGGGCATCGTCAGCGGTGTGGGCGAATTGTCGACATTCGATAACACCATCATTTTGGATAACGATAATGATTACACCGGCGCGACGAACGTGCAGAACGGCTCGATCGAAGTCTTCGGTACGTTAACCTCGGACGTGTTTGTCAGCGGTTCGGGAGCGTTTTTATTAGGCAATGGTACGATTCTCGGCGATGTGATTATCGAGTCAAATGCCGTGCTCTCGCCAGTCGGCGATGAGACGAAGCAGCTCACCGTGAGCGGCAACGTCACCTTTGACACGGGCGCGGGGTTTGTCCTTACGAACTCAAGCCCAACCATAGTCGGAAGTCTGACCGCAGGCTCCGTGTCGGTGAAAGACGCGCTGGTGTATAGCAACCTGACCAACGATTACGTCATCCGCGCTGGCTATCGTGCCGTCTTTATCGAAACGCCGCAATTGGTTGGTGAGTTTAGTAACGCGCCCAATCATTCGCTCTTCGCCATCGGTTCGGCTGATGCTGAGGTCGGATCAGCGGACATCGAAGTCCAATATGACACGGCAGCGGCAACGCAAACGTTTGCGTTAGGCGGGTACGGCGTCGCCGACTACGGCGATGCGCCTTTTGGAAGCCTGAAGTCGGACGACGGTGCGGCCCATTGGCCGCTTGGCGGTGTCCTCGGTCAGCGACGCGATACGGAGTTCGATGGTCAACCCAATGGTGCCGCCGACGGAGATGACTCTGACGCCAATGGCAACGACGATGATGGGGTCAACTTTGTGACCACATTGATCACTAGCAACATCAACACTCAGGCGGGCGTGATCGTTACCGTGGGCGGAATCGCGGCGAATTCCCAATCCAAGCTAGATGCTTGGATCGACTTCAACCAGGACGGCGATTGGACGGACGCGGGCGAACAGATTTTTGCATCGATCACGGTGCGTGCAGGCGAGAATCGATTGGCCTTGACGGTTCCCGCCGGTGCCGTCGCCGGTAATACCTACGCACGGTTCCGACTCAGCACAGCGGGCGGCCTCGCGCCTACAGGCCCTTCGCCCGACGGCGAAGTGGAAGACTATCCGGTTGTGTTGGTAAGCGGCGCTACCGCTCGCCCAATGGTCATCAACGCATCGAGCGATCCCGTGCAGATCACGCTCGAAAATGGCAATATCGTCATGCGATTGGGGGGCCAAGTGGTTGGCACCGTACCGCAATCAAGCGTGGCGTCGATTACCGTCGAAGGCAATGATAAAAACAACTCGGTCGTCATCGATACGGCTGCGATCCCTGCCGGAGGACTCGTCTACCGCGGCAATGGTTTAGGGGATTTTGATGTGCTGAGCGTTCGCAATGCGGCGGGTGGCTTCCAGACGATCACACACGATTTCGCCAATGCACACGATGG
Source organism: Planctomycetaceae bacterium (assembly GCA_031411655.1). GTDB lineage: Bacteria > Planctomycetota > Planctomycetia > Pirellulales > Pirellulaceae > UBA6163. The sequence goes on from JANOBM010000274.1 coordinate 28,569, forward strand.
CCAGGTTGTCATTGATGGCAAGACGATTACGTACACCGGCCTCGAACCGATCGATGACGCTGCCATCGTCCCGTCGCGAATATTCCGGTTCACGAACGCCGGAGATTCCATCACGCTGGGAGACAATGGCGTGGCGAATGACGGCAAGTCGCTGATCAGCAGTGCTGCCACAAGCGAATCGGTAACGTTCGTCAATCCAACCAGCTCAATCACGATCGATATGCAGGGCGGCGACAACACGCTGACATTCGCCGCTCAAGATACAAAGCTCAATGCTCCACTGAGCATCCTTGCCGGTGGCGGGAACGACGTTCTGCTCAGTTCAGTCGGCGATCTCAAATTGGTCGGAACAACGATCCAAAAATCCCGCGGTCAATTAACGCTTGATGATCGTGTAACGGGTACAACATTCTCGACACTCGGGAATTTTAACTTGCGACTTCTCAAGGGCGCTAAACTTAGCAACCCGATCATCTTCGGCAATACGGATGGTGTTACGCTCGGCGACGACGCAGCGGACGTCTTTGAATTCGATGGTGGCCTCAAGAGTATCGCTGGCCCCACGACGTTGATCGGCACGATTCGAACCAGTGGCGATCCCCTTGAATTTGGTCCCGTTTTTGTCACGGGGAACACGACGTTGACAGGCTCGTCGATTGCCCTCGGTTCGACCACCGGCGCGGGCGACCTGACACTCAATGGTCCAGTAACGCTAACGGGTAACTCGCTCGCCACAGACGGCAAACTCAACGTGAATGGCGTTCTAACGTTGAAATCCAGTGCGGTCATCTCGCACAGCGGAACGACCGTCTTGTCGCAAGCGATTGTGGGCGCATCAAATCTGACGAAAGCGGGACCGGGAACTCTGCAACTCGCAAATCGCAGCTTCGCCGGTTCTCTGACCGCCCAAGCCGGAACGTTGGAACTGGCGCAGGGTTTAGCCGGTCGACTACTCCTTGACGGTGGCACGGTCCGTGCCGCAGGGACACTCGACATTGGCTTGAGCGACACGGGCAATGGAGGAACGCTGCTGATTGGTACTGGGCCGGCGATCGCTGGTGCGGCGATTTTGACCAGCGGTGGCGATGTCAGCCTGTCATCAGGCTCCACGATTCGATTCGATCTGAACGGGGCGGTTGCCGGAACAGGCCACGACCAAGTCAAGGTGAGCGGTGCGAAGCGAGCGGTCAATCTGGGCGGTGCGGCCCTTGACCTGAACTTTGGTTTCACACCTGCCGTGGGCAGTGCGATCGTTCTGGTGCAACTTGTCGGTGCGGACTCGACCCTGCAAGGCCAGTTCGCCGGCTTGCCTGAGAATTCACTTATCGACGCGGGCAGCCGTGGATTCTTCCGGCTCAGCTACATTGGCGGTGACGGTAACGACGTTGTGCTCACGAGGCTGGCAACCGGCACGCTTGATTTCGGTGACGCGCCCGCATCCTATGGCACGGCCCTCGCCGACGATGGTGCTCGCCACTTGGCTGTCGGTCCAACGCTCGGCGCGTCCCGCGCGAACGACAATGATGGTGTCGCAACGGTAATACTAACGACCGGACAGACGGCGAAATTCAATGTCAATGTACAAAACGCTGGACCTGGGGCACGTTTGAGTGCTTGGCTCGACTTCAACGGCGATGGCCAATTCCAATCGACTGAAATGATCGCCAATCAGCTCGCCGTTACGAATGGCAATCGCGAGTTGTCGTTCTCCGTTCCCCTTGATGCAGCCATCGGGCAGACCTCCGCGCGGTTCAGAATCAGCTCAGTCGGCACCGCCAGTCCGACGGGAATCGTTTTTGACGGCGAGGTCGAGGACCACCTGGTCACGATTCAAGATTTCAATGATGCGCCAACACTGGGTGCTATCGGTGATCTGACGATCACCGAAGATCCAGACGCCAATTCCGACGGTCAAATCGATGTGCAATCCGTTTCGCTCACCAACATCTCAACCGGAGGTGGCGATAACCAATTGCTGCGAGTGACAGCGGTCACCGACAATCCAACGCTGCTCACAGGATTGAATCTTGACTACCTCCCCGGAGCATCGATAGGAACGATATCGCTCACACCGAAAGGCAATGCGTCGGGTCAAGGCAAGGTCACGGTTGCGGTTCGCGACTCAGGACTCGACGGTCAATTCGATACAGCCGACGACGGCCTGACAACAAAGACGTTTAACGTCACCGTCACGCCCGTGAACGATCCGCCGACCGGTATCCTGGCAACGACGTCCGTGCAAATCTTAGAAAACGCCGGCCTGCAAAAGGTATTGGTGTCAGGCATCACCGCTGGCGGTGGCGAAACGCAAACCGTCACAGTCCAAGTCACCAGCAACAATCCCGCCATGTTCAAGCAACTCGCCGTGACACGCATCCCTGGTGCCGAAACGGCCGAGATTCAGTTTGAGACAGGGATCAACAAGCGAGGCACGGCGCTCGTTTTCCTAACCATCAACGACGGGCTAGCCACCACAACGGAAACCATCACCGTCACCGTTGCCGAGCAAAACGATCCGCCGACGATCAATCCGGTTTCGCCGTTTATACTCAATGCTGATCCTGGTCCACAAACAGCGCCGCTGACCGGCATCTCCTCGGGCATTGGCGAAACGCAAAGACTGTCATTGACCGCAGCCAGCTTGACGCAACAGTTTTTTGCGACCGTAGGTGTTAACTACACATCGGGCGAGACCACTGGCACACTTAACTTTACGCCGCTGGGCGGCGTTTATGGATTGGGTCAGATTTCGCTGAGGCTGCGGGACGCAGGGCCCGACGGTGTGTTGAATACACCCGATGACGCCGTTCGCGACGAAGTCGTTACGGTCACCTTGAATACGCCTCCCACACTGAGTCGAATCGCGAAGCAGACGGTTTTGCCATCGGCTGGCGTACAGACCATCGGGTTAAATGGCATCACGTCGGGTGATGTAGGCAATGCAAATTCAAAACTCCGAATCAGTGCTACCAGCAACAATCCTACCGTCGTTGCTAATCCAACGGTCGTCTACAACGATCGGATTCAAGGAACCACAGGCGCCCTGCAATACAAGCCTCTTTCGCTCGGCAGTTCAGAAATCACTGTATTGGTTGAAGATGCGGGCTGGGATAGTGTGTTTTCTACCGAAGACGATCGCAGCTTTACCCACGTATTTAGGATCGATGTCAAAAGCAGCTTTAACTCGTGGCAAAACGACGAGATACGATGGGACGTTGATGCGAACGGACAAACCGCGTCGAGAGATGCATTGCTCGTACTCAATTACATTGCTCGAAACCGAAACGCGTCTCCAGTAGTAGTTCTGGCCAATCCACGCCCTGCCTCCATTCCGCCGTTTGTCGACGTTAACGGTGATGGAAAAGCTTCCACACTTGACGCTCTCTTGGTACTCAATTCGATAGCGCGATCCCGTCGAGGTACGAGTGAGGGTGAGAGCAGCAAACCCGCCGTCAGTTCCAATGATTCGAGTCAACAGCAACTTCAGACGATCCGTATCAACGTGGATGCCGTCCATGCAACTCCGCCAGTCATAGCGAAGAATCTATCAGCGTCAGTGGTCACTGGGCGATCCGCTGATGCTGCGGACATTACAACTCCATCCGTAAAGGCCAAGTCAGCGACTGGTGTTCTGTCCGAAAGCGAGAGTCGCAGCATGAGCAACGTACTGCGAGCGGATGAATTGGAATCGGGTACTGCGGAGAAGCATCGACGTGAGCGCGATATCGACGCTGCGTTCGAACAGTTGTTATTTTAATCAACGACGCACTAAATCAATCGCAAGAGGCAAGTCGATTTTGTTGAGTAGTCGAACGGTTGGTCAGTTCTCTGAGTTGGGATGGCCAGAGACTTTTGATGCTAGTGGCTTCAGTGCCTTGCTGGTCTGATATTCAAATGCTCTTGGATTGTACTCATTTGGCAGTGAGTTGGTCCGCGCATCGCCGTCGCCTGATCCGTCGCGTGATTCCGTTTGGATCGGCTTGGACGTGGCGCCAGGTTCGAGTGTATGTTCTGACCGTGATGCATCAGATCTTGCGGAAAGTATTTGGTGGAGAGGCAGACTGCACTGAGCTGATCGGATATCCGAATGTCTTCTTGGGTGGACGTCAGCGTCGGCTTGGAGATAAGCATTGAAAACGGACCAGGGCGCAGGGAGCTCGGCACTGAATTTTGACCCACCTATTTGAGTGGCTGGCTATGCTGCTGATTTTCAGCAGGAGGCTTGCCCGAGGTGCTCAACGTGGACGATTACGCTCGCATTCGTTTGGCTCACCGTGATGGAATGAGCCTTCGTGAAATCGCTCGAACTTTCAGACATTCGCGGGTCAAGATCCGCCAAGTGCTGTAAGAAGCTGAGCCAAAACCTTATACCCTGCGGACGCCCCGAGCCAAGCGAACGCTCGCGGTCAACTTCCAGCAGCTCGTCCAAGAGATCCTCCAGCACGATCTCTCCGCGCCGAAAAAGCAACGCCATACCATCAAGCGGATCTTTGATCGCTTGCAGCAAGAACACCAGTTCACCGGCGGATACGACGCGGTCCGCCGGTACGTCAACAGTTTGCGCATACCCAAGATCGAAACATTCTTGCCCATCGCCGTCGATGCGGGCCAACGTGTCGAAGCCGACTTCGGTGAGATCGAAATTGATTTCCCCGAAGGACGACGCACCGTCTCCGTTCTGCTGATCACTTGGGCTTACTCCAGCGCCGTCTTTGCGATCGCGTTACCAAGTGAAAAGACCGAAGCGATTCTGCATGGCACGGTCAAAGCGTTTGAGTTCTTTGATTGCGTACCGCGTGAACTTTGGTGGGACAACCCCAAGACCGTTGCACAAGCGATCCTGCACGGACGCGAACGCGAACTCAATCCTAAGTATAAGACGCTGGCCAGTCACTATAACTTCTCACCGATGTCTTGCATGCCAGCACGTGGCAACGAAAAACCGCATGTCGAATGACGCGTCAAATGGCTCAAACGCAACTGGGCCACGCCCGTTCCTAAAGTCAAAGACTTGGATGAGTTCAACGCATACTTACGACAGAAATGCGAAGCGGACATGCATCGAACCGTTAGTGGTCAATCGCTCACGATTGGTGAAAAGTTCAATCAAGAACGACAACAAGCAGCATCGCTACCGCGAACAGCGTTTGATCCGTGCGTGATGGAATCACGTGAGATCGACAAGTACCAGACCGTTGCCTGGGAAGGTAATCGCTGCAGTGTTCCGCGTCGAGACAGTAATTCGACAGTGATCGTCAAAGCGTATGTGGATCGCATCGACATTGTCCGGGGCAGTCGTATCGTAGCCAAGCATGATCGTTGTTACGGTAAACGCGAAATGATTCTTGATCCGCTTCACTACCTTGCGATCCTCGATCGCAAGCCAGCGTACCTGGACCACACCGAGGTATTTCTCAACTGGCGATTGCCCGCTGAATTTACGGCACTTCGTGAGCACTTCGAAGCACGCCATGAACACCTGCCTAGCGTGCGACAGTTCATTCAGGTGTTGCAGTTACTGGCTCATCACTCGCGGAATCGAGTTCTTCAAGCGATTCATCAGTGCGAGCGAGACGGCGTGGTGACGGCTCAAAGAATAGTCTTTCGCTGCGATCAACTCATGAAACAACCGCTCGATTCAAAGGTGCCACAAAGCAAAGCACATTCAGTTGCACCGGATCTTTCGGCGATCCCTCGTGTTCATGTTCCTGCACCGGATCTCACGCGGTTCGATGCCTTGCTTTCAAGCGGACGCCAGCCCACTGAGTCAACACCACGATCAAGTTCTTACGATGCGCAGGAGGGAACTCCTTCGCATGATTCTGTTTCGTTGCTCATGACTCAAGGAGGCGTCAACCATGTCAAAGCCAGTCAGTCCGAAAATCAAACCAAGTGCAGCAGTGGAACGCCCACTGCTGAGATCCAACCTCAAGCAGTTGAGGCTACCAATGATATTGGCCGAGCACGCGAAGCTTGCTTGGGAAGCAGCCGATGCGAACCAGGATTACTTGGAGTACTTGCTTCGACTGAGCGAACTGGAGCTGGCTTCACGGGCTTCCGGTGCTTTACAAAAACGTTTGCATACGGCAGCGTTTCCGATCCAGAAGTAGCTCGATACTTTTGACTTCAGCGCCGCGCGTGGGATCAATAAAGCAATGATACTCGAGCTTGCACGTTGCGGCTGGATCGACGCTCACCAGAACTGCGTTTTGGTTAGTTCCAGCGGAACCGGTAAGACGCATTTGGCGATCGCTCTTGGTTCAGTTGCGTGCCGGTTGGGCAAGCGAGTTCGCTTTTACACCGCCGCGACTCTGGTGCAAAAGCTCGAACAAGCGCAGCAACAGTTAACGCTCGAGCGATTGCAAAGGCAACTCGATAAGGTCGATCTGTTGATCTGCGACGAACTGGGCTATCTAAGTTTCAGTCGCGCTGGTGCTGAGTTGCTGTTTCAAGTTATTGCGGATCGTTATGAACGTTCCAGCTTGCTGGTAACGAGCAACTTACCGTTTAGCGAATGGCAAAGATCTTCCAAGGCGAGCGAATGCCTGCTGCGCTTCTGGAGCGCTTAATGCACCACTGCGAGATCTTCGAGATGAATGGTGAAAGTTATCGATTCCGTGAGTCGATGAAAGAGAAGCAGTCCCCACCAGCGGCGAAATCTTCCTCGCCCAAGACAGAGATTCAGGACCCAACCCCGACCCCCGTGGGTCAATTTTCAGCGCCGCCCTGGGGCCATTTTCAAGCTTATCTCCAGCAATGCGCAAAGGCAACGGAACGAACAATGGGCGTTACATTTTTAATCATTGGCTTGCTTTTCTTGGTGTCTATCGGATTCGATATCGCAAAGGGACGAATCCGAATCAGAGGTGGATATTTCTATAGGTCAGCGGTTCCGGTGTTGTTTTGGCTTGTCATTGCCCTGAAATGTACTGTTCCTGTTTTTGCGATATTCCCAAAGCAATGCCTGAGCTTCGTGCAGTTTGGCATCGAAGACACGAGTGCTGACACCCAGAGAAAGGTTCGGGAGTTTCAGCAACGAAACAGTGCGGAACCCGGAACAAGTAGGGAGCAAAAATGAAGACTCTTAACGCAGCCAGAATAAAAGTAACCAATTGTCACAGCGATTGCTGCCATCGCCCGTCAGCCTCATGAAACTGCTACTCGCCATCATCGGTTCGCTTCTCTTGCTCTTTTGGCGGTATTCTGCGTGTTCGGCTTTTTGGCGACCTTCGAGCCAACAAGCAATCCGGGGCAGCCAATCATTGAATGCGAGGGGTTCGGGCGAAAGGAAGAGAAAAGCTCGACATGAGTAGGGAGAATAACATGAACCAAGGAAGCCCATTAGTTCGATTTCTTGGCGACATTATCGGCGAATCTACTCCGGAGGTGTCAACGATTTCGGCGCTACTCTTCAAACGGATTGCCGACTTTCAGCACCTTGGAAAACCGGCGAATGTCATCTGCTGTATTGGAATCACCCGAGACGAACTTGACTTCACCTTTGAGCATGGAACTGCGGAGTTGCTCCAGCGGTTGCCCGCCGACTACCTGCTCACGGACCTACGCAGAAAAAGCCATCTCAAGCCAAAACACATTAATGGTTAGACGTTGCGTCGCAACGCGATGAGCACTCAAGTGGGATGCGTGGTGCCGAAGGCTTTACAGCCGACTGGCCGAGAGTCTGCCAACATCTAAGCCCCGATTCAACAAGACCAGCGGCAGTTTGAGTGGACCATCGATGGGTTCATGCTCGTCCCTAGCATATTGCTTCCGCGTGCCCTCGGTTTAATAGGGTCCATCTCCATTGCTGCGCCCGCAATTACGAGCGGGCCATGAACGAGATATGCCGGGGACTAAAGAAGTCTCGCTGGATATGGCACACCCTTCCGCAATTCGGTGGTCTTGGTGTCAGCTCGATGGCCATGCGATAGGCGATCAAGAGTGTCGGCGAAGCCAAAGCATACATCGTTCATCCAGTACTCGGCCCACGATTGGTTGAGTGTACTGAAGCGGTACTTGGGTTAGACGGGCTGTCAGCTTATGAGGTCTTTGGATTCCCTGATGACCGCAACCTGCAGTCATGCGCGACGTTGTTCGCGCAGGTCATGCCTACTGGGTCGGTGTTTGAGCAACTGTTGACGAAATACTTTCAAGGTGCTCCCGATCAAGAGACGCTTAACCTTCTCAGGCCCTCACCCGAGTCCGCATCGACATCGCCTCCAGTTCCTAACCAGTTCCGCAGTGTAATACCCCAAGCCACCAAAGCCGAGCAGCAAGAACGTCGCGAGCGGATGGCTGAGTGATGCGGATACCGGGTAACTGCGGCAACGGCCAACGTAAGGCGTGCGGAGGACCGAGCGTCCGCACGCCTGTTTATTCAATCCAATGGCATACTCGGTGTAGCGTCTCGCTCACACCGTACGCAGCAGTTAAGGCTTGCCCTTCTCGTTTGCTGTTAAGCGGGTGAGGATGTTTCGCTCGGCGTCTTCACGCTGTGGCGTGATCCCTTGGTCTGCGTCGGTTCCTGCATACCACCACCATTCATCTCCTTCAGGCATGACGACGCCCAGCAACGGCTTCGTCTTGTGGATGTAGAACGTCGCTTCACGGCAGCGCACCGTGCGAATACCATCGGTTGAGTCGGTGAGTTCGGTGTGCTCATCTTGCCAGACCGACGGATTGACCGTTGGCGTCGCGTTGGCGGCACTTTTCGCCGGACTCTGCTTGGCCGGTTTTGCTACGATCGGCTTGACTCGCTTCTTCGGTGCGCAACCAATCTTCGCGGCAGCGTCGTCGAGTGATGTTTCACCTGCTTCCACTTTCTCGGCCAGTTTCGCATCGGCTTTGATGACTTTCTCCGCAATCGACAGATCTTCACGCGACACTCCTGTCGCTGCGGCCACCTTATCGGTAGCGCGAGGTTGCCGTTTCTTCGGCTTCACGTCGCTTGGTACGGAATCCGTACCAAGCGAACACTGCTTCGATTGACGCCCCTTCTTCGCCCCCTGTGCCTTTCTTTGAGCGGCCACTTCGCGTTCTTTTTCAAGCAACCGTCCAGCCTCCATCGCCTTCTGGTCCCTTGTTAGGTGGCGGCGGGCATTGTTGGACCGCGAAATTGCCCATGGGTCGGCATTGGTGACAACGATGTCTGTGTCTGCGAGCATCGCTTCGGCAACCAAACAGGCCTGCAATCGACTTCGTCCATCGATCAGCTGGCCTTCGTTGTCGATCTCAATGGGACGCAGAAGCCCGTGGGCCTTGATCGAATCAACAAGCTCGTCAAAATCCTGATGTCTGATTTTGGGCACTGCGGAACAGGCCTCGTGCACCCCTTTGATGCGGCTGGCCACCTTCGCCATTGCGTCTTCCAAGGACGGAATGGTGTAGCGTCTCTGATACTGTTCTTTAGACATCTAAAACCCTAGCGGTTAGTAAGGACGACGACGCAAGTCACATTTCGCAAACCAGTGCACGCACCGGATGCTCGCGTCGACGTCCCTTGGCTCATCTTTTAGCAAGCAAACCGATGTGACGTGTGCAGTCTGTCACAGATGTCTCACGTCACCAAAAACGTGAAGAGTCGTCACTGAAGTCGGTTCGTAGCGAAATGGTGACGGTGCTAAGAATGAAGAGAGGGCAACACAGCTAAGGATGCCACTCGGGGCCGTATGCACCTTTGATGCCCGCGGAGATGGAGTGGTGGATCATGAACTCGATGCCACCGAGACCAGCGAAGGTGAGCTTGTCGATCAATTTCCGGACGGTGAATACTTTAGTATGGCACACGTCGTTCTGAATGGAGAACACCGCGTTGGCCGCGAGCAAGACGACGGTTTCTATGCATGCGTGCATATCATCGCCTACACGTGTCCAACGTTGTGTTTAAGGATTAATCCTCGGCCTGAACTTTCGCACCCATCGATGCAACAGAAGCATGGCTGATGCCGAACTCGTGTGAACGATCTCACCCTTCTAGGTTAATTGACTGCGGCCATCACAATGCGAAGCAGCAACGTAGGTGTTGATGGATCACACACACGATAGGCAATCGCAAGGCTTGGTTCTGTAACCATGATCGTCCTGCGATGGCCATGATTGCGCATCACCGTTGTATCGGTTCGGTTGTTTTCTGGGGAACCTTGCTCAGGACACGATGCAAGTGTTTGAGCAACGTTCGCTTCTTTGATCCCATGTACCATTTGGCTGCTGCACCCATGCGTTCGCTTCTCGCATCGCTCTGCGATTGCTTGGGCCGTGGGGGCGGATAAATAGCGGACAAACACAAGAGAGTGTCATAGACATGGATGTTGACCCGCGATGCAGACCGAATGCTCACAATGCTGGTTCGATCACGATCCAGGTAGTTGCTCAGTTCAATCGTCGATGGGATGCCATCGCAATGGATCTTGTTCTTGACCCGCGATGTCGATAGTCGCAAATAGGCTTCCAGTCGTTCACTGATTGGCGTTTGCGGGCCTTCGAGTGTTTGCAGCCACTGGCGGGCCGACTGAATCAAAGCGATCTGTCGCTGGGTTTTGATCGGTAGCAACGTGACGTCGAGATCATGCAGCGGTGGTTGGCCGAGGTGAAAGTCGGGAGCCTGGGGTACGGAAGTCATGGCATACTCTGCATAACGCGGGAGACGATCGGAGCGAGGGCAAGACACACCCATTGTGTTACCCGGTGTGACAGAGCCGTCCAAATCAGTGGCGTCCCGTTGAGTCGAGTGGAGCCGCCCGAGCGGATGAAAAGCGATGACGAAGCGAGTGAAACGGGGCCGACAGTCAACGCGATCGCAGATAAATCGCTTTGAACGGGCTTCAACCGTGCCTAACAGCTAAAGAATGCAAAAATTGACTTTCAGGCCGGTTTTGGGCCCTCCGGAGCCCTTCCAATACACTCGACAAATGCAGATTTTTCCGTGGTTTTTGACGTTTTCGCACTTTAGACCTGTAGTCGTGAGTCTGTCCGGTTCGACCGAATGGACCAGCCACTTGAGGGGATTGGGTTTGGCGGAAAATGGTCAATTCCGCCTTTGGATGATAGGCTCGACACACACAAACCCCCTGCTGGCGGTGCACTGGAGGGGGTACATGGCGCAGGTGCCTCGAACCGTCGCGGGAAGCGTTTATCGCCGGTGGTGGGCATTGAGATCGCGATCGAACGGGTCGCTCTTCCGCCTCGTGAATGCATCGAGTTGCGTTGCTCACGGTTCGTTGTTGCCAGAGCGTTTGCCGCTCGAATAGAGTCGCTATTCAATCACGGTCCATCGCTGCGAGCGTGAGGCTCTGAAGCGAACTTTGCTCGGCGCTAACAGGATCGTCCAGGATCCTAGTCGCAGCAAGTCAGTTCAATTAGAAATGATCTCACTGGTGGGTTCAGTCTTCAGCCGAATTGGTTGCGATCATGCATTACCGTTTTACGATCTGCTGGTTGGCAGCCTGTCTTGTCACGCAACTGGGTTGCCCTGCACCGACACCCAAAGCAGCACCCATGGGTGCTACTCCGGAGCAGATTTGGACACGCTGTGTCTGGAATGGCAAGAACCTAGACGGCGATGACACGATGTTTATGTTCCATGTTGACAGCAGCGGCGTTTGGAGTGGCAACGCTACATGCAGGCACCGACACTGGTCGCTCGCCAACTTCCAGATCAATGGGAACACGATGGTCTTCGCGACGGGTGGTAGCTATGGAGCCGGTGCCGGCGGCCTCGCCGATGTATTTACGAGCCTACTCGCTGACGCCGCGACGAACGCACTGATGCCGACACGCGAGGACCTTAGCCTCGTCCTTTCAGAAGATCTGCTAACCGCACAGTTGTATCGCTGGCAGGTCGATGAACAGGTATGGACGCCTTTGTCCATGTGTATCTTCGTACGCCATGACAATGTGGCATAGCGACATCGCGTTGACGATGAACACTTACACCGATGAGAACTTGCTGCAGACCGCGAACGCGGTGGAGTTGCTGCCAAACCTTCCGATTGATGGTCTGCGAACCGTTACATCTTTGGTTACATGCGCGGGCGTCAAAACGAGTGTAACGGAGTCAATTTCTGACAATTTGGGAGGTTTGAGGCGACCCGCCAGAAAACGAGAAAACCCCAAAAAACCTAGTGGTTTTCAGGGTTTTGTTGAATCGGGGCGACTCGCGCCTCACCATGGTTAACGAGTCTGCCGAGGTACGACTTTTACTCCAGGTTTTGCCGGAATTCACTACGTTTTCCGCTGAAGACATCGAATTTCTAAACTGCCCCAAGGGCAATTGAAGTTAGGGTCAACCTGCTGTTTTAGTCCTCGGACCTTCCCGAATGGCGAACGATTTCGTTCGTCACCCGGGAAAGATCGGACGCATGTCCATTGATAAAGACCAGTTACTAGCGCATCTAGCTCATTCCCATTCGGACGCGGAGATAGGGGAGCTCGATCTGCAAGTCCGTCCTCGTGGTCTTGCAGACCGCGATGCAATCGAAGCACTCGCTCAGACGTATTTGGAGGAACAATCGAAGCATTGGCCGCAACTCGTGGGCTCCGACCTAATTCCGGCTAACTCCGCCCAGAACATCGCCGCGATGGCGTCGCATTTCGAGAGTGTCTACATTCGCGGGAACTTGCCTGTTTTCGAGAACAAGGGCTTACCAGCCGGAGTTGACGTTGGTGCCGCGTACATGCGGTACAGCGACTACAACTCAAACCCTCGATCACTCAACCAGCAACTTATCAACGCTCTTCGCGGTGCTGCGAGGGACGGAATATTCGTGCCTTGGGAGTACGTCTTCGCCGATGCCGCCAAGACGGGGACCAACGAGCATCGTCGCGGATATCAGTTGGTTAAGCAGCTGATTCCTCGCGCGATGTCGCCAATTCGAACGGTCTATCTCGATGAGCTTGGACGGGCAAGCCGAGACCAAATCGAATCATTGAACTTAGGCAGGCTCATTGAGAACACTGGCAAGCGACTTGTCGGTGTGACAGACGGGTTCGACTCCTCGAATGCCATGTCGAAGATGATGCTGTCGATCTATGCAATGATCCACGAAATGTTCGTGGACCAGCTTCGTGAAAAAGTTGATCGCGGTATGAAGGATGCCTTCAATCAGGGCAGGCCGCTTTACCAGCCTGGCTACGGTTACTCCCTCGTTCCGATACTGGGTGATGATAGCAACCCTGTGCAAACGGGTGATGGAAAGATCGTTCAGCAGATAATGATCAATGAGGAAGAGGCGGCGCAGGTACAGCGAATCTTTTCGCTCTTCGTCGACGAGATGCAAAGTCCACAACGAATATCTCGCTTGCTCAATCAAGAGCAGGTCGGCAAGCGGTCTTGGACCGGAACTCAGGTCCGGAACATGTTGAGTAGGTCAATGTACGTTGGTCGCGAACCATGGGGAAAGACTACCAGACAAGTCGATACGGAATCGGGCGAAGTCAAGACGGTCAAACTTCCGGAAGATGAGTGGCAGTGGCGAGACATGCCGCATCTGCGGATTATTAGCCAAGACCAGTGGCAGGCGGTTCAGGACCGATTGGCTGAACTCAGTCGCGCCTATGATCCCAAAGATAAATCGGTTTCGCGTGGCGAGGCGAATTCCAAAAGACTCTTTCATCTAGTTTGTGGGCACTGCGGTAGCCAAATGTGGTCTAACCATGGTGGCGACCGTCAGGTAGTCGGTTGCTATAAAGGACGTGACGGAGCAGGTGGTTGCACGGCCCACGCAAGCAAGACCGTCAAACAGATCGAAGAATCACTCTTGAATCATATTCTCGAGCAGCTTTCTTCGGAGACGTTTGTTGACGAATTCTTGACGGCAGCAAACGCGGCCCTGGTGGAAATCGCTTCAGAGCCCGTTGTAAACGTCGAACCTCTACGTCAGCAGCTTTCGAAGAAAGAGGCCGCAAGAGTCCGACTTGCTCGCAAACTGGAAAGCGTAGAAGACGATCAGTTGCTCGACCAAGTTTTCGCGACGGTCGCGAAATTGGAACGTGAGATCATTGATCTCAAAGAAACGATCAGTCGTTCGAATGTCGACAAGTCATCATTGGCGCCTATTTGCCGCGACAACTTTGCAACATTGATCGGTTCGCTCTGGGAACTTCTGTACGAAGACGTATCGCTTGCGGGATCTGTTCTTGCAGCGATCACGGGTCCAATACGACTAAGACAAGGTGATCCATTGCCAGGGAAACGTCGGCCCCAATGGACGGCTGAGTTCACGCTCAACCATGCCAAGGTCTTTGTGGAAATTGCGCGTCAGCGCAATTGTCCAAGTACGGATACGTGGGAGTTCCTCGCTAGCCGTAGTTGGACATTCGGAGAAGCGGCAACGGTCGGCATCCGGATGTTCACAAACGCCGAAAGAATCGCAAAATCCGCGGCGGAGATGGTTTTGGCTGGGAGCACTCATGCCATGGCAGCGGTTGCCCTGATGGTGGATAAGGAGACCGTCGACACGGCTCTACGGCACTGGGAGGCTGGGCAACGCTGTTACCTCCCACCCAAGGACCTCACATTTAGACGTGACCTACCCGCGTCAAAGGTCGCCGTCTTGGCAGATAAAGTGGTCCGTCTCGTCGAAGAGGAGAATCTGAGCTTCATTGCGATTGCGTCGAAATTGGAAACGACCCCCAACGTCGTCTCACGGTCCTATAAACAGAGCAAGCTAAACCAGACGATTGCGTTGGCGAAGGAAGGCAAAACCCTCTCGATCCCGCCCCGGTTAAAGCTACCAGCCGAAGTCCATGCCCGAATCCGTGAACTGTTGGTTGCCGGTGGGATGTCTTACCGAGAAATCGCACGTCAAGTCGGCTGCAACCACCACGCGGTTTCGGATGCGCACGTGCGGATGAAGAAAGTCAACGCGACATGAGCCGCAGGCGGCAAAGGGGTCAATATGGATTTGTTGCCTCTGTGATCGAAAGGTCACGGAGGCCCAACGACTGATAATCGGCAAATGATGCATCCTGGTGCAATCAGCTTTGATTCCTTGATGCGGCAGATTTGGGAGGATAACCGCGAGACAGGTAATGGATCCAGAAAAGCTTGCGCCATCATTCGCCACTTCGACAAACCCATCCGGCTTGTTGATGTCGCTGGCTATTTTGGCGACGAACTTCAGCGGTGCAATGCCGACGCTGGCCGGCAGATCAAGTTCATCGCGAATCGCTTGCTTGATGGCTCGACTGTTGGTGGCTGCGGTTTCAAAGTTCCAGTGACATCGAGAAACGCTTCGTCGAGCGACAGTGGTTGAACCAGGGGTGTAAATCGCTGAAAGATTCCACGGACTTGACGACCCACGGCCGCATAGTGATCGATTCGGGCACGAACGAATTTGGCTTGCGGGCAAAGTTAAGCGGCGCGACGACCCGGCATCGCGATAATGAAGCATACACGTTCGGGCTCAAAAACCGCTCCGGCGCGTTGCTGGCCGCGATCTCGGCGGCATCACGATACGGACATACGCGGGCGCACCTATCCCGGTATTGTGAACCAGACGTCGAGTTGCGGACAATACTGCATTCTCCCTAACCAATTCGAAAAAGGTGAGTAGACACGAGTGATATACATACAGGTTTTCGATAGCTGAGCAACAGTTGTGAACACCAACTCCTTTCAAAAGCAGCTAAAACAATGAATCTTGAAACGCATGCGATTCTTAGAAACACTATTGACTATTTGATCGCCAGTCAATCTGAAACACTCCGTTCATTGCATAGTCTGAAAGCGATCATTGCGACTAGTCAACCGGATGATTTAAACGCTGCGGCACACGTCTATCCAGAAGCAGTTTCCTCTTTGGTGCCTCGAATCAACCATTCCTTGTTGAGCGTTACGCACCAAGGGAAAAATTGCTTCCTCGGGAATACGTTGCCATTTCGAGTTTTGGTTCGGTTGCTTCGCAGACCTAACAGCTACGTCTCAAATGAAACGCTATTGGAGGAAATTTGGGAGGGAATTAGGTCGCCCGAGGCGGTGAGAAGCGTTGTGAAAACGCTCCGTGCCAAGCTACGCGACGCGGGCCTTGAAGCACTGTCGAAAGGCATCGATGGAACGGTGAAGGGACATTGCGCAATCTTGCTCCCCGATTAGACCTGTAATTTCACACAGGAATCACACAGCCACTACCCACGAAATCACACAGGCGCGAAGCACAATCGCATCCCGAGCATTCGATCTGTCTGCAAATCGAAGCGTGCGGTTCTTACTTGAAAGCGGAAAGTGTAAGTACGGCCATGAGTGATGATCCAAAGTCAGCTGTTCGCGCGGCTCAATACGTTCGAATGTCAACCGAACACCAGCAGTACTCGACGGCCAATCAGGACGACGTGATTATTGAGTATGCAACGCGGCGCGGATTTGTAATCGTCAAAACATACGCGGACGAAGGAAAGAGCGGACTGAACGTTGCCGGACGAGCATCGCTACGAAAAATGATCGATGACGTCCAAGCGGGGAATGCCGATTTCTCAGCGATCCTCGTTTACGACATCAGTCGATGGGGCCGGTTCCAAGACGCCGACGAGAGTGCTTACTACGAGTACCTTTGCAAACGCGCTGGTATCGAAGTCCATTACTGCGCCGAGCAATTTGAGAACGATGGCGGGCCAACGTCCACCATTATCAAGAGTGTTAAACGAGCGATGGCTGGCGAATACTCGCGTGAGCTCTCGACAAAGGTATTCAAAGGCCAGTGTCGCTTGATTGAACTTGGATATCGGCAGGGTGGACCAGCCGGTTTCGGTCTGCGGCGGATGCTTATCAATCAAAACGGCGAGCCAAAGGGCGCGCTTGCACACGGTGAACGAAAGAGCCTGCAGACAGATCGGGTCGTTTTAGTACCTGGGCCTGACAGTGAGATCGAAACGGTACGCTGGATCTACGAAAGGTTCACTGTTAATGGAAAACGTGAAATTGAGATCGCCAATGAGCTGAATGATCAAGGTATTTCGACCGACCTGGGACGGCGATGGACTCGAGGTACCGTGAATCAGGTACTGACGAATGAAAAATATGTCGGTCACAACGTATTCAATCGTACGTCATTCAAACTCAAGAAAAAGCGTGTTGAGAATCCACTCGAAATGTGGGTTCGCAAGGATCAAGCATTCCAGCCGATTGTATCCCTTGAGGCATTCTTCATCGCACGGGGCGTTATTCAGGAACGCACACGCCGCATTTCGGATGAGGAGATGCTGACACAACTCCGCTTGCTTGCCGACCAACACTCTTCCATGTCAGGGCACTTGATTGATGGTTGCGAAACGATGCCCTCAAGCGGTGCGTATCGGTCTCGATTTGGAAGCCTACTGAATGCATACAAACAGATCGGACTTGCCGCGAACCGTGACTATCGATACGTCGAAATAAACCGTAACCTTCGATCGCTCTACCCTCAACTTGTTTCGGAGGTCATGTCAAGATTGGGCGCGTCGGGCGCGACCGTCACCATGGATGCGGCTACCGACTTGCTGTTGATCAATGGTGAGTACAGCGCATCAATGGTGTTGTCACGATGCCGAGAAACCCAAACTAGATCATTGCGATGGTTGGTCAAACTCAATAACCGTATCGCACCTGACGTCACGATTCTCGTCCGGATGAACCCTGAGAATACGAGGCCGACCGACTTCTATCTCTTGCCAATCATTGACATCGATTCACCCAAGCTGCTGCTTTGCGAAACGAATGGCGTTCACTTGGATACGTATCAGTTCGACAACCTGGATTATCTCGCTTCAATTTCTTCCCGCTGTGCATTAGAGGTTTAACTTTGACCGTCAAATATGGCAACTCAATCGTCATGATTTCTGTCCAACGAATCGATGTCCTCAACCCAAGAGAACGTGGTCGAAAGAAATTTCTGCAAATTGCAACCAATATAAAAGCGATTGGTCTTAAAAAGCCAGTCACCGTCGCGGTTGCCGGGGTTAAGGATGGAGACACCTTCTATAACCTTGTTTGCGGCCAAGGAAGGCTTGAGGCCTATCTCTTTTTGGGACAGGAAGAGATTCCTTGCATCATCGCCGAAGGTACAAAGGAGGACTTTTTAGTGATCTCATTGGCTGAGAACTTGGCCCGACGTCAGTACTCCTGCATCGAAACGATGCGAGACCTTGGCGTGATGAAATTAGGTGGATATTCGCCGCCAGAAATCGCCAAGAAGATCGGCATGGATGTCGCTTATGTTCGTGGCTTACTTAAGTTGCTGGACAAAGGTGAAGAAAGATTGCTACTCGCTATCGAGAAAGGGATACTTCCGATCAGTGTGGCAGTGACGATCGCATCGTCAGACGACAAGGCTGTCCAGCTTGCACTTCAGGAAGCTTACGAGAGCAACGATTTACGAGGAGATGCGCTGGTGAAAGCCAAGCGACTCATTGAAAGCCGACGAAACAAAGGCAAGGTTTCCAGGTGTGCAACTCGGTTGCCGGTAAGCAAAGATGTCTCATTAAAGTCATTGGTCCAAACGTACCAGGATGAATCACTGCGCCAACAATCGCTGATTCGAAAATCAAAGGCGTTCGAAAGCCGCCTTTTGATGGCAATCGCTGCATTCCAAGAGGTTTACCGGAATGAACAGTTCCATGCATTGCTGAAGGCAGAACAACTCTCTTCACTCCCTCAGTTTCTTGCCGAGCGAGTGCGCGGCGCCGGAGTTCGATCATGATCCCAAAAATCAACTTGGCCTGCTCGACTGAAGTATTGCAGATTGAGTTAAGTCGCATTTTTCCCACCC
>JANOBM010000275.1:0-3525 GCA_031411655.1 Planctomycetaceae bacterium
TCTAAACATTGCGAAGGCAATCGAAGCCGATGTTTTTTCGCCTGCCGCCGCATTAGTGCCAAAAGTGGATATCACCCAAGGTGGCGGCAAAACCGTTGATTTCACCGTTATATATTCAACCAAACCTGGCAGGCTACAATCCGAGGGCATCCTTCCTGCCACCTTAAAAGACGTCGATGCTGACGGTTTCGTCGACGATGTCATTGTCACACGGCAATGGGGAGGCAATGAAGTGCTCAAAGTGAAAAGAAAGTCGACTTTGCAAGTCGTTCCGGGGAACAACTCCAAGATAGAAGTAACCTATACGTTAACCGCGCCAGGTGGCACATGGGACTTCAGGGACTATGGAGACTATGTCGTATCGACCGTCGCCGGGAAAGTGTCCTCAAAAATCAACAATGGAAAAGTCCAACCTATACAAGCCCGTGCTATCGGTAAGTTCAACGTTAAGATCAACGACCCAAGTATCATTTATGTCGATGCGACGATTGACTCCAGCCCGGCAGAAAACAAGCTGTCCCTTCGCGAAGCCATCCGAATGGCCAATGCTTCGTCGTCGCCGAAGACGATTATTTTAAATCCTGGTACGTACACCCTCAATATCGCCCCAACGATCGATTCCAATTTTCAGTTCTTTCCTTCCCGGCTACCGAGTGACTTGAGTGCACCGAGCAATATTGTTGATCAATGGTCAAATCAATCCACCGGGGACTTCGACGTCTTCAAAGACATTACGATCATCGGCAGTACCAATGACAGTACGATCATCGATGCGCAAGGGTTAGATCGTATTTTCAAAGTAAACGAAAACGCGAGGCTACGGCTTGAGCGTTTAACCGTCCAAAATGGCAAGTCTGACCCAACGCAGGCTGGGGGTGCCATTCTGTCTGTCGGCACTTTGGAATTAAATGAAGTGATCGTGCGGAATAATGTGGCACTAGGCCTCAATAACTTCAATCGCGTCGCCGGTGGCGGGATCGCCGTGTGGCATGGAAATGCACTCATCGAAAAATCATGGATAACCGGTAACCGTGCAAACGTTGGCGGAGGCGTGTTCTTTAGCGGCGACTCAACAGGGACGATACAACGCTCAACCTTTGATAATAATAGTAGAGGCGCACTTCAGTCTTTTTCATCGAACCCATTGGTAGTTGCCAACTCAACGTTTTCGGCAAATCTGTCAGGTGCCGCTCCGATCGCGAGTGGTTTTAATAATAAATCGAACGACGCAATTGTGCCCCGGGCGTCAGTGACACCCGACGGACAATTCATCGCATTCAGTTCGTCCAACAGTACGTGGACCCCGGTAGACGACGCTGAGTATGGAGACATCTTTGTTTTTGATACTTTAAAAAATATTTATCAACGTGTCAGCCTCGGGCCAAACGGAGTTGAGCCAAACAATTCGTCCGAGGCACCGACAATAAGCCCTGATGGTCGATTCGTTGCGTTCCACTCTCAGGCAACAAACCTCGTTGCCAACGACATAAATGAGTCGAAAGACATTTTTCTCTTCGACCGAAACACTAATCAAACTATCTTGATAAGTGATCCTCGCTTCGCAACCTTTAACAACTCGCAAAATCCATCTATCAGCCTGGAAGGAGACAACCTAAAAATAGCGTTCGAGTCTACGACTAACGGCGTTGCTCAGGTCTATCTCTATGAAGGAACTGTTTCTCCTACTAGCGTTACGACTAGTAGCGTACGACTTATCACCAAGGATCAGACAGGGACGCCTGGAAATAATGCCAGTGTCAATCCATCTCTTAGCGGTAATGGGAAGTATGTCGTATTCACTTCGCAGGCGACAAATATAGCGACTGGCGATAGTAACGACACACTGAAGGACATCTACATCGCAAATATTGGGACACCCACCCAAGAAGTGATTTCAAAAATCAGCGTCGCCAAAAGCGGCATGCTAAACGATGGCAACAGTAGGCGTCCGTCGATCGACAACACCGGAAATCTTGTCGTCTTCACGTCTGATTCATCTAGTTTGAATATCAGTGGAACTGATACGAATGCAAGCGACGATGTGTTTCTTTTCAACGGCCTATTCCCGACGGTTTTAAAAAGAATAAGTATTA
Organism: Planctomycetaceae bacterium; assembly: GCA_031411655.1. GTDB lineage: Bacteria > Planctomycetota > Planctomycetia > Pirellulales > Pirellulaceae > UBA6163. Next base: position 2,094 of record JANOBM010000275.1, read on the forward strand.
AGTCTGACCAAAACAAACAGGACGGAAACAGTTTCGGTGGTTCGATTAGCCCCGATGGGAACTCGATTTCCTTTCACTCTCGTGCACAGCTCGTTCCTGATGACTCCGATGAAGTCCGCGATACTTTTATTTACAACCGAACAAATCCATCAAATCCTATACTCACACGAATCAATAGGCCTTCGGATGGCAGTCCTGCAAATGGAGATAGTTTAGATGTTCCGGTCAGTTCTAATAATAGTGTCGTATTTGTGTCCTCAGCTTCTAACTTAACGACCGTTGACACCCCCGGAGATGGCATCTTTGTTTTTGCACCTTCAAGCCAACCTCAGTTAAGCCAAATATTACCGCCAAAGTTCGGAACAATTTCCGTTCTGCATAGTACAATCGCATACACGGATCGAGCACAATCAAGTGTAACGGACAACGTTTTGGTAAAAAACTCGTTGTTCGTCGCTAACAATAGAGCGTACGTTTCTTCGCCAGGCCAAGGCAATGTCGTACTAACTGCTGCAGACGCAAATTTTATTAGCTCGCTCACACGCGTCGGCACGCTTCCGCCAGTGCACCAATTGCTCAAAGGGACTGCTTCGAAGCCTAATCCAGCGATTGGTACAGGCACAGTCACAGCCCCAACCGATGAGTTTGAGCTGAAGGATCAGTTGGGGCAGCCGCGAACAAAACGCACAGGCAGCGATGTGGGTTCCGTAGAAGCGACCGTTGTCACCATTTTGGGCAAAACATTTGTCGACTTGAACCGAAATGGGAAGTTCGATCAAGATGAAATCGGGCTGCCTAACGTCAAGGTAACTACAACGCAACAGCTATCAACGACCTCAACAGCATCGGTTTTACCGGTTGTCAGGTTTAGTGAAGCAGATAACGATAAAACCATTACCATGGATGAATCGGGACAATTCTCAGTGAGCACGACGAAGCTAGGGATCTACTCCCTTACCAGTCAGGGTTTGCCTGGGTTCATTCCCCCACAAGTAAATTTCCCCGCCACCATTGTAAGTTCGAGTACCAGCCTCTTCCTCACAAAAGAACTATGGATTTTCCAATCCGCAACAAGCTGTAGGAAAATGGTTGGCTTTTGATTGGGATGGTGTCCAAATTCGCCATCATATAATTGGCGTAGTCCGGAATTTTCATTTTAAGGATTTGCATGAACCCATTCAGCCTTATGGTTTCGAATTGAATAGCCTTGATGATTACAATTACCTGATTGCACATGTTGTTCAAGATAAAATCGGAAATACGTTGCAATCATTAGAACAAACCTGGAAGAAAATTAATCCTGATGAACCATTTGAATACAGCTTCATTGACCAGGACTTCCAAAAGAATTATGAAGTTGAAATCAGGCAAGCACAACTTATTAATTATTTCACCATCATTGCGATTATTATTTCCTGCCTTGGCTTATTTG
>JANOBM010000276.1:0-50064 GCA_031411655.1 Planctomycetaceae bacterium
GTCGAACGATTTCCTGTGGTCACCAAAACGGACACTGGAATCAGCCCCTCTCCGAACTGGATTCGAGTCAATGAACTGCCTGTCACAGTGGAAACCGAACCAAACAACGATATTGCAGCCCCGAACGTCGCCGTTTCTTTGAGTGCGGATCAACCGGGTGCGGCCTTTTGCGGAATCATCGATGTGGAGAAAGACATCGATTGCTTCGCGATCGAATGCAAGAAAGGTCAAAAGATCCTTGTTACCGCTTTCGCCAAAAGCATCTTGCGATCGCCATTGGATACGGTCGTGAACGTTTATGGGCCTGCGAAAAATGGGATCGTGGGGAATGACGATGCGGGTGGAAAGCCGGACTCGTTCGTCGAATTCACAGCCGCTGAAGACGGTCTGCATACGGTTCGGATCACCGATTCGCTCGGTCGCGGAGGCGCGGCATTTGCCTACCGCGTCGAAGCGTCGATCGCAAAACCAAAGTTGGTGGTTAATCGACGAGAAATCGATCGCGACGAGGCTGTTGGGGTCGCCGTACCTCGCGGTGCATCCATGGCGATGATGATTACCGCAGCGAGAGAAAACTTCGGCGGCGAACTGAAGTTTGATCTCACAGACCTGCCCGCCGGTATCACCGCCACAACCTACCCCATGGCAGCCGATCGCGGCGAGATCCCTGTAGTGCTAACTGCCGCTGCTGATGCGCCCGAGGGTGCGGCACTTGTAAAAATGACCGGTACCACGACCGACCCCAACCAACCCGTTAACGGCAGCATTGCCATTCGCCATCAGTTGATGCTGGGACAGAACCGTGTTGACATGTGGGGCTATGATTCGCAGCGGCTTGCCGTATCAGTCGCCGATGCTGCTCCTTTCAAGATCACCTTGCACCAACCTGGAACGCCCATCGTCCGGGATGGCAGTAAAGACTTGAAGGTCACCATCGAACGCAATGAAGGTTTTGACGGCGAGGTCTACCTGTCGACACTTTATAATCCGCCTGGTGTCGGGGTGAATAATGGAAAGAAAATTGAGAAGGGGCAAAATGAAGTAATGATCCCCATAACCGCTAACGGTGGCGCCGGAATCGCATCTTGGCCGATGCTATTGATCGCGCGTTACGACACGGGGAATGGACAAGGAAAAGTGGTGACCCCGCCCATTTCGCTTGAAGTGCAAGACCGAGCGTTCAATTTCACGTTCCCCAAGATCGCCGCGGAGCTGGGCCAAGAAACGAGTCTCGCGGTGGGTCTAGAGGTACTACGTCCCTTTGCTGGAACCTGCGAGGTTCAGCTGGTAGGTCTACCTGCCGGTGTTACATCCGCCGCGCCAACACAGCCCGTTACTCCCGAGTCGACATCGGTCGTTTTCCCGTTGACGATTGCTGCAGATGCAAAGGTGGGTAACCATCAAACGCTTCATTGCATCGTGACGATTCGCAGCGACGCAGGCGACATCATCCAGACCCAAGGCACGGGCGAATTGCGTGTCGACCAGCCGCTTCCCCCGAAGGTGGATGCACCGCCTGCAGCACCAGCGCCAGCAGTCCCTGAAGCTCCGAAGCCGGAAGTGCCGGCAGCCCCCAAGCCGCTTAGTCGGCTTGAACAGCTTCGCCAAATGAAAAACTAACGCACACTGCATTTGAAATTTGCTTTGACCGGATTCGATAAGACTATGAAAACTAGCATCTCCATGCGTGCACATTGCCAACGATCGAAGAACCGAAGTTTTTACCAGATCTTGGCCGGGGCTTTCATCGCGTCGGTGCCGCTGACCTCTGATTTGCGTGCCGTTGAGCCGGCCGAAACTTCGACGCCGCCATCCGACGTGCCACTGACTCCAGAATTTGCTGTTTACCCCTCGGAAATACTTCTCGATTCAGCTCGGGATCAACAGTCGTACATCGCAGTGATGACCCGCGACGATGGCGTCACGCTGGATATCAGCGATCGGGTTGAGTGGACGATTGCAGGGGCCCCCGTCGCGACGATCAGTGGGCAAGCGTTGCTACCCGCTGCGGATGGTACTGCGGAGTTAGTCGCGAATTACAATGGTGCTACCCGGAAAATCCCTGTCAAAGTTGCCAATGCGGCGACGCGTTTCCCTATCAGCTTCGAAAACGACGTCATGCCAGTGCTGACCCGAACTGGCTGCAATACTGGTTCGTGCCACGGGGCGGCCCGTGGAAAAGACGGTTTTCGAGTCAGCCTGTTTGGATTTGATCCGCCAGGTGATTATCACCGAATCACTCGTGAGATCGGCGTGCGTCGCATTAACCTCGCCATTCCCGAAGAGAGCTTGTTTCTGAAGAAATCAATTGGAGCTGTGCCCCATACCGGCGGAAAACGTTTCTCTCCCGATTCGGAGTATTACGCCGTCATGCTGGAGTGGTTGCAAAACGGCGCTCCCGTGGATCCCGCCGACAAGAAGCCACCCAAGGTGACAGGAGTTGCGATCTATCCTCCTCAAGCTGTGCTTGAAGGTACTGGAGCCAAGCAGCGTTTTGTGGCGATCGCCACCTATGCTGACGGCACTACCCGCGATGTAACTCGCTTGGCCGCATTCACCACTAATAATCCCATCACCGCAAGCATTGATGATGTCGGAAACGTTACAGCAGGCTCCCGTGGCGAAGCCTACGTGATGGCTCGCTTCGACACTTTCACCGTTGGTAGCCAAGTCTTAGTACTACCAGAGAATCTCCAGTACACCGCTCCCCCAATCACGGGAAACTATATCGACGAGTTGGTCGGTAAAAAGCTGCAGCAATTGCGGATTCTTCCCAGCCCCATTTGTACGGATGAAGAGTTTCTTCGTAGAACGACGATCGACATCACCGGCATGCTTCCTTCCGAGGAAGACTACACCCGTTTCGCAAACGACGTCGCGCCCGATAAACGACGCGCATTGGTAGATCAGTTGCTAACGCGGAAAGAGTTCAGTGAGATCTGGGCGATGAAGTTTGCTCAACTACTAATGATTAAGAGCAGCGGCGATGTCAGTTACAAGTCGGCATTCCTCTATGCAAACTGGCTCACCGATCAGTTCGCTCGAAATGTCCCCATCGATCAAATGGTGCGTTCGCTGCTTGGGAGTACAGGCGGAACTTTCAGCACGCCGCAAACGAATTTCTATGAAGTGGAGCGAGACACGCTTAAAACGTCCGAAAACGTTGCACAAGTTTTCATGGGAATTCGTACCCAGTGCGCTCAGTGCCACAATCATCCATTCGATCGTTGGACGATGAATGACTACTACAGCTTCGCGGCATTTTTCGCGCAAGTGGGGCGGAAGCAAGCAGAAGATTACCGCGAAAAGATTGTTTTCAACCAATTCGGTGGTGAGACGAAACACCCCGTTACCGGCCAGAATATGGCTCCAAAGTTTCTCGGCGGCGATTCACCTGACTGCAACGGAAAGGATCGTCGTGAGGTTTTGGCGCAGTGGTTAACCGCGCCTGAAAACCCATACTTCGCGACGTCAATCGCCAACCGGGTTTGGGCCCACTTCACCGGCGTCGGATTGGTCGATCAAGTCGACGACATTCGTGCCAGCAATCCGGCCAGCAACCCCGAGTTGTTTGAGTTGCTGGGCAAGAAGTTGGTTGAATATAAATTTGACTTCAAGCAATTGGTTCGCGACATTTGCACCAGTGAAGCGTACCAGCGAAGCAGCGTCCTAACGAATGAGAGCAACGAAAGCGACCTGCGAAATTACTCGCATGCCTTGGTTCGCCGCATCCCAGCAGAAAGCCTGCTGGATTGCATCTGCCAAGCAACCGGTGCAGCCGAAAAATTCCGTGGACTACCGCTCGGCGCTCGTGCTGTACAAATCGCCGATGGCACGACCTCAACCTATTTCTTGACTGCTTTCGGCCGCGCCCCTCGCGTGACCGCTTGTGATTGTGAAGCGACCACCGATCCATCGCTTTCGCAAGCGCTCCACCTGCTCAATGGCAGTGGTGTCCACGACAAGATCAACCAAGGCGGCTTGGTAAAGCGATTGTTCGAAGACGAAAAGAAGCCCGTCGACGAAGTGATTCAGTCCATTTATGTGCGTTGTTTGTCGCGCAAGCCGACCGAGGCTGAGATGAACGAGCTTCGTGCCGCCATGACTTCCGCGCCAGATCCGAAGCAAGGATTAGAGGACGCTTTCTGGGCGATTTTGAACAGTCGCGAATTCGTCTTCAATCATTGATCCAATAACCCTTGAACCTTAGCGTCCGTGACCCGATGACGATTAAAAGATTACTGTCCGGCGGAGCGATCGCATTTAGCGTTGCTTTCGCTTGTGCCTATTCAGCGGCTGACGAAGCGCCACAAACAGACGACGCGAAGAAGATCACTTACGAAGATCACATCAAGCCGATCTTTCGTCAGCATTGCTTTAGTTGCCACAATCAGGGCGAAGCCAAAGGTGGGTTGGCACTTGATACCGTTGGCGCTGTGATCACCGGTGGCTCGAGCGGCGAGATCGTTTTCGCTGGCGACGTTGAGGGCAGCCGGCTTTGGCAACTGGTCGCACACCAAGACACCCCGGTAATGCCACCTGAACAGGATAAAATTCCGCAAGAACAGATCGACCTCATCGCCGCGTGGGTGGCTGGTGGGCTTCTCGAGAATATGGGTTCGAAGGCTGCGAAACAAAAGGTCAATGCTCTGGCCGCCATCACCGTTACCGGCGGCAAACCAGAGGGCCCCGCAGCCATGCCCGAAACCGTTCCACAATCGGTTCCCGTGGTGACAGCGCGTGCATCCGCGACCACTGCAGTCGCGGCCAGTCCATGGGCGCCGCTGATCGCGGTGGCAGGACAAAAGCAAATCGCTTTATACCACAGTGACACGACAAAACTTCTGGGAGTGTTGCCATTCCCTGAGGGCATTGCTCAGTCGATCCGCTTTAGTCGAGACGGAGCCTATCTCGTCGTTGCCGGTGGTGAGCATTCGTTCAAAGGCATTGCAGCCATCTATGACGTAAAATCAGGTAACCGAATTGCAACACTTGGGGATGAACTCGATGTTGCATTCGATGCCGACGTGAATGACAAGATGACCCAAGTCGCGATGGGCGGACCACAAAAGATGGTTCGCATCTATGACACCGGAACGGGAGAACTCTTATTCGATATCAAGAAGCACACCGATTGGATCTACGCGGTCGCCTTCAGTCCCGATGGGGTGCTGATCGCTTCGGGCGATCGTTCCGGTGGCCTTTGCGTTTGGGAAGCAGCTACCGGACGGCAGTATCTTGATTTGGCAGAACATAAGGCAGCCGTCAATTCTATTTCTTGGCGAGACGATTCCAATGTGTTTGCAACGGCAAGCGACGATGGGACCGTGAAGCTGTGGGATGTCGTAGAGGGTAAAGCCGTCAAGACAATCAGCGCTCATGGTGGTGGCGTGATGGGTGTTCGCTTTGATCATCAAGGGCGACTGGTAACCTGCGGCAAAGACAACCGCGTCTAGCTTTGGGACGCAGCCGGAAATCTTGTCCGCGAATTGCCTCCCATGGGTGAGTCGGTTTTGGACGTCGCGATCACTCATGATGGAACTCGCATTGTTGCAGGTGACTGGACAGGCCAAGTGCTGGTCTCGATGACCGATACCCCTGAGAACCCAACGCCCATTGCTGCCAATCCTCCATCGGCAAAACAGCGTCAAGATGAGGCAACTGCCAAACTAGCTGCACTTGTCCCGGAGTTTGACGCGTCGCTTGCGGAGTTCAATGTCGCAGCAGCCGCGCTTGCAACGGAAACGCAAAAACGAGTCCAACTACAAACAGAAAAGCAACAGAAATTGGCGGCTGCTGAAGCGGCAAAACAGGCAGCGATCGTGGAGATCGCCAAGGCCGAGCAGATCAAGAATGAGCTGCCTGGACTGACGACTCAAAGTCGTGACCAACATGACTTGGTTACCTCTGCCCGGCTTCAGCCCCTTGACGCCGATGCTGCACAAGAAGAAGTCGCCAAGCGAGAAACCGACTTAGCAAATCTACTCAATTCGATAGCTTCCAAGCGTCGGGAGCAGATCGCGTCACGAGCGCTAGCGGTTGTCAAGCAACAGGAAGAAGTTGCGATGATCGCTGCCGCCGAAGCGATGAATCCTTTAATCGTCGCCGCTGAAGTGGCCGAAGCGGCTGTGAAGGCGACTGCCGATGCCGCAAAGGCTAAGCACGACGGCGTTGCAGCGCAACGCGCAGAACTCGAAAAACTTATCGCCCAACTCGCCGCTTCCATTTAAACACCTCGCAGCGGCTTTGGAACAACTTGTTCTTAGTCCTTGTGTCACCGGATCCCGTGTCAGCGGATCTGTTGTCAGCGAGGGCACCGTCTGGTCAAGCTTACCCGCTTTCCCTGAGACGAATCTGATCTCCGGTCCTCCATACCACTTCCTTATTTGGGACACGTTAGCAATGCTGCGCTCTGCCTTCTCCTTACTGATGTTGTTTTCGATTGGCTGTGCGGGTGCCGTGATTCATGCTGAAGATTCGACGTCGAAAGGGATCGACACCAAGCCGGTGAAAATACTTCTCGTCACCGGGGGATGCTGCCACGACTACCGCTTCCAAGCTGAAGCGATGCAGCGTGCAATCAAAGAGGCGGGGGTCAACGCGGAATGGACGATCGTCAATGATGGTGGCAACGGAACCAAAGCGGAGATCCAGCTGTACCAAGACCCAAAGTGGGCTGATGGTTTTGACGTGGTGATTCACAATGAATGCTTTGCGGATACAACTGATCCCGACTATATCCGCCGTATCACCGCTCCTCATCACGCTGGGATCAATGCCGTCGTAATCCACTGCGCGATGCACACTTACCGAAGTGCCGAGATTGACGATTGGCGTCAGTTTCTTGGCGTGACCAGCCGCAGGCATGATCATCAAAGCAAATATAAAATTGACGTCGTCGAGACCGGTCATCCGATTATGAAGGGATTCCCAAGCGATCATGTCTCGGCGATGGACGAACTTTACATCATCGAAAAGGTTTGGCCAAATACAAAGGTATTAGCAACCTCGTCCAGCGAGCGGGACGGGACAAAGCATCCAGTCTTCTGGACGAATCAGTTTGGGAAAGCACGCGTATTCGGAACCACCTACGGCCACTCAAGCGAGACATTTCAAGACAAAGTCTTCTTGAACACGTTTGTCCGAGGCACGCTTTGGGCCGCAGGCAAACTTGATCACAAAGCAGAATAGGACCTACCGTGTCTACGCAAGGACAGTTTCGATCGGCTTGCCTTCGCTGATGTACATAGGACGGCCAATGGGGGTTTGGAGTTGAACCGTATAGTCAACTCTCAATGCCTTAAGGATGGTCGCGTGAACGTCCGAAATGGCCACCGGATCCTTGATCATTTTCGTCGGATCTTCGGGCTTTTGGTCGCTGTCCCCGGCGGTCTCGCCATGAGCGACCCCTTGCCTAACCCCACATCCGGCCAGCAGCATCGAAAATCCGTGTGGCCAGTGATCGCGCCCTTCGGCTGGATTGATCGTTGGGGTCCGACCAAATTCTCCTCCGATCACCACGATCGTGGAATCGAACAGATCCCGTTCCTTAAGCAACTTGATAAGACTTGCAGCTGCCCCATCCAAAATCTTACATGCGGAAGATTGAAGGGAGTAGTTATTGATGTGCGAGTCCCATCCGGAGAGTGTCACTTCGACGCACCGTACGCCAACATCAATCAATCTCGCTGCAGCCAGGCAACCACGTCCGAAAGGCGTGTCACCAAATGACTCTCGCACGGTGGCCGGCTCTTTACTCACATCAAACGCATCGAGCTGATCACTTGTCATCATGGTCAGCGCACGCTGCGTCGTGGCGGCATGTAGCGTGCGTTTGCTGTCCGATCCAATCAATCGACGGCGAGTGAATTTGGCTTCGGCGATTTCAAGCAGGTCGTCAACTCTCGCGTCATAGCGGGTCTTTTCAATACCGCTAACAACATCCGGTACGCGATTGGCGGGGTCGTAGACCTTGAACGCATCGTAATTGGCGCCCAGATAACCCCCTCGAGATGGCGAGTTTCCAGGAAGAATGGACACATGGCGGGGAATCTCCGCTCCGATATCGCTGTTGTGACAAACGATCGCCCCCAACGAAGGATGGACGAGGGTCGGATCAGGTCGATAACCAGTCTTGATGTTGTAGACGGCTCGTTCGTGGTCTCCTTCCTTGCCGGTAACGCTCCGGATGAGCGCAGCGTACTGCATCTGTTCGGCAAGTTGTGGAATCGTATCTGCGAATTCGATTCCTTTGACTGATGTAGCGATCGCCTTCGTCTGACCACCGATCAGTCCGCCAGGATGTGGGTCAAACGTTTCGAGTTGACTTGGACCACCCTCGAGCCAAAGCAGGATAACCGACTTGGGACGCTCCTTCTTGCCACCCGCGGTCTCGGCAGCAGCCAAACGCTGGGCTAAGGGGCCTAAGAACAGTGAACCTCCAGCGGCCGTCAACAAGGTCCGCCGCGATAGGTGTGCATCTATGTTACAGAGATCATTCATTTGAAACATGTCAATCGTCCTTTGAGGCACCTTCGAAACGGCCCCGTGGTCTCAACCGTGGTTCTCGATCTGCCCAGCGCTTCGTCAACACTTCGAACCTATCCGAAAACCGTTAGCCGCTTTGGCGCTAGCCGCGGGTCTCTTCGGTTTTCGGATAGGTTCTTAATATGAAGGTAAGACGGTTTTTTATTCCGTTAGTAGACATCGTCAACGACGGACTGGAAGTCCGTCGTACGCCACCCCGTCAAACCTAACACTTAGCTTTTACGAAGCACTAGTGATTCCATGCCAATTCGCTGCTATTCAATAAAACCCAATAAAGATCTTCGATCGTTGCCACGCGATCTTTGGAATCGGCGAGTCGCTTAACAAAAATCAACTTTTCATCATCGTCCGGAAACCGATTGAGTACACAAAGATAAGTTGTCTCGACAATGTCCTCATCGTTTCGCGAAAACATCGAGATATGTGAAGTCGCGTTTAATGCTGGGTTTGCACTCCCATACTCCCTCACCAATTCACCATTGAGCATGATCAACCGCTGTGTGATGGTCACATTGTCCTGATTGAGTTCATCCTCACCGATATCACCATAACGCGTGACAAAATCGTTTACGCCACCAAACTTCATCAATTGGATGATGAGCGAGGAATCACGGTCAACCGTTTTCACTCTCGCTGCTTGTATCACGCTGCCTGCAACTTGCTCGGGGCGCAGCCGAACCAGGGGAAAAACTGACCATTGCTGTTCATGCTGCTCGGTAATCTCAAAATCCGCTTCGCTATCCAGTCCAAACGGTCGAGAATACGCGATGAGTCGAATCAATCGGCGCAAATCGAAACCATGCTTAACAAAGTCATCCGCAAGTGCGTCCATGGCGGGATGCACCTCGGCATTGAGCGGAATATTGTCGACGGACGCAGTCATCGGCCGTCCAAACATCAATGCCCAGACTCGATTCACCGTCGCTCTTGCGGCCTGTTTGTTTTCTGGATGCGTCAGCCAGACAGCAAGTCGCTCGCGAGGCTTTCCATCCTTAGGAAGGAGATGAGCGCCATAGGGCACTTTGGGATCGACCGTGGACGTCTTGTCGTCATTAAGAAATTGATACTCGTAGTCGCGTGCATCAGTTCGTACACCTTGCAGACCGTTGACTTGGGCAGAAGCGTAAAACGCAGCAAGTGAATGAAAATCTTTTTGCGTTCCGTCTCGCAATGCATCTCGATCGCCAAGTGACACATTGCCCAGGAAGTCATCGTGGCACTGCATGCAATCAATCCGCAAGCCGATAAACGCCCTCGACGTCTTCGCCGCCAGCCGAATCGGATCCAGTTCGCCTTCTTTATTCGAATTCTGCGTCACCGTCAGAAAGTTGACTTCCGGCCGATCTGTCGAAAGCCCTTCGGCGGTGACCAGACTTCGAACAAGCTTATCGTAGGGCTGATTTGCCGCGAAAGCATCGCTCAACCAGAGACGAAATCGGCGGCGCCGAAATGCGATGAACGGCCCATCTTCGGCGCCGACGTAAACTCGGGTAAACCGTTCAGCCCAATAATCGTGATGCCGTGGGTCACGCAATAGTTGTTCTAGATAAAGATCCACACGCTGCGACTCGGGCCGGCCCTCAAGTTCCCGAATCTCTTGTAATGACATGCCGGCGCCAACTAGTGCTAACGACAACCGACGAGAGACCGTTAGCCAATCCGCAGGGGGAGCGATCTCGATATCATCTTTCGCCCAGCGTTCTTCGAAGCAGCGGTCAATCGAACCAAGGGCCTCGCTCAGCTCCGACCGTTTGGCAACGGGAGCTTGAGAGGCGGAAGCTTGAGTGGCGGGCTGCGGCAATGGTTTCGCTGATGTGAGCTTGACCGGACCTGCGTTGCGGTAATCGCGGGCGGCCGATGCGCTATCGCCCTCATCCAGACCTGAAACGAGATACCCGAAAACGGCTAGCGCAATGACCAGCAGCAACGCCAATCGGCCGGTCACGCTGAGTAGCTTCCGAAACATAATTCGATTTCCGTCGGTCGATAAGATGAATTCCTTCATCCATTGTTACTCATGGTGATTCGCTCAGAAACGCCGAATCTTGGTCAAATGCAAACTAACTTATAGGTTTTCTTCGAATCAAACTCGGCTTAGGACTCTGATAAATGGTCTTTCGTGAACCACGCTTCCAAACGTTGTCGCGCCCAAGGTGTTTTTCGTAGGAACGTTAAGCTGGACTTTATCGACGGGTCAAATTGAAAACAGCGTACGGGAATGCGTTCCGCCAACCCGTGCCACCCGTACCGGTCGACAAGCTCCTGGAGAATTTTTTCTAGCGTCATTCCGTGTAAGGGGTCACGGGGGTGCAAATGGTTCATTTCTGATTCATTTCTTGAAAATGGCCTCTTCCGATGAAGCCCCCTGGGAGCCTGAACGACGTGGGTTAGATGAGAATTGGTTTTCCAAGAGAACGTCGCACGGGGACGAATTGTCCACTATGCATCAAGCCGTGCGTCGCCACCAACGCCAATACGGAACCCACTGTCGGGAACATTGGTTGCAGGTGGGCAGGACCTGGCTCCGACAGCCGTTCCGCAGTGACGGCTTCGATGGCTTTTAACGCTGCCTCTTCATTTTTCTTCATAAGTTGTGCCAACTCGTCCTTCGTATGGAACGTCGATGGGGAGTCATTAGCGGTCGTTGCTGCCGAGTATCGTTCTACAAATCCAGCAGGCAGTTTGACTGCCGCGCCAGGAATCACGGAATCAAGCAACTGTGCCTCCGATGCAATCAAATGACCGAGCTGCCATGCCAGATGATTGCAGCCCACGCCCGGTCGGTGCATCAAATCAGCATCGCTCAGATCGCTAATGTACGTGTTTAGTACCATTGAACTTGTCTTGTAGACGTTTGCAAGAACCTCTTGGGGAGTCATCATTCAGCCTTCGAAAGGGGGCGATTGGTAAGCGTTGCCATTCAGGGTAGCATCTTGGCTTCGGCTCACGAAGCCAACAAGCCACTTTTTCATTGCGGAAGAACTTTGAGTGCAAACGATCGTTCGCCGGTCGCAGCGACCGACTTGAAATCCGCGTCCGATCTTAATCAGCAGGATGCTTTGAGCAGCGACTCGTCCCACACACAGCTCTCTCTGTTTTCGGCCATCAACTTGGTTGCTGCAAGTATGATAGGCGCGGGAGTTTATACGACGAGCGGCTTCACGCTTGCCGACCTAGGTACCCCCTCTCGAGTGATTGCAGCCTGGGTGGTCGGCGGTCTCATTGCGATTTGCGGCGCGATCAGTTACGGCGCATTGGCGAGTCGGTTTGCAGCATCAGGTGGCGAGTACCTCTTTCTCGCAAGAACGGTTCATCCGTCGGCTGGCTACGTTGCTGGATTCGTTTCAATACTCGCTGGCTTCACCGGCGCAACGGCTTTTGCGGCAACCGCGTTTGAATCTTATTTACCAAGCTGGTCATGGACTACCGACCTTCCCGAAGGCACGATCGCGTCCGCGATTATTTTGGTAGCGGCACTGCTCCACGGTGTCTACGTGAGATTAGGCACTCCAGTGCAAGATGCGATGGTGGTTGGGAAGGTGATTTTGCTCATCCTCTTTCTAATCATTGCAGGATTCGGGTTTCCATCCTCTTGGAAAGGGCTCGCCGCAGTTCCGTCGCCAATACCGTTCTCATGGTCTGCTTTTGCAATCAGCTTGATGTGGATCTCGTTGAGCTACAGCGGATTCAATGCGGCGGTTTACGTCGCTTCGGAGGTACGCAATCCCCGCGTCAACGTCCCTCGCGCACTTTGGATCGCAACGGCAGTGGTGACGGTGCTGTATGTACTTCTGAATATTGTCTTCGTTTTTGCACCTGAGGCCGCCGTCATCGTTGGTAAAAAAGAGATCGCTGTGATCGCTGCTCGATCGCTCTATGGGCCTCACTTCGAGACGCTCATTCGATTGGTGCTACTCGTTTCGTTGGCGACATCGGTGTCCGCCATGATGATGAGCGGACCACGCGTCTACGCGAAAATGGCTGAAGATGGCGTCCTTCCTCGTTGGTTCGGCTTTCAGTCGCAGACCCCTGCAGTGGCGATCGGTATCCAGGCACTCCTTTCCATCGCAGTAGTTCAGGTTTCAACGCTACAGCGACTGCTTAGCTATTTGGGCTTTACGCTATCGGTGAGCGCGGCGCTGACGGTGGCGACGCTGTTCTTGCTCAAGTATCGTGGCGAAGAAATCCGTATTCCTTTTTACCCTTGGCCGCCGCTGATTTTCGTTGTTGCAACGATGATGATCGCTGCTATTGCGGGCATTCAAAAACCAAGCGAATGCATTGCTGGTTTACTTACGCTTGCTGTCGGGCTGTTGGTTTACGTTTGTGGTTTTGGCAAAGTTGCTCGAGAGGAGAGAAAAGGCTGATACTTGGCGAAAAGGCCTCCGAGTGTCATCATTAGCAAATCATGTGTTTGCTGACTATCGAAACGACTTGTGATGAAACTGCCGCTGCGGTGATCGATCAAAACGGAAACGTGCTTGGCAGTGCGATTGCTACTCAAGAAAAACTTCACGAGCGATTCACCGGTGTAGTTCCAGAAATCGCCTCGCGTGCACACGTAGAACGCATTCTGCCAGTGATTGATTCTGCACTCCGGCAGTCAGGTATCTTGCCAGGCGACCTACAGGCGATCGCAATTGCGCATACACCGGGCTTAGCTGGCTCTCTCTTGGTCGGCCTGGTCGCGGCCAAAACACTCTGCGTCGCCTGGAACAAACCGTTGGTCGCTATCAATCACCTGCATGCCCACCTTTATGCATGTCAATTGTCAAGCGAGGGCACAATTTATCCGTGTATCGGGCTGGTTGTTAGCGGCGGACACACAAGCCTTTATCACTGCACTAGTGCCCTCGACCTCCATTACCTCGGTGGAACGATCGACGATGCTGCAGGTGAAGCGTTTGACAAGGTCGGTGCAATGTTGCGACTTGGGTTCCCCGGCGGGCCTGCGGTTTCGCGGCTAGCAAGTAACGGAAATCCGAGGGCCTATGCATTTCCGCGATCGATGATTCATGAGGACCATTTCAATTTCAGCTTCAGCGGGCTGAAGACAGCCGTTCGATACGCAATCGTTGGTCCTGGTAAACAAGACTTTGATTCAGTCAAGATGGACGAGCAGACGAAAGCAGATATCTGTGCCTCATTTGAAATGGCAGTGATTGATTGCTTAGTCGCAAAGGCGATACGGGCCGTCTCAACGCACCAGGTCTCACAACTTTGTGTAGGTGGAGGCGTCGCCGCCAACCAAAAACTGCGGTTTTGCCTCGAGGAAGCCGCCACAGCTCGTCATTTGCGACTCACCATCGCGCCGCCGGCGCTATGCACTGATAACGCGGTGATGGGAGCGATCGCTTGGGAGAAGATCAAACGTGGTGAGTTTGCATCACTTGACCTCGACATCCAACCAGGATTGCAACGTGGCTTTTGACATCCCACTCCTTTCGGGGCTGCTTGTATGTGACAAGCCGATTGGCGTTACGAGTCGCGATTGCATTAACGTGATCGAACGAATCCTCAGAGATAAGTTTCCAAAACCACACCGACTTCCGAAAGTGGGACATGCGGGCACGCTCGATCCGCTTGCGACCGGTGTGCTCGTCATTGGCATCGGTGGAGGAGTGCGTTTGGTGCCTTACATCCAAGCGATGAGCAAGACATACGATGCCACGTTCCGCTTGGGATTGGCAAGTGAGTCCGGTGACTTAGAGACCGAATTACATGTGTTCGAAGGTGCTCCGGTTCCGTCGTTGGAACAGTTACTTTCGGCTGCCGAGCATCTGACTGGCTCGATTCAACAAACGCCGCCCTCGACATCAGCCATCAAAGTCAATGGGAAGAAGGCTTACAAATATGCCCATCGCGGAAAGGATGTGATCATTCCGCCGCGAATCGTGCAGGTAGATAGTATCCACATCAATCGTTATGACTACCCTGATGTCGATCTAACCATTCAGTGTGGAAGCGGTACCTACATTCGCACACTCGGGATGGACATTGCAATCGCTTGTGGCACGCGTGGAGTAATGACTCGTCTCGTCCGAACATCGATCGGGGAATTTACAATCGCCAAAGCGGTGACGCTTAAAATGATTCAGGCGGAGGGAATTGAGCCTTTTCTCCTCCCGATGGCTCTCGGTGTTTCGAAGCTTCCCCAATTACAAATCACTTCGGAACAAATGGAGAGTTTGATCCACGGGGTAAAGCTCGATGCTAGTGATTTGCCGCAACCTGTGAGTGGCGACTATGAATGCGATGACGAAGCGTCGGTGATTGATTCCGACGGAGAGTTGCGAGGGATTGTTCAGTTACGATCGGGTAAGTGGTGTCCTTATCGTATATTTCACCGCAACTAATTCGGGGCAATCGCATCGCCCCACAGGAAGTCAAACGTCACCGAGTGCTTCGTCATGCGGCCGTCTTAACGACCCTTCGCTCGAAAGTGACGCGAGTCGTCCCCTGCTGATTTTCACTCGGTTTTGAAGTAACATGCTCTTTGTCGTTACAACTGGCTTTGTGCATCCTCCTTCCTCTCATCGCGTTGCGTCTCGCTATGTCTGAACCGGTACACTTAGCAATCGATTTAGGTGCCTCGGGTGGTCGCGTGATCGCAGGGAGCGTCGTCGCCGGCAAGCTCCAACTGGACACGGCACATCGCTTCGCAAATGGCCCGGTCAGGCTGCGTAAGTCACTGGTTTGGGATGAAGTCGGCCTTTGGCAGCACATCCTCGCGGGACTCTCGACCGCCTCTGGTCAGTATCCTTCAGTTGCGTCGATCGGAGTTGATACCTGGGGTGTTGATTACGTGCTGTTGGATCGACATGACGTACCGCTTGGGCCGTCCTTCAGTCATCGTGATGATCGAACACACGGAATGTTTGAGGCTGCCTTTCGGCTGGTCCCCAGAGCCGATATTTTTGCTGCAACGGGTGTTCAATTCATGGAAATTAACACCGCTTATCAATTACTATCGCAATCGCTTTCCTCAGCACCCTCGCTCGTCAACGCCGACGCTTTTTTGATGATGGGCGATTTCTTTCATTGGCTGTTGACAGGCAAGCGCACCATCGAGGTTACCAATGCTTCGACAACACAATTACTCGATCCCTTTACGGGTAATTGGTCTCTTGAGTTAATCGAACGACTCGGTCTTCCTGCGAGAATCTTTCGTCCGACCGTCGAACCAGGGTGCAATCTTGGGTCACTAGACGATGCAGTCGCCATGACAACTGGACTCCATGACGTACCAGTGATCGTCCCCGCGACCCACGATACCGCTTCGGCGGTAATCGCCGTACCCGCGAACAACTTTGCTCCTCAAAATCCTGACTGGTGCTACATCAGTAGCGGCACTTGGTCGCTGATGGGGTGTGAGCTCCCGCGACCCATTATCAATGACTCCGTTTCACGTCTCAACTTCACCAATGAACGCGGCGTCCTTGGAAGCACAAGACTTCTCAAGAACATTGGAGGGCTCTGGATCTTCCAGCAGATCCGCGCCGCATTGCAGCGACGTGATATCTCGGTTTCGTGGGACACGATGGTTCGCGCTGCGGAGACATCCTCGCCGCATTCTCTACTAATCAATCCCGATGATCCAGCGTTTGTTGCGCCCGTAGACATGATCACAGCGATCGAGCTCTATGCGGACCAAACGGGCCAACCTCGCCCCGCCGACCACGCGGTACTTTATCGAGCTGCGTTGGAAGGTTTGGCCCTCCGATATCGCTCATGCTTGCGATCGCTAGAGGCGATCGTTGGTAACAGCATCAACATCATCCACGTCGTCGGCGGGGGAGCCCTGAATGCTCTCCTCTGCCAAATGACAGCGGATGCCTGCAACCGAACCGTTGTAGCAGGGCCGGTGGAGGCGACGGCAACCGGCAACGTACTGATGCAAATGATTGGAACCGGCCGCCTTAGCAACATTGACGAAGCACGTGCTTTGGTAAGAGCGAGCTTCGCGCCAGTCATATACAAGCCGATCGATCCCGATCCGTGGAATTATGCGGCCGAGCGATTTGATGCTATTGCAGAATCGCCCTCGCGACGTTGATATAGATCACGATTCCAAGAATATCGACGATCCCAGCAACAAACGGATTGCTCATCAAGGCGGGATCAAGGCCCAAACGCTTGAATATGAGCGGCAATACGGCACCGCACATGCATCCGCATATCACGACGGTAAGTAACGTGATCGGGATGACCGTTGCCGCAACAATACTCGGCGCGATAAAAACAGCGACTAACATTCCGAACGCGGCCAAGAAACCACCCAACATTAGCGATACGAACCACTCACGAATCAGCACCGTTGGCCAGTCGCTGAGCTTGACCTGACCGCCGGTCATGGCGGTGATGACAAGTGTCGCGGACTGGCTGCCCGAGTTTCCGCCGCTACTAATGATCAAAGGAATAAACCAGACAAGCCAAGCGTACGTTTCCAGTTCGAATTCGTAGTGCCTCAATGCGAGTGCTGTCAGCAAGGCCGCGAAGAACAGTATGGCCAGCCACATTCCTCGCTTCCAACCAAGCGTCAACAGGTTGATTCGCAGAAAGTCGTCTTCCAACGGCGAAACCGCAGCCATCTGCTGCGCATCTTGCGTCAGCTCTTCTCGCACTACGTCGATCACATCGTCGTGCGTAATGATACCAACCAAGCGCCGACCTTCATCAACGACGGGGATAGCGAGTAAGTTGTATCGTTCGACTTTCTCCGCAACCGCCTCTTGGTGCTCAGTTGTAAGCACAGTCACAACGTCCGTTTCGACTAACTCGCTCAACGGAGTATTTGGGCGTCGAAGGGCAGAAACAAGTTGACGAGTCGAAACCACACCGCGCAATTGATCGTCATCGCGTACGATATAAAGGTAATAAATCGTTTCAAAGAATTCGGATTGATTGCCTAGTTCGTCGAGTGCCTGACGAACGGTCAGTTTCTCGTCGAGTTTGGCCACCTCGGTGGTCATCATCGCCCCGGCAGTCCCTTCGGGATAAGCGCTGAGTCGCTGAATGTCCCGACGGTCTTTGGCCGGTAGCAGCGACATGATTTCGCTAGCCCGGTCGATCGGCAACTCTTGCAAAAGGTCGACACGGTCGTCGGCTGCAAGTTGTTCCACCAATTCCGCAACTTTCGCCGGTTCGTATTCGGCAAGAATGCTGATTTGGCGATCATGGTCAAAATGAACAAATATCTCAGCCCTTCGAGCCGGCTGGGCATGTTGTAACACCCTCCATGCTTCTTCATTGGACAGCCCTTCCATGAACTCTGCTGTTCGGCTGGCATTCAATGCCGAGCAAAACTCTTCCAACTCGGCCACGTTGGCTTCCGCCAACATTTCACGAAGTTCCGGTAGAAGTAGTACATTCACCATTGAATCAGCCTAGTTGACACACGTACGAAATTGACGGCGACACGCATCGTCCTCACCCAATCAACAAATCCATCCTTCATCTCCCCTACTGCGATTTGTAAAAAGCAGCTGGGGAACGCGGTCACCTAGGGAGCTGTCCACGCTCGCTTGACATCCTGACATCCGGTCACTGGATGGTCACCACTCGCAGGCCACTTGATGTTTAAATGAAACGGTTAATGAGGCGCTTCCCAAAGTCCCAGGGCGGGATTTCGGATGAAATAGAATTCGCTCCCATCTTCGTCTCGATTCCATCCGTCGGCCAGCCGTGAAATGTCATAACGCCGGCTTAACTCGCTGATATCCCCATACGAGTAGCCCACGGACTCGACTTCTTCCCTTGTCAAAGCGCCAGCCGCATAAATGACATCGAATCGTTTTTCGGACGAGCCGTGGATCAAGTGCGCCGCTGCAGATAGATTCTCGGCTAGATCGTCGTTCTCCCTCACCAATTGCAATACTTCTGCCGAGGTGCGATAGCCGTATTTGCGGATCAGCCTGTCAATTTGCTGATCCTCACCGAATTCGCAAACTGCGGGCGCTAGGATCGTCAGTTTTCCACCGGTAGCTATCGCCATCCGCGAACGATAAATCGCTTTATTGCCAAGCCAAGTACTTTTGAATTCAGACGGATCGAGGTAGGCAACGACGTGCTTGGGTGCACGATCAAGGTGCGTGAAATTCACTTCGTACGCAAGTGCGGCAGCGCGCTCGAATGTTTCATGATCGTCTCCGATAAACAGCCCGCGAGTTCGCAGCTCGCCTCCATCGATTTGCTCCACAACCGTGAGCGCGTAAAGCAGAGGCATCGAATCACAAAAATAGTCTTGGGCATAGTTAAGGATCTTACGAAGCGGCGTGTTGGCTTGTCCCATCACTCGCTCCATGCCGTAAGCGGCACTTAAAAAATGACTTTCGTTGATGCCGCGAACGCCTCCGGTGCCGACGAAGACATTCTTGTTATAGTTGGCCATTCCGATCACTTCGTGCGGAACCACTTGGCCGATCGAAAAGATTAGATCGTGTTGCCCCTCCACTAAGAGCTTATTAACTTGCGCTGGCCAATCACGGTCCCATATGCCCTCGGTGACTTCGTTGACGAATTTCGCCGGGACTTCGCCTATTGTCACAACATCATCACGCCAACGATGGACGCGAAACAAATCATGCGGGATTCCGGGAAACATGGTATTCAGTTGTGCCGGTGTCATCGCGTAATGCGTGCCTAGGGCGGGCATAATGTCCGTGACCGCATCGCCGAGCAGCTCTCTGGACAGGACGGTCAATTCCCCAGCGCGACTGGGCAGCCGCGACATGTCAGGCGGCAACAGCAAGACTCGCTTTCGCGGACCAATTTCTGCAAAAACGTCAGCCAATGCTGTTCTGAAATCGTTCGCTGTTAACGACGCGGACGCTGATCCGTTGGAATAGTAAATTGTCATTTGGCTTAAACCGTATCGTCCGAAAACTCAAAAGTAGATCCCGATAAAGGGTACCGGATCGTTCACGCCTTGGCCGAGCAACGCACTCACGAATTCGTAAGTTGTGATGGGTGTCGACCAGTTTGTCACCACTGGTTGACGCAGCGGCATAAAACGGTCTGCTGGATGTATTTTTCCCATTTAAGGAGCTTACCAAATTGACCGTTGAACAGATCGAAGCCGCCATCCCACATCGCTTGCCAATGCGACTTTTGGACGAAATCGTGAGTCAGGACGAAAAGCGGATTGTTTGCCGGAAGACTTTTTCACCCGATGATTTCTTCGTCCAGGGGCATTTTCCCAACCATCCCATTGTGCCCGGTGTGATTCAGTGCGAATGTTGCCTTCAAGCCGGGGCCATTTTGCTCAGCCAGTTTACTCCCAATGAAGACGGAATCGTTCCGGTGGCCACTCGGATGGACGGTGTCAAGTTTAAGTTGATGGTTCATCCGGGCGATACGATCCTTGTGGATGTCACGTTGAATGATCGCGTTGGCTCCGCCTATTTCTTGACCGGTAAGGTCATGCTTGGAGAAAAGGTCGCCGCTCGACTTGATTTTGCCTGTACTGTTACCAAAACGAACTAGCCGATGACAATCGATTTCCTTTCCCTTGCTGATCGCACCATCCTCGTGATGGGAGTCGCCAACAAAAAAAGTGTTGCGTACCGTATTGCAGCGATGCTGGAGGCGAGCGGTGCCATCGTGATCTATTCCGTGCGTAGCGAAGCGAGGCGGGATAGCGTTGCGAAACTCTTGCAGGGAAAACGGATTGTGGTCTGCGATGTCGAACAGCAGGACCAAATCGATGCTCTCGCATCGACACTCCGCGCCGATGGAATCGAGCTAGCTGGTCTGGTGCATTCAATCGCCTTCGCGGACTACAGAGACGGCATCAAGCCATTTCACGAGACAAGCCGCGAAGCGTTTTTGCAGGCCGTCAATATCTCGGCTTTCTCGCTCACTGCCGTCTGTAATTCGTTGAAAGATTGTTTCTCCAAAGACGCCAGTGTCGTGACCATTGGGATCAGCACGACGAGAATGGCAAGCGAAAGTTACGGTTACATGGCGCCGATCAAGGCTGCGCTCGAATCCTCATTGGCATTCTTGACGAAGTCGTTTAGCCGCTTCAGCGAAGTGCGATTCAACGCCGTGTGCGCGGGGTTACTTAAAACCAGTGCATCGGCAGGTATCCCCGGATACGTCGATTCATACTTGTATGCGGAGCGTGTCATTCCGCGGAAGCGAGCCGTTGAAACGGACGAAGTTGCTTCAACGGCAGTGTTTTTACTGAGCCCACGCGCTTCGGGCATCACCGCGCAACAAATCGTTGTTGACGCGGGCATGTCGATCAATTACTTCGATGCCGACGTGATCGCTGATGCGATGCGTTCAAAGTAGGGCTGAGGTTCAAGCACGATTAATGCAATCAGCTCACCTGGTCATCACTGGCCGCCGACGACCGAAAACTGGGTACTTGCTCCACTGGGTTTCGTGATTTCGGCGACGACGGACTTGAGTTTTTCGGGAGACTCAATCACCAAGTAAATGGTATGCCGTCCTTTGGACATTTCTATCATTTGTTGCCCGTTACTGGCGATGGACTTGCCGTCGATAACCACCTGAATGCCTGCGTCACTCGTCGCCTTGAGACCAACGGGTCCTGGGACAACGACATCGATGGATCCTCGCAGAATCATCAGCGGGCTTGTTAGTGGAAGGAGCGACTTCGATACCGTTCCATTGACCGATGCATAGACAACTTGCCAAGCCGATGCATCAACATTGGCGAGCTCACTCTCAAGCTTTCCTTCAGGCAGTGAAGCGAGTTTCTTGGCGACTTCCGCACCCGCGACCGCTTCGTAACGCTGCAAGGTGGGACGACTGTTGACGACATATTCTCCCGGCTTTCCTAACGCCGAGAGGAACGCGACCAAGTCGACCAATTCATCTTGGGTGATCAGTTGATGCAGGCCTTCGGGCATAAGTGATTTGCCTTCCGATTCGGCTTCGATGTCGTCTGCTGCAACGATAATCTCCTTCCCTTTTTCGTCACGTAGGACCAGCCGCGTGTCGTCTCGGTCAATTTTCACACCACGAATCACCGATCCGTCCGCGGTGACAACGTTGAGTGTCAGATAAGCTTCCTTAATCTGTTTGCTTGGCTCCAGGATGCTGTCCAGCAGGTACTCGGCAGGACTCGTCACCCCCACTCCACTGAGATCCGGTCCTACGTTTCCGCCAGCGCCCGTCAAGGCATGGCATTGAACACAGTTCAACTCCTTGCGACGGTAAACGATTTCGCCTCGGGCGGCATTGCCTTGTGTAGCAATTAGCTCGATCAGGGCAGTGCGTTGCTGGGCCGTCATCGGCTCCATGGGTCCACCGATGCCCGCTGCCTTGCTCAGCGAATCAACGAGCGGCCCAGTCGTAATCCCCTGGGAATAAACGGCTCGCAAAATGAGTTTTGCCGCGTCAGCTTGTGGCGGAGAATCCTTGATAACGCTTGCCAACGATTGAACACCTTTATCGACGACAAGCAATTCCTGCACGGCTGTGATCAATAGTTCGCCGTCAGTCGGGATGACCCCGTGCGAGAGTGCGTATCCGATCGCTTTTTGCGCCAATCCCAGGTTGCTCGATGCGACTGCCCTGGCGAATCTCAGCTTGAGTGTTGTCGATGTTTCGTTGCGTCCCAGTTCGCCTCTTATGTCCGATGCACGTGGCGTGACGAACCCCAAAATGGCTTTCAAAGACGCATCCACCGTCTCTCCAGAAACCTTGTCGCTGAAAACTGCTTCTCGGAGTGCCTCCGTCATCTCTTCCAGTTTCCATTGACCAGCCATCTCAGCCATCTTTGTCGTCAACGGCTGATTACCGGCCTTGATCATGCCGATGAATAATTTCGACGCACGATCGTTATCGATCGCCGGCAGCAACTTCTTGTTTTTTGCAGCGACAAGAACTTCGTGCAAAGCGTTGGCTTGGTTTTCCGGCGAATAACTTCCTCCCAGAATCGCGTCTGTCATTTTTCCCAGCTGGGCCACGTCAGCGTCCTTCGACGCCATTTGAACGATCGCGACCAATTGCGAATCCCCGATTTCTCCTGCAGAAATCTTCGCGATCATGGCGTCATTGGCTCCGGCTTTTTTACCTCCGCGACGATCGAGAGTCGTGTTTGTTTCGGTGATCGTGTAATTCAAGTAGTAATCAAGGGGCTTTAGCATAGCGGTCGCAACCACCTCGCGCCCCTGATCCGCATCGGAGAAAAAGCTTGCCGCGCGCACCCCTTCAAGTCGCACGCGGGGAGATTCGTCGCCCGCAAGTGTTGTCAACATCGATTGGTAGCCTGGAACTCGTTCTTGCCAATAGGAAAGCACACGAGTCGCGGCCGCTCGCGCCCTTTCGTCCTTGCTCGCCAACACCGTCGCCAGCAGCTTTGGGTCCACCTGATCAATTTGCTGCTTGACCCAAAGTGCTTCAAGGCGATTGTGTTCCGTTTGCGTGTCGTCGCCTTGTTGCTGAGTGAGCCAAGAGTCGACGGCAGCAATCACGTCGGCGGTGGGACGCAATCGCAACTCGCGGCGAGCTTGGTCGCGGTGCATGTCCTCGTTGCTTTCCAATATGGCTACCAATTCGGTCGCTGATGCACCGTCTATCTTTGGGATCTTAAGCAACGCTTTGTTCTTATTACGAACTCTCCAGATACGACCGTGATGTTTGTCGCGCTTAGGATCACGAAGGTTATGTTGCATATGCCCAATCAACGGATTGAACCAATCAACAATGTAGAGTGCGCCGTCGGGACCAAACTTTAGATCGACGGGGCGGTAATTCGTATCAGTGCTAGAGAGAAGTGGGTCGACGGGCTCCGCTTTGAAGCCACTCCCATCATCTTGCATTTTGTACTGCAAAGTACCCAGAAAACCGATGGTGTTATTGAGCAAATAATTTCCCTGTGAATCATCGGGAAAATGGCTGTTACGAACAATCACACAGCCACACGTAGGGCGCCACTGCTTAACCAAAAATTGTTGCATCTGGCGGTGCTTTTGTGGGTAGATCACATCACCGCTAAACGCGGCGGCAAAATAATTGGCACCCGGTGATGCGTCTGCAATGAAGTTCTGCCCCCAGGAATCAAAACAATGTCCCCAAGGATTTGCGAATGAGTAGGAAACGAAGATGCTAAATCGCTCGGTCTTTGGTTCATAGCGAAATACGGCGGCATCCTTTACCCGCTGAGGGCCGTACGGAGTCTCTACCTGCGTGTGATGAAACGTTCCTTCCTGCATGTACAACGCACCATCCGGACCGAACGTGAATGCACTGATCGAATGATGCGAGTCAGCTGTATCGAAACCATGCAAGACAATGTTGCGTTCGTCGGCGATATCGTCACCGTCGTCGTCTTTTAGGAACATGAGGTTCGGTTGTTGGGATACATACGCGCCACCATCCGCCAGCGAGATTCCGATAGGCAGATGGAGTCCGTCGGCAAAAACCGTCTGTTTATCCGACCTACCGTCACCATTGGTATCTTCCAAGATAAGGATCTTGTCGCTGACGGGCGTGCCGGGTAGGTATTGAGGATAGGTTGGTGTCGTTGTGACCCAAAGCCTTCCACGAGCATCGATATCCATCGCCACGGGGTTCATTAAGTCAGGGAACTCGACTTCGGATGCAACCAAGTCGACCTCAAACCCATCTTGAACCGTAAATTTCTTTCGGCTTTCTTCGGGTGTGAAATAGACGGGTTGCTCAGCTACATTGGATTCGATAGGTGGCAGGTCTCCGGTCATGGAATCGTCGATCACCATCGATACAGGCTCGTTGGCTGCAATCTTCCAAATTCGCTGATCCCGTACCTCAATCATTCGTCGTAGCTTGGCGAACTCGCCCGGGAAATTAACGACGCCATAGGGATTTTTCCTGCCGCCGTAGATGTAATAGCCATTGACCGATCGGTAGTCGTAATAGAACTGCCTGTCTTTCTCCATGACCGCAGCACGGAGTGCAGTCAGGTCGGCCGGCACCGTCTTGGGGCGGGGACCGAAAAGGGCACGGTCGACGGCAGCCCCCAGCAATTCATTTCCCCGATCATTGAGATGGATCCCGTTGGTCGTTAATTGCTCGCTTTCGGAATCCATGGCCTCCTTCATGGGCAAAAACAGATCGACGAATCGAACAGATTTTGAATCGCAAATCGATCGCATCGCCCCGATGTAGAGTAGGAGGTTTGTGTTGGTGGATTCGCCGTTGGGCAACTCGGCACGTCCCAGATTCTCATGAGGAATGGGCGAAAAAACCACCAATTCGGCGTCATCTATTTCTTTGCGAGTGTCGTCAATGAACCGAGTGAATCGTTGTCGAAACGACTCCAGTTTTTCTTCACCGCCGAAGGATTCGTTCAAACCGAAGAACGCCAACACGATATTGGGTTTGTGGTCGATCAAGCGGTGGCCGTGGTCATCGAAATTTGCACTGCGCGGGCGCAGATCGATTTCGTCAGCTGACCAACCCAGATTACGCACGATAAGCTTTTTGGCCGGAAAGCGACTCTGCAGCAGTGTTTCAAAATAGCCGCCTAGTTGCATGCGTTCGGCTAACGTGTTCCCAATGATGACGATCTTGTCGCCATCGCGAACCGTCAAAGCCTCCACTGCTTTTGCCAGGCTGCCATCATTCAAAAAGAAACAGCAGACTGCAATCGAGAACGAACGGATCGATTGCTTGAGGATTGCGTGACGTTTCATGATGATCGAGTGTGTGTTGGTTTATCAATTAAAGCGTGATGCGGGCTCAAACAGGGTTATTGTCCGAGCTCAAAAATGTACCAAATTCAAACCAGTCCTAGCGGGAGGGCAGTAGATTGAAAAGTTAGGAGTGGCTACGAAGGGCTTTCGGTCTCTGCCTCATCCTCAAGGCTGGAGTCCTCGCTTGCGTTTGGCGTCACTACGAATCGGTACCCCGCGTCACGAATCGTCAGCAAATGGATCGGATTGGCGGGATCGACTTCGATAATCTTTCGGAGCCGTGCAATGAATTGATCGACGGCGCGGGTTTGTAAATTGCCATTCATCTCCCAGACCTGACTCAGCAACTCCTGACGACTGATCACTCTCGCGGGGTTTTCCAAAAAGTATCGAAGTAATTTGAGTTCCTTGGGGGTCATTTTCACGGGTGCGGAGTCGACGCGAACTTCGTGGGTTTCGAAATCGACGCTGACCCTACCGAACTCGGCGTTGGTCACGACCTGCGGTTGTCGATTTCGGATGACTCCATGTGCTTTGCGTAGCGTGCCTTCAGGTCGATTCAGTGTTAACAAGTTTTTTACGCGACTTAAAAGTTCATCCAAGTCAAACGGCTTCGACATGTATTGGTTGGCGCCAACATCGAATCCGCGAGTTCGATCCTCGGCAAGTGTTCGGGCCGAAAGCATCATCACCGGAATCCGCAAGCCGAGATCACGAATGGCTTCGCAGACTGCATACCCACTCATTCCCGGTAACATGAGATCAAGGATTACCAAATCGGCGGCCTCGTTGGATTGCCCAATGATGCGGAGAGCCGTCGGGCCATCTTCAACGAGAGTGACTCGATATCCATCCGCTTCGAGGTTGTACTTAATCCCAACCCCGAGGTGCTTTTCATCCTCAACGACCAAAATGTGAGGCCGCATCTTCGTTCCTATTTGGGTTTGCCTAATGGATTATCCGTTGTCGGTACAGAGGCAGTCACCGCGGCGGTTACCTTGGCCGGATCACCGATCTTGTCTGCGTCCACTTGGTCACCAATACCGTTTGGCATCTGGCGCGTTGGGTCGTCACCGGCGCTTCCAATGGATACCAAACCGGGGAGTGTCACCGTGAAAACCGTGCCGACGTGATGATCGGGGGAATCAATGTGAATCGAACCTCCGAGCGAGCGAGTGACGGTGCGAACAAGGTAAAGGCCCAGGCCGGTCCCAGGCTTCGAACGTTCCAGTTCACTGCCTAGCCGAACGAACCGCCCGAAGATCTTTCGCCTTAGATTTGGAGGAATTCCAGGCCCATTATCTGCCACCCTCACCAATACGCGATCATCTTTTGATGCCGCAGCAGTAATCTTCACCGATGGTGGATTTCCGCCGTACTTGACCGCATTATCGATCAAGTTGCGAAACAGAATATCGAGCTCAATAGCACGACTCTTGAGCACGATCGGCGGACATTCAATAGCAATCGTATCACCAGGCGTATTGTATCGAGCGTTAGCTGCTATGGCCCCTTTCCGAAGGACCTCATCCAGACGCAATTCTTCGACCGGGGCAGGCTTACTGTCCCGCTCAATCCTTGCTGCGTCGAGTAAATGATTGATCAACTGATCCAGGCGCTCGACATCTTCCAGCATGAAACGATGAAAATTTTCCCTTTGCTCCGCGTCGACGTTTCGACGAGACAGTGTTTGCAGATACAGCTTTAACGACGCGATTGGACTCTTGAGTTCATGGGTGACACTGTCAATGAAGTTGGATTGGCGACGATTAAGATTGATCGCTTTGACCGTTAAGGTCAGATAAGCGATCACGCCGGCTAAGACGACGGCAAGGCCGACACTCCCGACGGCAAGAACCACGTAGTACAGTGGAGCCGTGGCTTGGCTTTTTGTCGCCAATACGATGTTCACGACAATCCAGCCGATCGTTAACGCAACGACCACTAAGATCATGACGACGCCGAGAGTAATCGGCGCTTTTAGCGATCGACGTTCGAGCATCGGGCGATTGCTACAGACGGTAACTGGTTCAGGTTCAGTATCAAAGGCTGTCGGGATGGACGCAAAATCACGCCGGCCCCCCATCAAGGGCGGCGACCGTAAAAGTGGTCGGAGACTCTCGGAATCTTAGCAGTTTCGAGCGATTCCGCATGACCCAAATCCACGGCATCCATCGAAACCCCAAACGAGGCGCCACTACTCCCCCTCATGAAGTCAAACCGGGGACCGACTTGCTTTCGGGAGTATCAGTGTCGTAACGGTTGTCGGGTGACCAATTTCACGTTAACGACCAAGAATGTGGTCCATTATGCCACTGACAATTTGTTTCTAATATGCAATAATGCGTTTTCAGGAGTCGAGTTATCGAATGGCGGCGACTAACATATTCCTTGGATACCGCATGAATCGCGGTGTCCGGGAGTGTCGGCCTGTGTGGAAAACGGTGTGGACATAACGTTAGTGAAATTGAAGGGAGCAATAGGTCAATGAGTGCGGAAGCCAGAACGGTACGATTTCCAGAACGCGTTATGCGTCAAATTCGGATGGACGCACTTCGTGCGATTGCTCGCGCAAGGTATTGTTCGGAACGAAGCGAGCTAACGAACTTGCGCTGCGTCGATAACCGGCGCGAGGTGGAGTCGCAGTTCGGCTCGCAGCTGTGGTACTTCGACGGCAATGGCGTAGACGAATCGGATCGCAAGTTTCCCGTTTTCGGCGTTGTCGAGTATTCGATTCAGTTTGGACTGCACGAGTTGGTCGAAGACGGGGTCTTTGAAAGCAATGCGCAACGCGAACGGTTTCACAACGTCTATCATCGCGAACAACTCGGCCCAACGTGGCAAAGTCCTGCTCATCGCTGGCTTGCGATTGGATTACTGATCGTCAGCGTCTCGACTACTGCATTTTTCTTGAAATCGCTCGCTTGGTGAGTGCTATCGAGTCAGTGATTTCGATCGATCGACTCGTGAAGACGTATCGCGGCAGATTTTTGTCTGGACGCGCGATCAATGCGTTGTCGGGTGTTACTCTTGATGCGTTTCGTGGCGAAGTCTTCGGTCTTCTTGGGCCCAACGGCGCGGGGAAGACAACACTCATCAAGATATTGCTGGGCGTGGTACGTGCGTCATCCGGTCGAGCCAATCTCTTTGATCAGCCCGCCGGATCGATTCTCGCCAGGCGACGCGTTGGCTATTTACCCGAGAGCCTTCGTATCGACCGACACCATACAGCTCGAACGGCCCTTCGTTACTACGGGCAAATGAGTCGCCTCAGTTCGTCCGAAATTGCCCTTAAAATCGACCCACTTCTAGAACTCGTTGGCTTACAAGGTCGCGATCGCGAACCAGTGCGACGGTTTAGTAAAGGAATGTACCAACGGCTCGGACTCGCGCAAGCACTTCTTCACGACCCCGATTTGCTCATTCTTGACGAGCCCACCGATGGACTTGATCCCGTTGGACGTAGCGAAGTCCGACGATTGCTTTTGGAACTTAAGTCGCGCGGCAAAACGATTTTCCTAAACAGTCATATCCTTCAGGAGGTTGAACTTGTTTGCGATCGCGTGGCGATCATGTCCTACGGAACGGTCCGAGGCATTGGCCGTATTTCCGATTTGACGGGCAACGCGGGAGGACGTGAAGCTTTCCTTGATGTTTCATCTAATGCAAGTGGCTTAGTAAACCCAGTCGTTTCCGAGGCGACGCTGCGTCAAATGCTTGCTCCTATCTTTGGCATGGAGGGTGCAAAAATGAACATCCTCGCCATGCCGGAATCCTTTTGGCGAATCAGGATTGTCAGCGACGACCAACTCAAACTGGACGCTGCGATCGACGTACTGCGCAAAGCCGGAATCAGCATCTTGGGACTGCGTACCAACCGACGATCGTTGGAAGACGTATTCTTGTCCCTGGTCGCGTCGCCGGATCCGCTGAACGCATTAGACCCCGCAAACACGGGTGATCTGATTCAGCCTGAGTCACCGGAACAAGGAGTTGAACCCTGATGGGCCCTTATCTCGCTGTTGTCAGCGATTCCTTTCGAGCCGCTTTTTCATCTCGAATCTTGTGGGTCGCCATCGCTGCTATTTATGTCTTTCTTTTTGCTGTCGCACCGATCGGTTATCGAGAGGTGATGACGACCACCATTCGTTGGTTTGATTTTTCGAATGGGACGCGGATGAAGGCGATGCTGGCTCAGGATATCGATCAATCGAAACCGACTCCAGCTGGCCAAATCGCCCGCGCGCTTCCAGAAGAAATCCGAGCCAATCTCCGTAAGGTTGCTGAAGGCGAAGAAATTCGCATTCGGCTAGACCTACTCGCTGACGCACTGACGGGCTTGCTTGAGCGAGAGGACTGGTACGATGCGACGGTTTGGAAGAATACGACTCGCCTTCGCGAACTGCGCGAACTCGAAGCAGCGGGCTCCACAATCGATGCGGAATCTCGACGTCGACTCGCTCGCCTGCGTATCGAGTCGGCCTTACCGGGCGTCTTCGAATCGCGTGGAGCCAGAAGTATCGCGCTGACCTACGCCGGTTTTGATTTCCCGGCAGTGTTTCAGATTGCACCGGACCAGTTCAAGCTGTTGTTGAATCATTTCGTATTAAGAATCATCATCGACTGGGTACTTGGTTTTGTGATGATCTTCCTCGGCATCCTAGTAACCGCATCGATTGTTCCCGATATGCTGCAACCGGGATCATTGCACTTACTGTTGAGCAAGCCGATTTCACGAACGCTATTATTTCTTGCAAAGTTCGTTGGGGGCTGCGCTTTTGTACTGGTCTGCGTGACTCAACTGATAGTCGGATTATGGTTAATCTGCGGTTGGAGGCTTGATATTTGGAACCCAAGACTACTGCTATGCATTCCCGTCTGTGTATTTTTATTTGCTGTTTTTTACAGTGTGTCAGCGGTCGCCGGGTTACGGTGGCGTTCACCCATCTTGGCCATTGGGTTAGCCAATGCGTTCGGCGCGTTGTGCCTGATCGTGGGTGTGGCGGGAGGCGTTTCGGATGGTTTCATCACGCAACCCGACCGGATCGAATCGATGGCAGTTTCAGGCGATACGATAGTGACCGCTACGCGAGGTGGCGCTCTTAAGCGATTTGAGCCGACTCAGAAGAGCTGGACAAGCCTTTTCCCGGAAGCCCCGGGCGGAGGCGATAGGATCCTACCGCCAGTGGCCCTTCCTGACGGCAGGATAGCGACTGCGCGGGTCCGCAGCGGCAGAATGAATGTTTTCGGGTCAGGAGCGACAGCAACGTTACTGCTCGATCAAAAAGATGATTGGTTACCAACACCATCCATCGAGCTTCCCACCTCGACTGCGCAGCTATTCACTACTCCGCAAGGCGAATTGATTGCACTGAATTCAAGCGAACTGATGGTCGCCGATGCGGCCGCAATCAAGATCATTGACTCCGGCGCAAGCGATCGTTCTGACAAAGCTGCATTGAAAGTTGACCACAATCCGGACACAGAGACCACTGAAAAAACATCGAAACCGCTTTTTTCGAAGCTTTTGAAAATGATGGGCGTTGCGTCGGATAGTTTTCGTCCGCTCGCACCAGCGCAGATTTCACTTGTTTCTCCTCGCAGCATAGCAATCGCCGCCGATGGAAATTCGATATTCATTTATGCCTCTGGAAATCTTGTTCGCCTTGATCGCCCCACCAAACCGAATGAATCGGGTTCCTGGACACTAATAAAGTCAGTCATTTTAGAGAGTGGTAATGAACCGGCATTCCTACGTTTGATCGGTGATGAGCTGATTTTAATGCGATCGGAAAGTACACCCGAGTTCTACAGCTTGACTCTTGAGAAGAACACGACTCGAGGCTTTGATGGCTTTGATTTTTCGAAGTTTAAGATCGGTTCGGCAATTAGCTGCGATGGGTTCAACAGCGTTGTGGTCGTTTCGATCGATGGACTGGCCTTCCTGCTACAAACCACAAAGGGATCTTCAGGGGTCGCGGTGTCGCCGATAGGTGGTGTGAGCGATATTGATGCGCTCACCTGGGACAAGGGACAATCACGACTTTGGTTGTCTCACCACGTTGACCAGCTTGCTGCGATCGATATCGCCAAAAACGAAATCGTGACTCGATACTCCCCAAGGCTCACGGGTTGGCGGTTGGTTGATCGATACGTCGTCACGCCCTTACGAACCCTGACGCCGCAAACCGGTGAATTGAGTGAAACGATCGCCGCGATTGTCTCCGGGCAATCGACCATCGAATTACCCATGATCGCCGAGGCGCCGCCAATTGAGCGTTACAACGTTTGGCGTCCCGTGCTAACTTGCGCCGCATTCATTACAATGATGCTGACGATTGGCTGCGTCTATTTTTCGCGTGCTGATTTCTGATCGCCATTTGCACCCGTGTTTTTAGCCCACCACCGGACAAGCTATTTGCTATGAAGCGCGAAGACCTCCATGATTTTGTTCGCGACATTCCTGATTATCCGAAACCAGGAATTCTCTATCGAGATATTACGCCGCTACTTGCAAATGCGCAGGCACTCGCGCTCGCAACAAACCTCATGGCAGAGCCTTTTTTGGATGCCAAGATCGATTTGATTGCAGCGGCAGAAGCCCGTGGTTTTATTTTCGCCTCGCCGATGGCAATGAAATTGAACGCAGGCTTTATTCCGATTCGCAAGCCAGGCAAATTGCCTTACGAGTTGCGTTCGTTCAAGTACGACCTTGAATATGGAAGTGACGAGTTGCAGATTCATATCGATTCGATCAAACCAGGCCAACGCGTGCTATTAGTTGACGACCTGCTTGCAACCGGCGGAACGATGGAAGCTTGTTGTCGCCTCCTTGAACAAGCCGAAGCAGAGATTGTCGGCTGTTCCTTTTTAATCCACCTCGCTGCACTCGGTGGCGAGGCTAGACTCAGCCCCTATCATTCCACGTCGGTACTTCGATTTGATGCCGACGATATGGAAGATGAATTGAGCATGCATAACTCGTTTCAATAGCTGACTGTAAGTAATGAGCGAAGGGGAGACGGAACAACGGGACGAATTGCCTCCTGGATTTCGAGGCGATTCCCTCGGATTCGAGTTTGCCGCGGGGAAGGTGCGAACCTTCCCCACGACGCCAGGCCTCTATCTGATGAAAGACCTGTCGGGCAGGGTAATCTACGTTGGAAAAGCCAAAAACCTACGGAACCGAGCGGGTAGTTATTTTTTGAAGGCTGCTACGGAGGACCAACGTGTTGCCGATTGGATCGGTGAAATCTGTGATATTGACTTCGTTGCGTGCGACAGCGAGGTGGATGCACTGTTATCCGAAGCACGGTTAATCAAGGATATTCAACCGAAATATAACCGTGATCTGAAAGACGATAAATCGTTTCCCTATCTGATGATTTCGACACGTGAAGAATTCCCTCGCGTCGAAATCACACGTGAGCCCAAACAACGCGGCGTGAAACTCTACGGTCCTTTCACCAGTGCGGGTGCGTTGAGGGGGGCCATCCAAGTCCTGCAACGGATCTTCAAGTTTCGTACGTGCTCGCTTGACATCAGCGAAGACGAAGAAAAGTGGCAATGGTTTCGACCATGCCTCTTGGCAAGCATCCAGCAATGCACCGCGCCCTGCAACTTGCGTATCAGCAAGGAAGATTATCGGCGCGACATTAGGCGACTGATCACTTTTCTAGAAGGTGGTAAAACAAAACTCCTTCGTGACATGAAAACTGAAATGCTTACCGCAAGCAAAGCATTGCAATTCGAACGTGCCGCTTCGCTGCGCGACGAGATTCGAATGCTCGAGCGACTCGATGAACGCGGCGAACTCGAAGCCAACTCGCAACCGGAAGTGTTCTATATTGATCCGAAAAAGGGTTTGATCGGGTTGCGCAAGGTCCTTGGCTTGCAGGAAACGCCCCGCGTTATCGAAGGCGTTGACATTGCTCATCTCGGTGGAAACGAAACGGTCGCAAGCTTGGTTCAGTTCATTGATGGATTGCCATTCAAACCGGGCTATCGGCGTTTTCGTATCCGCGATGTCAAAGGCATCGACGACTTTCGCAGTATCTACGAAGTGGTTTCGCGACGATTTCGAAAACTGGCCGATGACCAGGCAACTTTTCCCGATATTCTTCTCATCGATGGTGGTAAAGGGCAACTGAATGCAGCCTTGGCCGCGTTCCGAGATCAGGAGATAACACCACCAACGCTGATCTCTCTTGCGAAACGCGAAGAAGAGATTTTTCGACCTGGCGAAAGTGAATCGATCAAACTGTCTAGGAACTCCTTTGCGCTCCGATTACTGCAGTATGTTCGCGACGAATCGCATCGATTTGCTCAGCACTACCATCATCTGCTCCGGAATAAATCGACGTTTGACGAGTGATTATTGGTCGTCAGTGACGACCATACCGCCTATAATACCACTCTTTGTTTTTGATAGTCATATCCTTTGGAGGAACCATCCGACACCGTGCGAGATGAACGACGCATTGAAAGTGTTGCCAGCGAAAAAAGTATCCTGGTACGACTGATTTTTACCGGAGCGCCCGATGAGGATGATCCGCTGGGTGAACTGCATCAGCTTGCGACTACGGCTGGAACAGAAGTGGTTGACGAGCTCGTCCAAAAGCGATCCGTTCCCGACAAGACTACGTTCTTCGGCAAGGGAAAGATTGCCGAACTTAAACGCATGGTCGAAGACACCGGCGCTGACGTGGTGATCGTCGATAACAATCTTTCGCCAGCACAGACACGAAACATTGAGAAGGTAATCAATACCAAAGTCATCGACAGGACGGAGCTTATCCTCGATATCTTTGCGGCCGGTGCTCGAACTCACGAGGCTAGCTTAGCTGTTGAGTTGGCGCAACTTGAGTATTCATTGCCTCGATTGAAGCGGATGTGGACCCACTTATCGCGACAAACGATGGGTGTAGGGATGCGTGGTCCCGGCGAAAAGCAACTTGAAGTGGACAGGCGACTTGCCTTGAAACGGATCCACGACTTGAAGGTTGAACTTGGTAAGGTTGAGGAACGCCGCGAACGACAAGTCGCCTCGCGGCATGGTATCGCGACCGTTTCCATTGTTGGCTATACCAACGCCGGCAAAAGCACCCTCATGAATGCGTTGACGGGAGCTGGCGTCGAAGCCGCAGATCGATTGTTTGCGACGCTGGATACTCGCACCCGTCGTTGGGATATTCCAGGCTGGGGAACGGTTTTGCTCAGCGATACCGTAGGCTTTATCCGTGATTTGCCTCACGGATTGGTCGCGAGCTTTAAAGCAACGCTGGAGGAAACTCGCCAAGCGGGGCTGTTGTTACACGTCGCCGATGCGAGTAGCCCAACCGTTTTCGAACAGATCTCAGCGGTCTACACGGTACTGAAGGAATTGGAGATCGAAGAGAAAGACATGATCCTGGTGCTCAATAAAATTGACGCCATTACGTCTCCGGCCGTACTGAATCATGTACTTGATCGCTACCCCCATGCCATCCCGGTGAGCGCAAGAAACAATCGAGGACTGGAAGCACTTTGCGAAGCCGTCGGTGAAATGCTCAGTGAAGAGTTCCTCGATTTGCATATCGACGTTTCACCTTCCGACGGCAAATTACTCGCCCACCTCGCATCGCAGGGCGAGATACTCTCGCGCGAGTACACCGATGACCACGTCACACTGCACGTGCGCATGTCCGCGTCCGCTTTCGGGATGGTGCGTGAACGCGCTTTAGCGGTTCGGCCTGTGAAGACGCCGCGAGTTCCTGCCTTGGCAAGTACGAATGGCGCGGCGGGTGCAACCTTAGATACTGCCGACTCCACCACACAACGCATTACCGATGTGGATGTCGTGAGCGTCGATTCAACCCATGTGGACGAAGCCGGCATAAAACCAGCGGGCGAAGTCGCGTGAAGCCTTGGTTTTATCGTTGGCGAGCCAGTGGCTCTACAACAATCGTCACCGGTGCATCTAGCGGTATCGGTCGCGAATTGTGCAAACTGCTAGTCGCACGCAATGCGACTGTTATCGCGAACGCGCGACGCGCGGATCGGTTGCTGTCGCTTGTCCACGAGACGAATGGCCGCGTGGTTCCGATCGAAGGCGACATCTCCGACGAAGCTGTGCGGCATCGGCTGATCGACACGGCGAATCGACTCGGCAATGGGAGCATCGACTTGTTGGTCAATAACGCCGGCATCGGCGCGATAGGTCCCTTTTGTTTGGCGACACCTCAACGACTCCGCCGGATTATGGAAGTCAATTTCTTTGCTCCTGTAGAGTTGGCTAGGCTCGCTTATCCATCGCTGTGCAAGGGACGTGCTCCGGTGCTTTGCAATATAAGCAGCGTCCTTGGCCACCGAGCGGTACCTGACAAGAGCGAATATTGCGCCAGCAAATTCGCGTTACACGGATGGTCCGATTCCATTCGAGCTGAGTGGCATGCAGCGGGAATCCAGGTCACACTGATCAGTCCCAGTACGACAAAAAGCGAGTTTTTCGATTCGGTGATTGAAACCGATTCGCCGGCACCTACTCAAAACGTTGGCAGTTGGAGTCCCGATCGAGTCGCTCGTGCGACGCTTGCAACGATTTCGGCCCGCCGGAGTGAGGCGATCTTGAGTTTGGGAGGCAAGGCACTGGTCTACTCCGATCGGTTGACGCCGCCGCTGCTTAACTTCATCCTAGCCAAGAAGTGAGTGCGTCTTGAACCAGCACCGCTCGAAAACACGTCGTTCCATCCTTCACGGTCGCCAAACAACATGACACAGTCGATTCGTTTCAGTCGTACCGGCAAAGAAGTCGTTCTTGCCATTGACGACCATGTTGAACTCCATTCAAGTGCAGAGCGGATTGAATTGCCGACCAAGATTCCCGATTTTACGGCGGCAGTCGCCGACGCACTCCAGCACCCAATCGACTATCCGCCCATCGCAGGCGGTATCGTGCCCGGCGATGTGGTGGCGATCGTGATCGATACGGATGTACCGCACCCAGAACTTGCCGTAGCTGGAGCGATACAGGCAATCGTTCCGTGTGAGCCGCTTCGGGTGGATGTCGTCGTCTCCGAAGCCGCCTCGTTGGAGACTCAAGGTCGCCTTCGTGCATCCCTTCCGCCTGAAATCGAGTTGACTGTTCATTGCGGGAAATCTCGCGACGAATTAAGGTACCTCGCGGCCAATGAGGCTGCCGATCCGATTTATCTCAATCGACGCGTGGTCGATGCGGACCTCGTCGTCCCGATCACGATCTCACGTCATTCCGACCCGCTATTCGTGCGCTCAACATTTGGCGCTGTGTTTCCGTCGCTAGCTGACCACGCAGCGCAATCGCGGGCTCGACTCCATCCCGAGGATTTGAATACCACCTACTCGACGAGCGGAACCATCACCAAACGCCGACTGGACGCCGACGACGATGCGCTGAAAATCGATTGGTTACTGGGACTTCAGTGGTTGGTAACGGTCGACATGACCGACGATGGCCAGCCAGGAAAAGTATGTGCAGGAACCCCGGAACGCCTTGCACAACGTGCCCAAGACCGTGAAGCGAATCTTGCCGTACCGTTTCAGTCGGACGTTGTCGTTGCCTGCGTCGAGGGCGACGAACAACAGCAAACGATCGCCAACGTGTTGCGGGCCGCACTGGTCGCTAGCGGACACGCTGCTGTGGACGGTTCAATCGTGATTGTTTGTGATCTCGACGTGCTGGGATCGCTATCGGAGTTGGAGCAATGGGAAGAATCGATGTCGGTCGACGACCGTGACAATCACGAATCGCAGGACGCCGAGGAAGAGCAAAACCTAGAACAATCATCAGCATCCGAACGTTCGGTGGAGTTCACAAGCCCATCCAATCATGCTTTACGAACGCTGAGCGTTTTGATCAACGAAGCCAGTTCAGCTCAACGTTTCTTGCTACTGTCCAATTGCGATACGGATGAACTTGAGTCCTTTGGCTTTGGTGTCATCGAGAACTCTCGTTCGCTCGAACGATTAATCAATAGCAAGTCAAGCTGTGCCGTCATTCGATCCGCTCAGTTCGCATCGATCCCCGTTGCCATGGAACGAATGTAGTACAGGGCAAGTCGCACTTGGCCTGTACTACGTTATGGTACGCCTCGCTTCGCGCTAGACAGACATCGCCGTTCCCATCGTGACTCCCGGAGCGGGCAAGTTGCTGCTGCCCATCAAAAATGTATCGATCGCGCGAGCGGCCCCACGACCTTCATTGATCGCCCATACGACCAAACTTTGACCTCGCCGACAGTCACCCGCAGCAAACACACCGGGAATGCTGGTTGTGAATTCGCCATGCTTGGCGTCGAAATTACTTCGTTGATCGACTTTGATTCCGAGACGCTCGGCAAGATAGGCCTCCGGTCCAAGGAACCCCATTGCCAACAAAATCAGTTGGGCGGGCCATTCTTTCTCGGAACCTGGAACCTCTTCCATCGTCCAGCCTCCTTTGTCGGTTTTGGTCCACTTCACCTGAACAGACTTGACGCCTCGCAACCGACCTTGCTCATCGCTGAGGAACTCCTTGGAAAGAAGTTGATACTCGCGAGGGTCACGACCGAACTTTGCTTCGGCTTCTTCATGACCATAATCAACTCGGAAAATTCGAGGCCATTCTGGCCACGGATTATCCGGTGCACGGTCAGCGGGAGGTTTAGGAAGCAATTCAAAGTTTACTAAGCTGCGACAACCATGACGTAGGCTTGTCCCGATGCAATCTGTACCGGTATCACCGCCACCGATGACGATCACATCCTTTCCTTCGGCACTGATGAAGGAACCGTTGAGTGAATCTCCGTGAACACTTTGCTTGGTATTCGATGTCAAGAACTCCATCGCGAAGTGGACGCCTTTCAAGTCACGACCAGGCAGCGGCAAATCTCGCGGCTTTGTAGCGCCACAAGCGAGCAAAAGGGCATCAAATCCGTCCATCAATTCCTTAGGATCGATATCCTTGCCAACATTTGCCCCGGTCACAAACGTGATCCCTTCAGCTTTCAGCTTATTGACACGACGCGCGACGGCTGCCTTCGCCAACTTCATGTTGGGAATTCCATACTGCAACAAGCCACCGATTCGGTCCGCGCGCTCATAGACCGTTACCAGATGTCCGGCTTGGTTGAGCTGATCGGCAGCGGCCAGTCCCGCCGGGCCACTTCCAACGATCGCGACCTTTTTTCCGGTTCGTTCCAACGGCGGATTAGGCACAATCCAGCCCTCCGACCACGCCCGGTCGACAATTGCATTTTCGATATTTTTAATCGTCACTGCGGGGGCGTTGATACCAAGAACGCAAGATCCTTCGCAGGGCGCTGGGCAGGTCCGTCCTGTGAATTCGGGGAAGTTGTTCGTCTTATGCAAACGCTCAATCGCCTCTTTCCAGCGATTGTTGTAGACGAGGTCATTCCATTCTGGGATCAAATTATCGATAGGACATCCTGTCGTGGACTGACAAAACGGAACACCGCAGTCCATGCAACGAGCGCCTTGTTCACGCAGTTGCTCCTCTTTGGGCTCGGTGTAAATCTCGTCGTAGTCGTTAATGCGTACCACTGGCAGACGCCATGGAACTTTTTTACGATCGAATTCCTTAAACCCCGTTGGCTTTCCCATTCTGCTTTCCTTTTTCTATTCGATGATCTTTGTGGACGGCAATTCCGCTGGTGGAAATCACCTGAAACGGATTGATTCGAGACCTAGGGACTCACACACCGACGGCGACAGCCTTTGGCTGCGTTTTTTTCATTTCTTCTAATACAGCTTTGTAATCCGTCGGCATCACCTTTACGCACTTCTTCATGAAAGCTGGCCAGTCGGCGAGAGCTGTCCTTGCCGGATCGCTTCCGGTGAAGTCCAAGTGCCGCTGGATCATGGCTTTGACGGAATTTTCTTCTTCGCCTGGGGTGATCTTTTCCAACTCGACAGTCGACAAGTTGCAGTTGACTGAGAAGTTCCCATCCAAATCCCAGACATAGGCGATCCCGCCCGACATTCCGGCAGCAAAGTTACGGCCAGTCTTACCAAGAATCACCACATGACCGCCCGTCATGTATTCGCAACCGTGATCGCCCACTCCCTCAACAACGGCATCCGCCCCGCTGTTACGCACACAGAATCGTTCGGCGGCACGGCCCCGGTAATAGGCTTCGCCACTGGTAGCGCCATACAAACAAACGTTGCCGACAATGATATTGTCTTCGGCTACGAAGCTACTCTCGCGTGGCGGATAAACAATCACACGACCGCCCGACAACCCCTTCCCCACATAATCGTTGGCATCGCCCTCAAGTTCGATCGTGACTCCGTGAGCCAAGAAGGCGCCAAGACTTTGCCCGGCGGAACCGGAGAGACGAATGTGAATCGTATTGTCAGGAAGTCCAGCTTGGCCATACTTCTTTGCGACGTGATGGGAGAGAATCGTACCGACCGTTCGATTGATATTGACGATGGGCAATTCGATCCGAACGGCCTGACCATTTTCCAAAGCTGGCGCTGCGGCGTCGAGGATCTTGGTCATATCGAGTGATTTTTCGAGCCCGTGATCTTGCGGCATCGACCAGCGTGTACCGACATTTTCATGAAGTTTCGTGGCTGGCGCAAGGACACTGGTCAAATCCAGGCCGTCGCTCTTCCAATGCTTGATCGCCTCATCGGTATGAAGTACCTCGCTTCGTCCGACCATGTCGTCAATCGTTCGGAAACCAAGCCTCGCCATGATACGTCGAGCGTCTTCAGCCACCATGAACAAATAGTTGACCACGTGTTCCGGTTTGCCCTCAAACTTTTTACGAAGCTCCGGATCTTGTGTCGCAATCCCCACCGGACATGTGTTGAGATGACACTTACGCATCATGATGCACCCCAGCGCAATCAACGGCGCGGTGGCAAATCCAAACTCCTCCGCTCCCAGCAAAGCGGCAATCACCACGTCGCGTCCGGTTTTTAGCCCCCCGTCCGTTTGAAGTACAACACGACTACGCAGGTTATTGAGAACAAGCACCTGGTGTGCCTCGGCAATTCCCATTTCCCACGGTAAACCAGCGTGCTTGATGCTTGTCAGCGGAGAAGCACCGGTACCACCCGTGTCTCCCGCGATCAAGATGTGATCCGCATGTGCTTTTGCGACTCCCGATGCGACAACGCCAACACCGACTTCGCTGACCAACTTGACACTAATCCGCGCGCTTGGGTTTGCGTTCTTCAAGTCGTGAATCAATTGAGCAAGGTCTTCAATCGAATAGATGTCGTGGTGGGGCGGTGGACTGATCAAACCGACGCCCGGCGTGCTGTAGCGAATCCTGGCGATGTTCTTGTCAACTTTCTTTCCTGGGAGTTCGCCACCCTCACCCGGTTTTGCACCCTGAGAGATCTTGATCTGCAACTCATCTGCGTTCGTCAAATACTCAATCGTTACGCCAAACCGACCCGACGCAACCTGTTTGATGGCTGAACGCTTGCTGTCACCGTTGGCCATTGTTTTGAATCGTACCGGATCCTCGCCGCCTTCACCGGTGTTGCTTTTGCCGCCGATTCGGTTCATCGCGACCGCAAGGGTCTCGTGAGACTCCGCGCTAATGCTGCCGAAACTCATCGCCCCGGTACAAAATCTCTTGACGATATCCTTCGCAGATTGCACCTCATCGAGGTGAATAGCGGGTCCTGCGACGCCTTCTTTAAATTCCAGGAGCCCTCTCAAGCTGCAGCGATTTTTGTTGTCCTCGTTGATGGTTCGAGCGAATCGCCAGTACGCATCCTCATTGTTATTGCGGGCGGCGACCTGAAGATCCGAAATGGCGGCTGGCGACCATGCGTGCTTTTCACCTTCAGCTCGCCAATGGAACTCCCCAAGGTTTGGCAATTGCGTCAATCGATCGTCAATTCGATCAGGATATCCGAGCGAGTGCCGTCGGAGCGTTTCGTCCGCAAGCACGTCAAAGGTAACTCCCTGAATTCGGCTTGCGGTCCCCGTAAAGCAAACTTCGATTACCTCATCCTTAAGTCCGAGGGCTTCGAATATCTGAGCCCCCTTGTAGCTCTGCAGCGTACTAATGCCCATCTTCGCCATCACTTTGAGCATGCCCTTGGCAACACTCTTACGATAAGCAGAAACGATCTTATTGTCGTCCTGGAGGCTTTCCGGAAGCAGGTCATCACGACTTGCTTGCCAAAGCGATTCAAAGGCGAGATACGGGTTAATGGCATCGGCACCGAACCCGACCAACAAGCAGTGATGATGAACTTCTCTCGCTTCGCCGCTTTCGATAATCAAGCCAACGCGAGTACGTTTGGCTTGCTTGATTAAATGCTGATGAACAGCACCAATGGAGAGCAACGAACTAACCGGGACTCGCGTCGCGGATACACTACGATCCGAAAGCACCAAG
The DNA here is from genome assembly GCA_031411655.1 of Planctomycetaceae bacterium. Lineage (GTDB taxonomy): Bacteria > Planctomycetota > Planctomycetia > Pirellulales > Pirellulaceae > UBA6163. The sequence continues at coordinate 41,588 of JANOBM010000276.1, forward strand.
AGTTGAATGCCTTCGTCGGCTGCCGATTCGGCTTCCGCCGCAATCCGCTTGAGAGCGTCGAGTAGGCCTGACTTGCCCTCGCTTCGCTCAAACGTGATATCAATGACGCGACTCTTCCAACCTGCGTGATTAATATGCTTGAGTGATGCGATTTCTTCGTTGCTGATGATCGGGTGATCGATTAGCAATCGATGACAATTGGCAGGGGTCGCTTCGAGCAAGTTTTGCTCAGGCCCGACATAACACTCGAGTGACATGATCACTTCTTCGCGAATCGAATCGATTGCGGGATTGGTTACCTGAGCAAACAACTGCTTGAAGTAGTCATAAATCATTCGCGGCTTGTCCGACAAACACGCCAGTGCGCTGTCGTTGCCCATCGATCCGACGGGGTCGCGGACTTCCTGAATCATCGGTCGCAACATGAAGTTCATGGTCTCGGCTGTGTAACCAAACGCCTGCATCCGTGGAAGCAGCGTCTCGCTATCAAAGCCATGCGGCTCCGATTCTGGGTGCAAATCGCTAAGACGAATTCGCTGATCCCGAAGCCATTGGCCATAGGGCTTACGCTTTGCAAATCCCGATTTCAATTCGTCATCAGGAATCAAGCGACCTTCGGCAAAGTCGATTAAGAACATGCGACCGGGTTGCAAACGCCCCTTGATTTTTACGATTGCCGGATCGACAGGAAGCACACCCACTTCGCTGGCCATGATCACGCGATCGTCATGGGTGATGTAGTAGCGACTGGGTCGCAAGCCGTTTCGATCCAGTGTGGCGCCGATGTAATGGCCGTCGGTAAAAACAATCGATGCCGGACCGTCCCAGGGTTCCATCAAACATGAGAAGTATTCGTAAAAGGCCCGCTTTTCCTCGGGCATCGTTTCGTGCATCTGCCAAGCTTCGGGCACCATCATCATCATCGCTTCTTGCAATGTGCGCCCGTTCATCAATAGGAACTCCAGCACATTATCAAACGTACCGGAATCGCTCAGATGAGGTTCAATGACGGGAAACAGTTTCTTGAGCTCTTCACCGAAAAGTTCGCTTTGTGCCGAACCTTCTCGCGCCCGCATCCAATTCTTATTGCCCCGAAGCGTATTGATTTCACCGTTGTGACTCATGAAACGCAGCGGCTGAGCGCGGTCCCACGAGGGAAATGTGTTGGTTGAAAAGCGACTATGAACCATCGCAAGATGCGTCTTGAAATCTTCATCACGAAGATCTGGAAAATAAGGCAACACTTGCGCCGGGGTGAGCATGCCCTTGTAAATGATGACCTTTGTACTGAGCGAACAAACATAAAACATCAAAGCTTGCGACAAGTTTTCGTCGCCACGCAATTGATGACTCGCCTGCTTGCGAATCAGATAAAGCTTTCGCTCGAATGCATCGCCCGACAATCCTTCGGCAGCGGCAACAAACAACATCTCGATGAATGGTTCGCTTCGTCGCGCCGATGGTCCGATATCGGCGGCATCCGTCTCCTGAGGCACCTCGCGCCAGCCGATAAGCTTTTGACCGGCTTCAATGATCAATCGATTGACCGTGTCTTTACAATGCTGCCTCTGTATTTCGTCCTGCGGCAGAAAAACGAGTCCCGCTGTGTAAGAACCTCGTGGAGGAAGGTCTACTTGGAGATCTCGCTTGGCGACTTTGCGCAAGAACTCATCCGGCAAACCGCAGAGGATTCCTGATCCGTCCCCCGTGTTCGTCTCACATCCACAGGCGCCGCGATGGTCCATATTTTGGAGTATCGTATCGGCGTCCAGAACAATTTGATGGCTCGGGATACCTTTGATCTGCGCGATGAAGCCCACACCGCACGCATCCTTTTCGAGCTCAGGATCGTAAAGGCCTTGCTTGGGGGGCAGATGGAAGAGTTCGCTCATGGCGAGGTCCTCAAGTTACTCGGAAGTGTAATGCAGAAGGTCAAAAAACGACGACTCAGTTCGACTTCGCTACCAGGCGGCGAGTCATCGAACGAATGACCGCAGGACTGCCTGCGGTAACACTCAATGGTGAATTGGGTCTTACGCAACAACGGAGACTCCTTTTCCTTGCTGCGACGAAGCCATTGGCTTCTTGCTTGAAGGCGACAATGGGCGTCCGAGCAACATGGTGGCGAATTCTTCCGCCGCACGGGTCAACTTGCCCGACTTCTTCACAATGATTCCTAGCGGTCGGCAAAGCTTAAGCTGTTTACAAGCAACGACCTTGAGTGATCCATCGGCCGTTTCTTTGCGGACGGTTGCCTCCGGCAAAATCGCGATCCCATTGTTCGCCGCAACCGCTCGGATCATCGAGTCGATGTTGTCAAACTCCATGGTCACGTCAACCGTGACGTTGTGGCGGGCAAGGAATGCATCAACCGCACGACGTACTTTGAGACTGGAGTCGAAGCCAACCAACTCACACCCATCCAGCTGCGATAGCTCGATCTCCGTCAACTTTGCAAAAGGGTGCGATGCCGCACAGATCAATCGCATCGGCTCCTGCTGCCAAGCCACCGCGCGAATTCGATTGGAAGACCTCGCGTAGCTCACAAATCCAAGGTCGACGGTACCGTCGTCCACCATGGCCACGACCCCTTCGCTGGATGAGTATTCGAAACGAAGGGTCACCTCGGGGTGTCGGGCCCTAAACTCCTGCTTGGCAGAAGGCATGTACGTCGAACCGATCGAGTAAATCGCACCGATACTCAGCTGACCGGCAAGCTTTTCGCCCAATGACCGGACTTCCTGTTCGATGCGGTGGTACTTTCGAACTAGCGGCTGGACCTGGCCAAAATAAAACTCACCTGCGGCCGTCAACACCAACGGCCGTCGGCTGCGATCGAGCAGTTCGATCCCAAGGCCTTCTTCGAGCTGCTGAATCGCCTGGCTGACAGCACTCTGCGTCAACGAAAACTCCCGTGCCGCCCGCGAAAAGCTGCGACATTCGACGACCGCGCAAAATAACTCTAAGGACCGAAGCTGCATAAATTGACAGACAAACAGTATAAATAAATTTAATAGTAAACGACTTGCATGCGAAGTTAACCTAATACAGAGAATAAGAAAGTGGGTTAAATTGTCAAGGCGAACGACTTCGTTTCGGGGTGATCGTGTCCTGGAACTCGTGAATCCGGACGACTTTACCGTCAAAATCGTCAACTCACGTTGACCTGGGTTGCGGATCCGACGACACTCCAAGGGCTGCTCGCGCTCTCTCCTCCGACACCGCTTTCCATGACGTTGAAGTCCGCTGAATCTGAACTTTCGAAGCAATGCCGAAACGTGGGCGAGTCAGCGCGAGCCGCGTCGCGCCAGCTTTCAGTTCTCGACACTTCGATTAAGAACTTGTGGTTGCTTCAGTCCGCGAAGGCCTTAGTCGCCCGCGCCGAAGAAATCGTGGCGGCAAATGCAATTGACCTTTTAGCGGCTCCGGGGTTTGGGCTGACTCCCGCCGCGATTGATCGACTCACGCTGACCGAAGCATCGGTCAGGCAAATCGCTCTGGGGCTGGAGGAGGTCGCCGCGCTTCGCGATCCGGTCGGCGAAGTGATGGATGGTTTCACCCGGCCTGGTGGACTGCAAATACTCAAAAAGCGAGTTGCATTGGGGGTCGTTTTTTTCATTTATGAAAGTCGACCGAACGTGACTGCCGACGCAGCCGCGATTTGTGTGAAGAGTGGAAACGCGGTCATTTTGCGTGGTGGAAAAGAAGCCGCTCACAGCAGCCAAAAGATCATCGATATCCTTCAGGCCACTGGCGCCGAGTGTGGATTACCGGAATCGGCTGTTCAACTGGTCGCGACGGCCGACCGAGACGCGGTGGGCTATTTTCTCAAGATGGATGACTGCATCGACGTGACTATTCCTCGAGGCGGCGAAGCCTTGATCCGACGCGTCGCGAGCGAAGCGACGATGCCGGTTATCAAGCATTTCGATGGAAACTGTCACGTTTACGTCGATCAGGCCGCCGACATCGAAATGGCAATCCGAATCGTCGAAAATGCCAAATGTCAGCGGATGGGGGTTTGCAACGCGGCCGAGTCGCTCGTCGTTCATCAAGCCGTTGCGGCCAAGTTTTTACCGGCCATGGCAGCGACATTTCGCGAGCGCGGCATCGAGATGCGAGCAGACCGACGGGCCATCGACTGGATCCCCGACGCAGTTCCTGCGACGGAGCAAGACTTTCGAACCGAGTACCTCGGCCCGATCATTTCTATCGCCGTGGTGAGTTCGCTCGACGAAGCATGCGAACATATCAATCGCCATGGGTCACACCACAGTGATGCGATCGTCACGGGCGACCTTCGTGCGGCTGATCGCTTTACTCTACTTGTCGATAGCAGCGCGGTGATGGTTAACGCGAGCACTCGGTTCAACGACGGCGGGGTGTTCGGACTGGGAGCCGAGATCGGTATTTCGACGGATAAATTTCACGCTCGCGGGCCTTGTGGACTGCGTGAACTCACGACTTATAAGTACATTGTTCGGGGCGATGGTCATATTCGCCAGTAACAGAACGGAATCGGTTCAGTGGGAGTGCAGTGATTATGGAAGACGAAGCACTATCGCAAAGCCAAGTCGAAGGACTACTCAAAGCGATGGAGTCGGGGACTCCTAGCCCGGAAAACTCGTCGGGAGTGGCTAGCGGCAGTTCGGCTACGGCCTCGAAACCGCTTCCCAAGCCGATGTCGCGCGTCCAGGCCAATGAGCGTATCACGCCCTACGACTTCAAGCGTCCTGAACGCGTTGGCAAAGAGCAGATGCGCGCGATGCACGCGTTACACGAAGCGATCGCGCGAAATTTCGGCGCCGTTGTCTCTGGAATGCTTCGGACGATGCTTGAAGTCAAGCTATTGAGCGTCGATCAGATGACTTACAGCGAATTTGTCTTTAGCCTAGACAACCCGAGTTGCTTTAACATCATCCGCGCCGAACCACTGGAAGGAAATTGGATACTCGATATCTCGCCGGCGCTTTCCTATGCCGTGATCGACCGCATGCTCGGTGGGGATCCCGAACCCGGCGCTACCATTCGACGGCCACTCACGGAAATCGAAACGCGGTTGATCGGTCGGCTCGTCAAAGCCTTCTTGGGGCAGCTTCGCGATGCTTGGGAGAATATCATCCCGCTTCAATTGACCATCGATAGCGTTGAAAGCAATCCGCAGCTGGTTCAGATCGTTCCTCCCAACGAAGTGGTGATTTTGGTCTGCTTCGAAGTGACGTTGTCGCGGAACCGAGGCATGATCAACCTTTGTATCCCATTCAATACCATCGAGCGGTTCAACAGCCAGCTCTCAAACAATGGTTGGGTTGGATACAGCCGAACCAAGGCCACTGACGAAACACGTGCCTCCATCAGCAGCAATGTCGATTCAGCGTCGGTGGAAGTTGTCGTGACCTTGGCGAAGTCGAAGATCCTAACCGGCGAATTGCTGGACCTTGCGGTAGGCGACTTGATAACGACAGAAAAAGACGTCAGTCAGCCGCTGGAGCTGTCCGTCCAAGGTGTGCCAAAGTTTTTTGCAAGTCCAGGGGCTTTCCGCGGTAAAAAAGCGGTTCGAATCGACCGGACGATTCAGCCTTAAGCGATTTTGTGGACAAATCGAGTGATCCCACGGCGACATTCGCCTTCCGGCTTTCGGGTTTCGCGTTAATCAATAGAATGCTGAACTTCGAAACCGCAGATAAGAGGGACCAGGAGTTGCGTCAGCTCCGATACCGCTGACGCGTTTGCACCCAGCGATAAGCTTTGCGCGGCCGGATCCTTACTTCTCTTTTGCCTGCTACCACAGAAACCGTCCAACCGAGGGCATCTGCCTTGCTACGCACCCACACTTGCGGCGAACTCCGAATTTCCGATGTTGGCTCATCAGCGACCCTTTGCGGTTGGGTCGAAAGCCGACGCGATCACGGCGGCGCCGTGTTTATCGACCTTCGAGACCGATATGGACTCACCCAAGTCGTCATCGGACCACCTGAAGCCGCTTCCGATCAAATCGCATTCGCGGGACGCGTTGGTAATGAATGGGTCATCAAGGCCACCGGACTCGTTGCCAATCGATTGGAAGGCAAAGAAAACGAGAAGATCGCAACTGGTCAAATCGAGCTACGCTGCGCGAGCATTGAGGTCTTGAACCCTTCGGCTACCCCACCGTTCACTCCATCGCAGTCGGATTTGCCAAACGAAGATTTGCGATTGAAATACCGATTCCTCGACCTTCGTCGCCCCAACATGCTTCGTTCCATGGTGACACGAAGCCGAATCATCAAAGAAATGCGAGACTATTTCGCAGAACACGACTTCATCGACGTCGAGACTCCCATCTTGGGACGAAGCACTCCGGAAGGTGCTCGCGATTACTTAGTGCCGAGTCGAGTTCATCCGGGGCATTTCTATGCCCTGCCACAGTCTCCGCAGCTGTACAAACAGATCTTGATGGTCGCGGGATTTGATCGCTACGTCCAAGTTGCGAAGTGCTTTCGTGATGAAGACCTTCGCGCCGACAGACAGCCCGAATTCACACAGCTCGATGTCGAAATGTCGTTCGTTGATTCTGAAGACATCATCGGCATCATTGATGGCTTGGTAAAGCGTGTCGCTATGTCGATTCTTGGGAAGGATATCTCATTGCCATTGCCGCGCATGACCTATGATGAAGCCATGCGACGATTCGGCAGTGATCAGCCTGATCTGCGTTTCGCCTTAGAGATCATTGACATTACACAGATTGCGAAACAGGTTGAATTTCGAGTCTTCCGCGCCACTGCCGACGATGGTGGTTTTGTCCGCGGAATCAAAGTCGATTCTCGGGCCGAAGAGTTCTCAAGAAAGCGACTGGACGAGCTTACCGAATTCGTCAAGCGTGACTTTGGTGCCAAAGGACTTGCCTGGTTCCGTGTTGAAGCCGACGGATCGCTTTGGAGCCCTACCAGCAAGAACTTCCAGCCCGCCGAGCTCGAGCAAATCAAGTCCGCGATGTTAGCCCAACCGGGAGACTTGTTATTATTTCTCGCTGATTCTTGGACCGTAACCTGCAAGGGCCTCGCTGGACTCCGCAAGCGTCTTGGTGCCGAGTTAGGGCTCTATGCGCCGGATTCATTGAATTGTTCATGGATCGTTGAGTTCCCGATGTTTGACCGCGATGAAGCAACCGGGCGTTGGAATGCAATGCATCACCCGTTCACGGCGCCGTTGGCGAGAGAATTGCACCTGCTCGATTCGGATCCCTCTGGCTGTCATGCGCAGGCCTATGACCTTGTCATCAATGGAAGCGAAGCGGGTGGCGGTACCATTCGTATTCACGACGCTGCGTCGCAGCAAAAAGTGTTTGAGCTTCTCGGGATTGATGAAGCGACCGCAAAAGATCGCTTTGGATTCTTACTGGACGCACTCAAGTTCGGCGCACCTCCGCATGGCGGTATCGCATTGGGGGTCGACCGCTGGGTCATGTTGCTGGGAGGCTTAGATAACATTCGCGAAGTGATTGCCTTCCCAAAAACACAAAAGGCAACCGACCTGATGACGGAAGCACCGGGCCTTGTCGACACCGCGCAGCTTAACGAATTGCAATTGAGAACCGTGCCGGCCAAAGCCTAACCGGATTGTCCTCCGTTCAATTCCAATCAGGGTCACAACCAATGGCGCCCCCTACAGGTCGCATGGTGGCCTGCACAGTTTGCTGACGCGTTGGAGCACTGCTTCTGACTTAGAACCGGCCAATAAGTGTTCGAATTGCACGTTCATCTGCCTAGCGGAACGACAGCCCTTCAACGGCATGGATTACTCCAAATAGCTCTTTCCTCAGTGATATCGATAGATCGTGAATGGAACGATCGCGGCCGAGTGTGAAGCCCAACCACTTATCAAGCCGCCCGGTGGTCGTTGGTCCAAAGATTGCTCACTCTTCGGTTGCTGCTCTCAACGTGAGGGCTGCACCCGTTGCGGGCGTTTCTGCTCAGGCATTTCTTCGAACAGCATTAGCCGCTAGCGGCGGAACTAACGTCGCATCCAAGAATGGTGAGCCAAGACCACGGCGATCAAGCGGGAATGGAAACAAAACCAGCCGTTCCTTGTCGAGATACCGCGGTGTGCGTCCTAAGGGTCGTTTCGTTTTCCTAGTTACCTATCGAAGGATCCCCATGATGGCTGACAACATCAAAGACAAAGTAAAGAATGCAGGCAAGGCAGCGAGCGACACCGCAAGCAAGGTTGGAGCAAAGGTAGAGGCCGCTGCAAAAGGCGCAGCAGAAAAGGCCGCCGATGCGACCAAGGCAGTTGGAAATGCGGTAAAAAAGACAGGCAAAGCGATTGAAAAGAAAAGTGGCACCTAGCACTCAACTTTTCGCGTGGCGAATCCCGCATAAGAAAACGCTGCCTCTCATTTAGGAGAGGCAGCGTCTTGGTCTGTCCAATGTCAACGTTCTTACTGAGTGCGTTTGGCTAACGTCGTCAAAACGAATCGTGTCGGCCATTCATCG
>JANOBM010000277.1:0-9413 GCA_031411655.1 Planctomycetaceae bacterium
TCAACACCGTCAACGATACGATCGAGCGGTTGTTCCCCGGCATGGCGCATCCCGTTCGACCATCGGGGCGAATCTCTTCGCGTGTTGAAGAAGTGAGAGAACGCGTGTTCAAATAAGTTATCGAGTCAACTTTCGAATCCGGTAGAGGAATACGATGAACATCCAGCCACTGCCGACGAGTGTCGCCTCGTCGATCGCAGGTACCGATCGCGCCGCGTCCGATCAATCAAAGAAAACGTTGACCTCGGACAGTCACACTGATGCAAGATTGAGGCTAGTTACGTCGGTTGATACCGTTGACAAAGGAAACGTGTCCAGCGATGGTGAGGCGGATGGACGCCAACTTCTCGATACCTTCGAACGACGAAATGATCCGCATGAAGATTCTGAGTCGCACGAAAAGCCAGGCGACGAACAACCACCGTCGCCAGCGGTAGAATCTGTCCATGGGGACGGCCGCCCACGGCTCGATATCCAGGCGTAAATCGTTTGTGGAGCGTGCGAACCGGTAAAAATGGGATTCGCCTCCATTTCATCACTTCAACAAAACACTTCGGGAAACCAATTGATCCGATTCACTAAAATGCACGGCGCGGGAAATGACTATGTCTACATTTCTTGTTTTGACCAAACCATTCCAAATGATCCAGCCGATCTCGCCCGCCGCATTTCGCACCGACGTTTCGGGGTAGGAGGAGACGGCATGATTTTGATCCTCCCAAGCGACGTCGCCGACGCAAGAATGCGCATGTTCAATAATGACGGAAGCGAAAGCGAGATGTGCGGCAACGGCATTCGTTGCGTTGCCAAGTACGTTTACGACCATGGAATTGCCTCCAAACCGTCGCTTCAGATCGAAACCGGTGCAGGTGTTTTACAACTGGAGCTCTCGGTGGAGTCCGGTTTGGTCAAGCAGGTGACAGTTGACATGGGCGCACCGATTCTCGATGCACCATCGATTCCGACGACCCTTGCACCTAGTGGCACTGTCGTCAATCACGTCGTCCAGTTTGGCGGTCGAACGTTCCCTGTGACTTGTGTATCGATGGGAAATCCACATTGCATTGTTTTTGTTGACAGCGCGGATGATGAGTGGGTATTGCGAATCGGACCGATGATTGAAAACGATCCACGTTTTCCCAAACGTACGAATGTCGAATTCGTAGAGGTTTTAAGCCGTTCCGAAGTGCGGCAACGTACCTGGGAGCGTGGCAGCGGAGAAACTTGGGCATGCGGTACCGGGGCCTCGGCTGTTTGTGTCGCCGGTGTTTTAACTGGGAAGACGGACGATAAGATTCTCAACCACCTGACCGGCGGCGATTTGACGCTGCACTGGGACCGCAACGCCAACCGGGTGTTGATGACAGGCGGAGCCGAGGAAGTATTTAGCGGCACTTGGCTCGAGAATTAAAGTAATACAGGTGCAGTCGATTGTTCATTGAACGTAAGACCACTGATCCTGAAGCGATGAGCGTTTCAGATTTGACTGCCTTCCTTAAAGGCATCGTCGATGACGCTTGTCCTAGCGTTTGGGTCGAGGGAGAGATTTCGAATCTATCTCGGCCACGAAGCGGGCATCTTTACATGACGCTTAAGGACGATGGCGCGCAAATTAAGGCAGTCATGTGGCGATCGACTGCTGCAAAGCTCAAGTTTGAGATTAGCGAAGGACAGCATGTGCTCGCTTTTGGTGGCGTCGAGCTTTACTCGCCACAGGGTATCTATCAATTGATACTTCGTAAGCTCGAACCCCAGGGTATCGGAGCGCTCCAGCTTGCATTTCAACAATTGCAACAGCGACTCCATGCCGAAGGCTTGTTCGATCCGTCTAAAAAGAAAACTCTTCCGGCATTTCCCCAACGTATCGGCTTAGTGACCAGCCCGAGCGGTGCGGCGGTTCGAGACTTCTTGGAGATCGCTCTGAGGCGTTGGCCGCTGTTAAATGTGACGATTATACCAGCCAAGGTACAAGGAATCGGTGCAGCGCAATCGATTGTTTCCGGAATTAGAGACGCGCAGCGCATTGAGCCACCCCTGGACGTACTGGTCGTGACTCGAGGCGGTGGATCGATGGAAGATCTTTGGTGTTTTAACGAGGAATCCGTCGTTCGCGCCATTGCAGCTTGCCGTATCCCGATCGTCTCGGCTGTTGGTCATGAAATTGATGTGACCCTTTCCGATTTCGCTGCGGATGTTCGTGCGCTCACACCCAGCGAGGCCGCAGAGAGAATTGTTCCTGAATATGAGGCGACTCGGCAGGGAATCATCCAACTGACTCATCGACTTCATCAACCGATTTACCGGAGGATTCAGTTTCATCGCGAGCAGCTAAGGCAACTTAGCCAACGACAGGGCCTTCGGAGACCTTGGGAAATCGTCCACCAGCGCTCACGTCGTCTGGATGAACTTGATGCACGCGGACGGCGTGCCATTCGGGCGATCCACGAAGACCAAAAGCGGCGAATTCAATCATTAGCCGCATCGATATCGGCTCTAAGTCCTTTGAGCGTTCTCGCTCGCGGTTACAGCATCACCCAAGTAGCGAGTACCTCTGCCGTCGTAACTTCTTCAGCGGATGTCCAAATCGACGATGTAATCGATACGCAAACCTCAAGTGGAAGCATCCAAAGTTGCGTCATTGGAACAAAACGCTGAGCATGAGATGGGTTTTCGCTTGGGTGGACTTTCCAATAGGTTTCAACGGGAACCGACTATCGCTGACTCGTATTCCTCGATGCGACTTTGAACTGTAAATCGTTCTAATGCTGTCTTTCTCGCCGCATTGCCAAGAGTCTTTCGAAGATCACTGTCGTTCAGCAAGCGAAACAAACTGGTCTGCCACTCTTCATCGGTCGAGGCGAGTAACGAGTGTTCGCCGTGCTGTACGAGTTCCAAATTAAAACCAATCTTCGACGCGACGGCAGGCACACCTACAGCCATGTACTGAATCATCTTCGCGTTGCATTTGTATCGCATCCAAGGTTCGTCGGCGGGGAGCGGCATGAGGCCGACGTCAAACGATTGGAGTTGTTCGACGATGTCACAGCGATCAATGTCGATCCATTTAACATCGAGTCCAGAGAGATCCACGGCATCTGTTTGATGGGTTGCCGCAGTGATGATGCGGAACTCAAACGGAATCTTCGCATGAACGCGTCTCATCGCCGGCACACAAACCTTGAGCATGGAGAGATTGCCCTGTGAACCTATCCAACCAACGACGAGACTTTTGGATACCGACGATGAAAGTTCGCTTTTCTCGCTGTAGTCACGGCTATCGATGCATGTCGGAATGATCGACACACTTTTGTTGTATTGACTTGCCCAGTCTGCGAGTTCGCGATTGCCAACGATTACATGGTCCGCCATCGTGGCGATGGATTGCAACTTTTCCGGGAACAATAAAAAAACTGCATCATCCAACTCAAAGACGAGTCTTTTGGTGATCGCGCGCAACTCGGTTTCAAGTGATCCATCATTCGTATGGGAAAAACCGGTTTCAAGTACGACAACATCCGGTTTTCGCAGTCTGATTTGCAAAAGATGCCAGCGGCGAACGAGCCGTCGAAACATTTGGCTCAGCCTCCAACCAATCGCCGGGAAATAATCGTATCGTGAGGGCACGGCATGCAAGACCGATACGCGATGCCCTCGCGCGGTCAGTGAATTCAGGAATGCCATACGAAACCGTACCGTGGGGACATTTCGTCCACCGCTTAGGTAGTAAATACTCGTCGGTCGGTTAGAAGCTGACACGGGGTGCTCAGGATAAAGAAAACGTTTAGTCGACGCGTTTAAATGCGAGCTCGCAATGATGCGTAACATGCCATCGTGACTTTGGCAGTCTCATCCCAAGAATATCGCTGCAGGTTATTTGCTGCGTTCTCAAGAATGGAAAGTCGAGATTTGGCATCTGCGATGCTTCGCACGCAATTTGCGATCTCACCGGGTGAGTGAGGGTCAAAATAGACAGCGCCCGAACCACCCACTTCGCGAAAAACGGGGGTGTCGCTTAGCAGAGGAACCGTACCAGCGGCTTGAGCCTCAAGGATCGGAATGCCGAATCCCTCCATCAGGCTAGGAAACACGAAGCACTCCGCCTTGCGATAATAGGCTGCCAGTTGGTCATCGGAAATTTTGCCGACGTGATTTAGTTTTGATGCGACGCCAACGGCATCGATCCAAGCCTTCTCTGCATCATCAAAGGGAGCACCCACTACGACCAGGTTCAAATGCGACGGCCATTCCGGCCGGCTTAATGCCTCGACCAGTGTGCAGAAGTTTTTGTAAGCGTATCTTCCGCCGATAAACAAACAATATGGTTTAGTATCCGGTAGGACAACCAGTTTTCCAGAAGTCGTTTTGTTCAAATGCTCGTGACCCAGCGGGATCGTATGTACCTTGGACGCACTGGCAGGGTTGAAGCGAACAAACTGTTGTGCCGTTGTTTCTGAAATCGCAAGGATCACGTCGGCCGACTTGACCGCGGCTGACTTCAAGTTGCGCTGCGCGAGGTAAGGACCGATCGCATACCCGACTTCCGCAATCATGTCATAGATCGTTACCACAGAAAGAGACTGTCTTCGCGGATCAGCGGAGAAAAAAGTAGAGTGCCAAATGGCATCTTTGAACCGGCGTTCAAGAAGACTGGTCTTTGGCCAATCGATCCATTTGCGATAGTGACGAATCCGTGACGCTGGATCGTAGCGGGTGATCCAGGGAATCACTCGAACGCCTTCAGGTATCGGCTGAAGCGGTTCGCTTGAAAGTAGCAGCGTATAATCCACCTCCTGGGAAGTTCGCGACATTACCTCGTAGAAGAGACGCCAGATTCCGATTTGCGAGTTATTCTCGAACGAAACGCCATCAACAAGTACCTTCATTTTGGTCAACGTGATTCCCCTTGATGGAAGCTTTCCCGAAGGGTTTGCAGCGCTTGCTCATAGTCTTGCTGGCGCAGCGATTGGATGCCTTGAGTAGGCGCCAGACGCGATTGGTAAAACGCCACTATTTTTTTCGAAACAGACTTGAATACCGATTCACGAAATGGATTGGTACGCAAGGATTTACGCGTGAAAAGGTGGTTGCTCGAACCGTCCGTGTAAAAGTGAACGGACATCGACTTGGCAAGATACTCAAGCGATTGGCGAGTGTAAAAGGAGACGTGTTGACCGGTTTCCGGGGTGAAATACCACCAGTCGGCTTCTGAGCGAATGGGGATTTCGGGAACAAGGATCGTAGAAAACAAAACGGCATTCGCGACGCGGCACATTTCTCCGATCACGGCGGTCGGATTGGGCAAGTGTTCGAACACTTCCCAGGCGGTTAGTAAATCAAAAGATTCGTTTTCGGAGTTCGCTAACGATGGCGTCTCGAACCCTTTGGCAAAAAGGTTTTCGCAATGTTCATCGAAGATTCGAAACGGATAATTAGCATCTCGCATCAGACGCACATAAATCCCATATCCTCCTCCATAATCGACAAAGCGTTTTGCCGTGGGAAGAACGCGATGAATGAATTTCTGGGTGAACGTAGCCTTTTCGATGTTTCTGGTCACGAGTCCAAGGTCAAGGGCCGTGATTGCCGAAGAATAAGCTTCGTCGAGCCAATAGGGTTCTTCGGTTTGGATGAATCCGGTTTGGTCGCATCGCGCATAATCGACAAAGTACTTGCCAAGAACTTTGGCCGTGAACAACGTCGTGACCGGGCCACCGGTGATTCGGCTGATTGTCATCGATGATCCACCAGCAGAGTAGGGCACCTTACGGCAAGCGGGAAGCTAGACATTCATTCATCCCGCCACAGGCAGTCGCAGAATACAACCCCGAATTCCTGACCTGCGAACTGCGCAAAGGCGCTACCGGTCTCCTCGATCCGAAACGATATCGCCGCCGTCTTCAGATCGAGCATGCGTTGGTTTGGGATGTGCGCACCGAGGTCAAGCGTGTAATCACCAGGCGTTAGAAAATTACTTGGAATCGTCATTGCAACCGTACGCTGGCCGGTGGGAACGGGATCGTTGATTTGATGTGAACGATGGGTAGTGAATACAAGCGTTCCATTGGAGGAGTGAATCCGCACGGCAATTTCGAGTCCGTCGATTCGATGCTCCAGTTGGTAACCAATGACGATAAGCACCGGTTCATCATAGGCAAAAAGATTGCTTGGCTTATCGTTGACGTCGTGAATTGCGACATCGCTAAACTGGAAGTCCGATTGCGCGTTTCGGTTGAACTGTACCCTGGAAGCACCGTTGGTAGCTAAGTACCGCTGCACGGCTGTCGATGTAGCACCTATAAAAGCGAGGGAACCGTTCTCAAGCAAGGCACAACGGTCGCACAGTTGTGCGACTGCACCCATGTTGTGACTAACGAAAAGGACGGTGCGTCCTTCTTGCGAAACGCTTTGCATACGCCCGATGCATTTCTTTTGAAAGTCGGCATCGCCCACCGCCAGCACTTCATCAATCACCAATATGTCGCACTTCAGATGGGCTGCTACGGCAAACCCAAGTCGTACCGTCATGCCGCTGCTATAGCGTTTGATCGGCGTATCGATGTACTTGGCGCAGCCACTGAACTCCACAATTTCATCGAATTGACGCGACGTATCGCTCCGCGACATTCCCAGGATGGCGCCGTTAAGATAGATGTTCTCACGACCGGTCAGTTCTGGATGAAAACCCGTTCCCACTTCGAGGAGATTTGCGATTTTCCCCATCGCATGAATTCTGCCGGATGTCGGTGCGGTGATGCGAGCAAGGAGTTTAAGGAGCGTTGATTTACCTGCGCCATTTCGCCCGATGATGCCCATGATTTCGCCATGGTTGACATCGAACGAAACGTCATGTAACGCTAAGACATAGTCGGACGAATCTTCATGTAACTGCGATTCCACGAGCCCTTTGGTCCTTCCTGAAGCCAAGGCCTTCTTTGGAATCGCTTTCGTACGATCGTTGACATCACCTAGACTAGCAAACGGGTCAGGGCGGCCCGCTAATTTTGCCCAGAAACGATGCAGGTCATGCGACAGAGTCCCCGTACCGACTTGCCCGAGTCGATACTGTTTGCTCACGCGATCAAAACGGATGGCGACCGACTCATCGTCATGCGTTCCGACGGATTGGTTTTTAACCGTTTGTTGCAAACTAGACGCCATCAGATCGTGTCGATAAAGGTACGTTCGGTGCGATTGTATGCGAGGATACCCATGCCGCATACAAAGATGGCGAAACCACTACTCCACAGTAGCCCTGATACAGAAAACATACCGGCTCCCAACAGTCCGTGACGAAATGTTTCGAAGATGGGAGCAAGCGGATTCCAACTCATCCACTCGCGAAGCTTTCCGCTGGTCATTGAAAGCGGGTAGATGACAGGCGTTGCGTACATGAGCAGTTGTACGCCGAACTGGATCAAGAACCGGAGGTCACGGTACTTCGTCGTCGTTGCCGAAAACAGTAAACCGATCCCCAGACCGATCGCTGCCATCAAAGAAATTAAGTACGGAGCCCACAGAATGGTCCACTGGGGCTGTACTGCGGAAATCGAAAAGAAGTAAGCCCAGACGACGAACAGCAAAACAAGCTGGATGGAGAAACGAACCAGGCTGGACGCAACGATCGACAGCGGGACAATCAACCGCGGGAAGTAAACCTTCCCGAAGAGCTGTGAGTTCGAGACGAACGTTTCAGATGTCTTGATAAAACACTCGGAGAAGTAGCCCCAAAAAGTAACTCCGGTCAGGTAGAACAGGATCGCCGGTACGCCGTCGGTCGATAAACCGGCGATTCGACTGAACACGACATAGAAAACAATTGTTGTGAGCAATGGCTGTAGAAAAAACCAGATTGGTCCAAGGATCGTCTGTTTGTAAAACGCAAGAATGTCGCGAGCGACAAGAAGAACCAGCAGGTCGCGGTATTCCCATATCTCCCGCAAAGGCAAATGCAAAAACCCCGCTTGGGGCTCTATCGTGAGATCCCAGACTTTCGGATGCGATGCAGTGCCTAGCTTGCCAGTGGAGGAAATGAGCGGCTCAGTTGTTGATGGAGTCAAGAAAGACGTAGTCTGGGAAAATTGTCTGATACCAAGCGGCCCATTGCTGCTGCAACATACGAACTTGCTGATCTGGGGGAGTATCCGATGAGACAGGGTTGCCAAAACGCCGGCTAATGAATTCGAGGCCATCTCGCGCGTAGGTTCGTGTCGGCTTATCAGGATCGCTGAGGGCAAAGATAAGGGCCGGTACGACGCTTAGTTCATCACTGGTACCGAGTAATCTCGCCGCGACCCGTCTGGCTTGCCACGATTGACTACCGCGCACCAATCGTTCAAGACGCGACAACTGCTGACGTCGGCGTTGAGGATCGGCTTCAAGCTTGAGATCTTCGGGAATGGTACTTTCGTTGACCTTGTCCGTTTCATCCGCTTCAAGAA
The DNA here is from genome assembly GCA_031411655.1 of Planctomycetaceae bacterium. Taxonomy (GTDB): domain Bacteria; phylum Planctomycetota; class Planctomycetia; order Pirellulales; family Pirellulaceae; genus UBA6163. The sequence goes on from JANOBM010000277.1 coordinate 8,439, forward strand.
GGTCAAGAAGGTCAGTCACCGCTGCCGCAGCGGGCTCCCCTTTGATCTGTGTTCCCTTTACTACAAGCTTGGTCGTGTCCGCAGGCAAGCCGTAACCACCGGCTAGGCTACCGGAGGACATTTTACCAATCGATTTCTTGGTGCTTCGAATCAAGAAAAGGACGGCAAACGCTGTGCTGACCGGCGGACCGTTTTTAGATGCGTCTTTGACTCCCCACGCACCCGTGGAATCCTGAGCTTGCATCAGCATACTTACGCCTTGGTCGTACCACCCCACCTGAGAAACCTTACCAACGGCAAGCTCCATAAAACTCTCGTACCGCTCCAGCGAGTAGAGCATGTAATAGAACCAGTCCGCCTGTCCGGTTCGTTTGAAGGGATTCGCGATTCGGTAGCTATCCATTCGACCGGTAGCGGTCAAAACCGCCTCTCTGGGCAACGGGGCTTTTTTACGACGCGAGTCAATCAAGCTTTCTTTCTCAACGGGCTTGAGGGCCTTTGGAAGTCCCTCGATGCCGTTTCCCTCCAACGACACTTGTCCGAAAAGTCGGAAGATGTCCGATGAAATCAACACGGCGCTGCCACCAGCCAAACAAGTTGAAACGGACATTTCGTGCGTCGGTTGAGTTTCGAGACCGCGGCCGATCCCGGGATCATGACCGTGATAGGGCCAATAGCCAGTCGGATCCTGAACCCGCATTAACCAAGCCAGCGTGCGCGCAACGCGATCGAGTGGCAGTTCAATGCCTGATCGATCGAGTGTCCACATGGCCAGAACAACGTATTGCACCTGAGATACGTCGCCATCGGGCTCATTGGGATATCCATAACCGCCATGGCCCATTTGCAATTCGAGCATGCCCTTTCCGAGCGTTTCTAATTGCGGGCGATACTCTTCAGCATCCAATTCCGCCAGGAACATGATGGCGATTGGAATTTCGTAATGTGATTTGGGCTGGTGGACTAACTTGCCAC
>JANOBM010000278.1:0-11509 GCA_031411655.1 Planctomycetaceae bacterium
CGGATCAGTAGCGACCGAGCGCCGGCTTCTAGCCCGCACATTCTCGTTGCTGCTGGCTCCGATTGTATTTCGTGTCGTGTCAATAAATAAGGGCTTTCAACCCATGTTCCGACAAAAGGGGTCGACCTCGAATCAACCGATACGGAGGGTGCTGATTATCGTTATCGCGCAGTTTCGTTATCGCGCAGCATGCGTCTTCACTGACATGACGTTCAAGATGAGTCAGCGCTGGAGCTTTGTACCGTCGGCGGGAACTGGGTATCGCGACTATTATGATTTCACAGGTCCGATCAATCGCAATGAGCTGACGTATCGCATCCATGGAAAATTAAAGTTCCAAATGACACAGCAGATAGCCCTTGCCGGCATTGCTGGGCATGACCGCTTTGTATCGGACAACGATGACTTCGATGCCCAGCGAACTCAATCCGGATTGATTACAACCATTGTTTATTGATCGGTACATCGTCACCACGCCAACTCGGTGAGAATTCAGTGGCTGCGAGGTCCTCCGCACGAGGACGACTGGAAATGCTCCCTCTGAACGCGGCTGTTTATCGCGACTGCTTATCGCGCGGGGGCGCTCGTTTGGTACGACGATGATTCGGTTTGCCCGCGATCACCAGTAAAAAACACCCAACGTTTTTGAAACAAGATCCGAGGTGATCCACACGAGCAGGAACCAAAACTCGACACTGTTGTTCAAGCGACAATCTCGTCACCCCGAAAAGAGATCGAATAAGTTCCGTTGCCGGCCTATTCGATATGACACCCACGACTAGCGCAGCGGGCGTCTAGCGTTTCTCGTTCGCCGCGTTGTTTTTAAGAACGCATTTTTGACAATCGATGAAGGGAACGTCTCAAAACCCTCGACGACGTGTCTACGGGGAATGAAAATCAGTGAGCACGAGTACACCCGATCAATCCAAGCACGCCGCGTCAAGTAAAAGAGTGATAGGGCGACCGGACGCGAGTTAAAACGGGCGTCCGAGGGGTGAGTCGGGTACGAACGTAGGCCTATTCCTGGAGCATAAGACTACGAGTGTTGGACAGGAGCACATCTCTGACTGTACTCAGCTCTAGGCATCTAGCTCTATCAGTTTTACCTCGCCCGCCATCGCACGGAGCTTTTCCATCGCCCTGCGCTCTAGCTGGCGAACGCGTTCTTTCGATACTCCGAGACGGTCGGCAAGAGCTTGAAGCGTTTGAACGCGGCGGTGCGAACCGAGAGAGAATCTTGCTCGAATGATGAACTTCTCCCGTCGGTCAAGGTCGCCCAACATCAGACCTAACCTGCTGCGCAATTCGTTCCACCGGCCCTCGCTCATCGTCGAGCCACGTTCCTCATCAGCAATGTCAAGATCAAGGTCATCCATTCCAGACATTACCTTCATGCCGTCCTGCTGCTTCTCAACCACTTGCCGATAAGCGTTCCGGCGCACGACTTGAGTCGCGTAGGTACTGAACCGAAAGCCGCGATCGTAGTCGAACTTCTCGACCGCCCTCATCAGACCGACGATCCCATCGCTCAGCAGATCGTCAAACGAATTGCTTGCATTGATAAATTTCTTAACGATTGAAAAGACCAAACGCGTATTGGCTTCGACGATCCGATCACGGTGCCAGTCGGCCATCACCAACAGTTGGTGTATCAATTCAAGCCGCGCAGCCGACGGCGTTTCAATGCTCAGGGCGGCACGATGCATAGCCGCTTGATGGCGAAGAAAATTCATCCGCTGAAACAGGGTTGACTCTTGTTCTTGGGTTAACAACTTGGCTTCGCACAACCGGCTCAGATGAACGGGCAAATCCTCGCCTGCTTTTCTCACCGTGCTCAAGGCGCTGCTTCGCTCTGCGGGCGCCAATTGAAGCGGTGTAGCGAAAATTTTCTTGACCATCTTCGGATCTGAGAACGCTGGATTTGAAATAAACCCAAGCTCCTGCTTGAGAACGACCTTCACGCGGTTGGCAATTTCCTGCTCCGTCGCTTTGGAAAGGTCAAGCCGCTGATTCTCACTCTGCTCGAGGGCGCTCGCGAGTTCGGGTTCTTTAAACCAAACTGGCATCTTCACGGCCGCCTGACGGCGACTCGGCGATGAACGTCTCACCACCTTTGGTGAGGAGGCGTCGCCCGCGATAACGGTGCCAAGAAGATGACTCTTCAACTTTGCACTGACCGCCGTCGAACCGCAAACCGGTGCTGTTTTCACTGCCATCGCTTTCTCCTCGAAAATTCGAACCCTACATTCACAACAACGCCTGAAACATCTAATTCGTTCAAAACGTTCAACTCGTTCATAGTATGGCGAGGCTTCGAGTTCTGCAACACCATCAAGCGTCGTTTACCGGGTTTATTCCCAATTATTTTCGCCATCCATCGGACAGGAGACCGGAATTGGAAATAGAGACTCCTTAATAGCTGTTCAAAAAACGTTCATGGCCTATAGTTGTGGCGTGTGTAGACCGCCCCTAAATCGATCAAAACATTCATTTTCAATCAAACGTGTCCCACTTTTCACCCAAACAGGTTGCTGAAGCGCTCGGCGTGAGTGAGTCGTCTGTGAAGCGTTGGTGCGACCTTGGCGCCGTTCCCGTGGTGCGAACCGCTGGCGGGCACCGGCGGATACCGCGGAAAAGCCTGGAACAACTGCTTTCTACTGACGGTGACTTGGCCAGTATTTTAAGACCCGCCACCACCACTGCCGTAACGCCCGGAACTGGAAAACCCGCCGATTCTTCGGCATCGGACGTCGCCGCACTGAAGCAGGAGTTCCAAGACTCGCTACGACGCGGGAACGAGGATCGATGCCGCCGCGTTTTGGACGAGCTGATTGATTCGGGCTGGACACGATTTGCCGCGGCAGAGGCGTTGATAACCGATGCGATGCACGCAATCGGACACCTTTGGGAACGGGGAGAAGCCGCAGTTTATGAGGAGCGGCGGGCGTGTGGCATCTGCGCATCGCTCTTGCATGAGCAGAAATCTGCCCTTCCCGTTTCGTCAGATTCACCAATCGCGATTGGCGGTTCACCGCAAGGTGATATTTATCAATTGTCCAATCAGCTCATTGAGTTGGCATTGTGCGAAAGCGGATGGCGAGCAGTCTCGCTGGGATGCAATTTGCCGCTCGAGACGTTCATCCACGCCGTGGCTGAGTATCGCCCGAGACTGCTCTGGCTTAGTTTGACGTTTATTGAAGATCGAGAAACTTTTGTCCGCGATTTTAATTCGCTCGCCCGATCGTTGGCGGGCGAAACCTCGCTGATCATTGGTGGGCGGGCAGCAACCGACGACTTAAGGCCTCGTCTCCATTACACGGCCCACTGCGACAGCATTCGCCAACTTGTCGAACTCGCCTCGATGTGGCTGCCGCACCGATCGTAACTGCCTGGCCCTTGCGACCCTTTCTAAGTGGAGCGGTGTTTGATCCGCGTGGCCTTGAATGTAGTCTCGGCTGTCGGTGGCAAGCGACCTATATCGCCAATCCGGTACCCGATTACACTTGATGCGAATCCGGCGCCCATTCCATAAGCTGCTCAACATAAACCGCTCAACCTGACTCGCTGAACGCGACTCGCTGAAGCACCGCAGAAATCGATCGAGATGAAACTTGCCATCAAATTACTGCTGACAATCTTGATTGCTGGTGCGGCTGGCACTGCCGGATATGGGCCGGCGATTCGACACTGGAAGGAACGCCGCCGTGTGAATTGGGACACGGCGAAGGTGATTCGGGGAGATGTTGTGCAATACGTCAACTCCACCGGCACCGTTCGCCCGGTGTTGTCGGTATCGGTGGGCTCATTTGTTTCAGGTCCGATCGTTGAGTTGAATGTGGATTTCAACGACATCGTGAAAAAGGACCAAATCTTGGCCAAGATCGACCCGCAATTGTTCAAAGCGAACGTTGAGCGGGAACAGGCTGCTCTTGCAACACGCCAAGCTGACTTAGAAAGGATTGAAGCACAGCTGCAACAGTCTCTCAATAATTACAAACGCGGTCAGCGACTCCGCGGCAAAAATGAAGGTTACGTTTCGGATCGAGAGATGGACGCGCTAGTGTTTGAAGTCAAGTCCTTACAGGCTCAGCGAAAGTTAGCGCAAGCATCCATTCTTCAGTCGATGGCTTCGCTGGAGACTTCGAACGCGAACCTGAGGTACACCGAAATCAAGTCACCTGTGGATGGTGTGGTAATCGACCGCAAGATCGACCCCGGTCAAACACTAGCTGCTCAATTTCAAACGCCCGAATTATTCATTGTTGCGCCTGACCTACGTGAGAAAGTCCATGTTTTCGCCTCCGTCGACGAAGCCGACATGGGTTTGATCCAAAAGGCCGATGGTGAAGGACGACCAGTCAGCTTCAATGTTGATTCGCACCCCGGAGAATTATTCGTGGGCGTGATCGAACAAATTCGAGTCAACGGTGCGGCAGAGCAAAATGTAGTGACCTACCCTGTTGTCATTTCTGCATCCAACCCTGATCTGAAGTTACTTCCCGGTATGACGGCAAGCATTTCCTTCGAAGTTGATTCGAAGAAAGACGTCCCGAAGATCCCCAACGAAGCTTTGCGTTTCTATCCCGATGATGTGAACCTCGTTCGACCGAGTGATCGAGCCTTACTTGACAGTTCGAGATGGTCGGCGGCGGAAGAAACCGAAGAAGATATCGAACTGAGTGTTAACGAAAAAGCGGGCGAACGACGCAACCAAAACAAACGTCATGTTTGGGTTGTGGATGGTGAGTTCCTTAAAGCGGTCGAAATCCAAACCGGGTTGATCGACAACCTGCATGCAGAGCTTATCGCGGGTGATGTTAAGGAAGGCGACGCGTTGGTGATCGGACGAAAAATAAAATGATCCCTCATTACCGTCATGCGGCAACATTAAGCCTTTTAGAGAATCACTTGAGAACTTCCGAAGCACACGCGTTCATGCGTCCGAGGCGGCGATGAGTTTGCTCGATACATTGCGCATTGCCATTCGCGCGTTACTTAAAAATAAGATGCGTGCTTCGCTCACGGTCCTTGGCGTCGTGATTGGCATTGCAGCAGTAACGACGATGGTTTCGATCGGGCAAAGCGCAAGTCAATTGGTCCAAAACCAGTTCGAAGCGTTAGGGACAAATGTGATTGTCGTTTTACCGGGTAGCAATCGACGTGGTGGAGTTCGAAAGTCAGGCGCACCGACGCTCACGGCTTCGGATTCGGAAGCGATCGGTGAGCACTGTGCGGCTGTACTTGCTTCGTCGCCTATCGTCGGAACGGCCGGACAGATCATCTTTGCCAACGCAAACTGGAGCCCGAAAGAGATGATGGGCGTCGGTTCTGACTATCTGACCGTTCGGAACTGGAAACTCGAAGCGGGTAGTTTTTTTTCGCCTCATGAAATCGACGCCGGAAGCAAGGTGTGCGTCATCGGCCACTCCCTTGTCGCCAAATTGTTCCAAACGATCAATCCGATCGGACAATCGATTCGTGTGAAGAACATTCCCTTTCGAGTAATCGGAGTACTCGCAAAGAAAGGGGTCAACATGGTCGGTGATGACCAAGATGACATCATCTTAATGCCACATACGACTGTCAGCAGGCGATTATCGGGGTCGACCGGTTCAACCATCGACACCGTCCATGCAATCATGGTCTCCGCCAGAGGTGCGGATCAAATGGTGATCGCGTCGAAGCAAATTGAGCAGATGCTCTATGAGCAACATGAGATACCGCCTGGCGAACCGGCCGATTTTCAGGTGCAAAACACAACGGAAATTGCAGCGACGCTTGGAATCATCACCGGAACGATGACGTTGATGTTGTCTGCTATCGCGGGCATATCATTGCTGGTCGGAGGTGTTGGAATCATGAATATCATGCTTGTCTCTGTCACCGAACGAACGAGAGAGATTGGCATTCGCATGGCCATTGGCGCCCGAAGCAAGGACATTTTGAGACAGTTCCTGATCGAATCGGTCGTGCTTTCTTGTATTGGTGGTGCCATCGGCTTAGCACTAGGAACCAGCGCATCGGTCGGGGCAACTCTTTTGATCAATGCTTACAGTCCGGCCCAGGACTGGCCAATCGTGGTATCGATCCCGGCAGCGATCGTCGCAATGGGATTCGCCGCCGCAGTCGGTATCTTCTTCGGTTATTATCCGGCTCGCCGAGCTAGCCGATTGGATCCCATCGACGCATTGCGTTACGAGTGAACTCAATGGCCCTCATCGAGCTGCGTGATGTTCGGCGGAGTTACGACTTGGGTGAGGTCGTCGTGCATGCTTTACGGAGCGTCACGCTTGACATTGCACTGGGAGAATACATTGCGCTCGTTGGACCATCGGGTTCCGGAAAATCGACACTGATGAACACGCTAGGATGCCTCGACCGACCCTCCCATGGCAGCTATCTTTTGGATGGTGAAGAGATCGTTACGATGACTCGTGACGAGCGGGCGGGGATCCGCAATAAACAACTCGGCTTCGTATTCCAGAACTTTAATCTACTGAATCGAACCTCGGCGCTCGAGAACGTGGAATTGCCGCTTCTCTATAGCCGGAACATTTCGGGGCGAGAGCGTCGAGAGCGGGCCAGCGAAATGCTCAGCAAAGTAGGCCTGGGAGACCGACTGCACCACCATCCCAGTCAACTGTCGGGAGGCCAGCAACAGCGGGTCGCCATTGCCAGGGCGCTTGTCAATCGACCGTCAATCTTGATGGGCGACGAACCGACGGGCAACTTGGATTCCAAAACCAGTCGCGAAGTTATCGATCTTTTCCGTGAACTAAACGAAGAGCAGCAGATCACGGTCATTTTAGTGACGCATGATCAAAACGTTGCTCGCAACGCGAAGCGAACCATCGTCTTGCGTGATGGAGAAGTAGCGGAGGACACGACACATTTCGAACTTGCAGTGGCCGCGTTAAACAAAGAAACGTAACAAGCCAAACGCGTCATTGTCGCTGAGCTTTTATTCGCGCTCATCCGACCTGTAGTAGCAGGTGCCTTGTGTCTTTGTGCCGGCGAGCGACCCGCGTTTTTTGTGATTCCAGCACAATCGCATCGATGCGAATCTTCGTCAAGGCTTGCCTGACCGACAACCTTCCACGAAACCCATCCAACCGGATCTGCTGAAGCTCAGCTAGCAGCGGACAAACCGAATTCTTTGTTCTATGCGGCATATTCAGCCGAAACCAACGGCATGAACCCTACAACATGCACTCAAAGACAGGGATTGAAGCGTCGGCGCTGCCTTCGACTCTTTCCGATTCTTGGCGTTATCGCCAGTTGGGGTCTTGTTGTTAATGCTTTTGCTGTAGAACCGCTTTCACTCCTACTTCCCGAACAAAAAACTATCGCCATTCGGGATCCAGACCAACTGCGCCGTGTCGAGACCGAACCGGGCCCCCCACCTGCGACCGTTAACGATTTGCAGTCGACCATTCCGGAGCGGCCTCTCTCATTGGATGAGGCGATTGCTATCGGCCTTGTGAAATCCGAAGTCGTTCGCGTGCTTGGCGGAGTTACGGCGAGTACGAGCGGACGTTCCGTCTACGACGTCGCAATTGCCAATAGCCGCATCGATCAAGAGCGAGCAGCATTTGATCCGCAATTACGAGCTAACAATGCATTTAATCATCTCGAAAACCCAGCAGCAGGCCTCGACCCCCTTAATCCCGGCCAGAGCATCATCTCTGGCATCAGCAATGACGCTTATGGACTTGATTTCGGTTTATCGCAACGAAACTTGACCGGCGGAACTACGGCGATCGGTGTTAATCCGAATTCCAACCGTTTCGATCCGGGTGTCTTTCCACTCAACCCCCAGAATCGCTCGAGCGTCGACGTCAGCTATGTGCAACCACTCCTTCGCGGATTCGGGACGAATGCCAATCGGGTTCCGATTGTCTTGGCCAGAATCGATACCGAGCGGTCCTATTTTCAATACAAAAGTAGTGTGCAACAACTTGTACAGGGAATCATCGAAGCTTACTGGGCACTTGTTTTCGCAAAGACTGATCTTTGGGCGCGCGAGCAACAGGTTGAACAGGCCGAGTTTGCGAACCTAAGGGCGATGACACGATTCGAAGTCGGTGATGCAAATGCCCGAGAGGTGGCACAAACGAAACTGGCTTTGGAAAATTTTCGTGCCAACGCGCTAGCTTCTCAAGCGAACGTGTTGCAGCGTCAAGCTGCACTTCTAAACATCCTCGGCTTGCCTCCGTATGAGCTCGAACGCTTAACGCCGACAACACCGATGGTAGAGGAAGTGATCGAAGTCGACTGGCAAGCGATTAATGACTTCGCACAAACACAACGACCAGACATCATCGAATTAAAGCTTGTGCTCGAGGCCGATCAACAAAGGCAGCGGCTAGCTGATAATCAGGCGAAGCCACAATTGGATGGTGTCGCGCTTTATCGTTGGAATGGATTGGAGGGTGTTGTTCCAGCAGGCAATCGCATTTCTACCTCACCGGGACAATTCACTGACTGGACGATGGGAGTTAATTTTTCGGTACCCCTTGGTTTGCGACGGGATCGCGCGGTGTTGCGGCAGCAAACTCTGGTGATTCGTCGTGACGAGGCAAATCTACAACAAGGGTTGCATCAAATGCAGCACCTGTTAGCACTGAACGTTCGCAACCTCGAACAGTTTTATGCCCAGTATGAACGATTCAAAGCAGTTCGCGCCGCGGCAAAAGTCAACCTCGATCAACAATTGGCAAGTTATTCAGAGGGAATCGAACAGTTCATCGTCGTTCTTCAAGCGATCGTCGATTGGGGAAACTCTGTGAGCAACGAGGCCCAAGCTTTGTCCCAGTACAATACAGAACTAGCGAGACTGGAACTGCAGACCGGTTCGATACTGGAAACGCATGGCATTGTATTCTTCGAAGAGCGTTTCGCTTCGATTGGACCGCTTGGTCGTTTGGGGCCGGATCACGTCTACCCGGCGACGACAGTCCCGAGTGCCAACACCAACCGCTATCCTGCGGGAGACCGCCCGTCTGAGGAGAACTTAGACCTCGAAGATCCAGTGAGTCCCGACATTAAGGCGGAGCCAGCCCCCGGCGTCAAAAGCGATCTTGACGAACAGCTAGAATTTAAAAACATTGACCAGCCAACCGGCAAGCCGATGACGGACGAAGAAATCGACGAGATTCTACCTAAACCGGCTAAATCAAGCTCGCTGCGTGACCTTCTTAGACGTTCGCTTCGTCGCTAAACCATCGGACTCTCGTTTTCGGCGGAGGCGACTTGGCGGTATAACAGGGATAGCCGGCAAGCATTGACTTCGATTCTTGGCGGTTGATGCAATCGCTTTTAACCCATTGAAAATTCCGTGAATAATTCGTTAGCCGATGGCTCATTGGAAGTCCAAGAGCCACCCCGTTCGATCGCACCCAACCCGCGGCTTTCGGGCAAGGGGTTTTTGCTACTGCTACTTTTGACATGCTTTGTACCGTTGATAGGCCTAACGGCTTATGCTGTTTTGTTCGGTCGCGCCATCGATAAAGTATTGCCGGTTGAGTTAGCAGTCGCACGTGAACCTGTCGACGCGGCGGGAGGTCAGGGAGCCATCCTGACCGAAGTGATTGCGATTGAAAACGTCGGTCCTGATGAATTGCCGAACCTTACAGTTGATATTAATGGCCAGTATTTCTTGTATCGCCAATCACCACTTAGAGTCGGCGAGCGACTCGTTCTACCGCAACAGATTTTCTCCACCAAGAGCAACCAACGCTGGGAGCCAGGCAGGTACCCGATCTCTGAAGTGAATGTGACCGCCAAAGTCCCTGGTGGCCATCGTGCCATTAAAACCGTCAAATTCGGCACCCCAAAAGCCGGTGACTGAGCGCCCTCGGTGCGACCGTAGCGGTTTTCCCGACGCAAATGACCGTTTGCATCCGGTTTGGCGCATCTATTGTGATAACCACGCGACTGGGCAGCTAAAATGGGACCGCTGATTCCCTGCGACACGTCGGACTACAGACCGGTAGTTACGCGCCTGCAATTGTCGAGCGATTGACTTCCGATGAATAGCCGGCGCGGCTTCTCATCGGGTTGTTGCGCGACCTATCGACGAGATTCGCAAGTCCAAGCCAAATATGAAACGACATCGATTGTGACCAACCACGAAATTAAGTCGCCCCCGGATGTCGTACAGGCGACGGCAATCCCATCACTTGCGGACGTCATTCGCGGCACGGCATGCCACTGTCACTCGCCTCGCGAACTTCTTGAACTAATCACACCACTGATACGCAGTCACTTCGGTTCTTGGTTGGCAGTCACCATGATGCCCCATCGCACAGACTTGATGGTGATTGACTCGGCGGAAGATGGTTCGCTGGTTGATCCGGAGTTACTACGATTCCAATTAAAACGTTGTGGCGGCACTTCGACGGCAACGACCATACGCCTTGCCGACGGACGTGGTGCACGTTCGCTCCAGGTAACCGTTGGTGATGGCGAAGCGATGGTTGGCATAGGAATTGTGCATCGACCCGAGCAAGCCGCTGACGCGAATATGCAATTGCAACAATTAAAAGCGTTGAGCGAGGTGAGCGACGCGGTTTATCGCGCCATTCATGCATTGGCGATTTCGACTGCCTCAAACTCTATTGCCAACAATCAGCTGACCGATTCCTCACGCTTACGGCTGCGGGAATTTCATCGGTCTCTCAACTCGGTTGAAACAGCAATGTCGATTGCAGCTGAGTCCGCATGGATTGTTGACTGCGATCGGGTTTGTGTGCTGCTTCGTCACGGATCAAAGTTTCGGCTGGTCGCAGTGACTGGCGTTGACGTAATCGACCGCCGTGGCAACGAAGCGAAGTGTATCGAACGATTGGTCACTAGCGTTGCTACTCTTGGCAAGCCACTCATCTATCCGGTCCATTCAGAACTTCCGCCACAAATCGAGAGACCATTAAACGATTATTTTGACCAAAGCTTGATACAGTCAGGCGTGGTGTTACCGCTTAGCTCAACTAACCGCCGCGATGCAGACTCTCCAAAAGACTCTCGCAACGTGACAGCAGCGATTGTTTTTGAACGCTATCAGGGTGAGCCGATGCACGCGGTGACACCGGCCATGCTCGCGGTGCGGGACGAGGCAGCGATCGCCTTTCAGAACGCAAATGCTCACCAGTCCATTTTCCTTTTGCCCCTTTGGAAAATGCTCGGCCATCTCGTTTCGCCGGCAAGACGACTCAAGACGTTTGGATTGATCTTGGCCGTAATCTCTTCCTTGCTGGCATCGGTGATTATTCAAATTGATTACAAAGTCACTGCGACAGGCACACTTGAACCCGCCACGGTTCGCAATCTATTTGCGACCAACGACGGAATTGTCGCCGATCTTCGTGTCAACGATGGAGACATTGTAAAGAAGGGCGACTTGCTCGCTGTCGTCGAGAATGCTGAACTCCAACGGCAAACTGAAGAAATCGCTGGCGAAATCCACACAGTCCGCGAAAAACTGGCGTCGGTCGACACCATGCTTGTCGCC
>JANOBM010000279.1:0-17916 GCA_031411655.1 Planctomycetaceae bacterium
CCTGTTACCGATCCGTTCGAGCCAAGCCAACCCAAAGTCCGATGTCGATTCGAAATCTAAGCGTTGCGATTCGCATCGGACTGATTGGGGACACCGTTCGCAGTTTATACGGTACCGGCGGCTAGCGCCTTGCCGCTCACTTTGGGATTGTTTGTTCGGTACCGGCGGCTAGCGCCTTGCCGCTCAGTTGTCGCGTTCCATTCGGTCTTGGGCTTCGGTGATGTAAATCACCACTTGTTCGAGATTGTCTTCACCATCAACGACCTCGACATCCCCTCCGCGCGTCCAAATCTTATCGTTTCTCATCGCGTTCGGCGGTTCTCGCAGCACGCGTGTCGCATTGGCTTTGAATTGGTCTCGGACTGTTTTGGGTGCCGCATCGGCCGCCACCGCGAGGTGGACGTGATTCGATCGAGCGCTCACGGCATGAAGAGCCCAGCCACGAATTGTCGCGTGCCGTCGACAGACATCCTCCACCTTTCGCTGTTGCTCTGCGGTCAAAACAAGCGGTGTTTCCTTGAGTCGTTCACGGCACCACTGTTCGAGCAGCGGCTGGGGATTTTGTTCGCCATGCTTAGCCTTTCGCCATCCACGACTGTCGCCAGGCAGGCATGTGCCGTAAGTAGTCCACGTTATGAAATAGGTAATCGGTTCGTTCACGTGGTCGCTCTCATCGACGTCCGTGAGCGGCAAGGCGCTAGCCGCCGGTCGGATTGTGATTCGTTAATTTGGGACGGCCGGCTAGCGCCTTGCCGCTCACTTTTTACGTCCACAGATCGGAAACGATGCTCGTGCTGTCAGCGTAGGATTCGATCTCCAAGCCCATCAACTGCGCGACCGTCAGCCACAGGTTCGAGTTCAGCGTGCCGCTCTTCATCTTGATGTGGCGACCCTGCTTGATCCGGCCTTGAGCCTTACCGGCGACGATCATTGGCAGATCGTAAAACTGGTGCGTCGCTCCGTCCCCCAGGCCCGCGCCGTAGGTGATCAGCGAGTTGTCAAGCATCGTGCTGCCGTCGGACTCCTTTAGCTCCTTCATCCGGCGCAGCAGGTAGGCGTATTGCTGCATGTGGAAGAGGTCGATCTTCTGCACGTCCTTGTAACCGTCCCCCGTCTGGTTGTGAGTCATGTTGTGGTGCTGCACCGGCTTATCGAAGACCCCTTCGTACATCAGCGTCGCATCCCAGCGCTCGGGGCCGATCATGAACGTGCTGACGTTTGTGATTCCCATTTGGAAGGCCAGCAGCAGGAGGTCGATCTGCAAGCGAATGTAGTCGCCGCGTGGCAGGACTTCGTTCTTGGGAATCTTCACGTCCACGCTAGCCAGCAGCTTGCTCATCTTTTCGATGCGGACTTCGATGTCGCGAATCATCTCCATGAAGCGGCCCATCGTTTCCCGGTCATCGCGAGCCAGCTTCCGCGAGAGTGTCTTCGCATCCGCCAGCACGAGGTCGGTGACATCGGCGACATGATTCCGGTAACTGTCGCGCAGGAACAGCCGGTCGTAGAGCTTTTGGGGATCGCGGATCGAAGGAGCGATCTTGTCCGGCCCGTACCACGAGATGTTGTCGAACTCGATCGGCTCTTTCCCGGCCGTGAAGCCATTGCAACTGATCTCTAGCGTATTGAAGATCGTCGAACGACCGACGACATCGCCGATCACCTGATCCAGAGTCCGCCCATTGGGATGCACGATCCCTTTCGCCGTGGCCTGCGCGGGCGAAAGGCTCGTCAAATAGCACGACGCTCCTTGAGCATGCACGTCTTGGCCATTCTTGTAAGTTCGCTCCAGCCCCGTGATCAGCGTGATGTCTTCAGCGTGATCGGCCAGCGGCTGCATGGTCGAAGTTAGTTCCAGCGGAGCAATGCCCGGCAAGTTGGCGATGCGCCGTTGTTCCTTCGTCTTGTCCGCATCGAACCCGCCGATGAAGCCCGGAAGCTCGGCGTTCTCTTCGCCGGGAAAGAAACACCGGCGAACGATCCCGTTCGGGATGTACATGATCACAAGCTTCTTGCTCGGCGCGGCTGCGATGGCAGTCTTGTCGTCCCCACTCGCCAGCGATGGCAAAAACGGCAACGCCAGCATCGCACCATTGGCGTTCAGAAACTTTCTGCGGGACAGGTTCATGGCTTCTTTCCTGGTCAAGACATCAAACACGGGTTGTGAGTCGCAAGACGCTAGCCGCGGTTCATTTGGCAGCACCGGCGGCTAAAGCCTTGCTGCTCACTTTGAGTCAACATTTCTCAACTACTTGGGAATCTTCAGAAGTTCGATCATCGCATCGCCCATTGCCTTACCGATGCGGTTGAACCAGATTGCGCTGCCGTAGTAGTGGTAAGGCCGGTCGCTGCCGGTGTGAACCCACTCCGGTTCTTTCTGCCAATTCGGGAACATCGCCTCGGCGGCCTTGTCCACCAGCACGTCGACAGGGAACGCCTTGACGTTGCCTTTGAACTCCGGCACTTCATTCATCGACAGTTGAGCCTCGCGGATCGTGAGCATCCCGCCGGCTGCCGGCTTCGATCCGTTCTGGCCTAACGCGCCAATCACAAACGGCAAGTTGGGCGCGTTGAGATCCTTGCGAACGTCTTTGATGAAGTGCTGCATGTTGGACGCGTATTCGTCCTGAGCGCCAAACATGTCATTGAAACCCTGAAACCAGACGAACCCCGCCAGTTCCAGCGTCTTCCCTTCCAGTTCCGGAAACAACTTGGCGTAGTTTTCCTTGACGTCGTTCACTTCCGCCAGCATGTTGCGATACGAGGAGCCATAGTCCTTCTTGATATCATCGATCGTCGGCAGCGGCCTGTTCTTTTTGCTCTTCTCGTTGTCTTGTGTGACCCGCTTCTGAGCCTCATCGAGATCTTTCTGCAACATCGCCTCAGGGAGTCCTGCCGAAGGCGGACGGAAGAGTTTATAGAGTGAGTGCCCACCCCACGCGGCCTTGATCAAGAGGACCGGTTGGTCGAAATAGTTTCCCATCGCGGTCCCAAATTCGAGCTCGACGCCGGTGCAATCCGGCGACCCATAGCCGACCGTTAGCGATCCTTTACGATCGAGAAATTTGATGAACACGTCATCGCGCACGACCCACTTGCCGTCGTTACGGAGATGGGCGAACAGGTCTTCAGTCCTGGCATCCGTTGCTTGGTAATCCAGCAATGCGTTGCGGGCTTTGCCCTCCATGTTGGATTGTCCAGCAAGAATAAATACCTTCACGGTCTTGTCGGCTGCGTGCAACGGTGTGTTTGCGAAAAGATAAGCGGCCGTCAGAACAATCAGCATGCGAACCATTGAAGAACTTTTTAAAGCGTGAAGATATGGACTGCATCATCCATTGCAAGCTGCTCCATCCTATCATCCCAGTTACATTCATGAGTGGCTATCGCTTCTAGCCGCCGTCTATTGACCGATGTTGTATCGCTTGCCGTTAAACGGCTTGCGAATCTAACCCCACCCTGACAGTTTGATAGATTGTAAGGCTGGCAGGAGTCAGAGGGACGCGGTTGTTATGGGAATTCCGTCCTGATTGTTGTTGTTCATTTGTTTCGGAAATGGCTGGAAGTTCCAGCAACATTTCTCTTTAAACAGGAGCATGAGCACAATGCTCACTCACGTGATGATCTGGTCGATAGGCTTGCCGTGGTCGATATCGAGACGTTTGCGGCCGGGAATCTCAAGCTTTCGGGAGTCGAGACCAAGCAGCTTCAGGATCGTCGCATGGATGTCGGTGACATAGTGGCGATCTTCGACAGCGTGAAAGCCGATCTCATCGGTTGATCCATGAACGACCCCCTGCTTCAACCCGCCTCCGGCCATCCAAACCGAGAAGCCGAAGATGTGATGATCTCGTCCGTCGGAGCCTTGCGAACCGGGTGTTCGACCGAACTCACTGGCGAATACCACCAATGTCTCGTCGAGTAATCCGCGACGGTTCAGGTCCTCCAGTAGGCCGCCGATGGGCTGGTCCACCGCGAGTGCGTTATTCGTATGATTCGATTGAAGGCCACCGTGTGCATCCCACGCACCCGCACCTCCGGCACCGTGTTGAATCTGGATGAACCGGACCCCTCGTTCTACCAATCGCCGCGCTGCGAGCAATTGCATGCCGAACTCCTTCGAGTGGGGCTGGTTGATACCATACAACGCCTGTGTCTCTGCCGTTTCCTGCGAGAAGTCGACAACGTCAGGGATCGATTGTTGCATGCGGAAAGCAAGTTCATAAGAAGTCATGCGAGCGGCCAGTGCCGGATCGTCAGGATACTCCACTCCGCGCAATGTGTTGAGTTGACTTATCAAGTTGCGTCCTACGCGATGCGATTCCGGTGACATCGCTTTCGCGGGACGACTGAAGTCGAGCGGATTGTTGGGATCAATGCGTAACGGAACGGCATCGTGAGCCGGCCCAAGATAGTGACCGTCGCGTTTGTTCCAATATTCCCGATTACCGATGGAGATGTATTGCGGAAGATTGTCGTTTAGCGACCCAAGGCCGTAATGAACCCACGCGCCCAAATTCGGAAATTCCCCATCGTTCATGTGACGCCCCGAATGAAACTGCGCTTGCGCCCCATGATTGCTGTCGGTCGTCCACATGGAGCGCACAATCGCCAGCTTATCGACATGCTTAGCGATGTGCGGGAACCAGTCGCTCACCTCGATTCCACTTTGCCCATGCTTTTTAAAACCGACCTGTAACGGATAGAGCGTATTGCGCTGATTGCCGTTGCCGTCCGGAACGAGTAGTCGCTCAATCGCTAGTTTCTTGGGATCCTGGGTGTCGGCGAAAGGAGTTTCCGCAATGGTCTTGCCACCGTATTTGGTCAGCATCGGTTTCGGGTCGAAGCTCTCCATGTGACTGACGCCGCCGTTCATGAACAGCCAAATCACGTTTTTCGCTTTGGGTTTGAAATGCGGCATCCCCGTCGGCGGAGACCAGTTTCCGTCGCTGCCGTAGCCCTCTCGATGCAACATCGCGCCAAACGCGAGGCTGCCGAAGCCAAGGCCCATATCGATCATAAATGTGCGGCGGTTATTCATTTTCAACTTCCACTTCCCTTAACGCAGTGTCACGAAGTCGTTGTGATTGATCAAAGTCCACGCAAGATTCGTTCTCGCTGATTGGTCATTCCCGCCAGGGAGATTTCGCCATGCGTCCATGGCTGCTGCGCTCGCTGCAATCTCGTCCTGATTCGGATTGATCCCTGTGACAAAACGGAATGCATCGCGAACGAATGTCGCATCATCGGGCTGATTCAAGAAAAGCCGTTGGGCTATTTTCTCGGCAGCATCGTGAGCGAGTTGGCTGTTCAAGAGGGCGAGGGCTTGTTGTGGAACGATACTTTGTTCGCGGCGGTAACAATCTTTCACGAGCGCTTCATCAAACGTCATAAGAAATAAATTACGTTCATTGTTGGAATGATAAAAGTAGAGGCTGCGCCGATGCGACGTTTCCTGCTGATTGGACGGAACCGGTGGTCCACCTCGCGTTGGGTCAAGCGTCCCGGCCAGGGCGAGCAATGAGTCTCGAACGAGTTGCGATTCCATGCGGATCGGCACGCGTCTCCACAAGAGTTTATTTTCAGGATCTTGTTCCGCCCCGTGATCGCCTTCAGCCATCGATGAACTCATTCGATAGGCGGCTGAATTCAAGATCAGAGAGTGGACGTGCTTCATGCTCCAGCCACTGTCGATCAGTTCGCTGGCCAGCCAATCAAGCAATTCCGGATGCGTTGGTGGCGTTCCTTTACGACCGAAGTCGAACATCGTTGGAACAATCGGTTGCCCCATATGACGAGTCCAGATGTGATTGATCGCCACGCGGGCAGCGAGCGGGTTGTTTCGATTCGTGACCCAGTTTGCCAATGCGGTTCGACGACCCGAGCTCTGTGGTGGAATCTTGACCTCGGGATCGTCATTGCCAGAATTTAAGAACCGAGTTGGCGTCCACTGCGCGCCTTTGAACTTCGTGTACTGATCGGCAGGTGCGACTTCGGCTTCGGTCGCTTTCAAGGCATTGTCTAATGCTTCTCGGGCTTCCTTGAGCGACTTCTCTGCCGCCTCTTTTTTGTCGGTCGTAACGTGCTGCAATGCCTGCTCGGCGACAGCAACACTGTTACGACTTTTAGCCACTGTCACCAATCTCTCCGCACGGACGGCAGCATTCGTCTTGGCCTGTACCGTCTGGTCCGTTGGGTTCCATTCCACCCGCTGGGCCTCAGCGCGTCGCTCGACGCTCTCCAGTTCGGCTTGCGCGACGCTTAGTGCTGCTTCCGCAATGCTTTGTTCCGCTTGAGCCTCTTTAACGGCCGTCTGAGCCATCTCCAGTGTCAACAAAGGATTCTCAGGCGAGGCGTCTGGCCTGCGGAGTACGATCGCAGGATCGAGGGTCTTGACCGAAACCTCATGAATCACCGCCAAAGCATCAAAGGTGATCACCTGCAGCGCCCCGTCGCGTCGAGGTAGTGGCGACTCCCACGCAATCAACGGCGTTCCATCAAGGGAAGCGTTGATCAGTGCACCGCGCACCTGTAGCCGTAAGGCGTATTCATGATTCAGTTCGATGGGTAATCGGCGAATGGCGGGACCATCCGGATAAATCCATTGTCCTGATTGCTGGTAAGCGGCATGAATCCCTGAACCGTTGGCCACTGCACTGACGTAGACCAGTTGAGCGCGATCGGCAGCGTTCGTCGAACCTTGGCTCGGATCGGCTTGATCAACATCGAACGCGAAACCTACGCTTCGCCACATACTGCCATCCAATGTCGTAAATCGTAGCGTAGCATCAAAGTCTTCAGGCAACTGCGTTGTCAACCGTAATGCCGACCATGCAGGTCCGTCCTTCTTCTGCTGCAGGCGACCTGGTTCGTGAATCCACTCGCCCCCAAACAATTTCCACCGCGTCGCATCAAGGGTCTCGAACGAATCCGCGACGATCGGAATTCCCTCTGCGATTTCGACCGCTGCTTGCTTGGCAACGTCCGCTTCTTTTCTGGCTTTCGCCTCGCCCTCGATGGCCGCAAACACTTTCTCCTGGGCCATCTTTAGTTCCGATTCAGCCGCCGTAACACGTTTATGTGCCGCGGAAATATACGCATCGAGAACCCACGGTCTTCGCTCCGGTTGCCACGCTTCAACCGGCAACGCAATCGGCTCGATTTTCAACTCATCAGACGCAAAAATCGCAGGCAATTCCGGGGTGATGACTTTGGACTTGTCGGGGCTCCGTTCGTCGCCGCGGACATATAGATAGGTCGGCTCTTCAAGCAGGCCATCATAGATTCGGGGGATACCGTCTTGTGATAAATCCGCTTCGCCTGGCACGATGTCCATTCGCACATGATAGGGTTCGAAGAATGCCCGCATTCGATAGTAATCGGTTTGCTCCAAAGGGTCGAACTTGTGGTCATGACATCGCGCACAGTTCATGGTCAGACCGAGCAACCCTTTGCTGACATGCTCGACCGTTTCCTCCATCCACTGCGGACGATTGAACAAGTTAAAGTTGCGCGCGAGATACCCCGTCGCACGCAGCTTATTGAGATCGTTCGGATGCAGTTCATCAGCGGCGAGCATGAGACGGACCATCTCGTCATAGGGCATGTCGTCATTGAGTGACTCGACAATCCAATCGCGCCAATGCCAGATGTGTTTCTGGCTGTTGCGCAGTTGGTCGCCGAGTCCCCACCAATCGCTATAACGCCAGATGTCCATCCAATGCCGTGCCCAACGTTCGCCATGTCGCGGGTCGTCGAGCAGTCGCTTTGCCGTTTGTTCGTACCAGTGCGGTGACGAATCGGCTTCGCACGCTGCGATCTCTTCGAGCGTCGGCGGAATACCGATCAAATCGAGATACAGCCGCCGCAGCAAGACGATTCGGGGAGCCTCAGGCTGTGGCTTGATCCCGCGCTGTTGATGTCGCTGTTGCACGAAAGCATCGATGGGATTGCGAACCCAACCCTCACCGGTCTGTGGTACATCGGGCCGACTGATCGGTTGAAAGGCCCAATGCTTGGTCGGGTCCGCTTCGGGCTGTTCATCCGCCGGGGCGATTGACCCCTGTGAGATCCAGTCGCGAATGAGTGCGACCTGTACATCGGTCAGAGGCTCCCCTTCTTGCGGCATTCGTTCGTCTTGACCGGTGGCCGTGACTCGTTCGAACAGAAGACTCGCACTCGCATCGCCGGGCATAATCGCCGCTCCGGACTCACCGCCTTTGAGTGCCAGCGCGGCAGTATCTAGACGCAATCCAGCTTCCTGTTTGAGTGCACCATGACAAGCAAAACACCGCTCGCGCAGAATCGGCTTGACCTGCTCGAGGTAATCGACGTGCCCTTCAGCAGAAGCGGACAAAGAAAGGGAGAGTGAGATGAAAACCAGAAGGGAGAGACGGGGAGAAAAGCAGAAGGGGAATAACAGCCCAATCCGAAACCGAGCATTACGTCGCTTTGAAGGAAAATCATTCGGGGTTTTGCATCGAGCGTCGGTCATTATCACTTAGTCTCACCTTTTCCCACTCTCCGTTTCTCCCGCTCTCCGCTCTCGCCATCCTCGCGCTTACCCAGAATCGGGTGGTTATTAAGAATGTGATGCGACAACGCTTTCTTTGCCGTTGACCAATCCTTTTCCAAAAGCGCCTCCAAAATGCAACGATGTTGCCGGATGGTTTCGAGCGCGACGGCCGGTTCATGATCTTCCCATCTGAACAACAGGCGATAGTACCGTCCCTGACGCTCGAAAAAATCCCGGATGTAACTGTTTCCAGCTTTGACGATAAGGTACTGATGCAGAGACTCGTCGACTTGCGGCTTGTCGCAACTGGTTGTTGGCAGGTGATTCGTGTCGAGCATGCCCTGTAAGTCAGCGACATCGAGCTTTGGGCGCGCTAAGTCGAGTGCTTTGAGTTCCAGAACCTCACGGACTTCGATGAATGCTTGCAGATCGTCCTGCCGAAAAGGGCGCAAACGCCAGCCGCGCCGTGGCACATGATCCAGTACACCCTCACCCGCAAGCCGATGCAAGATGCTGCGAATCGCCGAACGGCTGATGCCGTATTTCTCCGCAGTCGCTTCCTCACGTAAAAAAATAGCTTCGCCCTTGAGCGACAATTTCAACAGGTCGCTAGAGATAATTGTGAACGGGTCGAGTGGCAACTCGGGCGATTTGATCGATCGAGCCGCGCGCTTGGGCTGTGGAACGACGATCAAGCGGCGATTTGGTCCCTTCACCACTAGCCCTTCGTCGATCAGCTCAGCGATCGCCGTTCGTACCGGCGAAAAGCTAACGTTGTAGTGCTCGGAGAGCGCGTCAATTGTTAGTTGCGTGGGTAACGCTTGCCCCGATCGCAACCGGGCCGTGAGATCGTCTTTGATGTAGGTCGTAATCAACATCGCCCCAACGTACTTGCTACTGGCAACAAAGTCAAATACATTGTCGACAACAGCAAATTATCGGTATCTCCCGCCAGCAACCTCGACGAGACGACTGCATCTCATGAAGATCACTCGCATCGAAACACTCGTGTGTCACGCGCGAATGCGCAATTGGGTGTTCGTCAAAGTGATCACTGACCAACCCGGTCTGTTTGGTTGGGGTGAAGCGACACTGGAATGGCACACGCGCAGCATCGTCGGAGCGATCGAAGACTTATCTCAATTGCTGATTGGTGAAGACCCGACCAGTGTCGAACACCTTTGGCAGATGATGTGGCGGCAGCACTTTTGGCATGGCAACGGTATCGTCCGCTCAACGGCGATAGCAGGCATCGACATCGCTCTCTGGGACATCATAGGAAAGTTGCATGGTGTGCCCTGTCATAAACTTTGGGGCGGACCTGTTCGGGACTCCATTCGCCTCTATTGCCATCTAGGCGGCGGTTCGATGGAAAGCTTTTATGAAACTCCTGTCGACAATGCGAAGCGATTCGGCGAATTAGCTCAACAAGCCGTCGCGGATGGTTTTTCGGCGTTTAAGTCGATGGCAGTGCCCCCGACAATGCCGATCGAGGGCTTGAAGCCAATCAAGGCTGCGGATGCATGCGTGGCCGCCATGCGTGATGCGGTCGGTGACGACATCGACATCATGGTCGATTGCCATGCACGACCATCGCCAGCGATGGGGATGCAATTCGCCAAGGCGCTTGATCAGTATGGATTGTACTTTCTGGAAGAGCCCTGCTGGCCTGAGAGTCTCGAAGGGCTTGCGTCGATCAACGCTGCAGTGACCACTCCGATCGCTACCGGCGAACGGGTCACACATTTGGCGGCGTTTCGAGATCTATTTGTAGCCAGAGGTTGTGAAATTTGTCAGCTGGACATCACTCATTGCGGTGGCTTCACCGAGGCTCGTCGAATTGCTGCATTGGCGGATGCGTTTCGTATCGCGCTGGCTCCGCATAATCCTCAAGGACCGGTCAGTACTGCCGCTTCCATTGAGTTCGGGTTCTCGCAGCCGAGCTACATCATTTGTGAGTCTGTCCATAATGACGTACCGTGGCGCAGCGATGTTGTCGAAGAAGGATTCGTGGTTGATCCAAAGACGCGGACTGTCACTCCCAATATGAAGCCGGGACTGGGGATCACCATCGACGAAGCAGAAGTCCGCAAGCATCCATTCGAACAAGAGTTGTTACAGCGAGTCTTTTATCGCGACGGAGCCGTCGGCGATTGGTGATGAACGCGGATCCACAATTCATAAACTTCAGAAGATTTTAACCTGATGCCCTACACGAGCGATCTACTGCATGGCGTGCTACCTGTTCTCCACACGCCTTTCACCGAGAGTTTCGCGATTGATGTACCCACGCTCGAACGCGAGATCGACTGGGCGTTGGCGACTGGAGCGGACGGTGTTGTTTGTGCGATGGTGAGCGAGACGTTACGGCTCGGTTATCACGGGCGCAAAGAACTCGCGACACGCGTTTGTCAGGCGGCAGCGGGACGCGGCTTCGTAGTGATTAGCGTTGGAGCTGAAAGCATCGCTGAGGCTTGTGACTTCGCTCAGCATGCAGAGTCGCTTGGTGCCAGTGCGGTCATGGCGATCCCGCCAGTCGCAACTTCACTCGGCAGTGCGGCCACGATTGATTACTTCGCGTCCATCGCTCGCAGCATTTCGATTCCGCTTGTCGTGCAGGATGCATCGAACTACGTCGGTGCATCGATAGATCTAAGCGTGTATCTGAAGCTACTCGAAGAGTTTGGTGAGCGACGTATCTACTTCAAACCTGAAGCCAGTCCGCTCGGTCCAAATCTGTCGAAGCTGCGAGATGCAACGAAACATGCGGCTCGTATCTTTGAAGGATCGGGGGGCATCAATCTTGTCGATTGCTACCGTCGTGGTATTGTCGGCACGATGCCAGGAACTGACCTGTTGGATGGTATTGTCGCGTTGTGGCGAGCCCTCAAAGCCGATGACGAAGATCGCGTTTATGAACTGTCTCTACCGATCAGCGCGCTGGTGTGCTTGCAAATTCAAGGTGGACTCGATGGTTTCCTATCGATCGAAAAGTATTTATTGAAGAAACGTGGCCTCTTTAGTAACACTCTGCAAGTCCAGCCGTGTGGTTGGCAGCCGGATTCGGAGACGATCGCTGAAGTCGATCGCCTGTTTGCACTCCTTCAAAAGCGACTCATCGCGTATTAAAGACATGGCATGACAACCGTTTCCATGGATGCCGATCCCGTTCACCAAAGTCGCTATCAGGTGCTGGCATTTTTATGCCTTTCGGCGGCGATCGCTTATGTGCAGCGAGCGGCACTCAGTGTTCCAGCGTCGGAGATCGCTGGCGATCTGGAGTTTGCGGATCTCGCACGCGAAATGGGCTGGATTCAATCCGCCTGGTACTTGTCTTACGGACTAATGCAAATACCCAGCGGCTGGTTGGCGGATCGTCTGGGCAGTCGACGTGCCTTGGCCATCTACTCCGTTGTGTGGTCATTGGCCACGCTGTTGACTTCGTTGGCAACCGATTTTTTCTCCCTATTGGTGATGTGGAGTCTGATGGGTGCGGCCCAGGCGGGTGCGTTCCCCTGTGCTGCAAAGGCTATCGGTCGAATCTTTCCGGAGACCGAACGGGCGCGTGCCACGGGATTGTTGGCGTGCGGCATGACGATCGGCGGCGCGATCGCTCCCGTCTTTACAGCGGCGTTTCTCGAATCGCTCTCACCGTGGGCCGAAGCCTTTCACACCGATCGATGGCGACTGTTGCTCGCCGCCTATGCGATCCCTGGGGTTTTCTGGACGGTAGCGTTTATCGGGATGATCTCTCTACGCAAACTTCCGGCGACGGAACGGACAAACAAGGTTCGATCTCCCGTCGATTGGTCGATCATGTTCCGCAGTTGGCCCCTAGCGTTGCTGTGTGGGCAGCAGTTCTTTCGCGCCGCTGGCATGGTGTTCTTCATGACCTGGTTTCCAACGTTCTTGCAAAAGACTCGTGATGTGTCGCTGCTAAGTTCAGGAATCCTCACCACGGTAGCAGGCATCGGTGGTGTGATCGGCAGTTTAACGGGAGGCTTCTTTTCCGATTGGCTCTTGAAGCGGACTGGCAGCGCTCGCCTGAGTCGACAGGGAATCGCTGTCGTAGGCATGGGCTGTTGTTCGTTGCTCATTGTCGCCTCTTACTTCGTACATGATGTCAATCACAGTATCGCGTTGATTACGCTCGGTGCCTTCTGCGCCACGTTCGGCGGCGTCAGCGGCTATACCGTGGCCATTGGGTTTGGTGGCCGACATGTCGCAACGGTTTTCAGTACGATGAACATGTTCGGAAATATGGGCGCTGCATTATTCCCGGTGACAGCGGGTTGGCTGGTTGCCCAAACAGGCAACTGGAATTTGATTCTTTTTTTGTTCGCCGGAGTCATGGCGGTCGATGCACTGTGCTGGGCACTTTTGAATCCACAAGGCACACTCTTCGGAGATGATCATGAACGTCGTTAGATCAGCGCAATCCATCTGCAGCGCAGCGGTCGCACGCTGCGAAATCACGCCTCCTGTTGGCATCTACCATCGTATGTGGGGAGCAGCGTTGCATGATCGCGCGACCGGCGTTCATCGGCCGCTCGAAGCGACGTTGCTGTGGCTTGAACCCAGAGCATCATCGACCGGTCGGGCACAGATCATCCTGGCCCTTGATCACTGCATTCTCGATGCGCAAGAACTGAGGAACATCCGGCAATCTATCCAGATGATGACGAAAGTCGATTACGAAAGCATCCAGGTCACGCTGTCGCACACTCATGGCGCCGGTTGGATGTCTCGCACTAGGAGCGATCTGCCGGGCGGCGAACTGCTTAGTCCGTATCTCGACGGCTTGGCTGTGCGCATGGGAGAGCTCGCGCGAGAAGCCCAAAGCCGCGTGATGCCAGCTACGATTGTCTACGGCACAGGTCGCTGCAATCTGGCGGCGCATCGTGACTACTTTGATGGACAGCGACAGCGGTATGTCTGCGGATTCAATCCCACAGGCAGCGCGGACGACACACTGTTACTTGCCAGAGTCTCCAATTCCGCGGGGACCACGATCGCAACCGTCGTCAATTATGCCTGCCACCCCACGACCTTGGCTTGGGACAACACGCTGATTAGTCCCGATTGGGTCGGCGCGATGCGCGAGGTCATCGAACAGACGGAAGGTGGTCTGTGCTTATTTCTGCAAGGAGCATCCGGCGACCTCGGACCCCGCGAAGGATTCATCGGTGATCCAGCCATCGCCGATCGCAATGGCCGACAAGTGGGACACGCTGCGCTCTCCACTTTGGCAACCTTGCCGCCCCCGGGAACCGAATATCGCTATACCGGACCGGTGATCTCGGGAACTGCGATCGGCACCTGGCGTCACGAACCGATCGCGGACGAGGCCCGGAATCGCCAGGCGATCTGGTGCTGGGAGCAACTCGTTGTGGAACTCCCTTACCGACACGATCTTCCCACGCTGGAACAGACAACGGCTGAGCGAGAACACTGGCTCGCCGAAGAAGCGAGTGCTCGCGCTTCTCACAACGAAAGTCGCGTGCGAGACTGTCGTGCACAAGTCGAACAACGCACGCGGCAGATTAACCGGTTAAGCAATCTGGTGCCGGGTTGCTGTTATCCGTTGGCATTGCAATTGGGAATTCTCGGCGATGCCGTTTGGGTCTTTGTTCCAGGTGAACTGTATCAAATCTTCCAGATCACAATTCGTGAACGCTTTGCCGCTCATCCCGTCTTCGTAACGACGCTTACCAACGATTGGCAGCCCGGTTACATTCCGCCCGCAAGCGTATACGGTTACGAGATCTACCAGGAGGTCATCGCCGCTACAGCGGCAGGTTGCCTCGAATCATTGATCGAGACGATCTCGCGGCGCCTTACAATCCTGCTGAATCGATCACCTGCTGCACTGGAGTCCTGAGTGATACTGCGCATCGTATGGGTCGCTCGTAGCGGAATTTTATCCGCTGCAAAGAATAACAGGCGCTGAGTATTGATGATACTTAACACCCATAGCGCAGGAACAAGACGACAGCTGGACCCTTCATCCCTATTTTTCACCTTCCCGCAAACTCGATCCTACTTCGGCAATGCTGGTGGAGCAGAATGAGCCAAAGCGGGGTATAGCAACTTCACCATCGCATTCCCCATAGCTTCTCCGACATCCATATAAACCTCAGCCTTGCCGCCGTAGTGACCATTGCCACTGCCACCTTGGGCCATAGGGTTGGTGTAGATAGTGGCAACATTGCCTTCAAACTCTGGGTACTTACCGGCCGCACCATCGACGGCGAGTTGAGCATCGAGAATCTTTCCCCCATTACCGCTGCTGCCTTTAGTCGCTTCGCCTAGCGTCGCCAAAACGAATTTTGATTGAGGAGCGTTGAAGTCCTCACGCAGCCGTTTAATAAAGGCGACCAAATTCTGCTCGTATTGGCTCGCGTGAGCGGCGTTTCCACTATCTTTTTCGCCTTGCCAGAAGAAGAACCCAGCGACCTCAAACGACGTCGCACCGGGATAATAAGTACCGATGTCCGCAAGCACTTTCTTCGCATCGGCTGTGTCGTCGTCGTATTGCTTGCCGGCATACCATTCGATGGGCTTGCCATTCTTATCAAGCCATGGGGGCGGCTCTGTCGCCGTGCCTTTGGTTTTGTCCATCACCCAGGAATCGGGCCGTTCCTTGTAGGCAGGATACACTTTGCCCTCGTACTCATATCGTTCGCTGCCCGGCGGCAAAAGATCCCAACCCAAACTGCGATTTCCGATGCAGCTCTTGAGGATCATGACCGGCGCATCCATTGCATTCCCGACAGAATGGCCAATGCCATGTTCCGGACCGATGGTACCGGTTTTGACGGCCATCCAGTCATTATTAAGCAGGCCCTTGCCTTGCATCATCCGGACAAAGCGGACATCTTTTCGCTCTGTCCAGGCGTTCGCTCCATCCACAAGATAGGGATACTTTTTCTTAACCTTTACCGCGTTCTCCAGCGATCCCTCCCCGCCGGCGATCTTGCCGAGGCCAACCATGTTGGACTGTCCCAGCAAGATGAACACCTGCACCGGCTTCGTCATGTCCGCAGGCTTGCCATCGGGCATCGACGGCTGAGTTTGCGGATCGGTATCGGTCGCGCCCGCTGCTGGGGCGTTGGCGGCGCTCAAGATCACCATCAGTAGTAGAACGGGTGCTGGCAATGCTGATTTCCTGCTGATCACGTTAGCTCCAGTGTTTGGTTGCTCACAACGATTGTGGTTCGGACAGCGGCTCGTTGAATGATTCTCGCGCAGACTTGGCGAAAACAATCCCTCGACTGGAGATGGCAGTCAGAAAGGGGACCAGGGTGGCAGTCAAAACGATACTTTTGGCAGTCAGAAAGGGGACCACTTGAGTCCTTTTTTGTTTGCGTAAAGTTTCGTTGTTTGCCGTTGGATTTAGCCGCTCGTCTTTGAACGTAGGCTCTTCTGCAAGCGATAACTGTCCCCGTCAATCGACAGCACTTCGATCCGATGCGTTAGCCGATCCAGCAACGCTCCCGTCAATCGCTCGTCTCCCGCGAACGTTTGCGGCCACTGTGCGAATGGTAGATTTGTCGTCACGATCACACTTACTTGTTCATAGCAGAGGCTAAAAAATCCGAATAGATGTTCCGCTGCCATCCGATCCATCGGGAGATATCCCAGCTCGTCGATCACGATCAGATTCAATCGCCTCAAGCTCGATTCCAACCGCGTCACCGTCCGCGCTTCGCGGGCCTCGCGATAGGTGTTGACGATCTCCGCAGCCGTGAAGAACCTGCCTTGATGGCCAGCCCGACAAGCACTCGCCAGAAGACTGATCGACAGATGCGTTTTTCCCACACCGGGAGGCCCCACCATCACGATGTTGGTTTTAGTGTGAATGAACTCACAACGTGCCAGTTCAAGTACCTTCGCCTTGTTCAACTTCGGCACATGCGTGAACTGAAAGTCAGCTAGCTCTTTTAACGCCGGTAGCTTCGCCGACTTGAGGCGACGCGATTGTGCGTTGTGATCGCGGCGATCCAGTTCCAGTCCCGCCAGTTCACTCAGATACGTTTCATAACTCGCGTTCTCCGAGACACAACGCTGTGCCGTCTTGGAGTACTGCGCCAACATCGTCGGCAATCGCAGCATCTGGAGGCGATTGTCCAGCACACTGTTGTCGGAGCTCGCTGTTGGTTTCTTGGTGGGAATCTTCTTCGTCATCTTGGGCACTCCTTGCCAGTGGAACAGGGGTTATCGTTGTCACCGAATCAACGCGATCCGCTGAGGTAACGATGTGAACGAGATCAATCGAATCATGAGCTTCAGTCGTCGTGACTTGTGGCTCCCGGGAATCAGTCAACAACGTGTCGTAGATCGATAGGTCGCGCATGCCGGTACTAGTGACTGGTAATGCGGGGTGTCCGCTCAAGTCCAACTCCCGATTGCAGGTCGCCAGAGCAGGGCCTTGAACCAAGACTTGCAACTCCAGACGAACGGCCTGTTCATGGAAGGCACGCAGGGCAACGCAGCGCTCAATGGCTTCACGAACAAGACTCCAGGGATGCGATTTGCAGAGCAGCACGATGCTCAAGAATTGTCGCGTTCCCTCCTCACCCAATCGGTACTCTAGTTCGCGACGAAGCAACTGCTCGGCAGCGCTCCAAGCCTGCCTTTTGAAGGGAATTCCGCTGTCCAACAGCCCCGGCTTGCGTTCCAGGATCGGCAGATAATGTTCCAGTTCCAACGACCAACCGCCCGCTTCGATGCGTCTGTGCGAAGCGATGATGTGCTCTTTGTAGAGCACCTCGACACGGTCGTGAAAAGCTCGCACAACGACTGGTAAACACGCGAACTTCGTGGGCACGCTGTAACGCGCTGAATCGCAAGTGACGGTGCTTTGTCGATCGACTTTTTGCATGTGGCTGCGAGCTGCTTTGAACGCACCATGAGTGAGCGGCAAGAACGTTGATCGTTCATGCTGAAGCAACTCTCCGTAGGACCGCTTGGTCTGTCTGCAAATCCGGCTTAAGTCACCGGTGCTACTGCGCGTTAAATGCTCATTGAGCATCTCGATGCTGGTCACACGCGGTACCGGTGTTAGGTAATTGCTTTCAGCCCGCTTGACAGAGTTCTCGACATGGCCCTTCTCGTTTCCACGAGCGACGTTGCAGAACCGTGAGGCGAACAGATAATGACTGCGAAGCTCACGGAACTTACTGGTCAGCTCGCGCTGTCCACGCTTGCCAACTTTGGTCACGGCGCTGGACAAGTTGTCGTAGGCGAGCTTTCGTGGGACACCGTCAAGTTGATTGAACAACCAGACGTGCGCGTCGAGAAAACTGAGCATGTCGTCGCGCAGGTAGGCACGAACGAAAGTTGCCTTACTGTAGGCGGATCGGGCACAGAAGATCATGACCTTGGTCGTCACGGTATTG
>JANOBM010000280.1:0-3187 GCA_031411655.1 Planctomycetaceae bacterium
CGCTGGTCGAGCCCACAGCCGTGGCCGTCCACGACGTCCGGCGCGGTCAGCTCGCCAAGGGCGAACGGGTCCTCGTGGTCGGTGGCGGTCCCGTCGGGTTGCTCGTCGCGGTGGTCGCCCGCGAGGCCGGTGGCGATACGCACTTCGGTCAGCACGTCCGAGTTCATCACCGTCACGGTACCGGAGACAGGGTAACCATAGTCCGTATGCGAGTACGCACCGTCACCGGTGACGACATGAGACTTGGTGAGATTGTTCTTCGACGAGTCGCGAGAGGTCGATGACCAGATCCCTGAGGCAGGGTCGAGTACCGACAGCGTTCCCGCTCCATTGCCCGATGACACGTAGTTTTTGCTGATAAACGTGCCGCCGACGGTGAAAACAGGGTTACCGAGAATTGCCCAGGGTCCGGTGACATCGAGATTGTCATCCGCCGAGGAGTCGGTACTGGTCATGCTGGAGCCGTACTTGTTCTTCCATTCCAAAGAGAGCGGATTCATCTCCGAGCCGAGCGTGAACAGATGGCTCGAATCGGTACTGGCAAAAACATGCCGTGTCGCATGGCCAGGGGCGATGCCGCCGGCGTCGACGTCGTAGCCACCTTGCAAGTCGAAACGGGATCCGCTGCCGCCGCCATGGGTCAGTGTCATCGTGCCGTAGCTCGAAGCAATGACTCCTGACACCTTTGTTTTCTCCCAGCTCGTTGTTTGAAAGTCCACGGAATTTGAGTGGTGCGTCCCAGATCGTTCCCTTAACTGGGGCATGGCTGGATTATGTTTTTCCGTGTTCCTCCACAAGATTTGCAAGTTCCAATCGTAAGCGTTGTTCATCAAACTCATGCTCCATTCGATCGTTGCTTGGATTGTATAGGTCAACAACGCAAAAACTCGATGACAGCAGTTCGCTCGTTTGTGGATCGTCTTTCAAAAGATCCTCCGAGTCTCGCTCTCGTCTCCACCCATCGATGTATTCGTCTACAAACAGCTCGACCGGGGTAGCCCGCGAAAGGAAACGCAAAATTTGATCTTTTAGTGCCTTGCTCATTGGAGGAGTCCGTTCTTAATAAAGTTTTCGAACTGCTTCGTTCCAGGAAGCAATTTCCAACCACTAATGAAATTACCAGCTTTGTCCAATACAACTACGATATTGGTGTTAGGATTGAAATGCACTACCGAATCTTTTACCCAACCGTATGATCCTTTGACTACGGTCGCAGCATCATCTAGATGCGCACGTATGGCAGAACCAAATTGAGCCAGCGTAGTTGGGTTTCGCTTTGTCGTCGTAATCCCGAAATCGACCGCATGCTTCCATTTCTTTTCAAGCTGGTCGATTCCGATGTTCGCCACTGGCCCCTTTGGGGCAGTCAGTTTTTCCAGTTCGGCAATTCGAGCCTCGTCGACTGTCTCACCATTTTCCTTCCGTCTCCTGAGATCACCAAGCTCCTCGCACAACGGATTATTGTTGTGAACCAGAATGGCGGCGTTGCCAATTCGGTATACGTGCTCCCCCTGAACTTCGATATTGTAAACGTCCCGCGGCGTCGAATGTTGCTCGACGTGCGTAACGAAGACAGCTTCGTACTCACAGTCAAGGAACATTCCCGATCGTAACCCGCTGAGCGGAACCCATTTTTCTTCTGCGGGAACCCAAACCGGATGCGAATCCGTGCCCGTTATCTTACTGCCGTCGCTGAGCCATACTTCAACCAGATTAGACGCCCCGTACGTTGTGAATCTTCCAGTCACAACACTGCCATGGCCATCCGCGATCGCGGGACATGGCTTGATGTTTCGAACGTGACCACTACCGCTAACTGCCATCTCGCTTAGTACCAGATCGATCTGTCCGCCTGGTACCAACCCTCTCGCTTCAATCCATGCGAGCGGCCGCAGAAGCTCCATGCCTATCCTCGCACCATCAATTCGTGCAAACTCGATCGTGACCAAACGCCAATCCGTAATGATCGGTTCACTAAATTCCCAGTCATAGTCTTCGCGGCGTGGGTTTATAGTACCAACCCGTGAACCCACAGGGACCGTCTCTATCGGTAGGATGAGGCCCCCGATGGAACTGGGCGTGTCACTTCCGCCAGTGGTCCACGAAGTAATTGGATTTGCCAAACTCAATGAAAACCTCGCGTTCGCCGGTACCAAACTGGCTACATGAACCGTCGTTCCGGCGACAAAGCAGCCTCCGTTAATTAGCTTTCGAGTACCAGGTGCATTATCAATCACCGGCAACTCGTGACGATTGGGCACATCGGGCAGATCTGGAATCCGTGAGCGTACAGGAAGCTTGTCAAGCAGTTTTGCCAGTTTGCCGCCCTTGGTAAAGTTGGCGTTCCCAGCAGTTAATAGCGACGTGACGATTTCGAATGCCAAAGCGCCTTGATCTGATGCCGAGCCATTTGCCTTGCTTTTAACTTCCTCCATGATTGCGTCCCAAAGGTCGCCTGGATTCGTTTGGAGCTGTTTCGCAAGCTGAAGTAGTTTCTCCATGGTCTCAATCGGGTCTAACCCCATATCGACCAAAGAGCCAATCATCTCCTTGGGTCCCTGCCAGAAGTAGCCTGCTAAAGTTTGTCCTGCACGTCCCCAGTACCCATCGACCGAACCTGTAACTGCCCCCCAGCCTCGGGCGATCATGTCAAAAATCCCTTCTTCGTTATAGGCAAATCGCTCTGAACCGATGTCGGTGATTTGGCGGGTTGGACCGAGCGACTCGAGCTGCGATTCGTATTCACTTGCGATCGCGCCGACATTTGGTGAGTCGTTGTTTGCGGGTAGCGTTGCGGCGGTGTACGCGGATGCGTTTCCAATCGCGGTCGCTTCTGTCTCGCCGTCGACCGGGACTTCACCCAGTGCTTCGGTGTCTTCGGCAAGTTCCGCGAAGGCTGCGTCGGTCGCTGCGTTGGACGACGTCCCCGCTGACGCCGCATTGCTGACCTCCGTTTGCAATTCACTGACACCTGCGGGCAGATCCGGCTTGCTCGGCGCCGAGGGACCGCCGGACGGTAACTCCGGACCTTCCGGGATACTCGACAACGGATGAAACGGCATCGGCGGGATCGTCGCCGGATAACCACCCGGATTCGTATTCACCGTCACGTCGTAGGGCGGTACTTGGTAAGCCGGATAATACCGATCACGGTCAAAATCAACCAATCCATCGATCCACTGCGTTT
>JANOBM010000281.1:0-3629 GCA_031411655.1 Planctomycetaceae bacterium
TGGGCGGTCGGCAAAGCTCCAGGAACAACTGAGAGCGTTGGAAACGGAAACTCGTGAGCAAACGGTGTTGCGTGAATCGCTCGCGTGTCTGGACAACTTTACCGAGACGATCGAATCGAATCTGGACTCATTAGACTGGGACACGCGACGTGAAATCATGCGATTGTTGATCGAGCGAGTGCTAATCGAGACCGATCAAATTCGCATCGTTTATCGCATCAACTTCCCCCTTTTTGCCAAGAAAGCTAGCAATGCGAGCAAAGGCAAAGTTTTGCGCTTTTGTTGGTGGAGCCCGATGGCCACCCTTACCCGATTTCTGCGAGTCTTTGAGGCTAAGTCGGTTCACCGAAGGCGATCCGATACCCATTGAGATCCTCAATCACGAATTCGCGGATACCATATGGTGCGTCGTAAGGCTCCTGCAGTATCTTGGCACCATTGCGATGAAGGTCGCCATAAAATTCGTCCACATTGTTGATGTACAAGTAAACGTCGCGCTCCAGTTTTGGTCTCTCGCAAGGCCCAGGTGAATCGCGGCGAATTTGAAAATGAATCCATGCGTCGCCCAATTTGACAATGGCGTAAACTCCCCCAGGGTCTGAGCCAGGAGGTGCAAAGATGCCGTCGATAGGATCTAGGGTGAATCCTAGGACGTCACGAAAGTACTCTGCCGCTTGACGAACATGCGGAACACCCAACACAGGCGAGACTCTTGAGATCAATTTGGCCATGTATATCTTTCACGCAGAACGACCAAGGTCACCGGGCGGGCGCAGGTGACGTTCTATTTCAAAACCGACTCGTTCGCCCGCTCCGGTGCACCGTTTTGTTCGTCCTTCGGCTTTTAGCTCTTAACCGCCGCTTCAATTGCAGCAATATCGATCTTCATTTGTGTCATCATCGCGGCCATTGCCTTGGCAGACACATTTTTGTCGGCATTCGTCGTCAATTCGGTCAGCCGTTTCGGGAAAATCTGCCACGAGACCCCATAGCGGTCTTTCAACCATCCGCAGTGACTCTGTTCCCCGCCGTTCGCGATCAATGCAGCATTTAGTCGATCGGACTCGGCTTGATCGTCGGTCGCGACCGAAATCGAAACCGCCTCGGTCAGAGTAAACATCGGCCCGGCGTCGAGAATCTGGTATGGTACACCGCCCAGCGAAAAGTCGATGACCGAGAATGTGCCGTGACCGGCGTCGCTAGAAAACGTCTTCTCGACCCGGCTACCCGGGATCAAAGAACAGTAGAATTCCGCGGCCTCACGGCCCCGCCCGTCACGGAACCAAAGGCAGGTTCGGATAGAGTTGGACATTGGGAAACTCCTTAGTGTGAGTGAATTGGTTTTAGTGGACGAACGACTCCGTTCACCCAGCCCGCGCGATGAAGGCATCCATTTCAAAAGCACCCGATCGCGGGCTTGGGTGCAACGGTTGGTTCAAGTAAGCCGCAGCGCGGCAGTCTGAGTGGACCCGCTTGGAAGCGTTCGCGCTTAAGGGGTGTCGCCTTTCAAGCTTCTCTTCGATACGCCACCGATCATCGTGGAACCCTTGGAGGACGCACAGTTCTCGGTGTTACCTTCCGGTAACCGCTGATGTCGTCCTCCCTCTCAGGAGTTCTTCGATGTCTATCGATCTGAAGCCATCTTGTCCCGTCGCTGACCGCTTCTTGCAAGATCTCAAGCTTAGTGGTGCCAGCACACGCACTCAACAGTCTTATGTCCGCGCTGTTCGGAAATTCACTGAATTCCTCGGCCACGCTCCCGATCTGGCCACGGAAGACCAACTGCGAAACTACCTGGTCTTTCTCGTCGATTCCAAGCAATGGCAACCAAGCACGATCAACGTCGCCCAACAAGCCTTGAAACGCTTCTTCCGTTTTACCTGCCCCAGAGACTGGGCCGTCCTGAAACTCGCTCGCGTTCAGGTTGAACAGAAACTGCCGGTCGTCATCTCGATCCGAGAAGTTCACACCCTGCTCAAATTGATCGAGAAACCTTCGATGCGATGCTTCTTCACCGTCGTCTATTCGATGGGTTTACGACTGCAAGAAGCTCTCCACCTCCAAGTTGTCGACGTCGATTCGAAGCGGATGCTGGTCCACATCCATCGCGGCAAAGGTGCCAAGGATCGACTCGTCCCGTTGCCAGAATCCACGCGTGAAGCAATGCGACAGTATTGGGCGACCCATCGCAATCCACGCTGGATCTTTCCCGCCGAAGGACGCAACCACAAGCTCGCGCCCACTACCGATCAACCGATGAGCGAATCGTCGGTGCAGGACGTCATCAAGGCCGTCCTCGATCAACTCAACTGGGGAAACCGCGGAATTTCTACCCATACTCTGCGTCACTGCTACGCCACGCATCTGCTTGAAGCGGGAGTCAATCTGCGGCTGATCCAAAAGTATCTCGGCCACAAGCATCTCACCTCGACGACCATCTATCTCCACATCACCACCGTCGGAGAAGAAGCGGCGATCGCCAAGATCAATACGCTCATGAAGAGCAACCCTTCGGTCAAGATGTCATGAGTGACATCATCAGTGACATCAACGCGTGTTCCTGCACACCTCCACTGCCGCGGGTGCAAAGCGACGCCGAGGAAACTCAGCAGTGGACCGTCAACGACATCTTGAGACAATTTGGACCTGCGTACTTGATGAAGTATCGGGATCGCATGTCACTTGATCAGATCAAGACGCTCCAGGCGCTTTGTCAATGCCGTACGCCGGGTGCGGGCAATGTCGTCTATCGTTGCACTCAGTGCACGAAGCTACAGCTGGTTCCGAAGTCTTGTGGCAATCGTCACTGTCCAACTTGCCAAGGGGCCAAGGCTAAAGATTGGCTGGAAGAACAGCAGAGACGATTGTTGCCATGCGTCTACTTCATGATCACCTTTACGGTGCCAGAGAAGTTCAGGGCGTTCATGCGATCGCATCCACGCGAGTGCTACAAAGCACTTTTTGAGGCAGCGAATCAATCGCTGGTGAAACTGGCCAAAGATTCGCGGTTCCTGGGCTCCGACAAGCTGGGCATGACCGGAGTGTTGCATACGTGGGGACGTGACCTCGTCTATCATCCCCATGTGCACTTCATCGTCCCTGGTGGTGCGATCAGCAAGTCGGGAGCCGAATGGATTTCCTCTCGCAGCAACTTCTTTGTTCCGGTGTTGGCTTTAACTCCGATCTTCCGGGCAAAGTATAAGGAGTTGATGAGACGCTGTGGCTTGTTGGATCAGATCGACCGGTCCGTGTGGACGACGGGCTGGAATGTGAATAGCCAGGCGGTTGGCGATGGACGCGATTCACTGAGGTATTTAGCGCCCTGTGTGTTTCGCGTCGCGATCGGTAATCATCGGATCAAGTCGGTCGAGTGTCATGAGGATGGTACCGGTACGGTGACGATGAAGGTCAAACCCAGTGGCAAGCGGCGTTATCGCGTGATGACGGTCACGGCGGAGGAGTTCATTCGGCGGTTCCTGCAACATGTTCTGCCAACTGGCTTCCAGAAGGTGCGTCACTTCGGATTCATGCACAAGCGATCGAAGGTGAATCCGACGTGGTTGTCGATGCTGGTAACCGTGACACTGAACATGGTCTATGTGCTGATCGTCACTCCGCTTCCAGTGCCC
>JANOBM010000282.1:0-23055 GCA_031411655.1 Planctomycetaceae bacterium
ATACCCGCGTAGGCCAACACGCTACCGATGGTCTCGGCCCACTCTTCAAAGCTTCCGAGTGTTGGCGTAGGTGCCTTGGGCTGCCCGTTGGTGTACCAACCTCGAATGATCGTCAGCGCGGCACTCAAGAGATTGCCACGATTCGTGGCGATATGGCGAGGCAGGCGATCACTCTTCCACTCATGTTGAAACGCATCCTTGAGACTCGTTTAAGACCAGCGTCTCCGAATTGCTAGCTTTTGACTAATGTAGTGGGAGTATTGAACGCGACCGCCGTGACACGTTTGGTCACGCGAAACTGGAAATTCCCCGAATTTTTTGAATCCAACAGGAAGAATCGGGATAAAAGTTTTCTTAAACCTGATCGACAATCTCTTCTGCGCCAACCAAATCGAGCTCAATCTCGTCGCAGAACCGCTTCCAAGCATTTTCCTGATCTTCCCAGGGAACCATGGCCGCGATCGTGCGCAGTCGCTTCTGATGGACCTCGGGCTAACATTTCGGGAGGTTGGCCTAGCTCGTGGCGATTGGCGTTGAGAGTTATAGGAAGAATGGCGATCCGACCTCGCGAGGCGATACTGAAGTTCAGTTTGCATTTTGCGGTCCGCATTTTCGGAAGCAGCAGTTGATCGCAAAAAGTTTCGAGATTTGGAGAAATCTGGGATCGAGTCGCTTCGACTTATCCGTAGCGAGGGAAATTTACCAATGTCGGGAATTGATGTGAAGAACTGGCAAGAGATCGTAAAGGAGCACGGACCATCAACCTATCAAGCTGCTTGGCGAATCCTGGGGCATACGCAGGACTGTGAGGACGTACTCCAAGAGGTCTTTATCGAAGCATATAAGTTTTTCGCGGCGGGTAAGGTCCAAAGTCCCAAAGCGTTTCTATTCCGACTGGTAACCTTTCGAGCCTTGGATGCATTGCGACGCAGGAAAAGCCATTTAGAGCTAGATACGTCTCTTCTTCTAGATCGATCGCAAGGGCCGCTAGAGCAAGTCGTTCAACGCGACGAAGATCTTCGATTGAGAACGATTGTGGCTGCGCTTCCCTCGCGGCAGGCGGCAGTGTTCTGCTTGGCATATTTTGAGGAATTGTCCGCTGAAGAAATTGCTCTCGCACTTGAGATTTCCACGAACGCGGTTGGCTTGGCGCTGCATAAAGCCCGTGCGAAGTTGCAAGAATGGATGATCAAAGAATCGAAGAGGAGCCAATAAATGAACCAAAACCACGATGAATGGGAAACCAACATGCCCGCTGAATTTCGAACCGAGTTAAGCAACGTTCGTTCGAGTGTTGCCCCTGGAGAATCCATGAAGCGATTCATGCTTGCTGCGGAAGAGGTCGAATTGACAGTCGCTGCCATGAGGCGTGCATCAATAAAAGCAAACCTCTTCGCCATCGCAGGCTGCGTCATCGTAGCGATTGGAA
Source organism: Planctomycetaceae bacterium (assembly GCA_031411655.1). Lineage (GTDB taxonomy): Bacteria > Planctomycetota > Planctomycetia > Pirellulales > Pirellulaceae > UBA6163. Next base: position 1,430 of record JANOBM010000282.1, read on the forward strand.
CTCCGTTTCTAATAGCATGGTCGCAGATAAGTTTTTTGATTGCGTCAATCATTGTCGCTTACGTTTTCTCAACCATCGGTTTCATCTTAGTGCTGATCCGCGGCCGCCGCGACAAAAGAGCAGCCGGCGCGATTTTGATGGACTGTGGTCGAATGAAGACGAATGGATTAGCGTTCCTTCTCTCGGCGATACTTCCACTCTCGATTGTGCTGATAACATGCGTGGACTTCAACACGACGCCTTGGTATTACTGGGGATTGGGTGCGATACTTTGCATGCCCATGGCGATTTACTTCTCGACGATCGCCACAGGGCATTTGCAAGTTCACACGAATGGTATTTGGCACTATATCGGCTTCTTGCCGTGGCATGAGATTGAGTCTTGGGGCTGGACAGGGGAATCCGAATCGACATTGTTAATTCAGAAGTCGGGCAGATCGCATTTCTTTAGGCGAGGGTCTTTCCCAGTACCGGCCGAAAGCAAGATTCGCTTCGAGGAGTATCTGAAGCAGTACTGCGTTTGTGAGCCAGGGCAAGAGTCAGAGTGAGATGTCGGCTATTACTCTGTGCAAAGATTCGGAACAGCAACCTGACTAAACAGGTCCGGGGACGCTACCACCGACGACGGGTAATTTTCGAGCGCTTTCTTAAATTCCGGATGGTTACTCATTCACGTGGGTCTTCGATTTCTACCGATGCTGCTCCTGCTAGTTTCCACCACGCCGCCCGCTGATCTTCCCAGCGGAGCATGGCAGCGATCGGTCGCAGCCGCTTCTCGTGGATCTCGGGCTTGCCCTTCGTGGCTGGCAGATTGAGCAGAGCTTCCTGTATGTCGGGCGCGAGTTGGTTGAGCGCCATGATTTGGCTCATCCGTGGTTGGGTCACGTGCCCTCGACGGGCGAGTTCGATCATGTCCAATGCCTCGCCGGTTCGGATCATTTCGTTGAAATGAATCGCAAGGGCCATCAGCCTTGAGATGCGAGGTAACTTGCTCGAGGGCTTTGGTCGCGGCGGTTCCGCGTTGGGATCGATGGGACGAATCGAGATCCGACCTCGCGACGCGATGCTGACGTTTAGTTTTCGTTTGATGGTAACCATTAAACCTCCTCGGCTTGTTGTTCAAGCGACGCGATGCCGCTTGCGTGGAATGAAATTGCGATGGTGCAGTCGCTTTGATCGAACTCGACCTTCGAGACCAGCAGCGCCAACAATTGCGATTGTTCGCGTGTTGTCAGTGCGTCCCACACACGATCAAAGTCAATGAATGCCTCTTGGATCTCTTCGGTCGTTAGCTGTTGCTTGTCTAGATCCGACAGTTGGCGGTTTACCTTGGCCAGTTCGAGTTCTGCCTTTTCGATTCGCTCCTGTATGTCGACGATGCGATGAGTAATCGAGTTGTTGGGCTTTTGATCGAGGGCTAGTTCACGCATCTCGCCATGGTCGCGGGTTAGTTGCCGCGTTAGTTGAACGTGATGCGATTCAAGCTCCGTTCGACCTTGTTGAGTGGCAGCCATCGCTTGGCGAATGATCTCATCTCGGAGTTTGATGTCTCGGGAGATGTCTCTCACTTGATCAACCACGGCGGATTCGATTTCGCCTGCTGGTAAAGACGGGTGCTTACAAGCTTGTCGTCCGCGTTTGATCGCTCGAACGCAGGTGTAGTAGCGATAGACGATCGAGTTTCGCTTGGTCATGTTGTGGACCATCGCCACATTGCAGTGTGGGCAGCGAAGAAGTCCCTTCAACAATCCACCGTGCTTGCTCGGCATTCGATTGCCACGGTTGAAACCGTTCTCCCGAAGTTGGGCTTGTACACGGTCAAAGATCTCGGAATCAACAATTGCTTGGTGCTGGCCTTGATAGAGATCCGTCTTGTGTTTGATCTTTCCACAATAGATTGGATTGGTCAGTAAAGCGTGAACGCTGCCTTTGTCAAAGGCTCGGCCACCCTTGGGTAGCCCTTTCTTCGAATGCCATAGCTTGTTGGTCCAGCCACGCTCATCGAGTTCTTGGACAACGGGCAGGAGATTCTTTAGCTCCAGGTAAAGCGAGAAAATGCGGCGCACCTTGGTGGCTTCTTCTGAATTGATCACCAGCTTCGGCGTTCGTTCTGTGCGATCGACGTCATAGCCAAGAACCGGGTAGCCCCCAGTCCATTGGCCGCGCCGGCATTGGGCGGCCAACTTGTCGCGGATACGTTCGCCAATGATCTCGCGTTCGAACTGTGCGAATGAAAGCAGGATATTCAGCGTCAGCCGGCCCATCGAATGGGTCGTGTTGAAATGCTGAGTCACCGAGACAAAGGAGACGCTGTATTTGTCGAACGTTTCCATCACGCGAGCGAAGTCGAGCAACGAACGGCTGAGGCGATCGACCTTGTAGACGATCACACAGTCGATCTTGCCGGCTTGGATGTCTTCCATCAGCCGTTTGAGCGCTGGTCGTTCGATGTTGCCACCGGAGAATCCACCATCGTCGTATCGATCGTGAACGATTTCCCAGCCTTCGTTTACTTGGCTGCGAATGTAAGATTCTCCGGCGTCGCGCTGTGCATCAAGTGAGTTGTATTGTTGATCGAGTCCCTCTTCGGTCGACTTGCGAGTGTAGATCGCACAGCGAATCGTTCTGGGGCGTTGGGTTGGTTTGTTACTCATGATTTCCTCCCGAGTCGAAAAAATAGAAATCCGTTGCAGTGGGAGCCGCTGACCTCTTTCGCGATCGCGGTCAGCGATTTGTAACGCAAGCCTTCGTACTCAAATCCTTCTTGCAGGACGATCACGCGGATCATCTTGCCTTTGTATTGCCGTTCCACGATGTTGCCTGGCGGTGGCAATCGCGGGTCCCAATCCACAAATGCGGTTGGCTCTGGAACGACCAGCTTTACGCCATCGTTGCTGTGCTTGCGCGGCGCGGTCACGCGAGTCTCAGCGTCAACGGCCAGTTCCTCTGCCTTCTTCAGCGCCGCTCTAGAAAGTCCACCTTCATCGTTCGCTTGCAGACGCCAAGCGATGCGCCGAACCAGGTATTGCTTGTTGCGACTGCGGCATTCTTCTTCGAAGACCTGCTCGTAGCGTTGGACCAACTGGTTGACCGTTTTGTCCTGCAACTCGGCGATCTCAAGGGTTACCTTTGGGCTCATTGTTCACCTCCGTGTTGCACTGAATCATCCGAGGTAGCCGCTGAAATGTCGGCATCGCCGTTCGATTGCGGTGCTTGATCCAACTGGCTTTCGGTCATGTGCGACTCGATCGCCTTGGCGACCATCGGTTGCTTTTTGACTCGTATCACACCTCTGGCCAACAGCGCCGCGATGTCTCTGTGTCTCGCTTCGTGGCTCACGATTTATCTCCTTTCTGAATGTCTTGATCTGTCCCAAAACCCGACGTTTCGGAGACGTGAGACACAGAGAGGGGTTTGTCGAAAACGAAATCAAGCGGCTCGGGTAAAGAGTCTCCGAGATTGTCGAAAACAGGTTCGTCCTGAGGCGAATCCGAGGTCGGCTCGTCATTCAGTTCACGATCAGCCGCGATGCACCGGCGGATGCCTCGCAAAAGGATCGCAGCGATAGATCGCTGGCGAACGGATGCAGAATCGCAAGGTAGATCGTCGTCATCGGGACGAGAGTCGAGAGAGTTAGCGTCGATGGTTCCGGCTCCATGGAAAGACCTCCGAGGGAGCCGAAGTGGCATCCCTCCTAGATCTATCTATGCAATCCGTCCGCCACGCGTCCCATCACCGGCTGCCGACTTTCGCCAATTGGAGATAGTAGGAGAGGCAAACAGCAGGAAAAACTGTCGACCAAGATTCTCAGTTACTTTTTCAATGCGACATTCTCGGCAAATTCGGTGATATCCGAATTCGCGTTAAAGCTGCTCTCAACGTCCATCCGATGACACAACCGATAGGGTTTGACATAGGCCCTGGCATTTCGACGCTGTACTGGAATTTCCGATGATCTGCAAACCACTCACTCATTTGGCTCATTATGCCATGGTTGTGGTAGCGGTTGTCTTGGCCGTTCTTCCTCATTCGTCGATGGCATGTACGCACTGCCTGCTGCACAGCGTGAGTGAGCTAACTAACAGTCATGCACATGCAGGACAGTCACCAGACGACCATGCGTGTGAATCATGCTGCTCTGAGTCGACCTGCAGCTCTGGGTCGATTGGCCAAGACCCAGAAGATCGCAATCATTCTCACCACGATTGTCCGTGTTGTATCGGCGGTTTAGAGAATACACCCTTGTTCACCAGTCCATCGACTCACATCGTGGACGTCACATCAGCCGCCCCTGCATGGCTTGGATTCGAACGTGGACAGCCGCCGGTCGTGCTTGTCCATGGCTTAGAAGCCGCTGGGCCCGTCTTCTCGCCCAACTTGCCGAACGTGCTGCGCATTTGATCCGAACTCGGCGTGAAGTTTGCGCCCCGTTTTCTTATTCGGAATCATCGCTGCGCTCGATATCGCTCAACGAAATCGCCAGCAGCCATTTGTTGCGTTTGCCTCGGGAGGGATATCGATGAGATTCAACATTCAGCAATGGATCGCGTACTCAGTTATTTGCATGGCTGCTGGATGCAATGGTTTGGAACGTCGCATGCCAAACCCAAATACAAATCTGACCTCGGCGGCACCGCTACATAACAATGCTTCGCCCTCAACGCCGACTTCGCCGATGCCACCGCCTCAACCCGTTACGCTAGCTGCGTTCAGCGACGGCGGCACGGAGGACTCTGCTGTTGTTCAACCAGCGACGGTTGACGTTGTAGCTGTTGATGCACCTATGCTGACCAACGAGAATTTGGACGGCGTCACTCTTGAAGCTCTCCTCTCCCTCGCGTTCGCCAATAATCCCGCAGTGAAGGAACTCGCCGCCACAACACAGATTGCTGCGGGCTATCGAACTCAAGTTGGCCTCTACGCGAACCCATTGTTAGGCTACCAAGGTCAGCAGCTTGCCGATGCAGGAACGGACCAGCACTTGATATTCGTCCAACAACAAATCATCACCGGCGGTAAATTAGAACTCAATCGTGCAGTGCTCAATGAAGCGGTTCGTGCGCAGCTCCAAGAGCTGGAGGCCCAAAAGCTTCGTGTGACAACTGACATCAAGACCGCTTATTACGATTGCGTTCGGATTCAAAAGCAGTTGATGGCCATCGATCAGTTTTCTTCGCTGCTGAAACAAGGCGTGAGTGCAGCCGAAAAGCGGATGAATGCAGGCGAGGGTTCCAAGATTGATTTGTTGCAAACACAAGTACAACTGAAACAGCTTGAACTGGATCGCAGACAGCTTACCGCATCGCTTGATGCCAGACTGCGAGAGATTGTTGCTCTGGCAGGCGTACCTGGTATGCAGTTGAATCTCGTTTCCGGTGACCTACCCGAAGCCCCGGTCCTACAGGATTGGAAGGCTGTCGAAGATGGCCTCGTCGCTACCAGCCCCGAGTACGCCGCGGCTCAAGCCCGGATTCGGCAAGCGAACGCAGCAATCCGTCGGCATGAGTCCCAGCCGCTTCCAAATTTGGGAGTGCAATTTGGAGCCGGCGTCGATAACGGAACAAACTCGGGAATGATGAACCTCCAGGTTGGTGCGCCGGTACCCATTTTCAATAAGAATCAAGGCAACATCGCAGCAGCCCGAGCAGAGTATTGCCGTGCCGTCCAAGAAGCTCAGAGGATTGACAACGCGATCCGAGCGCGGCTGGCCGTGGCATCCGGCGAGTACGGCCGGGCGGCAGAAGCGGTCAGCGTTTACACGTCCGATTTGCTTCCGGCCGCACAAGAGACTTTAGATCTTGCCGAGGAGGCTTACCGAGCAGGTGAACAGGATTTTATCCAACTGCTCGTCACACGCCGTACCTATTTCGATACGAACCTGGCCTATATCTCGGCACGTGCTCAATTGGCCACTGCTCAAGCGCAAATCGATGGATACCTCCTGTCGGGAGGGCTTAATGCTGTCATTAACAATAGCGGGGATGACTCACTTCGGAGCCTGACCCTTGGTCAAGAATAGTCCAAAGGTTCCTCCGCAGTGACAAACTGAGCTAGCTGCTACGCCATCATCCCCGTATAATTTGAACGCATCCCGAAAATGAAAATGTCTCATTTAGCCAGCCAAAGCTGGAGCCTTATGTTTCTCGCGATTCGACTTCTGACACTCCTCACCTTCACCGCACACGCGGTGCTGGGGTGTTGCTTGTCACATGGAAGTTGTTCGCTTGATCAGGAAGCCATGCTTGAGCTTCATTGTTGCGACCACTCTGAACATGCTTGCGAAGTCGATCACGACCACCAGTGCAGCGAAGATGGTTCACAACAAGCGGCTCACGAGCACACTCATGATATTAGCTGTGAGGCCACCGACCATGGACATTCAGGTCACTGCGATCATGCCCACTGTATATTTGGGCTCAATGTCGACTCAGGACAACCATCGCTTTGGTTAGTTCAGTGTTGGGCGGTTTGTGATTGTGTATTAATTGATGCACAACTAATACCATCTCGAAATTGCAGATATGTGGAGGCCTCTCTTCATAGGTCGCCGCATGAACTCTGTAACCGATCTGTTCTGCAGGTCTGGCTCATCTGATTGGCTCTCCGCGACTCCTTGGCGAAATGCCATAACCGTCGCCTTCTATCGCCACAATTCGCCTTCAAGATTCGCTGAGCAACACTGCTAAGCGTATGGGCCAATTCCGTGTCTCATTCCGTGGGCTGATTCGTTTCAGGCTACTGGCTGACGACACATCTGAACGTCATTTATGCCACTCGTGCGGCTCCATTTGCGTGGGACCTTGGACTGGGCATTCATTCGGTCAAAAACGGATTTTTATGTTGAGCCATTCATGAACAAAACATCAATAACCAAGCTTCTCGGTAGCCCATTTACTAAGTGGACCATAGCGCTACTTTTAGCCGGCACCACCGCCATCACCTATCCAATCTGGTGGCCAATCCTCAACGGTTGGATTGATGGAACCGTCGCGTCACGTCGCGAGTCGGGGAGCGACCACGGGGGCGAACATGATGTCGCCGCCGACGATCACGCTGGACATGACCATGCTGGGCATGAAGAGAGCGCCTCGCTCGAATTGACCCCTCAGTCCATGAAGAACCTTGGCTTGACCGCCGAATACCTTCAGCCGGTAAAGCTATCCAACTTTTATCGCACAGTAACCATACCGGCGATTGTTGTTGCCAAGTCTGGAAGAACTGACATCCAGGTTTCTTCACCGATGATTGGCATCGTTCAACATGTCCACGCAGTTCGCGGTGAAGCAGTCGTTCCCGGCGACATGCTCTTTGAAGTTCGTCTGACGTACGAGGACCTTGTCGATACTCAAACGCAGCTACTGAAGAATCTATCAGACTTGGAAATTGAAGAGCGGGAAGTGGCTCGACTAGAAGAAGTCACGCGGTCAGGTGCGGTCGCAAGTAAGCTCTTACTTGAACGACAATATGCATTGCAAAAGCTACAAAGTTCAATCAATTCCCAACGCGCAGCCCTTAAGCTTCACGGTCTCAGTGACGAGCAAGTTGAGACGATCGTACGTGAGCGTCGATTTCTTCGCGATCTGACAATTATTGCACCGGCGATCGATGACCACTCGCACGACGAAGATCACTTGCGATTAAGCGATCGACGCTTTAGACCAGCATCGTTTACCGCCGGCGGACCACCTGCCAATCCGCAAATTGAACAACCAACGCCAATGATTGTGGAGCAGCTTTCCGCATCGAAGGGCCAAGGAGTTCAAGCTGGTGAAATGCTCTGCACATTATCTGATTACTCGTCACTCTACATCGAAGGGAAGGCGTTTGAACAAGATGCACCGGCGATCGCTGAAGTCGTAGCCAAAGGCTGGCCTCTTGAGGCAGTTATTCCAGGAGTCAATGGACAAGATATCGTTGCAAATCTAAAGCTTGCGTTTGTCGCAAGTGCTGTCGAACCACAGTCGCGTACGCTTTCGTTCTTCGTCAATCTCCCGAACACAATCCTGCGCGACGAAACCACGACGGAAGGGCAACGTTTTGTAACTTGGAAGTATCGCGTCGGACAGCGACTCGAGGTGCGCGTGCCCGTCGAAGCATGGGAACAGCAGATCGTTTTACCTGTTGATGCGGCGGTCAAGGACGGAGCCGACTGGTTTGTGTTTCAGCAAAACGGCGATCACTTCGACCGCGTTGCCGTCCATGTGAAGCATCGCGATCAACGCTTCGTCGTCATTGAGAACGATGGAGCAATCTTCCCCGGCGATGTTGTCGCCCTACGGTCTGCTCACCAGATGCAGATGGCAATCAAGAACAAATCCGGTGCTGGTGCAGACCCGCATGCAGGCCACAACCACTAAGCACGGAGCACCCGCACATGTTAAATGCCGTAATCCGGTTTGCGCTCCAGCAGCGCTTATTGGTCATCGCCGTATCGATATTTCTTGTGGCGTTTGGCGCATGGCAAACCATGCGAATGCCCATTGACGTTTTTCCCGACCTCAATCGCCCGCGCGTTGTCATCATGACGGAAGCGATGGGGATGGCTCCTGAAGAAGTTGAATCGCTGATTACCTTCCCGATTGAAACCACGATGAATGGTGCGAACGGGGTCGAGGCAGTCCGTAGCTCATCAGGTGTCGGCATCTCGGTTGTTTATGTCGAATTCGCCTATGGCACTGACATTTATACCGACCGTCAAATCGTGGCAGAGCGAATGCAGATGGTTCAAGACCGTCTTCCCAAAGGCATTCAGCCTCAGCTAGCTCCGATCTCTTCCATCATGGGACAGATTCTCATGCTCGGCATGTGGAGCGATGACGGCAAAGTGAATCCGATGGAACTCCGCACTGCGGCTGACTGGGTCGTGCGGCAACGCATACTCACCATCCCAGGTGTCTCTCAAGTTTTCACGATGGGAGGCGAGCGAAAGCAGTTCCAGGTTCTCGTCGATCCCGATGCGATGACTCGCTTCGGAGTAACCTTAGACCAGGTCGAACAGGCTGTACGCAGAAGCAACGTAAACGGAACGGGTGGCTATCTCGACCGCCAAGGACCAAGCGAATTACTAGTTCGATCATTGGGTCGGATTAGTTCGCTTGCAGATCTGGAAACGCTTCCAGTCACGATTCGCGACGGACGCCCCATCCTGCTTTCACAAGTTGCTCAAGTGCACGAAGGGGCACAGATCAAGCGAGGTGACAGCTCCGCATTCGTGCGGCGAGATTCGATAGACGGCAAGCCAAACGCTGATTTCTCCGGTGGGCCCGCCGTTGTACTGACCGTCAACAAACAGCCGGGCGCGGATACACGCCGCGTGACAGATGATGTCCTGCGAGCAATCGAAGAGATCCGCCCGTCTCTGCCAGCGGGTATTCGGATTGAACCGACCTACTCACAAAAGTCGTTCATCGAACGCGCGATCAAGAACGTTGAAGAAGCACTACGTGATGGCGTGATCCTGGTCATGATCATCTTGTTCTTGTTTCTGATGAATATCCGCACGACCTTCATTACGCTCACTGCCATCCCGCTTTCACTGTTCATGACTGCGATTGTCTTCGCGGTGTTTGGACTTTCGATCAACACGATGACACTTGGTGGAATCGCAGTTGCGATGGGTGAACTGGTTGACGATGCGATTGTCGACGTAGAAAACATCTTTCGCAGGCTGAAAGAGAATCGAATCGCTGGCAACAAAGTAAACCCACTGCTGGTGGTCTTTCGTGCAAGCTGCGAGGTGCGACGATCGATCGTGTTCAGCACGATGATTGTGATTCTGGTCTTCTTGCCACTGTTCGCGTTATCCGGAATGGAAGGCAAACTGTTTGCCCCACTAGGCATCGCCTATATCGTTTCCATTCTCTCTTCGCTGATCGTATCGCTGACCGTCACGCCAGTTTTGTCTTATTGGTTGTTGGGTTTCAGTAAAGGCAAAGAGCACGAATCCGACGGATTTGTATTGCGTGGGTTCAAGTGGCTTGGCGAGCGAATTATTCGCTTTAGTCTGGCGTTCCCATACTTCAATCTGGGCGCAACCTTGCTGCTGGTCGCCATCGCAGGGCTATTCTTATCGCGCCTTGAACGAGATTTTTTGCCACCATTCAACGAAGGTACGATGCAGCTCAACGTGGTCTTGCCTCCAGGAACCTCGCTGGCTGCATCAAATGATATTTCACGAACGGTTGAGCAGTCGTTGAAAGAGATCGATGACGTCCAGCGATTTGTTCGGCGAACGGGTCGCGCGGAACTTGATGAGCATGCGGAAGGAGTCAACATGAGTGAGTTTCTCATCGAGCTTGATCCCGCATCGCCTCGATCGAGAGAAGAGCAACTCAACGAAATTCGCGAAGCGATGGAAAACATCCCGGGAATTGTCACGGCAGTTGAGCAACCGATCGCACACCTTATCTCTCACATGCTGTCGGGTGTTAAAGCTCAAGTCGGTATCAAAATCTATGGCGATGACCTGGATTTGCTGCGTCAGAAAGCAGAGGCAGTCAAAGCAGAGATGCAGACTGTCGCAGGCGTGACCGACTTGTTGATTGAACCCCAGGTCATCATTCCGCAGCTTCGAATCGAGATGGACCGGGCAGCGTTGACCCAATACGGACTCAGTGCCGAGGAGGTCAACAACTACGTCCAAACGGCCATGAATGGTGCGGTTGTCTCGGAAGTCCTCGATGGCATGCGGACCTTTGACTTGGTTGTTCGCATGAAGGACGAATACCGCGAAGACATCGGTGGGCTAAAGCGACTGGCCATCCATTTGCCTGATGGGGGAACGGTACCACTGGGTAGCATTGCGAAAATCTATGAATCGGGCGGCCCCAACGCCGTGAACCGTGAAAACGTTCGCAGGCGCGTGGTGATCCAGTGCAATGTGCAAGACCGGGGCGTTGTCGATGTGGTGAGAGATATTCAAAAAGCCATTCAGCCCATCGTCGCGTCGCTTCCGTCTGGTTATTACCCGACTTACGAGGGTCAGTTTCAAAGCCAACAATCAGCCAGCCAGATGATCGCGATACTCTTTACGATCGCATTGCTGGGTGTGTTCCTTGTGCTTTACACGCTGTTCCGATCCGTCAATTTGGCCCTGCAAGTCATGGCCGCACTTCCGATGGCTTTCATCGGTTCGGTAGCAGCATTGGTATGGACTGGCCAGACCGTCACGATTGCGGCCATGGTCGGGTTTATCTCATTAGCGGGAATCGCTTCGCGCAACGGAGTGCTACTTCTTCAACACTATTTGCATCTTGTCGAGTTTGAAGGTGAGAGCTTTACGAAGTCGATGATCGTGCGCGCCGGATTGGAGCGACTCGCGCCTGTGCTCATGACAGCACTAACGGCTGGCATCGCACTCGTACCGTTGGTCCTCGCAGCCGGCGAGCCAGGAAAAGAAATCCTCTACCCAGTGGCGACTGTCATTTTGGGCGGAGTTGTAAGTTCAACGATGCTGGACTTCTTTGTTCACCCAGCATTGTTTTGGTTGTTTGGCATGAAGTCAGCGCAGCGCGTTGTCCAAGGCTCAAAACAACGTATCGATTTGAACGAAGAATCAGAAGTGGATTCAAACCACGCTTCAAGCTGAATGGTTCAGCCAACACAGTTCGTTTTTCTCAAAAGGATTCAGAGATGAAGAGTTACTTTCGTAACGGTATCGTTTGTTCGCTGTCGGCATTCACCTTTTGCGTGACTACCAATATCGCCGTGGCACAGACGCAGGCTCGCCCGGCTAGCCAAGCAAAACAAGCCCAGGCCGGTCATGAGGGGCACGACCACGAGGGCCATGATCACGATCATGGCAAAGAGACGATTGCGTTTCAATTGCCTCAGTGGAAGACGATGCATTTTGATGACGCGGCCAAGGCTAAGCAGCACGAAGCGATGGTGAGAAAGCTAGGTTGCGAAGTCAAACAAGGCCAACACGCCGGCCACATTGACCTTACTTATCGCTGCGTTGAGTGGAAGTCGATGTCGGTCGAAACGCATCAACTCGCCGACCAATGGAGTGGCTGGTTGAAGGGCTCAGGATTCGACGTTTCCCATGCCCATCCAGACCCGGCGTATGCGGAAGGTAAAGAAGCTGTCGAGTTTCGTTTGGTCAGTTGGAAAATGGTCCACGGCAAAAACAAAGCTGAGGATAAGAAACTCGTAGATCAGTTGAGCAGCCTCGGATGTGAAGTTGTCGCGTCAGAACATGCCGGGCATTCGGACATCAAATTTCGTGCTCCCATTTGGCGTGACGTTCACGTAGTAGATCACAAGACCGCCGAAGAGCTTGGCGCTTGGTTAAAGAAGAACGGTTTCGAAGTTGCCCCTCATAAGCATTGATTTACTACAACTTCCCCCCAAACCTCAACATATCGGATACCAGAAAATGACCAACAAACATTTCAACTTTTTCGTTTTAGCCATTGCATTGGCTGCGGGATGCAACAGGGGTGAATCACCTGGGCAAGCGTCCAACGAACCGGCGGCTTCCATATCCATGGATATGCCACCACCTGCAACAGTCGAAATTCATGAGCATCCAAGTGAAGGTCCGCACCATGGGACGCTGGTTGAATTAGGCAAAGAAGAGTTTCATGCAGAGCTGGTCCATGATGACAAAACCGTCACCGTTTACGTACTGGATAGCGCTGCAAAAAACGCTGTTCCGGTCGATGCCAGCGAGGTAGTGATCAACCTCTTGCACGACGGAAAACCCGAGCAGTTCAAAATCGCTGCCGCGCCCGATGCAAATGATCCTAGTGGTAAATCGTCGCGATATGTCACAAACGATCCTGAGTTAGCAGGTCACTTGGATGACGAGGCGGCCGCTCCCAAGCTGAGCATTACCATCAATGGCAAGTCTTATCGAGGCACTATCGCTCATGAGCATGACCATGATCATGCCCACAAATGATTATTTGTTTATCCACGAGCGATTGCTTGTCCTTCACAAAGTAGCCGAATCTACCCGATACCAGGATGAAAACTGGTACCGGGAGAAAGGTGCGGGACGACTGAGGGGAGCAGGCCCGATAGTCCAAACTTGCTTTATTGCCATTGTTCCACTAAAATCAACAGCATGCATTCCCCACTTTTTACCTTGCTCTTGATCGTCAATCTATTGGCGTGTCCGATACGTTGCCTTTCGTGCGAAACGAATTCAAGCGTAGTGGTGGAGAGTGCGCCTGCTGCTTGCGATTGCTGCCAGCACAGCGAAGAAGCTCCTGTATCAGAAACGCCGGAGCCGTGCGGCGATGATTGCAGTTGCCAGAGTTGCATCTGTGAAGGTGCTGTGGTTAAGCCGTCTCTCGACTTGTCTGATGTAATTTGCTCGACAAGTTGGTCAGCGCCGGCGTGTTTGGTAACTTACCCGGTCGCGGATCTTTGCAGTCTCTTTTCTCCACGCTCTTTTGCCAGCGACTGGCAACTTTTATGTGGGCGTGATAGGTGCGTTGCGCACCAATCTTGGCAGATCTAGACCGCGAGTATCGTGATAGCCACTGCTTGAATTAACCGATAGTTGGTTATTGAGTGGTCGTCCATCTCCAACGGTCTTCGGAATCGCTCCCTGTCTTGTTGCATTGTCCGTCACTACGCGCGTTAGTCGTTCGTGGTTGCGTGCTGTTCTGTTCTCGTGCCTTTGTAGGAACGTTTGGTTTACCACTATGAGATCATTGAATTAATGTTGCTCCCTTGGGAATACGGAGTTCGCAATTTGGCTCGACGGCCTGTGCGAACGGCATTGACGCTCGTTGCATTGGCAACGGTGGTGATGTTGGTGTTCGTCGTAGTGGGATTCATTCGGGGACTCGAACGGTCACTGGCCGTCAGCGGCGATGAGAACGTGGTATTGGTCTATTCCGTCAACTCCGAAGAGAACATTGAGAACTCGTCAATTCCCGCACGCATTCCGTCGCTGTTGGCTTCAAGTCTCGATGTGACCTTGAAGCGATTCGGAGTGGTGCATGTTTCGCCCGAGTTGTATTTGGGAACACGCGTGAAAACGGACGAAGGCGACGGCGGACTGGGACTGGTTCGTGGCGTCAGTTTATCAACATCCTTGGTGCGTCGCTCCGTCAAGTTGATTGAGGGCGATTGGCCCGCTGATGGCGAAGTGATGGTGGGTCGGTTAGCTGCTGCCAAACTAGGAAGCTCCGACAACGCCATGACGGTTGGCAAAAGTGTCGAGTTTGAGGGTCAAAGTTGGAGAATCAGTGGGCGCTTCGTAGCCGGTGGTGCAGCGTATGAGTCTGAGATTTGGTGCAAGCTGGCTGACTTTCAAACGACGACAAAACGACAAGATTTGAGTTTGGTTGCGATGCTGTTGTCGCCAGGTAGTTCAGCCGCTGAAGTTGAATTGTTTTGTAAAGAACGCACCGATCTGGAATTACGCGCGATTCGCGAAACGGATTATTACGCTTCGCTCCAGCAGCACTATAAGCCGGTTCGGCTGCTCGCTTGGTTGGTGGTCGTGTTGGTATCAGGCGCAGGAATCTTCGCGGGTCTAAACATGATGTACGGCGCTGTGGCTGGCCGAATTCGCGAAATCGCCACATTACAGGCCATCGGATACCGACGACGCGCGATCTTGATAAGTCTGGTGCAAGAAGGTGTTCTGCTGGCGTCGGCCGGATCGCTGTTATCGGGTGTGATCGCACTGACGATGCTCAACGGCGTGGCGGTTCGGTTCACCATGGGGGCGTTTACGTTACGCATTGACAGCGTCGCAATTTTAATCGGTTGCGGCGTTGGATTGTTGTTAGGCGTCTTGGGCTCGTTGCCCCCGGCGCTAAAAGCGTTGCGAGCTGAGGTCGCAACAAGTTTGAAGGCTATTTGATTTAAACAAGTGGAGATTTGAGATGAAGATGCTTTTCGTTTTAGCAATGTCGAGTGTGACGTTATTTGCTGTTGGCTGCGGACCTACAAAGGTTGCGTCCAATGGAATGGAGAGTGGCGGCGATTCGAATTCGCAATATGTCTCAATGATAGAGCCGGCAGATGCAATGCCAGTCGGCGTGGCGCGCGAGAAGGCCGAAGACGGACAAGAGGTCACGCTAGTAGGCTTGATCGGTGGATCAAGCAAACCATTTGTCGATGGATTGGCGGCATTCACGATTGTTGATCCAAAGGTCCCTTATTGTGCAGCCGATGAAGGTTGTCCCACACCTTGGGACTACTGTTGTCAAACGGAGGCGGTTAAGGAGAACATCGCGACGATCAAGGTTGTAGATGAAGCCGGCAAGGCGATCGCTGGAAATGCCAAAGAGTTGCTAAAGGTAAAAGAACTTTCAACGGTTGTTGTTCAAGGCAAGGCCAAGCGTGATGAACAAGGCAACTTGACGGTCGCCACTAGTAAAATCTTTGTGCGACCGGGGAAATAGCGATGAATAGCCCGCCACATGGCAGCAGCCGACAGCAGCTTGACCTAAGCCAATTGGCACTCGATCGTGCCCCGCACGTTGAGACAACCGTGAAACCGCGCCGCCAGCGATGGATGACGCGGTACGTGTTGCCCATTGGTATCCTGCTCGGCTTTGTTGTCTTGTTAGGCGTGGCGGCAGGGCGACGATTGTTGCCGTCCACATCGGTAACGGTCGTCCCTGTGATTGTGAAGCGAGCTGAGTTGCAACAAGCGGGATCAACTCTGTTTCAGTCACCTGGCTGGATCGAACCACGTCCTACTGCCATCAGTGTCGCCGCGTTGGCACAGGGCGTGATCGAAGAGCTGTTGGTCGTTGAAGGACAGCAGATTGAAAAGGGTGAGGCGATCGCTCGGTTGATTTCAATCGATGCCGAACTGTTGCTTGAGGCGGCGAAGAACACGCTCGCGATTCAGGAAGGCGAAGTCAACCGTGCGAATGCGGAACTGGACGCCGCCAAGGTCCGACTCGAAAACCCAGTTCATCTGCAAGTTACATTGGCGGACGCACGAAGCACTTTGGCGAAGGCTCAAACCGAGCTTGCCAAGTTGCCTTTTCTTCTCACTGCTGCCGAGGCACGGGTCGAATATACCCGCGGTAGCGTGGAGGGAAAACGTTCCGCAGGGGAGGCGATTTCTAGCAGAGTCATTGCTCAAGCCGAAAGCGAGCATGCGACGGCACAAGCTGAAGTGCAAGAACTGCGAAGTCGAAAGCCGAACCTGGAACGTGAGGTCGATGCGATGACGGACAAAGTCCAGGCGATCGAACGTCAAATCGAACTTTTGGTCGAAGAAACGCGACAGCTTGAAGAGGCCAAAGCCAAGGTGCAATCAGCTTTGGCCATGCGCAAAGAAGCTGCTCTGCAAGTTCGTCAAGCAGAACTGGCGCTCCAGCGGAATGTTGTACGTGCGCCAATGAATGGTCGTGTGCTGCGTCTAGTCGCTGCACCGGGTACTCGCGTGATGGGACTTGAAACAACCGCCGGTCAGAGTTCCAGCACTGTCATTGAAATGTACGATCCGAAGAGGCTTCAAGTACGCGCCGACGTTCGTTTGGAAGATGTTCCCATGGTCACGCGTGGCCAACCCGTTGAGATCGTAACCGCGTCGAACAAGGGTGTGATCCGAGGCCGTGTGCTGCAAATGACAAGCTCGGCCAACATTCAAAAGAACACCTTGGAAGTGAAAGTCGAACTGATCGATCCGCCACAGTCGGTCGGTCCTGAGATGCTCGTCACAACAACGTTTCTCGCGCCGGTCATTGAAAATCCATCGCAAGAGGCGACCGAATCGGATCGTATGTTTATTCCGAGCCAACTCCTTCAGTCCGACGATTCAGGTGTATCTGTGTGGATCGTGGATGCGGAAGAAACGGCTCAACGACGTGGCGTCGAGGTCGGCGGCTCAATCGAAGGTGGGCTGATCGAAATCAAGTCAGGCCTTCGCGTGACAGATAAACTGATCGTCAGCGGTGTCGATCGAGTAACGCAAGGAAGCCCGGTTCGTGTAACCGGCGACGATCAAACGCTGGGAGTGAAATAAATGGCTCTAGTAGAACTACGTGGTGTTTCCAAAAGCTTTCGCAAAGGTGATGAAACAATCACCCCACTTGATAAAGTCGATTTAGATATCGAAGCAGGCGAGTTTATTTCATTGATGGGTCCCAGTGGCACGGGCAAAAGTACGTTGCTGAATCTAGTTAGCGGGATCGACCGGCCTGATTCAGGAACGATCACCGTTGACGGCATCGAGTTGACCAAATTCTCTCGTAGCAAACTGGCGGATTGGCGAGCGTCGAATCTGGGCTACATCTTTCAAACTCATAATCTTATTCCGGTGCTGACCGCTTATGAGAATGTGGAACTGCCGACACTGTTGTTAAAGCTGACCGCAACGCAGCGACGCCAGCGTGTGGGATTGGCATTGGAAGCGGTGGGACTAAGCGACCGATCCGATCACTACCCGCGACAATTATCTGGCGGTCAGGAACAACGGGTAGGCATCGCTAGAGCCATCGTCGCTCACCCCAAAGTCGTCGTGGCAGATGAGCCAACTGGAAGCCTTGACACGGAAACCAGCGAGCAAGTCCAGGTCCTGCTTCAGCGATTAAACAAGGAGCTGAACATCACGATGTTGATGGTGACTCACGACAGCCACGTTGCAAGTATCGCTTCACGCAAGTTGGCTCTCGACCGAGGAAAGTTCTTAGAAACGATTCGCTCATGAATACCTACGTCCTAAAAACTCTTTGGCGTCATCGCACTCGGACCTTGCTTACCGTAACTGGTGCAGCCGTTGCGATGTTCGTTTTTTGTTTCGTCGGCTCGGTACAGGAAGGACTGAATCGATTAACAACTGGAACTGATGCGGATCGCACCCTAATTGTCTTCCAGGAGAATCGGTTTTGTCCAACAACCAGCCGTTTGCCAGAAGATTACTCCCGCAAGATTAAAGAAGTAGCGGGCGTCCGGGATGTCATGCCGATCCAAGTCTGGACGAACAATTGTCGTGCAAGTTTAGACATCGTCGTATTCAACGGAGCCGACCCTGCACAAATTCAAAACACTCGCCCCATCAAGTTGATCAAAGGTAATTGGCAACAATTCGCATCGCAACGCGACGCTGCGATCGTAGGCCGAAACGTTGCGAACCGCCGCGGGCTCAAGACGGGAGATCAGTTTTCGATCGGTGATATCTCCGTGAAGGTTGCAGGCGTCTTTGAATCAACTGTTCCCTCAGAAGAAAACCTGATCTATACGAGTCTCGCTTTCTTACAATACACACGCGGATTAGATGCAGCAGGGTTAGTAACGCAACACGAGGTCTTGTTAACCGACGATGCTGACTCAGATCGAGTCGCGGCCGAGATCGATGCGACCTTAAGAGCCGGAGCAGTAGCGACCAAAACTCGACGCAAAGGGGCATTTCAAGCAAGCACGCTTTCCGACCTCGTCGATCTAATCGGATTCGCCCATTGGTTGGGATATGCGTGTGTCGGCTTGGTCCTTTCGCTTGTTGCAACCACGACGGTGATGAGCGTCCAAGATCGGATCAAGGAGTACGCTGTTCTGCAGACCATCGGTGTGCGGCCGATGCGAGCCATGCGTTTGGTGCTAACCGAAAGCACAATCCTGTGTCTGGTCGGCGGATTGCTGGGGACAGCAGCGGCACTTATGGCCTTGGCCATCGGTGGATTCGCGATTGGAGCCGAAGGTGCAACGATTGCGTTTCGCCCTTCAGTTGGTTTAGCAATTTCTGGAATGATTGTGTCCCTTTTTGTAGGAATCGCGGCCGGAATCGCGCCGGCGGTTCAGGCTGCCACCGTTCCGATCGTCGACGCTCTAAGGCAGACGTAGAACATGAGTAAAACAAAAATTGAGCTTCGGCCGTTGCTGCCGAATGTTACTGTGCCGAATGACGCCTGCTTTCGACGACTGATAGTGCTGTTGGAATCAAAGGCTGGAGTCAATTCGGCGCATATTTCAGGATCGGAAGATGGCCATCCAGAGAGGATTTGCATTCACTTTAATTCTGAAATCGTATCGCTTGGCGAAGTCCGTGAACTTGCCAAACGTGCGGGTGTCGAGATCAACAATCGATATGGACATTGGCTTGGTCAATCAACGGCAATGCATGCAGGACGTGCCAGTGCCATTGAATCACGACTCCAGCGAATCGCGGGTGTGATCGAAGCGGCTGTTTCTCCTGAAGGTGCAGTCCGCGTCGAGTACGATCGCCAGTTGACGAACGATAAAGCAATTGCGGATGCATTGAAACAATGGACTCGGGGCGTTTCAGAAGCCTCCGATGAGCACGCCGGACATTCGCATGCTGATGAAGACCCTGAAAAGGATCACGGGCACGCTGGTCACAAACTCGCGAATGGGGATCATGCGCACGGTGGTATCTTCGGGCCGAAATCTGAATTGATCTTCGCAATTCTCTGCGGTGTATTCTTGCTTGTTGGATGGCTGGTGGAAACTTTCGCCGAATTGAATGCGTGGATACCGCTAGGTTGCTACTTTGCTGCATACATCTTTGGTGGCTATTACACCATCACCGAAGCGATCGAGAAGCTTCGCTCGGGTAAATTCGAAATCGACTTTCTAATGATCGTGGCCGCTGGAGGCGCGGCGACTTTGGGAGCGTGGGCTGAAGGGGCTCTACTGCTGTTTTTGTTCAGCATCGGCCACTCGCTTGAAGGCTATGCGATGGGCCGAGCTAAACGGGCCATCGAGGCACTTGGTCAATTGGCTCCACGCACGGCTCGAGTTCGCCGTGACGGACTTGAGTCAGATGTTCCTGTCGAAGAGTTGGTCGTTGGAGACCTAGTCGTGATCAAGCCCGATGAGCGGGTGGCGGCAGACGGTTTCGTCATCGCAGGTTCCTCCAGCGTCAACCAAGCTCCAATTACCGGCGAGAGCGTTCCGAGTGACAAGCGTCCGGTTGCCGATGTAGGCATTGCAGCCGCCGATCCTGAAACGTTGCCAGCCGAGCATCGCGTCTTCGCAGGCACAATCAATCAATCTGGATCACTTGAAATCCATGTCACTAAACTGGCTTCGCAAAATACGTTGGCTCGCATTGTGACGATGGTCAGCGAAGCCGAGACGCGAGTTTCGCCGACGCAAAAATTCACGAAGAAGTTCGAGCGATACTTTGTGCCTTCGGTTATTGGCGGAGTGATTCTCTTGCTGTTCGCGCCACTGGTGATGGACGAGCCATTTAACAAGTCGTTTTATCGAGCGATGGCCGTATTGGTCGCAGCCAGTCCATGCGCTCTGGCGATTTCCACACCGAGTGCAGTTCTTAGCGGTGTCGCGCGCGCGGCTCGGGGTGGGATTCTGATCAAAGGCGGTGGACCTTTGGAAAGTCTAGGAAGTCTAGATTCGATCGCCTTTGATAAAACGGGGACGCTCACCGAAGGCGAACCAAAAGTCACCGACGTTCGCACCGTTGAAGGCGTCGATGAAACTGAACTGCTACGGATCGTCATTGCCGTTGAAACCCTCAGCAAGCACCCGCTCGCTCGAGCGATTGTGCGTGATGGAAAGAAGAAGTTGGTTGAAAGTGGTAATGGGAGTCAAGGCGAAATCCCACCTGCCACCGATTTAAAGAGTATCACCGGCCGTGGAATTGAAGCGTTGGTCGAGGGCAGCCTCGTTCACGTTGGCAAAGATGATCTGTTTGCTGAAGTCGAGGGGCCGCCGCTGCCTGATGCGGTCCGAGAGATCGTTGAGTCACTCGAGCAAAACGGTCGCACGACAATGATCGTCCGTCGCGCTGAACGCTATCTGGGTGTGATTGGCTTGATGGATACCCCACGCGAAGCATCCAAGCGAACGATCTCGCGACTGCGAGAACTCGGGATCAAGCGAATGATCATGATTTCTGGCGACAATCAGAAAGTTGCCGACTCGGTTGCCAAAGAGGTCGGGCTCGATGAAGCCCGCGGTGACCTAATGCCGGAAGACAAGGTCGCTGAGATCAAAAAGCTGCAGAGTGAAGGAGGCGTGGCCATGGTTGGTGATGGAGTCAATGACGCACCCGCGATGGCCTCCGCCTCAGTCGGTATCGCGATGGGAGCCGCTGGCAGCGATGTCGCTTTGGAAACAGCCGACGTCGCTTTGATGGCAGACAACCTTGATCACCTTCCACTTGCAATCGGTCTCAGTCGGGCAACGAGACGCATTATTCGCCAAAACTTGTTGATGAGTCTTGGCATGGTCGTGTTCTTAGTCCCCGCCACGATCTTGGGCCTCAACATAGGCCCCGCCGTCGCCTTGCATGAAGGCAGCACACTGGTTGTGGTATTTAACGCGCTGCGGTTGCTCGCGTATAGCGAGCGATAGGGTCTGTATTGTAAGAAACAAAAAGAAGAAAAATCCAGCTAGTCTTCGAGGCGAAGAACATCTCTCAAGATGTTGACTCCGCCACGCACGACGACGCCAGCAATCAACACAGCAATGACAAGGTCAGGAATTTGAGATTTTAGGAGTAGAACCAAAATGCCAGAGATGATGACGCCGACGTTCGCAATGACGTCGTTGGCTGAGAAAATATAGGATGCACGAAAGTAAGCGTTCGGTGCGGCTAGCGTTTGGCTAGCTGGCGGCGGCGGGCGCGGCGGTCTTTGGTTTGGGCCGCTCGCGATAGGCTTTCGGCTTGACGGTAAGTTCGGATCGAGTCGGGATGAGACTTGCCCCATGCGTCGGGC
>JANOBM010000283.1:0-21395 GCA_031411655.1 Planctomycetaceae bacterium
AATGAACTAGCCACGCGGCGTCGTCGAATGATACCCAGTATCCCCTGAAAGATACCATCGCCCGCCGAACAATCTCAGCCTTTTGTTTGTTATTGACGCTGTGCTGAGAGTAGGAATTGCCATGAGTTCGATAACAGAGCCGATGTCGCCTCGGAGGGCAATTTCACCGCTTATTCAAGCTAACGATTTTCCCACTCGTCACTGCGCGGACCTCGCTAGCAATTCCCAAGGAAAAATCCTGGCCGCGATGCAGGTAACTTCGATCTGTAAGCGTTTTGGCGCGGTAGAGGCTCTCAAGGGAGCGTCCTTCACATTGTCCAAGGGGGAACGTCTTGCTTTGCTAGGGCCAAACGGTGCCGGCAAAACCACTTTGATCCGCTGCCTGGCGGGCCGGACCAAGCCTGACTCAGGAAAAATCGAATTGATGGGAAGGCAACTTCCGTCTTCGGGGGGCCGCGAGCGCCTCGGTTTGGTTCCGCAAGATTTCGCGCTTTATGGCGACCTCACCACACAGGAAAACCTGGTTGCTTTTGCACGTTTCCACGGCCTTCGAGGGCGACTTCTTCAAGAGCGGGTCCAATGGGCTCTCGGTTGGACAGGGCTGGCAGCTCGAAAACACGATCTCGTCGGAGGTTTTTCGGGTGGGATGAAGCGTCGTGTCAACTTAGCCTGCGGGGTGATGCACGGCCCCCAGGTGCTTCTGCTCGATGAGCCCACAGTGGGGGTCGACCCGCAGAGCAGGCAACGCATTTTTCAAATGCTCGACGAACTACACGAGATCGGAACCTCGATACTGTTGACGACGCACCATCTTGAGGAAGCCGAGCAACGTTGCGACCGCATTGTGATTGTCGACGGCGGAACGGTGATCGCTTCCGGTACGCTGGCTGAATTGATTAGGGCTACGATCGGTGAACAACGGCATGTTCAGCTTCGCATCGATCGAACGCTGCACACACCTCCCAAGCCATGGACGCTCGGCCGGGAAGCCTTCATCGGAAATTCCATAGCCGGTTCCGTTGCAGGTTCCGATTTGCTCGAGACTCGCGTGAACGATGTGGCGGGGCAGTTGCCGGTTTTGCTAGAACAGATCCGAGAAATGGGATTGGCGGTCTTGAATGTTGAAGTTCGGGCTCCTTCCCTGCACGACGTTTTTCTGCATTTGACCGGACAAGAGCTACGCGACTGACTCGCTTGGTAGCGGTTTTTCGAGATGAAGATCTTTCGATGATCCTAACCGTCTTCATGGTCAGTCTGCGGAGGTTACTCCACAACCGAATCGAGCTATTGCTCACTTTTGTCGTGCCCATTGCGTTCTTCAGTATTTTTGCCGTTATCTTCGGCGGCGGAGTAGGTGTTGGAAGCACGCCGCGTATCAAGGTGGTCGCCGTGGATCAGGTTCGATCACCGGCAAGTGTGGCTATCGTTAAAGCACTTGCGGACAGTTCTGGGCTGCGTTTCTTGCGATCGCCCGACGAGATGGAAGAGAACATTACTGAGTCCCAGCCTACGGAGGCCGATGATAGAGCGGCAGGGGGTACACGGACGCATGCACGCTTGACGAAGGAAGGCGCCATCAACTTGGTGCGTCGTGGGATCGCGGCGATTGCGATCGTTCTTACGCAAAACCCTAAACACGGCACCGGAGGTGCGATTTCAGTCGAATTGCTTAGCGATACGTCCGATCAAGTTGCTCCTCAGGTCGTGTCGGCATTCGTACAACGGGCAATGCTGGTTACCCAGAGAAATGTTTCTCCCGGGGCTAAGGTAGGACCACCGCCGTTTGGAGTGGAGCTTGCCAGCGTTGAAGTCCCAAACCAATCCAGTTCGTCGGCGGCCGAGCCAACGATTCAGATTGTGGATGTCTTGGGAGGGGGCAAAACGAGCCCAGTCATCAGCATGTACGCTGCCGGGATCGCAGTCATGTTTTTGCTGTTTGGCGCGACCGGAGGGGGCGGGGTTTTGCTGGAAGAACGCGAAAACCAGACTCTCGACCGACTCCTAACGACGGGCTTATCGATGGATCAGCTCTTGCTGGGAAAGTGGTTCTACCTGTCGGTCCTAGGCGTTTTGCAAACGACGGTCATGTTCGTTTGGGGCCAAATCGTTTTTGGGATCGATTTGCTACGGCACTTGGACGGCTTTTTAATCATGACCCTTGTCACCGCAGGTGCGTCCGCAGCCTTTGGCTTGCTACTTGCCACGATCTGTCGAACGAGAGGGCAACTCAACGGTCTTTCGGTGGTGGTCGTGCTGTCGATGAGTGCCTTAGGCGGATCGATGGTGCCGCGATACGTGATGAGTCAATCACTTCGAGATGCAGGGCTGTGGACCTTCAACGCCTGGGCATTGGACGGTTACGACAAGGTTTTTTGGCGTGAAATGCCCGTCATCGAATTATGGCCGCAGATGAGCGTCTTGATGATAAGCGGAGCGGTATTCCTTGTTGCCGCTCGAATGATTGCCATTCGGTGGGAGACCGAATGAAAACAGCGAGCCAGAATCTGACTCGCTGTGGTTACTTAGCATGGAACGGTTAAGCATTTAGGTTAAGAAACCTGGCTCAACGATAAACCACTGCAAAGTAGACGCCGTCTCGCCCTCGCGCCATGGCAGCTCCCGCCATTCGCATTCGACTGTCGCTGGTGAAGCACGCCGAAACACCTGAAGGTGAGAATGACGACGACCAACCGACGCCTTCGTATCGGCCGGGCGAGAATGAACCTGGCGGATGAGACTTATTACCCGATCTCGCCATCATTTCTGCTCGTTGTTCCGCGACCGCTTGCAGTTGAGGGTCGTAGGATAGTTGCCCTACACCTTGACGAGCGCGTTGGGCATTCAAAATCGAAAGAACGTTTGAAACGCTGCCACTCGATGTCCGCGAAACTTCAAATTGCGTTGGCGAAGTTGGCGACGTGATAACTGCTGACGGCGAGTAGCTCGACGGCGAGGTAGCACTTGCTTGAACAACGGACGACGACGAAGGCCCGTGCACTTTGCCACATTTCGGACATACCACTCCCACTTGCTGACCCAATGCGTCAGACGCGATCGGTGCGAGCAATGAAACGCTGAGGGCCAGCACGGCAGCTACCGTGAAAACTCTTGCTAACTGAAACATCTTTATCCGCCTCCCTAGTGAATCGAAAACCAAGCGCCCCTGTGACGCAGAGCCATTATTGGACCTGACAGTCGCCAAAATGGTAAGCGGGGTAGTTGGGTGAAGATTTTCCGGTCAATCGGGGGAGGCAGATTTGCTTCCAAACTTGGTCAGGTACGATTTCAGCTTCAATTTCTTCATTGTGCTGTCGCTGGTCATGTACCGAACGTTGCCAAAAATAGGCCGGGTGGGGCCCCACGCGCGGTCGTATCGCCCCAATGTCCAAAAAATGCCGCTGTAGGAATTGGGGTCGCGGCCGTCCAATGCGTACTTATTGTTCAGTTCGATAAGGATTCTCAAC
Source organism: Planctomycetaceae bacterium (assembly GCA_031411655.1). Classification (GTDB taxonomy): domain Bacteria; phylum Planctomycetota; class Planctomycetia; order Pirellulales; family Pirellulaceae; genus UBA6163. Next base: position 3,465 of record JANOBM010000283.1, read on the forward strand.
GCTTCCTGCGGCGAGGACGTCCAGTGCAAGATTTTCTTTCCCCACAACATGCGGAGGTAATTGTGCATCGATCCCGTAGAAACCAGTTCCCTCTGCGCCGCGTTCCAAAGCGGGTCATGGGTCACCGCATTTTCAAATTGTTCCAGCGAATAAACCACCGGGCGGGGGTCTTTGGCGTGAGCGTCGAGGGTCTTTAACGCCCAATCGGGTAGCGATTCGTACTGATCGTAGGAGTCTGGTTGGCGATGCGCCAGGTTGAAACCGAGTTCGCGCCACGTCAGGATTTGGTCGAGGAACGCTTCCGCAGTTTCGCTCGTATTCCAGAAACCAGAGTTCTTGCCGTTGGCAATACTTGCTTTGTTAGGTGTCCAAGATTCTTGATCGAGTACCCGGTCCACGATGTCATGAGCCGAGATATGTCCAAAATGCAAATAGGGACTTAAGCCGCTCGTCGCGTGTTCATCAGGGTGGTTTCTCGCGTCTCCATACACCGACAGTCGCTGGTCCAGGAAAAGTTGGAGTCGTTTTTGCGCTTCGACAGAGCCACCGGGTAGGTCGTCCGACGGCCTGACGCGATGGTCGATAGGAATTCGAGAAAGCCCGTCGCCGTCGAGTAGCTGGCGGAAATTCGCCATCGGCCATCGCGTCAGTATTTTGGATTCCACCCCTTCGAAACGGGGGAGCTTGATTCTCGCGAGCGGGTTGGCTCGAGGGCGATCCAAGAGTGCATCGAGGATCTGTTTTTGCATCCATCGCCGGTAGCTGTGGGCGACTGTAAATGTTCGGTCCGGTAACCTCAGGGGCATCACTCCGTTGCTGTCCACCACGGTAAGGCGTACAGGAAGTCGGTCCTTCACCGCGTCAATCATTTGCGGAAGAAAGAAGCAGGGGAATTCGTCGGAAATGACGGCACAAGCTTTCTTGGCCAGTTGATGGAGGAGCGGCGTGCCCTGCCCAGGAACCGGCTCCACGTAGGGGTAATAGCCGATGTCATGTTTACTCAACAGATTTGCTTGATCTCGCATGCCTTCGATGACAAAACGATGAATTCGGTCGCTGGCCCAGCGATAACGCGTGCGAAGCGGTTCGAAAATGAGAAGCGGTTTGCCCAGTTGCTTCGCACGGTCGATCGCATGATCCAGCGCAAAGTTCCATTGAAGCCGTCGCGAAGCGATCATCCAATAAAGGACGTAATCTCCGTTTGGATTTTCGGGAACGGCATTGGCGTGGTTGATTCTTAGCGAAGGAATGGGCATGGAAGGTATTGAGAGGGCGTTTTCGAGGCGATTCAAACAATCGGCGGTACGGTCACTCGGCTCAATTGTCATGATATGCTCTTGTCATCTTCGCCCGTTTCTTCTTGTCTGAGTAGACGCTTGAGTCCTCCTTTTCCCTCGACTTGGCTGGTTTTTTTCGGAACGACGCGCCGGCGACGAATCGCGTCGTTGATGCTCATCGGACTTGCGGTTGCGATCCTGTACGTGGTGTCGATGGCTTTTCTTCAATCCCGCGGGGAACGTTTCATTCAGTTTTCGGATCTGTTGATTCCCCGGTCGCTGGATGTGATAGTCGCCGCATGGCTCTTTTATGTGGGATCATCGGTCGGCAGCTTTTTGAACGTCGTGGCATGGCGGATGCCACGAGGAGTATCGATCAATGGCCGATCGCATTGCCCTTGGTGTGACCATCGCCTGTCATGGAAAGACAATTGCCCGGTTTTTGGCTGGCTCATTCTTGCCGGCCGCTGTCGAACCTGTCGAATGCCGATCGCCCCGCGCTATCCGATCGTTGAACTGACCGTTGGACTTTGTCTGGCGCTGGTGGGTTGGAGGGAGTTTTTCGGAGGTGGATCGACCTTGCCATTTCATCCTGAGAGAATGGGGCGCGTAGGAGCCCTTTGGACACCGTATGTGTCCAGCGAGACGCTGGTCACGATGGTGTATCACGTTGTGGTGATTGCGTCCTCGTGGGCGTTTGCATTGGTGACTTGGGATGGGCATCGACTACCGAGAACATTGGTGATCAGCTCGCTTTTGCTGGTGGCCATTCCGATTCTTGTGCATCCAGGACTTGCGGTCGTGCCGTGGCAAGTCGAAATGGCACCAGCTTGGCACTCGGATGGAAAATATCTCGACGCGGCGATGCGAGTATTGACTGGATTTGTCGCGGCAGTATTGATCGCGCGAACGATGGCTCGTCATCTAGCGCCCACAGCGGACCCCAAACTCTCACCGCTCGGCACCGATACCCGCCGGCTGATTGATATGATCGCGATCGTGGCGATTCCCGCCATTGCCGTCGGGTGGCATGCCTCCATCGGCGTGAGCGTGCTCGCCATTTTTATTGCGGCGTTCCTTCCTTCGGTGTTGACAAGACGCATCGATCCCCTGGCCAGCTTTGCGGTCGCATTGCCCGTCGCATTGACGATTCAAATCAGTTTTTGGAGATTGCTCACCGAGCTTGCGTACTGGCCAAGTGTCGGGAGCAGGCCAATGACCATTTTGGTATGGGCAGCACTCGTTCTGATTACGCCGCGGATACTGTTAAAGAAACGCCCGGCCGTCGAAGGAACGGCGGCCGAAGCGATGTGAGCGGTGCATCTGCCGCCCGCCATTGGGTTTGCCGGTCGATTCCGAGCTCGAAGTGCAAGCGAGTCGTTTCGCTTGATCTTCTTGGCGCTTCATCGTTACGCTTTCAAGCCGGGATGCGTGTAAGGGGCACGATAGGGTCGAGCAAACAGCTTGGTCGCTTCTTCGTCACCAATCGCGGTGTGCGTCACAGGATCGAAAGCAATAGATCGACCGAGGGTGAGCGCATTGTTCGCCATAAAGCAAGAAGCACTGCTGATATGGCCTTGCTCAATATCGGCGACGGGGAGGGAGCGATTGTCGATCGCATCGAGAAAGTTCCGCATGTGTCCACGAATAGCAGAAGCGACGTGCAGTTCGAGTTGCCAATTCTTTTGATCTTCCAGGTCGGTTGGGAATTTGTCGTTTTCGATCACTGCCGACCCCGTCAATTTGTTCCCCTTCCCTCGCGGTGTGAATTCGTACTCGTTAACGCTTAACTTGAGCGTTCCCTTGTCGCCATAGAGAACGCCCGCCCAGGGGAATTTTGGATCCGGCGCGTCACCCCAAGAGCGATGAGTCCAAACGACATTGAGGTTATCAAATTCGAAGGTTGCGGTTTGCGTGTCGGTGATATTTGCCTTCGATTCGGCTTGAACCAAGATTCCGCCGCTGCTGCTGATGCGATTGGGCCAACCGAGACCCATCTGCCACCTGACCATGTCGAGCATGTGAACGCACATATCGCCGACGATTCCATTGCCGTACTCCATGAAAGCTCGCCAGCTACGCGGATGCACCAGTTCATTGTAAGGCCGCATCGGCGCAGGGCCCGTCCACGCTTCGTAATCCAGGTTTGCTGGTGGAGTCGAGTCTGGCGGATTGCCTTGTGCCCGCATGTGGTAGTAACAACAGACTTCTGCATGCGCGATGTCTCCCAGTAGCCCTGCGTCAACAATTTTTTGCTTGGCTTCGATCAAGTGAGGCGTGCTACGTCGTTGGGTGCCGACCTGGACGACACGTCCGGTACGACGAGCAGCGTCCAACATCGCCTTGCTTTCCAAGACATCGACGCCCGTTGGCTTTTGCACGTAAACATCCGCGCCAGCCTCCACCGCCGCAATCATCGCTAACGCATGCCAATGGTCGGGCGTGGCGATGAGGACAATGTCAAAATCCTTTTCAGCCAGCAACTTGCGATAGTCAGCGTAGGTTCGTGGCCGTTTCTTGGAGACCTGGCGAGATTCAATGAGCGATGCCGCAACGTCAAGCATCTTCGAATCGACATCGCAGATCGATACGACTTCGACCGGTTCCACATTCATGAGTTGAAGTAGGTCGCACTTGCCATACCACCCTGCACCAATCAATGCGACACGTCGCGGACGAGTTTCTGGTGCCGCATAAGCTCTGGCAGCCAACGATGCGACCGATGCGGTTGCAATCGAGTTTCGAATGAAATGACGTCGGTCCATGTTTTGCGTTCCAGCGAATGAGTTGTGATTAATGAGTTGTGATTAATGAGTACTGGTTAATGAGTACTGAGTGCGAACGAGATTCCTGACATTTCTTTAACAACGCTTGGCCATCAAACGATGCACTGGCGAACCGCGTCGGCCAAGCCACCCATTGGGTCTTTGGTCGGTATGAACTCGTGAGCGAAATAACCGTCGAATCCTGTTTCGGCAATCGCCTTGGCGATCGCTGGGTAGAACAGTTCTTGAGTGTCATCTAACTCGTGGCGGCCGGGATTGCCCGCCGTGTGATAATGCCCAAAGTAAGCGTGATTGTTATTGATCGAACGAATCACATCACCTTCCATGATTTGCATGTGATAGATGTCATACAACAATTTGAAGTGATCGCTGCCAACCCGTTTGACCAGCTCAACGCCCCATTTGGAATTGTCGCACATGTAATCGGGATGATCGACTTTGCTGTTAAGCAGTTCCATTATCAGTGTCACCCCTTTTCGTTCCGCTACAGGGACGATTTTCTTGAGTGCATCGACACAGTTCTTCATTCCTGTTTCACGATCGATTCCACGACCGTTGCCAGAAAAACAAATCACATTCCGCCAGCCTTCCGCTGCCGTGGCCTCGATGGCAACGTTGATCTTCTCCAAGCTGACTTCGTGAAATTGAGGATCGCACAGCCCATCGGTCAATGGATGTGATTGCACCATCGTGCAAATCAGTCCGTGCTCTTTGATTACCGGAAAGTCAGCAGGCACTAGCAAGTCGATGCCGATTAAACCCATCTTGGAGACGTTTCGGGCTAGGTCGGCCAGCGACATGTCGCCAAAGCACCACCGGCAAACCGACTGATTCAATCTTCCTGATTTAGCGTCAACGGACATATTTTTCTTTTCCTCGGAGGCGTGAGCGGATTGTGAAAGTGACACGGCAGCAGCGCCGATGACGACGCCGGTCATTGCGGTTCGACGATTGACAACCGTGCGACGACGCGGTTCGTCGGCAAGATGATTCTCAAGCATGGGCGGTTCAGGTGTGCGACGTTTGGGTGTAATGGGAGCAATCGCTTGTGGTGGCGAGTTTTGTTTCGAGTCACCTGCCGCGCGGGATGACCGCTCTCGGCGGGACCGGCCGACCGCGCATTGAGTGACGGACACGCATTGTCGTCTGTGGACTTAGTCGAGGCAACCGATCGCCTGCCGATACAAGGGTTTTTCTATCGGTAGGACTGGGAGATGGGGGTTGGGATTACCGAGTCTCGGCTTAGGGCGTCGATGAATGCCCCGACCGAATGAGCGATTCCAATTTCGCTTTCGCCATACCAGAGTCGATGGCTTGTGCGGCAAGCATCACGCCCTCGCGCGGAGTCGTCACCTTGCCGACAAGCCATAGTGCCGCTGCGGCTCCAGCCAACACAATATCTCGATGCGGACCGTTTTTGCCGTCCAGAATTCCTCGGATGAACTTCGCGCTGTCGCTTGGGTCACTCGCTTGAACTTGAGCGGCTGTGGTTCGTGGCAACCCAAATGTCTCGGGAGTCCAGTGATGCTTATGCTGGCTGTGACCACAAACCTCGATCACATCCGTTGCCCCGTCAAGAGTGACTTCATCTTGTCCGTCGGTGCCTCGAATCACCGCTGAACGAACGGTTCCCAGTTGCTCGAGTGCCATCGCAATTTTCATCTGTGCATCAGGTCGGGCCGTGCCAAGCAACTGGTGCGTTGCCCCCGCCGGATTGCAAAGTGGGCCAAGCAAGTTGAATAGGGTAGGTACACCAAGCGACCGCCGGACTGCCACGACATGTTTCATTGCCGGATGCAGCTTCGGGGCGAAGCAAAAACACAAACCGACTTCGTCCAGTGTTTGTTCGACGCGGCTCACATCGCTTTCGATTGCAACACCGAGTTCGGCGAGCACGTCCGCTGACCCGGTCAGGCTGGTCGCCTTTCGATTGCCATGTTTCGCAACCGCGACCCCACATGCTGCAGCGACAATGGCCGCGGTGGTGCTGATGTTAAAGGTTCCGGAACCGCTGCCACCGGTCCCGCAGGTGTCGAGCAAGACGTCGAACCGATGCCGAATCGGCGTCATATGACGACGCATCGAAGTCGCCGCGCCAACGAGCTCGCTGACCGATTCCCCTTTGTCGCGAATGGCCAAAAGCAGTTGGCCGACTTGATCCGGATCACTTTTTCCATCAAGCATCTGATCGATCAGGTGCCCGGTTTCGTCGGAAGTCAGGTCGTGGCCTGCTTGGACACGAGCGATTGCGGCGGAGAAGTCAATCATGAGAGCCAATCATGCGGTTTGAAAGTTAAAAAATCACGGCCAATCAGGAAATCAGCGTCAGTTTGCCGCTTTTAACGTCGTTTTAGCGAGATTGGGGTCGTTGGATATGGCGCGAGGCGCTAAAATCATGGCATGACGAGAAAAGTGATTATCGATTGTGACCCCGGCATCGACGATGCCGTGGCGATTTGCATGGCGTTATTTGACCCTCGCTTAGACGTTTTGGCGATCACGGCGACGGCCGGAACGGTCGACGCCGACCAAGCAACGGCGAACCTGCGCGGCATCATCAATCTACTCGATCCACCGCGTTACCCGCGGATCGGATCGGCGAGTCCGAGTGAACATGCCCCGGTAAACGATGATACCGACTTACACGGCCCTGATGGGATGGCAGGCTGTCATTTCGCTGACACCGATCGCCAACAACGCCACCCCAGCGAAAAAGTCATTTCAGAGCTATTGAGAATGCACCCGGGGCAGGTCACTCTTGTCGCCTGTGGCCCACTTACCAATATCGCCCGGGCGTTTCATCGCGATCCAGCGCTCACGGAAATGGTAGACAAGATCGTCATCAGCGGTGGGACCTACGTGCATAGCGGAAACGTTACGCCAGCCGCCGAATCGAATATGCACTTTGATCCCCAATCGGCTCGCGAAGTATTCCATTCTGCGACGACAAAAAGTCTGGTGCCATTGGACGTAACGGAAAAGGTTACTTTTGGTGTCGATCTCTTGGAATCCATTCCCAAGAAATTCACTCGAGCCGGTGACTTGCTCCATCGAATCTTGCCCTTTGCATTTCGTGCCGCTCATGAAAAACTGGGGCGTGAATCGATTACTCTTTACGATCCCACCGCGCTGCTTGCAGTGCTTGAGCCCGATCTATTCAAGTGGCGCGAGATGGCAGGCGACGTCGAAACGCAGGGCGAGTTGACGCGTGGTGCTACGATTTTCGATCGCCGAATTCGACAGCACTGGCAGTTCAACATGGAAGTTGCCGTCGAGGTGGATGCGACCGAAGCAGCCGAGCGAATCGTTCGCGGACTTCGATTTGCCGGTCAACAGACTTAGAACCTACCCGAAAACCATTAGCCGCTTTGGCGCTAGCTGCGGGTCTCTTCGGGTTTCGGATAGGTTCTTTGCGTTAACTCTGAACCGGTTAGCGAAACTCAAACGGGTCCGATTCGTTCTCGGTGATCTGTACGTACTGGTCCACATCCAGATTGGCGAACGTTTGTTTGCTTCCGCTAGGCCAGGTCACCAACAATTGCTTGACTCGCTTTTGATTACCGATGCCAAATACAACGGTCGGTTCGTTTTTGCCCAAGTAACCATCTCCGGCGTTGACCCAGCCTGTCCATTGCTCGCCCTCTACTTGGACTTCAATCTTCGCACCGATCGCATCCCGCTCGCTTGACGTGCCAATCAATCGCAAGCCAATCCAATGGTTTTCTGTTGGCGATTCGTTTAATAGTAATGCTGTTGGATCGACGATGTCGGTCGTAATGAAGTCAACTTTGCCATCGCGATTGAAATCAAGCGTCGTGAGGCCACGACCGACATGGGGTTGGCTCCAATAGCCAGTCGCATCTTCGACACGGACAAGTTCGAAACGATCTGCCAAGTTTGAAAACAACTGAGTCGCTTGGCGAAATGGCTGATCCTTTGATTCCATGTTTTCCACATGGCCATTGGTGACAACTAGGTCAACCCAGCCGTCCAACGAATAATCGATGGCTTGGGAACCAAAGCCAACCGCAGGCATGCTGACTTGGTCCAGTCGATACTTGACATTCTTATCGCGAAACATGCCATCGTGATTGAGGTAAAAACTGAATGGCTCGTTGTAGAAGTTCGAGATTTGAATGTCTTGGCTGCCTGATCGATCGAAGTCAGCCACAGCAATCCCCATCGAACCGGTGGCATTTCCGAGTCCACCAAAGGCACAGCCTCGCGGACCAGCCTGATCGGTCCAAGAGCCGTTTGAAGCATCGCGAATCCATAGCTGATTGGGCTGTTCATCATTCCCGATAAAAATCTCGTTTCCGGGCGTGTCAATGAAGTCGGAGATAACGATTCCGAGACCATGCTTAGGATCTTTGTCCTCATTGCCCATCTTGGTATGTACACGTCCTCCCTGACCATCGTTGGTCCACAAATCGTCCAACGATGCTTTAACGCTAAAGGGACTGATCGCGTTTTCAACATGCCCGACCGCATTGATCGTTGGCAGAGTTGTCAAATTCGTATCGTCTAAATAATTGACGACGTACAAGTCCGGAAGGTGGTCTCCCGACACATCGGCTAAAGCGATAGAGGAGCAACCCCGAGTAAACGATGGCATTTCTTCCACGGGCTGCTTATGAAATGTTCCATCACCGTTATTGATTAAGAGCGAATGCGTCCCGATATTGGAAACCGCGATGTCGATGAAACCGTCTTGGTTCCAATCACCCGCAGTCACGCCAATCGAATACTGATCATCGCGAACCCCGCTGGGATTGGTTTCATCGACGAGGCGAACTTCGCCGGAAGTGGTTGGAACCGAACGGTAGAGAATGTCGGATTCGACTGCTAAAAAACCTGGAGGGTCAGCGGCGCCTTGAGCAAGATAAATATCGGGGCGCCCGTCTAGGTCATAGTCCAAAATTCCCAAGCCTCCGCCAAAGGATTGGTAAATAGCGAACGCTTTGTCGCGAGGTTCAACGGAGACCTTAAACCGATGCGCGAGTCCAATGCGTTTGCTTATGTCAGTGAATGTTGCTGGCGGAGGGGAGTCGAGACTTTTCGGTAAAGTCGTACTTTGAGAGAAGAGCGTTGGAAGCGACGCGGCCGGTATCACTGCCTCTGGAAAATCCTTGATTTGGACACCGCATAACGCAGTCTCCATGTTGGGGAATGCCTTGTTGGTTCGGATGAGGATTCGCATTTGCTGCGTCAGTGTTCCCACGACATCGGGTCCAGCTTGGTGATGGATAGCGCCAACGGTTTTCCACATGACGGACTCCAGGCTTCGTCCAATCGATTCAAGATCTTTCGATAGGTCCGCGATTGCACTGACCGATGGTGGACGACTGTCCGCGACTCGAAGGCTTGCATCGACGATTCGAGTCAATGCCTCGAACCGCTTTGCCCAACGATCTTCCATTTCTCCGTTTTCAAGATTGATGAACGCTTGGCCGATCCGGCGAATGGATCGCATGTCCGTAGGGTCACGTGACAATGCTTCCGAACAGGCGCGAATGGCCTCCTCGTTTTTGGCCTGAACGGAGAGTTGCGTGGCGATGGCAGACCAATACTCGGGAAACTGCTTCACCGGCTCACTCACCTGGGTAAGCCACCATGCAAATCGCTCGTCATCCTGGGCTTCGGAGACGGCCGCACCGTAGAACGCTACGACGGAAGGTAATGCGCTCCCCGATTTTAGAAGTGGTTCAACAGCGAGGGCCGCGTCCAAGTAACGCCTTTCAGTAAAAAGCTGCCGGGCGTGCCCCATTTCTCCGATGGGGAAGTACGGGATATAGTCCGAGTCAGGATTGGTGCCGGGCTCGTCATACATCGCATCTCCTTCAACGATCAAAGCATGCAGTTCATCTTGTGTGACATCACCGGCAAGGCAAAGCTCGCGGATCAATTGGACCGCTTCATGTCGGCGACCCTCGCGATTCAACAAATGCGCAAGTTTCCTTTTCGCGACATTGGCCATCGGGCTCAATTCCAGGATTTTTCGATAACGCTGTTCAGCATCATCGTATCGTTCGAGATCCAAACACCAGTCGGCAGAGAATCCTAACGCGGGAAGCCCGGCCTCCGGCGCTTCCGGAGGAATGTCACCCATCAGTTCAACCGCATCACTAAGCTTCCCTTCCTCAGCTTTGATCGTTGCCAGTTGAAAAATAACTTCGTAATCCTGCGGATCACTCAGCAAAAGCTCACGAAGCATCACTGTCGCTTGGTCCAGATTGCCGGATGCACGATGTCGGTCGACCTCGTCGAGCGTTTGGTCACGCGTTTCAATCGCCGTCGAATGAGCGGACGAAATGTCGCCGGCCATCGACGCTGCCCCGGAATCATTTTCAGGCGCAACATCTTGTTCTGATGCATCGCCTTTCGGTGGGCGTCCTGCGGTTGCCGTATCCGAAGTCCCACACCCGGCCAATAAAACTAACAGACACCAGGTGAACAGCATGCCTGGTGTATAGCGACGGCAAATCCAATATTCCGTTATCGCTAAGCACCCGCTCACGGCGTGAGTGCCAAAGCAAGATGGGTTCAAGCTGATTGGATCGCGATGGCGAGATGTAAATGTCATTCTGATCTAGCGTAGGAGCCGCTTTCGCCCTCGATGAAAAGATGCCTATGATTGATCGTGTCGATTGTGTGCGTCTCTTCGAGCCCGGAAGGCCAGCGGATTTCAAGTGCATCAATCTTCTTTGCCGATCCGATACCGATCGATAGGACCGGCTCGCAACTGCATAAGAAGCCATCGCCACCGGTGACCCATTGCGTCCACGTCTCATCTCCGCACCGGATAACGACCTCGGTACCGACCGCGTCTCGCTCACTGGTCGTGCCGACCAGTTCAAGTTGAATCCAGTTCCCCCCGACACTTTCATTTTGAAGCAGCGCGACAGGAGCGTCGAGATGGTTTGCGATGAGATCTGTCCGTCCATCCCGATTCCAGTCAAGCGTGGCAACTGTTCGGCCAAGGGTGGGCGTGCTCCAAAATGAATCGGAATTAGAGTGGGAAGGAACGATCGTGAAATGCCTATGCGAGCCCTGAAATAATTGCGGCACCATGCGATAGGGTGAGCCGTCCTTTGAGTCCTTATAAATGTTTCCATTGAGGATTGCGATGTCCAGCCATCCGTCGCCATCGAAATCAACCGCCTGCGTGCCCCAGCCCAATTGCGAACGAGTGGCCTGATCAAGTCCGTATTGAAGGAACTGATTGACGAACAGGCCCGATGAATTCTGAAGAAACAAGTCAGAGGACTCATCGGTGTAATTGGTGATATGAAAATCGATTTGGCCGTTGCGGTCAAAGTCACCCGAGGCGATCCCCATGCAACTTTGAGGTACACCTGTCATGCCAACTGCGCATCCACTCAGTTGTGCTTGTTCGATCAGGGACCACTCGCCGTTGGAGTCGCCATCCTGCTCTCGCTTAGGCTGGCTCTTCCAGTAATGGTTGGGTGAGGTGTCATTCGTGATGAAAAGATCGTTTCCCGACTTCCTATCGAAGTTGGCGATCACTGCCGCGTAGCCATATCCCAATGGCCGCTCGGTGCCGCCGTCGTCCAAAATCGCCCAGGATCCATCCAACCCATTCTTCAAGAATCGATCACGACCCGGTCGGTAACGTTGCGGATTGCAGAGCGGTACTTTCGTGGTGCCAGAGCAGAGTGCTGTGTAAGCATTTCTGTCATCGATGTAGTTGATCTCGACAATGTCCGGCAGATGGTCGCCGCTTAAATCTCCACAGGCAATCGACGTGGTCCAGGCGTCAGCTCCGTCCATGTCTCCTGCCAACCAGCTTCGTTGAAACGTGCCATCGCCGTTATTGATGCACAGGACATTCTTCCCAATGTTTGCAACCAATAAGTCTACAAATCCATCTTGATTGACGTCGGCCGCTGCGACACCTTGACCGTACCCGCGGTCGTCAGCGCCGGCGAACGCGGTTACGTCCGAAAACACGGTACCAGCAAAGTTGCGGAAAAGCGATTTCGGTTTTGAACCGCGAGGATCATGCGGCTGGCCGCCGCCCTGTGAAAAATAGAGATCGACCCAACCATCAAGATCAAAGTCCAACGCAGCAATTCCACCTCCATTGGTCTCATGCATTCGCAACTCTTCTGAATTCGGTTGCGGGCTGGGCTGGTATTGAAAGTCGAGTGCGACAGTGGCACTGACATTGGTAAGTACGATTTTTCCGGGCTGTGTGGCCCCTATTGTTTCCACCGGAAGCGGTGATGGCGAGATTTTGTCTAACTCAGGTAACGGCCACGCTTCTAGCGAAAGACCACATCGGCGCCAGCTTGCGTCGTCGCTACTGGTCGCAATGTTTGTGGTGTCGTCCACTTTTACAGAAGCATTGTCGATACCCGCAATCATGCTCCAAGCTTTCGCTTCGGCGGGACGACGAAGGGTTTTCAGTAGCTCGACAATCCTACTCAATTGCGACGGAGTCCGATTGATTTCAGAAGCGATGAAGGCAATCTCGTCCAACTGTTCGTACCGAAGCATCACTTTTGCCGCTTTTTCGGGTCGATTCAAAACGATTAATGAACGCGCTAAGCCTAGGTACGAGAATCGATCCGTGTCGTCTTTCGATACCGCCTCAAGAAAGCATCTCACTGCAATTGCGTGACGGTTCTGATGCTGATGCCATGTGCCCATGGCGTACCAAAACTCAGGCTCACGTTGGGCCGCCGATCCGCACTTCGCCCGCCAATCTTCGAACGCCTTCTCGTCTTGAGAGTCCGCAAGTACACGACCACAAAAAGCAGAGATGGCCGTTGAGTCAGGATGCTTGATCCAAAGCTGTTCGGCGAGTTCCCTTGCCTCGCGATGTCGTCCGTCGTACCAGAGCATTCTCGCGCGGCTGAGTTCGGAAGGAGCAACGGAACTGAATGTTGTAAGCGAGGCGTCGACCTCGTCCAAGAAAGGGTCGCTGAACGTCGTCAATCCGTATAGCTCGTGCTCGCTGATATCGCCCAAACTGGCAAGTTTTCGCATGTGTATCGAGGCATCGATTCGTCGGCCTTGACTGTTGAACAATTGAGACAGTCGTCGGTGGGCCAAGGGGATGTCGCCATATGAAGCGATCATTTGCAACAGCTTTTTTTCGGCCTCGTCGTAACGTTGAAGTTGGATGAGCCAATCGGCAGATTGACCGAGCATCGCGATATCGACACCTGGTTGTTCAGGGGTGAACCCATTCAACGTTTCGATCGCGACGGCAAAATCCCCCTTGCCCGCTTGGCATATCGCCAGTGAGTAGAGAGCTTCTGAATCGGAAGGGTCTTCTAAGAGTACCTTTTTAAGGAGCGCGATGGCTTCATCGTATCGGTGGGCCTGCTCGGCAACTTTGGCGAGCTTCTTACTCTGTTGGATGTCGATGGGAGCCACCGAGGGCACTCGCTTGCTGGATGCGGCGGCAATGACCCGTTCGTCCTCAGTGCTTCCCCCGCACCCAGTAAGTAGGCAAAAAAATAAAACGGTTGCCGACGCGTATCGTGCATTCATGGATTCATTAGAGATGATGTTCGACGTCATGTGCAGCACTACGATCTCGCGAAGTTGCAGTTCATGTTAGTCAAAAGAAAAAGCGGGCGTGGCATGCTGTGCCGCGCCCGCTTGGCGATGGTCTATGCCCAGTGACCGAAGGGCTAGATCGAGTTCGTGTCGATTGATTCCTTGGACGCCTTCGTACCCAGGGCTCCCCAAAGACCGTAAGGGCTCTTTTTGCCTGCGCCGGCATTCCGGGTTGGAAGGGCAGTGGAGCAGCCAAATGAAACTTCGCTTTGGTTACCGGCTTCGATCGAATCGGTGATGAACTTTACGGCTCCATCACCCATCAAGACGTGTGCACCGCCTTGATGGCGACTCGCGGCGGAGTAGATGCCAAAGTTGCCTTCCCAACGAGCGATATTGTAGCTGTTCGGTGGACGAATCGAATTGAACGTCGTGTACTGAGGTCGTCCATCGGTCCAGCGACGACCTCGACCGTGGTTGAGGTTAGTGTCCACGGGCGCGGTGGCGAGCCAGAACTTTGGTCGCTGCGGATCGACGAGAGTTGTCAACCAAGCATTCGGTGGCAAATTACAAGAATCGTCACCATTGGCTAGATTAACGACCGTCGAAAAAATCTCGTTCTCTGCATTGCCGACAACGATCTCACCAGCAGCCATCGTGTTGGATAAGCCGTCCAAAACGTTGCGAAACGAAGTGAAGTGTCTCGCCTGGAACATTCCACGCGCCCATCGGCTCGCGCCTTCATCACCCCATGTGCCGTCACCGTTTGGATTGCCATTGTCCTCAATCCCGGAGTGCTGTTGTTCAAAAAGTGCGTCGCCCGTGCAAGCCGCGTAATTCGTAAACGCTACTCGCGTGCTGTTCGGCGTTGTTGGATCGCTCGGGCAACGGTAACCAGGAACCTGGGTAAGCCAAGGCTGATAATTTTCATGCCATGGCACAGGCCCCATCGCGGGAAACGGCGGCGTCTTTGTCGTGTTGTCGCGATTCTTTCCAAACGGACTTGAGACTTGCTCCCAAAGCGCCTGCTGTTCAACAAAGGGCAGGATGCCCACAAGGATGCTAAGATTGAAGTTGTTGTGGAAGTCCGCGCCGAGCGCGTTCGCATAAGTACCGCCCGAATTCATCGGCAGCTTGTTATATGCGGCATGGTAGTTGTGCAAGCTCAAGCCAATCTGCTTGAAGTTGTTCCCACAACTCATTCTTCGTGCGGCTTCTCGAGCCGATTGGACCGCTGGAAGTAGCAATCCGACCATCACACCGATGATCGCGATCACGACCAGCAATTCGACGAGCGTAAAACCGCCCCGCCGAAAGTGCATCACTCTCATAAATTCATTCCCCAAACCGGTTGAAAAAGATGTACGACACAGGCCGTCATGAAGAGCGCTTTGATAAGAGGCTCGCTGGGTAGGAAAACTCACTCACTCACGAAGCCGTTGTGAGTTCTACCAGTTGGGAATTGTGATGTCAAAGAAAGTACTCAAATAACTTTCCAAATTTAAAAGATAATTTTTGAGATCACGCTCTCAGTTTCCAGTTGAGCGGCACCTCAAACGAAAAACGGGTGCATCCCTAAGGACGCACCCGTATCGAGTGATGCGGATAAAGTTATGTTCTCTGTCGAGAACGGAAACTAGATCGCGTTCGTGTCAACCGTTTCCTTGTTTGCTTTGGTGCCCAGAGCGCCCCAAAGTCCGTATTGGCTTGCACGGCCTGCACCCCAGTTCGCACCTCGGCCGCCCATGTCGCGACCATAAGCAATCGCTTCCTGGTTGCCCGCTTCGATCGAATCGGTAATGAACTTAACCGCTCCGTCCGCCATCAGGATGTGTGCGCCACCTTGGTGACGGCTTGCAGCGCTAAGCATGCCGAAGTTTCCTTCCCATCGAACCACGTTGTGAGCATTCGGTGGCAGGATGGTACCAAACGAGGAGTACTGTGGGCGACCATCGCACCAGCGTCGACCGCGACCGTGAGGAAGATTGGTGTCAACGGCAGCACCAGGAGCCCAGAACTTGGGACGAAGAGGGTCTGTAAACGCAGCAGCGCGGTACTTGCTTGGCGCGGCGCTTTCGACCGCGTTATCCGTAAGCACGGTTGCGAAGATTTCGTTGTCCGCAGTTCCGACGACAATCTCACCACTCATGATCGTGTTGGCAGTGCCATCAAGGATGTCGCGGAAGCCAGTGAAGTGTCGAGCATGGAAAACGCCACGCTGCCACTTCTTCGTGGCTTCTTCACCCCAGGTGCCGTCACCCTGAAGATTGCCTTGGTCGTCAATGCCACCGTGGTTGATTTCGAAGAATGCATCGCCCGTGCAAGCTGCATAGTTCGTAAACGCAACGTTGGTGACGTTTGGCTGAGTCGGATCGCTAGGGCAACGATAACCAGGAACTTGGGTGAGCCAAGGCTGGTAGTCAGTGTGCCATGGCACGGGACCCATCGCAGGAAATGGAGGAACCTTCGCGGCGTTCGCACGGTTCTTGCCGAAGGGGCTAGAGATCTGCTCCCATAATGCCTGCTGCTCGACAAACGGGGTGAGGCCAACGAGGAAGCTAAGGTCCAACCAATTGTGGTTGTCAGCACCTCTGCCTAGGTCAGGCGTGCCACCTGCGTGCATTGGCAGCTTGTTGTAAGCTGCGTGGTAGTTGTGCAATCCCAAGCCGATTTGCTTGAAGTTGTTGCCGCAACTCATTCTTCGTGCAGCTTCACGAGCTGCCTGGACTGCTGGTAGTAGCAACCCAACCATCACACCGATGATCGCGATCACCACAAGCAGCTCGACGAGCGTAAATCCGCCTCGTCGATACGATACTGTTCTCATGGAAAATTCCTAAGAGTGTAGAGAGAAACAAACAAAATAAGAACGTCAAGCCGAACAGCTCAACGTAGAAACCACGCTAAATGTTAGAAAAGCCCCAACCTCTGCCAGTTTGCAGAGATACGGTCATAACGATTTTAGAGATAATTCGAGACGACGTCAAATTTAATTTTAATAATTATCGGATTGCGGATTGCTGGATCGCCGGATGACTGTTCATGAATGTCGTCCGAAAACCTGCCTCGACTCCAGCCAGGAAATGAAAGAACGGGCGAGTCCGCAAGGATTCGCCCGTTCAAGTGTTATGAAAAAAGTGAAGCGTTCGCTAAATCGCGTTCGTATCGATCGTTTCCTTATTGCCTCGGGTGCCCAATGCTCCCCACAGGCCATATTGGCTAGCTCGACCTGCACCATAGTTGGCACCTTGGCCATTGTCCCGTCCGAATGCAACAGCGTTTTGGTTTCCTGCCTCGATCGAATCGGTAATGAACTTGACCGCACCGTCAGCCATCAGGATGTGTGCACCCCCCTGGTGCCGGCTAGCAGCGCTCAACACGCCAAAGCGTCCTTCCCACTGTACCGCGTTTGGCGAGTTGGGTGGCAGGATCGTGTTGAACGTCGAGTACTGAGGACGCCCGTCCGGCCATCGTCGACCGCGACCATGGACTAGGTTTGTATCAACCGGAGCGGTCGGAGCCCAGAATTTGGGTCGAAGCGGATCAACGTAAGTTGGTCCCTTCCACGTGCTAACTGGGAGGTCCGCGATATTATCGGGCGCGTCAAGCACCGTCGCAAAAACCTCATTATCGGCAGTTCCCACGACGATCTCCCCATTCATGATCGTATTGGCGGTGCCGTCAAGAATGTCTCTAAAGCCGGTAAAGTGGCGAGCATAGAATACGCCGCGGTGCCACTTTCTCGAAGCTTCTTCACCCCAAGTTCCATCGCCGCTGATATTCCCAGCATCGTCAATACCGCCATGCAGCACTTCGAAGAACGCATCACCCGTGCAGGCTGCATAGTTGGTGAAGGCGACGTTGGTGGCGTTCGGTTGCGTAGGATCACTCGGGCAGCGATAGCCTGGCACTTGGGTAAGCCAAGGCTGGTAGTCGCCGTGCCAAGGTACAGGTCCCATCGCCGCGAAAGGTGGCGTCTTGGTGGCGTTGGTCCGGGTTTTTCCAAACGGACTTGAGATTTGCTCCCACAGCGCCTGTTGTTCAACGAAGGGAGTAAGTCCAACCAGGAAGCTCAGTTGGAGGTTGTTGTGAAAGTCGGCACCCAGTGGATTGCTAGGCGTGCCACCGGACTGCATGGGCAGCTTGTTGTAAGCAGCGTGGTAGTTATGCAGGCCCAAGCCAATTTGCTTGAAATTATTGCCGCAACTCATTCGTCGGGCTGCCTCGCGGGCTGCCTGGACTGCTGGCAAAAGCAGGCCGACCATCACGCCGATGATCGCGATCACCACCAGCAACTCGACGAGCGTAAAGCCGCTTCGTCGATGCGATCTAGTACT
>JANOBM010000284.1:0-19937 GCA_031411655.1 Planctomycetaceae bacterium
GCTCCTAATCTCCCCGATGTAACCAAGGCCTGCCGTCCTTTCGACAGCCGCCGCAATGGCGCGGTGCTTGGTGAAGGGGCTGCGGCAATGATCTTGGAAACGTTTGACCACGCGACAGCCCGCGGCGCAAAAATTCTGGGCGAGGTCCTGGGCAGTGGAAGCAGTACCGTTAGCTCGACCACCGGTAAAGACTTTTATCGTCGAGCCCTCACCAATTCCATGCGAATGGCAACGCGTGATTGTGACCTACGCAGTATTGGTCACGTCAATGCGCACGGCCTCGGGGCCGTCGAGTGCGACCGCCAAGAAGCAGCAGCCATCGCGGAACTGTTCAGCGATGTGCAACCATCCATCCCTGTCGTATCCGCGAAAGGCCATTTCGGAAATCTGGGCGCAGGCGGAGGAATGGTCGAAATCATTGCGAGTGTGATGTCCCTCGGTTCCAACCTATTCCCAACGCTCAACTGTGAGACGATCGACCCGGCCTGCAAGATCAACGTGATCACCGATTCGTCAACCGACGCGGGACAAAGCTTTGTAAGCATGAATGTCACCCCGCAGGGCCAAGCGTCTGCCGTTCGGATTGGATCGGTCGCGTAATGGAACAGGTCGGTTGAGATTCTCGTTCGACACCTAGCGTGCATACCAGTGCGGTGAATCCAGCGATCTGTCCATACGAACTTATCGGAATGCGAACGTGACCTTGTCGGCAATCGAATTCGATTTCGCAAGCCATCTCGACCGTAAGATTGAGATTGGTGACGCCACCACATCGCATGCCCGTGGCAACAGTGTTTGGGTCGATATCGACCTCGCGCTGGTAGACGAAGCAAACGAAGCGTTCCGGTTGTTATCAGTCAATCCGAGTGTCGTCGAGGCCATTGCGGAGTCACCGTCTGCGGGCAGGCATGATATTTATGAAGATTGCCTGCATCTCTCGCTGTCGATTCCGATCTATCAGAACCACGAGATCCAGTTTGAAGTGGTTGAGTTAATCCTGGGCGACCGATTGCTGATAACGCTTCACCGTGGCCAATCGTTCTTTCTCGATCGCGTTCGTGAGAACTATCCTACCTTCTTTCGAAAGTTCGCCTTATCACTTGGATTCTTGCTGTTTGAGGTTTGGGACCTCTTGATCGAACGCTATCGCCAAACCCTGGCCAGTCTTGAAGAGGATGTGGAGTTGGCCCAGAAATCCATCTTCGAAGACGCGAGCGACGAAATTTTTCAGCGAGTATCCCATCTGACAAGCAGCGTTCTAGAAATACGTAAAGCCAGCTTAGCAATGCGGGACTCATTGGACTTACTAGGGACACACAAGTCTGCTTTTATTCCGACGACTGCTCAACCGTACCTACTCAATATGGTTGGCTCATTGGATCGGCTCGCGGGCGATCTCACCATCGAACGTGAAACCCTTGCTGAGGTACTTACGCTCTACCTTGGCATGGTGAGTCATCGAACCAATCAACTGTTGCACCGGTTGACTTTGGTCAGCATCGTATTCATGCCACTGACCTTCTTGTGCGGGGTCTACGGGATGAACTTTGATTTGCCCGAGTACAGTTGGAAGTATGGGAATGTTTACTTTTGGTCGCTCATAATAACCTGCGTGACGGGCATGGTTTTTTGGATGCGATTGAGAAAGATGTGGTGACGTGGGGAGTGATCGCTCGCCACACCGGCTCATCCTAACCACTCGCTTCGCTGCAACGCCCAGGGCGCGCACTAGAGGTGAACTAGGGGTGAACTAGGGGTGCGCTAGGGGTGCGCTAGGGGTGCGCTTGCGGCGCACTAGGCCGCGTCGCTGATCCAGGCCCGCAGAACGTTCGCAGCGACATCGGGGTTGCTTTCAACAAGCCTCACTAGCTCATCTTTCAGCGATCCACCGGTGATCTGCATCCCCTCGGGTTGCTCATTTTCCACTGGATTGTTTTCTACTGGGATCGCAGCGGTTGGAAGTTCAAGACCAAAACCCTCGCTGAATCCCGGAACAGGTCCTCCCGATCCACTGGAAAGCGCGGAACGGGCAATCAACATCGCGACGACGGCAAGCCCCAGCAAAGCTAACGACTGCCACGAACCGGCAAGCCAAGTAAGTGCCTTGCTGCTTACTCCTGGAACCTCGGCCGATGGTACCGGAAGGTCGGGATAGTCCCATACTTGGACCAACGGATACGGATCTTCACCCACTGGAATTGCCGGCAATAACGGTGTTACGGCGGCCTGGATACCAGCTTGCGTTTCATCTTTCTTTGCCTGAAGTATCGCTTGAGTCGGCTTGGGAGCGTCCGCAGCCGTCTTACCAGGGTTTTCTCTTAAAAAATCCTGCAGCAAGACGGTGTCGTAGTAACTGGATGGAATCCCTACGGAAACTCGAACGCGTTTTACCTGCATTGCGGCCATACGGGACAATTCATATTGCTGCCCAACGACCCCGCTGGCTTCTCGTTCATCCGCTTTTGACTTCTGTATCTCTGCGGTGTCCTCAATCGCAGCGGAGCGATTTCCGATCGCGTTGGGGACGGTCCCAGGAACATCCCCTTGCGCTGGGCGATTGGTCGTGGAATCTACTTTTTTAGAGTATTCCTGTACCGTTGTTCGCTCGGCGTCATACTTGAGACTTGTCTTTTCTACACCCATGGTAGGATCGATCTCCGCGTAGGCAGCGACACGAATGGGTCCATAGCCGACAAGTGTTTTGAGAATCTTTTGTTCGTAGCTGGCCTCTTCCTCAAGTCGTTTGCGCAACATGGGGTCTTCTTCGTCCGTCGACGACGGCGAGTGCGTCGCATTTGTATCGATGACAACGACATCTTCATTTGTCATACTGGCGAATGAACCGCGAATCAAATCTTTGATCATATTGATTCGGTCTTTTGTAAGGGGCTCAGTTCCCTCCGGTGATACCACTACACTAGCCGATTGCGCACGACTCCTGGACATGCCGAAACGCTCCCCGCGGTCATACTCGACGCTGGCCCACCGAACTTCGGGAAATGCGGTGATTTTATTTCCTAAGTCTTGTTCCTTGGCATGCATCTCCCTCGCCTGCCGCATTTCGCTCGACTCGAAGGGCGTCGACTTGTCAATCGCGTCTTGGATGGATGAGCGAAGTGCTAATGGCAGCGTCGAGGACGCTTTCAACGCCGCGAGGTATTCGTTGCGGGTGTCGCCGGGGATTCGGATGCGACGACCTTCGCGAGTCCAACCACTGAGCCCTGCTTCGCTGAAAGCCAACTCGACTGAATCCACCTCGTTCTCACCTAAAACTCGACCGCCGAAGAGCAGCTCGCCTTCACCATTTTGGGTTCCCTGAAGCAACAGGCCAAATCCAATCGCTATTACCGCGATCAGCATGCCAGCAATCAGACGCGATTGCATTGGCATCGCAAGGAATGCTTCACGAATCGGCGAAGTCATTTGTTGAAAATAATTCATGGCGACCTATCAATGATCAGATAAACAAAGTTTAGATCTGTATCTGCTGCAATTCTCGGTAAGCTTCGATCAGCTTGTTGCGTACCTGTAATATCATGCGAAACGCTAGATCAGCTTTTTGCACCGACGTCAAAACTTCCGCTTCATTGACGTCGCCCCCTGTCAACATGGAATGGACCTTGTCATCAGCGTCCACTTGCATCGAATTGACTTCACCCAATTTATCAAGCATTAGCCGAGCAAAATCGCTGGACACATCTTTCGTGGGTGCGGCCCCATTGCCCGAGTTTGCCTCCATAGCCGCTCGAAAGAGCGCCGCCGGTGGAACGGGCTGGGTCGGTGGTAGCGGGGGACCGATGGGACGCAAGGCGGTGCAAACTTAGGGCAAGGGGAAGGGAAAAACGCGTGGAAAGCGGCTTGTCTAGGCAAGTATGGTCAGAGTATCGCGACTGAGATCTTTGGTGATCTCCATTACCCCAACGTTCGCCTCATAGGCGCGGGTCGATTCGAGCGCGTCAACCATTTGCGTCGTGAGGTCAATGTTTGGATACGCGACGTAGCCTTTATGCTCACCGTCGGCAATCGCCAAAGGATGGTTGGGTTGATAGCGATAAAGCGGCTCAGCTTTATCCGATTTGATTTCTGCAACCCGCACTCCTGCAGCACCATCACGAGTCGATATCGAAGGGTCGGCTTGAAAGACAACCTGTCTAGCACGATACGGATTGGGTTTTCCGGTTTCGTCGGTGAGCGAAGACATGTTCGCGATGTTTCCGCTAATCGCATTAAGTCGCGTTCGCTGGGCCACAAGGGCTGACGTACTGATGTCAAGGGCGCGAAGCATGTTGATTGGATCCTAATGGTTTTGCGGCAGCGTGAAGGAGGGCATTGAAACGTCTTGACGCGACCTTTCGCCAGGTTTGTCTACTAAGGTCGCTCGGAAATCGCTGCACGTAGCATGGCGAACTGGTTACGCATTGTCGCGATAGCTAACGAATGGAGCCCCTGATTCTTAGCCATGTCGGTTACCTGTCTTTCGAGACTTACATCGCTCCCATCATGGAGCACAATCGGCTCCATCGAATCTCGAGGACCGACCGCGATGTCGTCTCTCTGCACGGCACTGCCAAAAAGGCCCTCCCCGTGGGGACCGCGAACGGCCTTTCGTGCTCCACCGATCAAGTCCCCAACGGAAGGACTACCGGACGATGAATTTCCTGGCGATGGGTTCTTCCCTTGTTCGATGGATTCGGCAAGTGCCGCCTGAAAGCGATCTACAGGCAAATCGCGTGCTCGATAATCCGGCGTATCCAGGTTGGCAAGATTGCTGGCCAACAACTCATGGCGACGTTCGGTGAATGCTGCAGTCTGTTGCAGGGCCGAAATTGTTGTCGAATCGAACAATCGCATGTTGACCTCGTTTGCATCAAGCGGCTTTCCGCGCCGCATTGCTGAAGGGGAGAATCAGTGTCACCGCGGCTCCGCCCTGAGGACAGTTTTGCCAATGAGGCTTGCAGCCCAACGATGCTGCGGCGATCGATATCGAATGACTGCGGTTTTCGGCGTCGCTGCCCGTATCAGCGATTTCGAGCTCGACGCCATTTGCAGTTTGACACGCGGAGATGGTCAGTTCGCCACCGTCTTGCATCTCACGAAGCGAGTCATGCACAAGACTTTGGAGCAAAGAAATCAAATGCTCTGAGTTGGCATTGGTTTTCAAGCTGGTATCGATATTGAGCTCGAAAAGAATCGGTGCTGCATGTTCCCTTAACATCGGAGCAACCGTGCACTCTACCAGGACAGCTAGCAACGACGGGCCAGAGGGACTGAAACTTCGGCGGTTCATCGATACGCTCCCAGCACTTAAACGTGACAGCAGAAAAGGGATTTTTACTCAAGTTTTGGTCACAACACGTCGGGAGTTGTTCACCCAGAGTGACGCATACGCATTCCCGCATGTCAGCGGCAAGAGCAGTTGAAAAACTCGGTGGCCTGTTGGCCTGGTGGCCTGGCTCTGAATAAAAGATCCACGAAAAGCGATGGAGAGAGTGATCTACTGAGCAAAAGGCAATTGTGGACTTTTTTAAAAAGGCCTCTCGCACCGATCAAAAAAACACGGCGACGGCCTTCGCCGCCGCCGTCGAAATCTCTTGACCTAGCCCCGATTACCGCTAGCCGATCCGGTCGCTGCCCACCAAAGTCCGGAGGACCGCTGGAACGGAGATCGAACCATCTGCATTCTGATGGTTTTCCAAGATGGCGATCATGGCTCTTCCTGTCGCAATCGCCGTTCCGTTGAGAGTGTGCACGAACTGCGTCCCTTTTTGTCCGGTCGCTTTGCTTCGAACATTCAATCGACGCGCTTGGTAGTCGGTGCAATTACTGGTACTCGTGACCTCACCCCACTGCCCCCCGTCACCGCGTCCAGGCATCCACGCTTCGAGATCGTACTTGCGATAAGCCGGTCCCCCGAGGTCGCCCGATGCGGTATCGATCACGCGGTAGGGCACCTCCAGTGAATCAAATAATTCGCATTCTAGTCCTCGCATTTCTTCGTGTACGGCATCGCTTTGTTCAGGGCTCGTGAATGCAAACATCTCGACCTTGGTAAACTGATGAACGCGATAAAGTCCTTTCGATGCGCGGCCCGCGGCGCCCGCTTCGGTGCGAAAGCAGTGGCTCAAACCACAGAACTTCAGCGGCAACGTCTCGGCTGCAATCGTTTCGCCAGCCATCATGCCACCGAGAGTGATCTCCGCCGTCGCGACCAAATTCAAGTCGGTGTTCTCGATGCTGTAGATCTGTGTTTCAGGCCCGCGCGGGATGAATCCGGTTCCATGGAGAATCTCCGTCAGCGCAAGGTCTGGCGTCGTGACCGGCGTGTAACCTCGCCGAGTCAAAAACGACACCGCGTAATGCTGAAGCGCTAAATCCAAGATGACGGCGGCGTTTTTTAAGAAATAAAAACCCGCGCCGGCGACTCGTGCGCCGCCTTCAAAATCGAATAGGTCATGCTGCTGTCCGAGCGCCAAGTGATCCTTCGGCAGAAAGTCGAATTTCCGAATCGGCGTCTTACCCATGGCAACTTCCACCGCGTCCTCTTCGCCGCCTCGTGGTGCCTGGGGGTGAGTCAAATTTGGTACTCGAAGTAGCAAGTCCACAATCTGCACTTCGATCTCATCGTGCTCACGTTGTGCCACGTCCTTTTGATCTCGCAACGAACGTCCCATCGCCACCCGTTGCTGGCGTTCCGTGTCATCTTTCGCCTTTCCCACCGATTGACTGACTTCGTTAGCTTGGCGATTGAGTTCTTGCGCCGCCTGCAACTTTTCGGTACGAAGCTTCTCAAGCTCGACGATGCGATCGATATCGCAGGTCGCGCCTCGCTCCAGGCAATTTTGCTTTACCAGGTCTGGATTGCTGACAATGAATTTTCGATCGAGCATCGTACGATTCGGTTGTGGTTAAAAGAGCAGTAGAAAAATAATCGAGCTGCCTGTTAGGCAAATTTGACTTGAGACAATTGGTGCCAAAGGTGTGCGCTGGCTTCGATTCCATGGTGATAATCGGCGACACGAAACTTCTCGTTTGGACTGTGAGCATTGTCATCGTCCAAACCCCAGCCCAATAACAGGCAATCGGCGTTAAGCGTTTTTTGGAACTTTGCAACGATGGGAATGGAGCCGCCTTCACGAATCAGGACGGGAGCCACTCCAAATCCAGCTTCAATCGCACGCTTCGCGGCCTCCATGTAGGGACTATCAACTGCGGCCAACATCGCGGGCGCGCCGTGTCCGATGTCCACCGTCAGGCGAACACCTCTTGGTAAATGGGAGCGCAGGTGTCGCTCAATGGCTGCCGCGACCTTCTTTGGATCCTGGTCGGCGACCAATCGGCAAGTGAACTTGGCGGACGCCGTTGCCGGAATGATCGTCTTACCGCCGGCACCTTGGTGGCCGGACGTCAATCCATTGATGTCGAAAGTCGGTCTTGCCCAACGTCGCACGTTTGTCATCTGACCTTGCTCACCGAACAGCTGATCAACACCTACCGAGCTTGCCAGGCGGGAATCCACATCGCCGAGTGCTGCAATGGATGCGAGCTCTTCGTGAGAGAGCGACTTCACATCGTCATAAAACCCTGGCACGCAAATTCGTCCGGTTTCCTGGTCAACCAGCGACGACATCAGATGGCAAAGCGCAATCGCAGGGTTCATGACGGCACCTCCGAACGAACCGCTGTGCAAATCCTGCTTCGGCCCGTCGACGCGAATTTCAAGCGCCAGAATGCCTCGAATCCCATAGGTGATCGCGGGCTGTCCGTCGGCATACTGACTATTGTCACTTACCACAACACAATCACAGGCAAGCTTTTGTGCAAGCGAGGGCAGGATATCCTCAAGCCCTTCACTGCCCACCTCCTCTTCGCCTTCAATAAGAAACTTGACTTGCACAGGCATTGGCTTACCGGTGGCAAGCCAATGAGTCACGCTTTGAATGTGCGTCAAAACTTGGCCTTTGTCGTCCGTCGCCCCCCGCGCATAAAGGTTTCCGTCCCGAATGGTCGGAACGAATGGCCCACTGGTCCACTGGTCCAACGGGGCAGCAGGCTGGACATCGTAATGACCATAAACCAGGACGACCGGGGCCCCAGGAACAGCCGGGGTTTCCGCGTAGACTAAGTCGAAGCCCTTCGTCGCGATACGCTCTGCGGTGATACCAGCACGAGTAAACTTGTTGCAGAGCCACTCTGCCGCCTGATCCATCTCCTTTTTTGCCGCCGGGTCGCTACTAACGCTGGCAATCCTCAGCCACTGGCAAAGCTCATCGACGGCGGATTCGCGATGGTTTCGCAACCGGGTAAGAACAGCGGCATCAAGCAAATTATCCATAAAATACTACTGAACCTGATTCGGTTGGCGGATCGTTGAATCTTCACAAGACGGCATTCACGGAGCAGTCGGTACAGTTTCAAAAAAACGACCCACCGTGTCCAAAAAAAAGGAATAATCCCCATGACGAGAACTATTGTTCCGCGATTGTAGCGCTACAATATACCCACGCGTGCCAGGCCGGAAATGGCGGACAAAAGATACACCCGCGATAACCGCGATGTCTGGCGCCCGTCCTTTTAACTAAGTCGGGGATTTGCGGACCAAATTTAAAATATTGGTCCGAAAATGAAGTCAAGAGAGTGATCATGTCGCAGCAAGAGGCAGTATTAGACGAGGTGTTGGTCAAAACCACCAAACCCAGCGAGAACCGAGCCGAGCCGAAGCCGAAATTACAACCTCGCTACAACGTCATCTTATGGGATGATCCAGACCACAGCTACGAATACGTCGTAACCATGATGAAGGTACTGTTCCGCGCGCCCGTCGAACGCGGCTTCCAAATCGCCAAGGAAGTCGACAACTCCGGGCGAGCCATTTGCATGACGACGACGTTGGAACATGCCGAACTCAAACGAGACCAGATTCATGCTTTCGGAAAAGATGAGTATATCGAGCGATGCAAAGGCAGCATGTCAGCGACCATCGAACCGATTGAATGATTGAGTCAAACGAAAAGCTTCTCGCCGTCTTTGAGTTGATGGCAACACAACTCGGAGTGCGGTATGACCGCTCGGAGCTTCGCAAATTGTTCAGCGCAGCAGAGAGCGGTGGGGGCGATCCGTTTGGAGCACTCTACCGAGTAGCGGAACGGCATCGCATACGGCTCGGCGTGTTCGACTGCAGCTTTGACGAGGCAATGCAGTTCGTGGGTCAGCGTCAGCCTGTCGCGATAGCCCCGCCACCGGACGGAACAAGCGATGCGAGCGAGGCAGCGGCCACTGACGATTGGTGGGTATTGCTGGAACCGGGCCGTCGTGGAATTAAAACGTGGAGCACTCGGCTTGGTGGTAATACAAGCTGGAAAAAACTGCGATCCCTCCGCGCGATCCTTGGCGCGAAAGGACCGTCCAAAGCCAGTCGAAGGTTAATCGTAGCGCAGCGTCTCGATGCTGCAGAATTAAGCGAAAGCGATAAAAAACCGCTCAGTCGACTCTTGCGTTTGCTGCATCCCGACCGGGGTGACATCCTTGCCATTGCGGTATTCGCCGTCGTCATCGGTGTTCTAGGAATGGCAACACCCCTAGCGGTGGAGTCTCTTGTCAACACAGTTGCGTTCAATCGATACCTGCAGCCGATTATCGTGCTGGGGATTATCTTGTTCACGTTCCTTGCCTTTGCCGGTTCGCTGACGATGGTGACAGTGATCGTTTCAGAAATCATTCAAAGGAGATTGTTTGTTCGCGTCGCATTGGATCTTGGTCATCGCTTCAGCAATCTCGATCACCCGTCACTGGATTCGCAATACGGCCCCGAATTGGCAAACCGATTTCTTGATATCGCGGCGGTTCAGAAGTCAGTTGCTTCGATGCTAATGGACGGAATTGGATTGGTTATCTCGGTCGTTGTGGGGATGGTGGTCTTAGCTGCATACCACCCTTTTTTGCTTGGCATCGATCTCGTGCTGCTCGCTTTCATGGCGTTCATCGTCTTTATTCTTGGCCGAAGCGCGGTAAAAACATCGATCAAAGAATCAAAAGAAAAATTCCTGATGCTCGGATGGCTGGAAAACGTTATCGGCAATCCAACCGCGTTCCGGCTCCATGGTGGTGACCTACTTGCAATGGATCGCACCGACCAGTTGGCAGCGAGTTATTTGGACCTACGAAAAGCACATTTCAAGATTTGGCTTCGTCAGATTGCATTTGCAGTTTGCGTGCAGGTGCTTGCGTCGGTTTCGATACTGGCGATCGGTGGCTGGCTTGTCATCCAAAACCAACTGACACTGGGGCAGCTGGTAGCTGCTGAGTTGATCGTTGCCGTCGTCATCGGCGCCTTTGCCAAAATGGGCAAGCATCTGGAGACGTACTACGACCTGATGGCTTCGGTCGACAAACTCGGTTCGCTGCTCGATCTTGGTGTTGCTGACGTCGGCGGCCATGACGTGATGACAAGCGAAGGCCCAATGCGTCTAGATATCCGAGGTATCTCGGTGGCTGCTGGTAACGATAAAACCGTCGATGGCTTCTCTGCTTTCCTGGCACCCGGCGGGTCGGTCGCCGTTGTCGGACCACCGGGATCGGGTAAATCAATACTCCTGGAAGCTATTTCGACCCTGCGACCGATGGGCTCCGGAAGCATCGAAGTCAATGGTGTCGATCTTCGCCAGATTGACCATTCGGATTACGCACGGAACGTCGGTTTCGCTCGCGGCATCGAAATCTTTGATGGGACGCTTGTGGAAAACATTGACCTTCAACGACCAGGGGTATCCGCCGCTGATGTGAAGCAGGCACTTCAATTTGTAGGACTGGATGACGAAATTCGGGCCTTTCCAGATGGGGTCAACACAAAACTACTCACGGGCGGCCGGCCGCTATCGTCGACCCAATGCGCGAGGTTGATGATCGCCCGTGCGATTGTCGGACGCCCGCCGCTCATCCTGATCGATTCCTTACTGGACGGACTGCCAAACAAAATGGCCGAAGAAATTATCAGCCGTTTGCACAGTCGCCCGATGCCATGGTCCGTCGTCGTGGCCACCTCGCGTTCCGATCTTGTTGATTTGTTCGTCCACAAATGGGAATTGCCGAGCAGATAACTGTGCCTGCGACTCATCGAAAGCCGTTTGGGCACCGATAAAACACGATGCATGAACGCCAAGCCCCAGAAATGAATGCCATCAAAGCGATGTAAGCCGAGGGAATATCCCTTGGCGAATCGGAAAGGTCCATTCGAAACCCGTCGTATCCTGGCCCGCTCGTATTTACGGCTGGCTTGACCTTGCCGACTATAATGCCGGCATGGAAAATGTCGTCGAACACCCCCAAGGGACACCACCCCCAAGGGACCCTTCAGTCATGCCAAACAATGTGCTCGCGATTAGAACCCGCATCAACCTTGCTGCTTGAACGAAACTGATTCTCGCTATGCAAAACGTCTCCACTTCGCTCCCTAGCCAAACCTCGTCGACAGGTTACGCCCTTCGCCCCGTCGACCTGAGGGGGCGTCGTCCGCTTCAAACCGCGACGCAGTTGCTCCAATCGACTCGCTTGGTCCGCCGATTGGCATTTTGGTTGTCGATTTGTTTGGCGTTTTCGATGGTGATGCTTCTGTTGCTACCGTGGCAGCAATCGGCGCGAGGTGCGGGACGAGTCCTCGCGTTTTCACCGGTCGAAAGAACACAGCAAATTCTGGCGCCAACCAAGGGCATCATCGTCGACGTTCCCAAAGAACTCTTCGAGGGCTCGCGAATCAAGAAAGGAGACCCACTGCTTACCATTCAGCCTTCAGCCGCCAACATGGAAGAACAGCTGACGGGATCCGCAGACGATTTGGCTCAAAAGCTTGCAGCGACCGAACAGTTGATTGAAGTCTATTTGGCCAACATCGAGGGCTATGAATCCGCCCGAGACTTTGCGGTCTTGGCGGCCGAGGAGGCTGTCGCAGCGGCAGAAGCGAAGTTGCGGGGCAAAACCGAAGAAGTCGCGGGTTACGAAGCGAAAGTTCTGCAAGCTCAACGTAATTTTGATCGACAGTCCGAACTCTATCGCCAAGGCATCAAACCTCTTAAGGAGATTGAGAAGCTTGAGCAAGAACTTGAAAGCTCCAAGGCCGAACTAAATGCTATCAAAGAGGCAGTAACTTCCACCCAAAATGACCTAGACACCAAGAAGGCCGAGCGCGATCAAAAGCGAAGCGAAGCACAAACAAAGGTCGAGTCAGCAAGAGGGGTTTGGCAAAAAGTTGTCGCCGATGCGGCTTCAATTCGTAAAGAAATACGAGACTTAGATATCAAACGGTCAACACTCCAGCGAATGTACGTCACTGCACCCCGAGATGGCGTCATCCACCGTTTGCCACTCGTCGAGGGAGGACAAACCGTGAAGGAGGGAGACTACCTTTTGACGATTGTTCCCGACACCAACGAACTCGCCGTCGAGCTAACGATCTCCGGAAACGACCTCCCGCTTGTTCGAGTGGGCAACCATGTTCGATTGCAGTTCGAAGGTTGGCCATCGCTTCAGTTCTCAGGTTGGCCGTCGGTTGCCGTCGGCACGTTTGCCGGACAAGTCGCCGTAATCGATCCAACCGACGATGGGACGGGTGTTTTTCGAGTTCTCGTCAAGCCAGAGCCGGGATCATCGCCTTGGCCGGACGAAAGGTATCTTCGTCAAGGTTTACGCGCCAATGGCTGGGTAATGCTCGGCACGGTATCACTAGGCTATGAAATTTGGAGACAGCTCAACGGATTTCCGGCTTCGGTATCCGATGCGCCAAGTGACAAAGATGGCAAACCGTCGTCAGATCCATCAAAGGTCAAATCGAAGCCCCCACTTCCAAAGTGATTGGCAAAGGTACGGACAGCTTGCCGCACTCTCCGCGACCTCGGTTTTATTTTTGCTCGTTGGCTGTCGAAGCTCCCAAAAGCGTTGCGAAGATGAGCCACCTGGCCACTCTGCTTCGTTCACGCCGACAGCCGGTGTGACAGCGGCCGCGTCTGGGGCTTCAAATAGCCTGCCCGAAACGATTGACGAATCTTCAACGAACGATATCGCAGCCGCTTCATGCCCGAGCGAAAACCCATTTCGGCTGGTTGGAACGGCAGCACCCCTGCGGACGGCAGCAGCCACCGACGACCCTGTTCAATCCTCTGCCGATTCAACAAAGGGGCAAGATTCGATTGCGGGTCCTGTGGTGTCCCCAACCGTTTTGCCTTCAGGCAGTAGCGATACCAATAGTGCAGTTTCCACCGATGATGCGGGATCGCTCGTTCCGTCCTTACCGACAGAGCAGCTACAAACACCCTCGCCTCAAAATACGTTGTTCATAGACGAAGTGCTGGTTTCGGCAACTGAATCATTTCCTTCCATTCGTGAAGCCGCGATGCTTAGAAACCAAGCCATCGGTAACCAAATTGCGGCCCTGGGTGAATTTGATGACAAGCTGGAAGCGTTTACCATCAATCAGCCATTAGGTTTTTACGAAAACTATCGCCACGGTCTTGGATGGAAGAAACCTCTCCTGCTCGGCGGCACCTCTTACGCCGGCTACCGGATTGGCGATGGAGATTTCGAACCTTGGTTTGGTGATCGCGAAACCAATGAAGGGGGAGAGTTTAAAGCCGGATTTGACATTCCCTTGTTTCAAAATCGAGCCATCGATCCTCGGCGTACAGCGTTACGCTTGGCCTCACTTGACGTCCAGCGAGCCAACCCCGAGTTGTACCAGCAGGTCCTGTTAACACAACTCGAGGCCGCAACTGCTTACTGGAGCTGGGTGGCTGCGGCAAAACAGCACGATATCGCGAGGGACCTCATGACGTTGGCGGAGGTGCGTGTCGAGCAAATCGACGTACAGATCCGAGCTGGTGACGTGGCGAGTATTGTGGCGATCGATAATCGTCGCTTGCTTGCGACACGAAAAACCAAGTTGATCGAAGCCCGTCAAAAGCTCGATTCAGCCGCGATCAAGCTATCGCTCTATTATCGCGACAGTCGAGGACGTCCACGCCTACCGTCCAATGGTGCACACCCGGAGAAATTCCCAAGCTTGCCGACCGGAAATATCGACGTCGAAGCGGAGATCCAGCGAGCCATCAACAACCGGCCAGAACTCGAGATCCTCGGCCTCATCGAAGAACAGACTCGCGCTGAGTTACGGTTAGCCATTAACCAAAGGATGCCTGAGATTTCGTTTGGTACCGAAGTCTCCCAAGACGTAGGAGGTCTGGCGAGTAGCAAAGGAGACAAACAGCCCTTCAAGCTGGAGGCAGGCGTGATTGGCTCTGTTCCCGTACAACGCCGCAAGGCAATTGGTAAGGCACAGTCCCTTCGCGCTAAACTGGCACAGATCGATGCCAAACGACAACTCACCGCTGACAAAATTTCGAACGATGTTCGACAGGCGGTCACCATTTTTGAAGCAGCGAAACTTCGATACGAGCAAGCGATGCTCACTGAAGAACTTGCTAATCAAACGTTGACGGCAGGGGAGATCGCGTTCGCAGCAGGCGACATCGACATTTTGCTCCTCAATATCTACGAACAAGCGGTTGCCGATGCACGCGCTGAGGTCATCCGTGCCGAAGCGGATGTATTGACTGCCGAAGCGATGCTGATCGCATCATCAGGCCGAACCCTCCTCGACGACGTTCCCATGATTCCCGTTGTGGCTGATGAAGAGTTGACCCCACCGTAAAGGCTATTCAACCAGTACGCGCCATTGTCCGGCAAACGCTTGGCGGTTGATGCCGATCACGATCCGGTATTTCCCAGCCTCCAAGCCGTTTGCGATCAAGTCCGATGGTGGCATCGGCCGCCCATTTATCCAGACTTCAATTGCGTCGACCGGCATTGTGAGCTTTGAAACTTGACCGTCGGGCACATCCAAATCAAATCGAATAAAAGATGTGGGTGCCGCCCTGTCGCCATAGGGCTGATAGCGGTCCAGTTCGTCCAAAGGTAACGTCGCATTCACTCGTGTCGTAATCGGGCGCCATCTAAACACCGGTTCGTCGCTGGCTGCCTTGTCAAAGCTTGTCCGGTTAAGTCGCGAGTTCGCGTCACTACTGAAAACCAATGTTTCAAAGGATCGAACAAAGGCTTGTGTCGACACGGTGAGATCAGGTTTGCGCCCTAACGCGGATAGGAATGCAACAAGGTCAACGAGTTCCTTCTTGGTCAAAGTGTCCAGCACGCCTAATGGCATCAGCGACTTACCAGGTTGTTCGCTCTCAATCGCATCCACTGGAAGCGTCACCTCTTTGCCATCGGCAAGACGAAGCGTTAGGGACTTCGCATCGCGCCCGACGGGAATCCCTGAAGTGACTCGGCCATCATCGGTCAAGACAGCCACTGTATTGTAGCCTTCCTTCAACCGAGCATTCGGATCGAGCAGCGATTCAACGATATAGTCCGGCTGCGAACTGGCCCCCAACGAAATCAAATTCGGCCCCACAAGCCCTCCTCCTGCACCGATCGCGTGACATTGAATACATTGCAACGCCTCTCGGCGATACACGCCTTCTCCTGCCACCACATCTCCCTGTGTCCCTGACTCACGGATCAACTCAGCACTAAGCTCTGGCGTCAACGCCCAACCCGTTTCCTCCAGCCGACCTGCGGTGCGAATCGCCGCTTCGATCTCCGGTCCACCACCTTGTTTTCTAGCGGCGCTCAACATGGCTCGAGCTCGATCCACACGCAGCGATTGCTCTGCGATCATTGCGGGGATTGCCTTCGACACCTCCACGTTGGCCAGCAATGAAACCAAAAGCCCTACCACACCTTCGTCGTCATCGCTTGACGCAAATAGATCAACTGCGACCTTGGCGGCTTCGGATGGTTGCTTCACTGCGATTGCTTCGACTGCGGTGATGGCTTCCGCTCGACTGAACTCTTTGGCCCAAGTGAGCAAAGTCCGCTTTGCAGCCCCATCATCAAATTGACCGAGTGTTTTCAGGATGGCATGCCGAATGACTGGTTGATCACTCCGCTCAAGCCATTCGATCAAAACGGGAACCATTCCAATCGACTTCCATTCACCAATGGCTGCTATCAACGCTTGGGCCATCGAGGCATCTTGCGGCAGTTCCTCGCTCGTTGAAAAGATTTCCAAAAGGAGTGCGTCAGCTTTGGCGGGAAGCGTACGATCCTTACGAGTCCGCGACACAAGGGATTTTATTATAGCCGCAGCTTGAGATGCCGATCGTTCGGTTGAACCGGCCAATGCCATTCGCAACAGCTCTCCCAACGCACCTGCGTCTCCCGTTGCGGAAATGGCGTCCGCGAACACTCGCCGCTGCGTTTCATCTACCTGTTGGCTTCGCAGCAATTCAAGAAGCGAGGCTGCTGCATCCGATGTTCCAGCCGACGTCGCCGCATAAGCGACACCATTGGCCATCGTTTTCCAATCGACTCGCCCATCACGCAACGATTTGTTCCACTCATTCTTAGTAGAACGCAACGCTTGCCAAAGGGCAAAATCAGTAAGGGGATCGCCAATCGATGGTGCACCGAGAAGCTGCGCAGCACGAACCAACGCCTCGGATGACTCCGCGTTTCCCATTTGCCCCAGTACAATAACTGCCTCCATCCGCGACGGCGCATGGTCGGAGGCCACAAGCCTTAATGCGGCATCCTGTACAATTTCATCTCCCGGGACCGCCGACCTCGAGGCACTTCGAAGCGATGCTCGTGTTGCAGGCATGGGAGGGCCTGACATCACCATTTCAAATGCCTCTCGCTCGAAACGCCCGGCGACTTCCCCCAACCACTGCTGCTCGAGAGCGCGAGAAGATCGCACCGCTGCGTTCTCTGCGGTATCTCGCCAATGCTTTACCGCGGCAAGCACGCCATCGGCGTCTGACCTTACCATCGGCCACAGTTGCTGCCTCGCGAATTGCCGAACTGCCAAAGAAGGAGATTCAAGCCACAGGATCAAATCATCACGAGTCGCCGAGGCAAAATCCGGCCACGGATCCAAAGGTCGACCATCGAATGAAACTCGCCAAATGCGTCCGTGCTCGCGGTCGCGGCGCTCATCGCGAAAGTCGACCTCACCATGCTGGATGATGGGGTTGTACCAATCGGCTATATACAAAGCACCATCGGGCCCCATACGAGCATCAATCGGACGAAACGCGATGTGGGAACTTGTCAGAACCTCAGACTGCTGGCGGCTGGTATAGGAACTCTGATCGGGTGAAAGTGTAAACCGACAAACGCGATGTCCACGAAAATCGCTGGTTACCAAATCGCCGGACCAAGAAGGTGGGATATGTGTCCCCGATAAGATCTCAAGGCCGCAATGCTTCGGACTCCCTGGATTCATGCCTTTAACAAAACGTGTCTCCCCAGGCGCGGTGGCAAACACGGCACCAGGAAACACATAGTTGATCCCTTCGACATAAGCACCGTCGGTGGCAAGCGATTCGCCGTATTCATTAAATACATGCCCCCAAGGATTGACAAATCCTTTGCAAAGAACGGACAAATCCCCCGTCTCAGGTCGATAGCGCCATATCCCACCGCCTTCTAAATGACGTGTCCCGTAGGGAGTCTCGATATGGCTATGAATGTAAATCGACTGATTGAAATAAAGACAACCGTCAGGCCCCCAGCGCAACGTGTGGACCAGGTGGTGAGTATCTTCAGTTCCGAAGCCACTCAAAACGACGCGGCGTTTGTCCGCACGACCATCGCCATTGGTATCAGAAAAATGAAGTAGCTCGGTACTTGCCCCGACATACGCTCCGCCACTGCCATCGGGAACAACGCCCGTGGGAATCAATAAGCCTTCGGCGAAGACAACGCTCTTGTCGCTGATACCGTCGCCGTCGGTGTCCTCCAAAACAACGATCTTGTCATTCGCCTTTTCACCAGGCTTGATTTGAGGATATACCTCGCTGCTGGCAACCCATAGCCGACCCCGCGAATCAAAGTTCACTTGGATCGGCTTCCGAAAGTCAGGGTCGGATGCAAATAAAGCCACCTTTGCGGCAGGGTCTGGCGTCATCGCAGCAATCTCCCCAACCGGATCGGGCGATGGGATCTCCTTCAAGTCCCGCTGTGAATACGCAACACTCGAAGAACTGACGATGCAAACACCAAGGGTTCCCAACAGACCGGCAGTGCGATTCCATGGGCCAATTTCAATGCGACGAAACGAATGGCTCACGCTCCCCCATACGACAAACCCAAGGCGAAGCATGAAGCAGTGGGGACAAAACAATGAGGTTAAAAAGTCCATCAGTGCGCATTCTTTGAGAGATTGTTAAGTACGGGGTAAGTGGTGTGCCCGTGGCCCGCACGCGAGTGCCGCACTGGCCAGACATCCATCAAACGCGACGATTCGAACGCAAAGTCCGCCGGAAATCCGAGGGAATCGGGCTGTCGCGGACTCGAAGCGAAACGGACGGCCCCGATTCGAGAGAAGTTGTCAATTATAACGAATTATCGTCAAGAGTTTGCCAGCGATAATTGACCGAGCTGACAAGCCGGTCTAGCATCGAAGGAAGCACGTTCGTTTCCGAAAAGGCAACACAAAAGTCACCATGAACGCTCACCTACACTCCCTGATGCCGTTTGAGCCAAGCCGAAAGTTGTCGCCAACCAAAGTAAAACCCGTCACTTTGGTGCTCCGTGGCGAGCTGACGCGACAATCGCGAGCCCTCGTCGTTCTGTTTTGGGTCTGTGCGACTGCGGTGGCTACCGTCTGCGTTGCCCAGCCGCCGCCCCTGCCCGTATCGCCAGTCGTGCCGACGGCCCCTGTGAAGACTGCGCCGGCAGTGACGCCTCCAGCCATTGCACCAGCGGCACCGCTCAAACCACCCGCGGCGGTCTCGGTAAAGCCTGTACCCCCGGCACCGACAAAGCCTGTCCCACCGGCGATTGGCGCCCCCGCGAAGGTTGGCGAGAAGGGAAAGATGACGATCCAGTCGCTCGAGTTGATCACGAAGGACAACGTGACACTTCGAGCGTTTTACGCCGCATCTGAAAAGGGGAAGGAAGCCGTTCCCGTCATTGTGCTCCATGAATGGAAGGGCCAAGCAAGCCCTTACTCCCCGCTGGTCAAATCTCTTTGGGATGCTGGCTGCGCAGTGATCGTGCCTGAGTTTCGTGGCCATGGCGGCAGTCGCGAATACACGCTTGGTGGCAAGAATCGCGAATTCGATCTCGCCAGGATGGGAAAAGCAGACGTCATGAACATCATCAATGGCGACATGGAGGCGGTGAAGAAGTATTTGCGAGAAGAGAACAATGAGGGCAAGCTGAATCTCAACGCCCTCGCCTTGATTGGAATCCGTGAAGGCGCGGTGATTGCTTCCCATTGGGCGGTGAAGGACCTCAACTTTCCAAGCGTTGGATCAAAAAAGCAGGGGCAAGACGTCAAGGCGTTGGTTTTGGTCTCGCCCGAAAAAATGCTTGAGGGAGTCCTACTCGACGACACTTTGCGGGATCGCTTCTTTTGGCAGCTGCCTTTCTTCCTGGTCGTGGGGCGAGGGAGTCCACAGTTTGCTGACGCGGATCGATTCTACAAGCGTCTAGAAACCATGAAAAAGAAAGCCGGGCAGGGCAAAGCGGAGGGATTGGTGGCCGAAGTCGTCCCTACCACTCTCGCCGGGCCTGCTTTGCTCAATGACGCGCCTGGGGTGTTAGGGAATGTCACCGCCTTCATCAAAACGGAACTGGTAGACCGTTCCGCGAAGATCCCTTACGTAAAACGCGATTAACGAGCGGAATTTGCTTCGCCCTGGTGGTGAACCCAAGGGATGCGATTGGTTTCCCTCCCTCCACGGGCAAGTGCCTGCGATTGACACTCCGCAGCGCATTCCTAAACTACGGGTCTCAATTCGGCGGAGTAGCTCAGTTGGTTAGAGCACCGGCTTCATAAGCCGGGTGTCACCGGTTCAAGTCCGGTCTCCGCTACTACACGTACACGG
>JANOBM010000285.1:0-35205 GCA_031411655.1 Planctomycetaceae bacterium
CACCGGTAACCGATGTGGACCAATCCTTCCTCGGTATGTTCTCGGAAAAAACCAGTATGCACGTCTTGATTGGGGCCGCTTATGATGAGATGCCTTCGGCCAAGGTGAGCGCCTTTATGGATCGAGATCGCAGCCGTTTGATCGATGAACAAACTCCCCTGTCGGCGATTGCTACTACATTCATCGATACCCCTTTCCGCCGCCTTCCTGTTGTTCGTGACGGGCGTGTCGTGGGCATGGTTAATCGTGGAAATCTTTTACGTGTGGATGTCGAGATGCCGGCTTTCACGGTTGAGCAGTGCATGGACCGCGCAGCACGCACTGTGGAGGAAAACGACGATTTGCTGACCATCGCCGAAATCTTCTTAACCACGCCATTTCGGCGATTGCCAGTCGTCAAAGATGGCAAACTACTTGGCCAAGTCAGTCGGCGAGATGTGCTGGATTGCGCTTATCACTTAATGGATCCCCCTAAAGAATTGACCAACCGATTTTTGTACATGAGTGCCGTCGATGATGAT
This sequence comes from Planctomycetaceae bacterium, assembly GCA_031411655.1. Classification (GTDB taxonomy): domain Bacteria; phylum Planctomycetota; class Planctomycetia; order Pirellulales; family Pirellulaceae; genus UBA6163. Next base: position 522 of record JANOBM010000285.1, read on the forward strand.
GGCGCTCAGCGTATCGGTGGTAGCATGTCCTAACGGTTGTGTATCACGCACCCCCGCGCCAACGCCGGGCGCGGGCCCCAGTTCCCCAAAGTCGTTAGCGGATTTGCTGATATCGATAATGAATGCGAGTTAACCCTCTTGCGCACGCGACCGCAGACGCGTCGAACTTGCGCAAAGCGTTGCCCCAGAGAATGGGTCAATTTGTTTTGCGTGTTGCAACGGTTCAAACTGTTTGCACTGTCGACTTCCAGCGATGCTTTTTTGCCTCGAACGTATGGGCGCGGCCGATTCGTTTCTGAAGGTTGAATCGGCGCGTTTGTTGGTGGCATCGATTCGAGAACCGCTTGCGGATTGATCCGGGCGACCATTCTTGGAAAACCATCATTGACCGCCGATTGAGTACTCTGCTTTGACGGCGCTTTCGATATCGAACATGGACGCCTCCGCAAAAAACTAGGCAACGAACGCCGTTAACGCAAAGTCAGCGATAGAGGGTTGGGCAGGCAGGAAAGGAATCGTTACCGTAAGGATCAACGATGTTACCCCGACGTGCTGCGTTGGCCTCCCAAGCGGGCGGAGCACGGACACCGTCAACCAACGGGTTATGGGTGTTGTTGCTTTAGACGGTTCACCGCGAGTCAAACTCATCTGTTGGACTTGACGAAATCGAGGCAAGCGGTGTTGCCGGCCATGTTTCCTTTTTAGTTGGCCAATGTTGCCAGTTTACCCGGCATGGGTGAATAGAAACTTCTTGCTGCGTCAAATGGACCTCGGGACTTTCGCGGGGGAAAAAGCCATGTTGGGGAGTGCGAAGCGGGCGATTATTGGATGCAATGCTTTCCTTTCCCTGCGACCAGCGACTCGACGATGCCGCCACACTTCATGAATTGGAATACAATCTTCTTAGGTGGAAGTTAAGCGGGCCTCCAGACGTGAGAATCAAGATCGTTGGAAGCCTTGCACAAACTCGATCATGATTAACGACAGGGTTACCTAATCAGTGAGTCAAATTCTAAATCGCTTTACGGACAATGCGCCGGTGGATGTCGGTCGGCACGGCGGAGTGTGTTGGCGTTTTTTATCACCCTGCCGATCTCTTCACTTTTTCGTAAAGGTGTTGACTGCATTGTCGGTATGCACAGCTCACGCGGCCGACCCCGTGGACTTTGTGCGCGACGTAAGGCCCATCTTTGAAACACACTGTTATGACTGTCACAGCGGCATCGAGCAGGAGTCAGGCTTTCGCTTGGACATCAAGTCTGTTGCCTTGAAAGGCGGAGATCGCCATGGTCCTGATATCGTGCCTGGCAATGCAGATCAAAGTCCGCTTATCAAGTTCATCATGAGCGATGACGTCGATTCGAAGATGCCACCCGATGGTCAACTGACAGACAAGGAAATCGAAGTTCTTTGTGAATGGATCAATAAGGGTGCTGTTTGGCCTGATGGCGTTGATCGTGTCGAACTCGAAGACAAACGCGACCACTGGAGTTTTAAGCCTCTAATCGCGACGGTCGTTGACGACAAGATCGATCGATTCGTTGCTGTAAAGCTCGAAGAGAACGGCCTGGAGATGTCCGGCGAGTGTGAGCCCGTCGCGTGGTTACGCCGTGTGACGTTCGACCTCACAGGACTGCCACCGACACCCGATGAGGTTCAACACTTTCAACAGGAATTAGCCCAAGTCAAAAGTGCATCCTCCATTGAGCAAGTTTATGCAGCGGTCGTTGAGCGGCTGCTGACGAGTGAACGCTACGGCGAGCGATGGGCTCAGCATTGGCTCGATGTAGTCCGGTATGCCGACACGCATGGATTTGAGGTCAATACCGAGCGACCGAATGCTTGGCCCTATCGCGATTACGTGATCCGAGCACTGAACAACGACACTCCCTACGACCGGTTCATCAAAGAACAGATCGTCGGTGATGCGCTCGGCGAAGACGTGGCAACGGGCTTTCTCGTGACTGCCTCCGTACTGCTGCCGGGACAGATTGGTAAAGACGCTCCGTCCATTCGGCTTGCGCGACAGGACTCAATCGATGAGATTGTTAACAACATCGGCCAGACCTTCCTTGGTCTCAGCATCGGCTGTGCTCGCTGCCATGACCACAAATTCGATCCTATTACAGCTAAGGATTACTACGCGATGCAAGCATTCGTCGCGGGAGTGGAATACGAAGATCGCCTGATTCACAGTGCCGATACGGATCAGCGAGAGAGTGAGATAGCGGCGTTGCGAGAGCAGACCGCAACAATCGACGGACAACTTGCACAATTTGTTCCGATCGCGAAGCCAAATTCTCAGCGCCGAGTGACGGATGCTGGGCGAAATGTCGAGTCCTTTGCGGCGGTCGAAGCCAAGTTCGTCCGATTCACCATTCATGATGCCAATTTGCACCCGAGTTTAGGGCTCATCGAACCTTGCATCGACGAATTTGAGATTTTTACGGACGAGTCGCAGTTGCGCAACCTAGCCCTTGCCACTCACGGTACTAAGGTTACAGCGTCGGGTAGTAATCAATCCCCATCACATCAACTTGAGCATATCAATGATGGTCTATATGGGAATTCACGCAGTTGGATGTCTTCGGAGGCTGGCCGCGGTTGGGTACTGTTTGAATTGCCCGAAGTGACTCGCATTACTAATATCGTCTGGAGTCGAGATCGCGAAAGAATATTCAATGATCGACTTGCTACCGCTTTCACGCTCGAGGCCGGACTGACTGAGAAGTCACTCAACACGCTAGCCACGGTTGAACCGCTCCGCCCGACCATCAACTGGAAGCTTACCGTTGATCGCTTTGCGCCTGTGAAAACAAACAAAGTACGATTCACCATTCTCGCAACGAACAGTCTGGAACCATGCATCGACGAATTTGAAATCATTGACACTTCAGGACAGAATGTCGCGAGGCAAGCATCCGTGAAGACATCAAGTAGCATGGTGGTTCCAGGTCGCCATGACCCGAGTTTCATCAACGACGGCCAGTATGGCAAGGAGCGTAGTTGGCTTGGGAACGATGTTGGAAAGGGATGGGTCGAGCTTGAGTTTCCTATTGAAATGGAGATTACGCGGGTTGATTGGAGTCGCGATCGGACCGGAAAGTTTGAAGATCGCATGACGACGGAGTATCGCATCGAAGTCTCTCGCGGCGACGAGTGGCAAATCATCGCCGATTCGACCGATCGGCGGCCCTTTATTGCTGGTGCTGCGATCGATCCCATTTTCATACTTTCGGGCCTTCCCACTGATGACGCCAAGTCGGCCGGCGATTTGCTCGGACAAAAACAACAGCTGGAGGCTCAAATTAAAATGAAGGAACAGGGTCAGCTCGCGTTTGCCGGAAAGTTCCGCACACCGGATGAGATCCGGCTGCTTAATCGCGGCGATCCTGAACAGCCAACGGAGGAGGTGGTCCCCGCGGTATTGAGTGCGTTCGCCGGTCTTTCGCTACCACGTGGCACGCCTGAACAGGAGCGACGTAAAGCACTTGCCGACTGGATCGCTAGCCCACAGAATCCACTCACCGCTCGAGTGATGGTGAATCGCATCTGGCAGGGACACTTTGGCAGCGGGCTTGTGCAAACGCCAAGCGACTTTGGGCGTAGCGGCATGAAGCCTACCCACCCTGAGTTGCTGGACTGGCTAGCCGCCGAATTCATCCGATCAGGCTGGAGCATGAAGCACATGCATCGTTTGATTGTGCTATCCAAAACGTACCGGCAGTCATCCGCATTGCAGTCCGGACCCAATGAAAAGGATGCCGAGGTTCGGCTGTTGTGGCGTTACCCATCGCGACGTCTCGAAGGGGAGGCGATCCGTGATGCGATGCTCGCGGTGAGTGGTCGGCTCAACTTGCAGATGGGTGGCGCAGGCTACAACCTATTTGAACAACGAGGTGGGCTCAGCGGCTTTAAACCGATCGAACAACTTACGTCGGAAAATCAACGCCGCATGATTTACTCGCACAAGGTTCGTCGCGAAACCGAAGCGGTCTTCGGGGCTTTCGATTGTCCAGATGCTGGCCAAAGCACCGCATTACGTCGCGCTTCGATGACTCCGATTCAGGCGCTGAACCTATTCAACAGTAGTTTCACGCTTCAGCTCTCCGATGCGTTCGCTGAGCGAGTTCGAACTGAGTCGAGCAATGAAATCACACAATGGGTCGAAGCTACTTATCAACTAGCTTTGAATCGCAGTCCCACTCCGGATGAGTCTCGCGATGTCGAGCCTGTCGTTCGCCAACATGGCCTAGCGGTCCTTTGTCGAGCGATTTTTAACAGCAATGAATTCGTGTTCCTACCATAACGACCCGCCGTCGCTTGGTTTGCCCAGGCATCGCGACAAAGAAAACTGCAATTCGAAGTTCTAGCTAAGTCGCGACGACAACTACCTTTTCAACTGGTCTCTAAGTTCTTGAAGCTCGGCACGCAATCGACCGATTTCCGCTTTCAATTGCGCGACGACGTCCACGCCGCCTTCATGGATCTCCCGGGGTTGTTGCATCTTCTGCATCAACTGCCTCTTTGCCTCCTGAAAGTCATGTTCCATCCCCTCTGCCTTTGCCGCCAAGTCATGGGCGAGGTCATGTTCCTCTGCAAGTTTTAAGTTTTCAGCAGCAACCCGAACGTGTTGGATGCGACGAGAAAAATGTTCGAGTTTTTCCGCTTGTGCTCGAAACTCGTGAGGGATGTCGTTTCGCTTCGACTCGCCTGCATGAGTTTCTTGCATGGCGCGCTCCAGCTTAATCATCTGATTTCGAATCTCGGCCATCTCTGGTTCGGACGCATCCGATTCCCGCATTTTACGTTCTTTAGTAGCGAGAGCATGCATAGCTTCCTGTAGACGCTGCCGTTCTTCCTCCATCTTACGACGACGATCTGGTTCCTCAATGTCCTTTGAGCTAGCTTCTCCACTTGCCACGGACTCCAATAATTTGAGGGCTTCCACCTCCAAGCGTTCTGCTTCGTCGTGTTTCCCTTGGCTTGCTAGTTCAACTGCCTTTGCCCGCAACGCCTTTGCTCGCTGCTTCTGTTCGTCTGCTTCGGCGGCGAAAAGCAAGCCGCCTGTAAAGGCAAGAATAAAACTGAATGTCACTAGGGTGGTAGGCATGGCACGCATGGCATTATTCTCGACGGAGCGGGGTAGGGTTGGAGGAAAGTAACACGAACGGTTCTTCGAAAACCATTGCAACCAACAATGCCTCTTTAAGCAAGAGCTGTGTGTGATATTCGAACCCATTGGATGACCGATTACAAGCAAGGTCCGTGATGGCTAAAGCGATTGAGTTTGCGACTATGGTAAACCGTGCTTCCGCGGCACCTCGTTTTTCCTTAATGCGTCGGGATACGTTGCAAGGATCGAGAGTAATTGCTTGACCACATCGGGTTTCTCAACAGCAAGGTTTTTGGTCTCTAACGGGTCAGTCTGATAGTCGTAAAGCTCAAGCTCGGGTGAGCCCTGCGACTTTCCCATATCGCTCCACTGAACCAATCGATAGCGTTCATTGCGAATCGCCCGGCCCAACACCGCTTTAGGGAATACATGATATGCATGATCTCGAACGCGGACGGCGGGATCGTGTAGTACTGGCACAAGACTCATGCCGTCCATCGGTTGCGGCCCAAGCGGTTTTGGCAACCCGGCCAGTTCGGCCAGCGTCGGATAGATATCAACCGATTCCGCGATTTGATTTGTAACACTGCTCGGCGTCGTCACCCCCGGGGCAATGATGAGGAGTGGAATCCGATTGGCTTGCTCGTAGTTTGTATGCTTGGTCCAGATTCCATGGTCACCAAGATGAAAACCATGGTCACTCCAGAAGATGACGATTGTTTCGTTTATCAATTCGAGACGCTCAAGTTCGTCAATTACCTTACCGACTTGAGTGTCCATGAAACTAGTGCTGGCATAATAGCCATGAATCAGTCGCCGTTTCAATTCGTCGGTGTAGGGGACGCTACTGTCTTCGGGAATCGGCCTATAGGCTGCAATCTCGCCACCTCGCTTGCCTGCGACCGTTGGAGCATCCAGCGGGGGAGTTTCCAGTCGAGGCAAAGGTAGCTTGCTTGGGTCGTAAAGATCCCAATATTTTTTTGGTACGGAGAATGGCAAATGCGGGCGAACAAATCCGCAAGCAATAAAAAACGGAATTCCTTTTTCTTTAAGGCGTTTCCTTGCGAGGCGTAGACGTTCGATCGTCTCTTCGGCGATACGCCCGTCGGCGTAGCTTTCATCCGCGACGTCCGGCGATTCATACGCAGCACCTCGGGGAAGCGAACGAATACGATCGAGCTTTTGATTACTAAACAGGGCCTCCTCCCGCGTGAGCTTTCCACCATCGGTGCTGATCGGGTCGCAATATTCGATGACCTTTTCTTTGAAATGTGGGACGCTGAACGACGCCGGGTCCCCCTCGTTGCCGTGTCCGATATGAAAAACCTTTCCAAGTGATTCCGTGCGGTAACCGTGGGCGGAAAAAAATTGTGGGAGCGTCACTGCGTCAGGGATTGAACGCCGCAAGTTGCTTCCTAGATCGTATAAGGCTGTCGAGGTCGAATGCGAACCGAGCATCAGTGTAAAGCGCGACGGCGCGCATACCGATTGGTTGCAGTACGCCAATTCAAACCGTATTCCTTTCGACGCCAAGCGGTCGATCGCAGGAGTCATCGCATTCGTATCGCCGTAGCATCCAAGCACGGGCTTCAAATCATCGACAAGAATCATCAGGACATTAGGCCTCGCCGCAAAGCAACTTTCCGTCGCCAGAATGCTCCCTACGAGCAGGAAAGCGTTGAGTGCAATTAAGTTTTTTCGGACCATGCAATACCTCGTTATTTTCTTGTCGTTGATCTTAGTCGCTTTTCCCAAGCTACTGAGGCTAGCACGTTATCTCAGCTCAACTTTTTGTTGAACACCCCGCCGTTTCACACCGTTCATGCTATTGAATCCATAGTACCCGCTGTGTGACCGGCGACCACATAGATCGTTTACGAATCAACCTGCCTCACCCTCCGTGGCTCATGCGATATCAAATCGCGTGAATGCAAGCACGTGGCGTTCAATGGAAAAGTTCGTTGACTTTTGGCGCGCCGCTTGCGTTGTTCACAATCCGGTAACGAAGACCGACGCCATGTATTAGCGTGGCAACTCTTAAATCTCCACTCTCGTTAGGATCCATTATGTCTCTCAACAACCTTGCAGATCTCTTCTACGACGAACTGCGTGACATCCTCAGCGCTGAACGCCAACTCGTTCAGGCAATTCCGAAAATGGCGGCGAAGGCCTCAAGCCCTCAACTTGCTGACGCATTTAAAAAACACCTTGCTGAAACCGAGATGCAGGTCACCCGGGTCGAGGAAGCTTTTGCCGACACCGGCAAGGCGGCTCGCGCCAAGACATGCGAGGCAATGAAAGGCCTGATCGAAGAAGCTGCTTCGATGATGGAACAAAAAGCGGATCCAGAAGTAATGGATGCCGCATTGATTGCCAGCGCACAGAAGGTTGAGCACTACGAGATTGCCACGTACGGAACGCTGTGTACTTGGGCTAAACTGCTAGGGTACGATGACGCTCTCTCGCTTCTCAAGCAAAACCTCAATGAGGAAGAGACGACGGACGAAGCACTGTCTACTTTGGCGGAATCGGTAAATGCATCCGCAAACGCGTGATCTTCGCTGACCGACCGGATTTGTATGAGTTCAATCGCCGCGCTAAATTAATAAAATGAACGCGGCGAAGTCTGATGGTGCGCCTTCCTAAACCCTCCTAAGGGAATCGCCATCGGTCGGCGCCGGGTTGCACCATCCGATGTTGGTTTTAAAAAACGTAAAATCGGAGCTTGTTAAGAATTTCTTGGCAGAAGCTTGCTATTCTACTTCGCTTGTCTCGACGCGACCAAACCATTGCAGCCATCGCCCCAGCAGCGAACAAATCGTTGCCCAGACCAGTCCCGCGATCCAGCCAGCCAACACATCAGTCGGATAGTGGACTCCTAAGTAAACTCGGCTAACCCCGACAATGATGGTGATCGTAAGCGCGATAAAAATTACATAGATCTTTAATAGCGGTCTTTCGACAACTTCGGCCACCAACCCTCCCAACGTGAGATACACCACTGCTGCCAACATCGAGTGACCGCTTGGGAAGCTACTGGTGTAAACATACGACAAGTGTGAAACGATATCCGGCCGCGGTCGATCAAAAGAGGTTTTCAGGATCAAGCTCAACACGAATCCGCTTATTGTTGAGGCGACTAAGAATATGGCCATTTTAGGCTTGTCCACCAATACTAAAAAACCCGCTACTCCACCCGTTGCCAGCACTAGCCAACCCATTCCACCAAGTGCAGTGGCATCGCGCCCCATTTCGTTCAACCAAGCGGGGCCAATAGGACGATCAAGTGTGTCATCGCGTCTTAACGCGACAATAATCAGCTCGTCCAAAGCTTGAGTGTCACCAGCGAGAACCTCGCTTGCCAAAGCTGTAAAAGCCCAAATGGCCAGTCCGAGCAACAGCAGCATCCCGAGCACAATTGGCTCAAGGGCGATCAGCCAGCGCACCATCTGACCCGAGGCTCGCGGTAAACGGCGGACTTTATCGACCAGCAACTTCATGAATCAAACACGCAGATAGGGCGCTACGAATACACTTGACAAAGATCCGCTCTGAAACGCAACTCACGTGATTGAGGGGGCGCCATCAGGACACAAAAGCCAAAATGCAGTTAGGAGGGGCTTGAGTCGCCGAGTCGCTTAATCTCGTCAATCAGGTCACCTAGCTCTTTATTACAACGGCGAAGCACACGCTCAGCCTCTGCCTGGTCGCCAGCGCGGGCCGAATGAATCAATTCCTGCAAGATGATAACAGGTCCGTCGGTTTCAAAAGTGCTTAGCATGCCCTTGAGTTGATGTCCTAATGCCGCGACTTCGGACAATGCGCGCTTTGAAAGCTGCGATTGAAGGGAGGTAAAGACCTCTGGCGCATCCTCGCTTACCAGTGCAGCAATCGATACTAATAGCTCCACATCGCCCGCGACGCGATTGAGCGCAGGAGCAAATCGTTCTCTTTGTTCGGGAGTAACCACAGCCGCCTCTATCCTTGTCGATGCTGGTTTCGCAATCATTTTGTCTCGATGGGAGTATGTCCTTACGCATCGTCTCGAATGGAAACACCGCTGTTCAAAACGATCTGATAGGTAGCGATTCGGTCTCGAAGTTTCCCGCGGGTAATTCCCAATAGCTCGGCAGCCTGACTCTGGTTCCCATGGGTTTCTGAAAGGACTTTTAAGAGCACATAGCGTTCCACGTACTCCACTGCCTCAGCGTACACATTCGTCGATTTCTCCCGCAGCAAACGATCGACAAGATTTGGCAACTGGGCACCGCTATTAGATTCTCTGGGTGATAGTACCGACTCTACCATCGTCGACGATTCTCGCTGGCGGCCTCCGATGATTTCTTTAGGTAATACATCGGGAACAATCACCGGCATCGTCGAATCCAAAACGCAGCGTCGGATCACAGCCCTTAGCTGTCGTACATTGCCAGGCCAATGATAAGCGGTTAGTAACTCGACTGTCTCAGGGGAAACGCCCTCCAGGTCTGGCTTTTTCAGCTCGCGTTTCGCTTGGCTAAGAAAGTGTTGCAGCAACAGTTCGACGTCACCCTGACGCTCCCGCAGTGGTGGCAACTCAATCGTTACACCGTTGAGTCGGTAGAGCAAATCTTCACGATAGTCTCCGTCCTCAACCATTTGTTCCAGTGGGCGGTTGGTTGCTGCAACAATCCGAACGTTCGTCGTCAATTCATTGTTACCTCCGACCCGCTCGAATCTTTGCTCCTGTAGTACACGTAGCACCTTTGCCTGAACAGAGGGTGCCATGTCACCGATTTCGTCTAAAAAGAGAGTCCCACCATTGCACTGCTCAAACTTACCGATTCGTCTTGATTCGGCACCAGTGAACGCACCTTTCTCATGACCAAATAATTCGCTTTCGAGCAGATTGTCCGGCAGTGCGGCGCAATTCACCGCCAAGAATGGCTCAGCTGCACGATGACTGTGCTGAAACAAGGCGCGAGCTACCAGCTCCTTGCCTGTACCACTCTCACCTCTAATTAAAACAGGAACGTCTTGTTTACTGACCCGGCCGATCGCTTTGAAGACTTCAAGCATCGCCTTGCTGCGACCAATAAACAGTTCTCCCGTATTTCCAGTCACTCTGCTATCCGCAGAAATGGCAACCGGAATCGAGCTTATTTGTCGTTGCTCGATCGCCTTCTCCACTAAATCGCGTAGGGAGTCGACCGCAAGCGGTTTTGCCAGGTAGTCAAAGGCACCCATCTGCATGGCCTCGATCGCGGTTTGGCTAGTCGCCTCAACGGTCATGAAGATGACAGGCAAGCGTCGATCGTGATCACGAATTTCGCAGTACATCGCCAGGCCATTTCGGTCTGGCAGCATAATGTCAAGTAAGACAGCATCGAAGGAGTTGCGTCTTAATAGACTGATTCCTTCATCTGCCGTGGAGGCAACGGCGACATCGGCGATGGGAGAAAGAGATCGCTGAGCGAGCAGATGAATGGCTCGATCATCGTCGATGACAAGTACGTGTGGCATACGGATATTTGAGCAATTCGATCGAGAAACACTAGGTTTGCGAAAAGGTTCAATCGCGCCATTGTTTTCTACTTGTAGGACAGTTTGATCAAGGGTATCCACAGTTGGCCCGCCGAATTGTTGTGAAAAAACTGGATGTCCCAGCGGGATTAAGCCGCACTTTGACTCTTTGGCATTGGCTCATTGTTCGAACTAGACGCCTGCTCAGTAGCTTCAGTAGCAGAAAGAGTGCCAGGATCGTTGGATTTTATTCGCAATTCACGCTAGTAGGAAAAACTATGCCGGCTTCCGATCCGTTCGTAGGCAAACGCTCTGTTTTCGATGACTCGTGGCGCGTTCTCTTTGGAAAAGCTAAAGATGAATGACTGTTCCGCTTTCAGTCCCTTTCACACTTGCCTGTCCGCAAAGCTTCCACGCCGATCGGTTTTCGATCAATAACGCATCGGCGCTCCCCCAACCTGAGACCATAAGTTTATTGTGGCTCAACGAGGTATGGCCTCCTCAAGTTCCGCTAGGGCTTCGCGACGTATTCTACTCCTTGTGATTGTTGACGGCGATTCGTCCGCACTGATTCGAAACCGAACGGTGTGTCTCCGACACCAATGCAAATAGTGCCACGATTAGGTTTTGGCACGCGGCCTGCTAATGACTTGCTGTGCCGCAACTTTGCGGCACTAAGACAACACAAGCTAGAAGGAAAAATCATGCTTTACTGGGCCGCCGTATTTCTAATCATTGGATTGCTCGCAGGCGCATTGGGCTTTGGAGGCCTGGTGGCAGGGACTGCCGTGAGCATCGCGAAGATTTTGTTTTTCGTGTTCCTCGTCCTCTTTGTTGTCAGTCTGCTGATGGGTAGGAAACCGGTCGTTTGAGACGGTCCTTTGCGACCGCTTTCCATGGCTTCGGCTCCACCTCAGTTGTTGTGATAACCAAGCTTGCGACATTTTTCATCGGTACGCCATCAACAAAGATGTCGCAACATGGGCGGGAGATGCCCTTTAATTGGTCTGCTTGCTGCCCGCAGAAGCACTGCTGCGGCAAGCTATCCGAACCTCGAAAACTTACGTTGGTATAAAGTCAATCCTATTTCGCTTTTGAAGGAGCAGAACCTATGAATCCTGATATCACCAGAGAACCGTCGAGAATGAAGCCACTTGGTCAACCGACGTTGGACAACAACGCGGAGACGATGAAAGTCGCGAAGGAAAAGTTAGTAGGTGTCGCGAGCGCTGCGGCCGACTCTGCGATGGAGTACTCCAAGGAGTATGTCGGCGAACCGGCAAAGGACGTCCTGAGCATGCTGCATGATTATGCGAAAGCTAAGCCCGACGTGGCCGCTTTGTGGTGCTTTGGCATCGGTGTCATGATCGGATGGAAACTCCGCGGTTAAAATGTCTGTCGTCGGCGGTGTGACGTTACCGACGAATCGGAATGGTAACGTACGCACCGCGGCGAAGCAGTCGCTTAGATCGCTACTCCCCGTGGAGTTAGCGATCGATTGTGTTGCCAAGGAGTTTTAGCTATTTGACTTACTAACCGATATTAGGCGACTTACATGAGAGGCGGTCCGGGCCAAGCAGTGGTCATGTGGGACCTGGACGGATAGGCTAGGTTGAATTAACGAGCGGCTATCACCCACCCGCGATCCGCAGTCCTTCATTCGACTCTCAACCGATGTATTACGATCGCATCTACGTAGTGCCGGGATTCGGGGAGGCGTCGGCTCTTTTGATGCCGTTGCGAAAATCGTTGACTACAACCGCCAGGTCCGTGGAGATCTGGAAAGACAGGGTTGTCTGCCGGAATGTTACGGCAAGTGTAAGCCGACTTCGACTGCAGTTGCTTGAGGATCAGAAGGCTGGCAACACCGTTGCCGTTGTGACACACAGCTTTGGGGACTGGGTGGTACGCCAAGCGATCGCTGGATTACAAGATCCACCAATTGAGGCACTGGTTTCGATAGCGCCACTGCTTACGACGAGTCCCATAGGCATGATGCTCCGATGGACGACAGGAAACTTGTTTTCAGAAGTCGCCGTGATGGCTAATGAGGCTCAAGCTTCGCTTAACGTTGCGATCGATGACCGAATCAGGCGATTGCTGCTTTGGGCAAAACTGGACCTGTGGGTCCAGACTGCTCGCGTGCCTATCAGCTCGCGGTGTGAGATTCGTCAAATTTTCGGTACTCACATGTCGATTGTCTTACAGCCTAATGTGCAACGATTGGTTCTTGAATTTCTAAGGCAATCGACTGATCGGTTAGACATTAAAGACGAGTTCGCATCCGCGAACAAAAACTCTTTTCACCTCTAGCCTTCGATTAAGTAAAAGAATATCGGCCTGCTTTCCGACTTCGATACTCCCTGTCTTTCGTGAAATTCCGGTCCGTTCAGCCGGGGTAAGACTCGCCATCCGAATGACGTCAGCTAACGATGCAGAGGTGTGTTCAAACATTTGCCGCACCATATGGTCCATCCCTGTTATGGAACTCGCCAGATTTCCGTCTGTCGACCAACCAACTTTGCCATCGCTCTCGAACCACGAGCCGTCAGCTTGCGACCCGAATCGATACCTCCCCGGTGGAAGGTCCATTGCGCGGTTGCTGTCCGTAACCAAGAGCAACCGTTGAGCCCCTTTCATCCGGAAAGCAAATTCAAGCAACTCCGGCGCAAGGTGGCAGCCATCAGCGATGATCTCCGTACTCATTTCGGGATTCATGAGCACGAACTCTGCCATGCTGCCCTGCATGGGAACATTGAAACGACTGCGGACTGATGACACCGAACTCATGGCGCACCAAAAATGATCGACATGTCGCATGCCTGCTCTGAAGGCGCGATCCATCTCGCTCCAGCTGGAATTAGAGTGCCCGCAGGTTACCAAGCAACGGTGTCTTTTCGCCATTCGGTAGAACGCCTCAGCGCCGGGCAGTTCGGCCGCACAGGTAGCGATCTTGATCATGGACGATGCAAAATAATGACTGTATTCCTTTTCCTCTGGAGCGCGACGCCCTTCCACCGGATGGCATCCCACTTTGTCGGCTGCGAAATAAGGCCCGTAAAGATGAATCCCCGCGATCTGTGCGCCGTGGTTGCCCTGTTTTTGCGTTTCCTTGCAGGCTTCCAGCATCGCAACGATTTGCGCGTAGGTACCGGTCGTTGTGGTCGGAAACAGCGTCGTCGTTCCATGGCTCGCATGCGCTCGACAAGCTGCCCGGACTGCTTCTACTGTGCCATCCATATAATCCGCGCCGGCACCGCCGTGCACATGAATGTCAATGAATCCAGGGGAAACAAAGCCCCGCTTTGCGTCAATGACCATCGCATCGTCGGGCCGGCGATTCCGTGCTTCACCAACATAAACAATCTTTCCCCGCTGACATTCGACCTCACCGTCGTTTAGGATCCGATCAGGCAAGACGACCGTACCGTTCGTGAATAAAACTCGATTCATATTACAAGTCGCGAGCGGGATAAAAAAGAAATACAGCGGTTAAGACATCGCCCGGCAGCAGAATCGTAGGGGGAACGCATTCACCGCGATCGCCCTCGGCAAAGCAAAGTCCGACTTTTTTGCGAAACCCGCTTAGCTGAGAATATCGTGCAGAACGTGGCACGGTTCGACCCCCGTCAGCCTCACATCAAGGCCTTGAAATTTAACGCTAAATCGCGCGTGATCGATCCCTAGTAAGTGCAGCATGGTTGCATGGAGGTCATGCACTTTCACCACATTTTCTACTGCCGCATACCCCAGTTCATCGGTCCGTCCATAATTCAACCCACCGCGTACCGCGCCGCCGGCTAGCCAAATCGTAAAACCCTTGTTGTGATGGTCGCGCCCGTTGCCGCCTTGTGACATCGGCGTGCGGCCGAATTCGCCGGCCCAAACGATAAGCGTATCGTCCCATAGCCCGCGCATCTTCAGGTCATTGATCAACGCAGCGCAGGGCCGATCGATCTCCTCGGCTTTCAATTTCACGCCGTCCTTTACGCCACCATGATGATCCCAGTCCTTGTGGTAGAGCTGAATAAATCGAACACCGCGTTCCGCTAGCCGCCTCGCGAGAAGGCAATTGGCGGCGAATGATCCGTCCCCCGGCTTTCCGCCGTAAAGTCGCAACGTTCCTTCGCTTTCGCCCTCGCCATCCATCAACCTCGGGACGCTTTCCTGAAGTTGAAATGCCATTTCATATTGGGCGATTCTTGTTGCAATCTCGGGATCCGCGACGACTTGGTCCCGTTGAGTGTTCAATGCATTCACTGTTTCTATCAGTGATTGTTGTTGGGCTCGATTCACGCCGGGAGGATTTTGCAGGTACATCACCGGCTCTCCCTTTCCACGGAGATGCACCCCCTGGTAACGCGATGGCAAAAGCCCAGCTGACCATTGTCGTGCCGCGATGGGTTGATTTTGACCACCACGGCCCAGCGATGTAAGAACGACAAAACCGGGTAGGTCGGTGGCTTCACTGCCAAGTCCATAAAGTGCCCATGAGCCCATCGAAGGACGACCGGCGATTTGCGATCCGGTATTCATAAACATGTGCGCGGGATCATGGTTGATGGCGTCGGTCGTCATCGAGCGAATGAAGCAAATGTCATCAGCGACCGAACCGATTTGTGGAAACAGATCGCAGATTTCTGTCCCGCTCTTTCCAAAGCGAGAAAAGGTTGTCTGCGGTGCAAAACATTTAAGTGGTTGCCCCTGTAGCTGCGCGATCTGTTGCCCCTTGGTCATGCTTTCCGGCATCATTTGCCCGTCTCGCTTGGCAAGCTCCGGCTTGTAGTCAAATGTCTCCAAATGCGACGGACCGCCTGCCATGGTCAACCAAATGACACGCTTCACCCGAGGTGGATGGTGACGAACGAGCGGGGAAGAATTACTTGGAGTCGCCGGTACAAAAGGCTTTGCAATCGCATCGCTATCCATCAACGAGGCCAACGCGATTGAGCCGATACCTAATCCGCTGCTGCGCAAAAATGTACGACGCAGTAAGGCCTTGCGCAGCGACGCATGGTTGGAGGGAGACTCGGACATCGTATTTATTCCTGGCAATGAATGTTGGTGAGCGACAGAAATGAAAAGACTCAAACAAAACTATCCTTTGAACCTGAAGCGATTGTCGAATCTCACCGCAGTAGCTGGCAATTCTTAAAGGATCGATCAAGGTCGTGTGGGTTCTTTCTAAAAATGCCACTCGCCTAATTTCGGGTGATGACTTCGTGGAGGTTGAGAATGGCACGAGCGACTTGAGTGCACGCGGCCATCTCAGCGGCAGGTACTTTTTCCTGACTGCCGGCGAATTGGCCGACTTTGAGTAAACTCGTTGCCGCTTCAGGCTCGGCCTGGTATTGCGCTAGCGCCCCGTCGAAAAGCTTTTGAAGGAGCGCCAGTTCTTGCGCCGAAGGCTGTCGCGACGTCGCATTTTCAAACCCCCATGCGATCCGACCACTGATGACTTCGCCACCTTCCAAAACCATTCGATTTGCTAGGGCACGCGCCGATTCAACGTAAGTAGGATCGTTAAGCAGGACGAGTGCCTGCTGAGGAATGTTTGACTGCGTTCGGTCAGCGGTACACTCTTCGCGAGTTGGCGCATCAAACGCCAGCATGCTTGGGTGGACGAATGATCGTTGCCACCAAGTATAAAGTCCCCTTCGGTATTGCTTGGTTCCGGAATCCGCATCATACGAACGGGAAGGAAAGTTCAGGTTTTCCCAGTAGTTATCCGGTTGATATGGCTTCACGCTAGGCCCGCCGATTTCAAAAGTCAACAATCCTGCGATTGACAAAGCATTATCTCGTACCAATTCAGCAGGCAGTCGAAAACGTCCTTGCCTTGCAACCAGACGATTCTCCGGATCATGCGAAAGCAATTCAGGCGATGCATGAGACGCTTGACGGTAGGTCTTTGAATTAACGATCAAGCGAATGACATGCCTTACATCCCATCCACTTTCCATAAACTCCACCGCGAGGTAGTCAAGCAATTCCTGATTAACAGGTGGCTCACCTTGAGCTCCTAGGTCATCGAGATTTTTTACCAAGCCGATGCCGAAAAACTGCTTCCAGAGTCGATTCACAAAAACTCTCGCGGTCAGCGGGTTCTCGCGAGACACAAGCCACTGCGCGAGGTCTAAACGATTAAGTTTTCGATTATTTGTCTGAGTCGTCGTGAGAAACGCCGGAAGCGCTGGTCCGACCACTTCGCCGCTTTCGTCCAGAAAATTACCACGAGGCAGGATTCGCACAACGCGAGGCGTAGCCATCGACGTCGATACTAGAGTACGAGGTAGACTATCCTCAAATTGTGTCAACTCTTTTTGAGCGGAAACTAAT
This sequence comes from Planctomycetaceae bacterium, assembly GCA_031411655.1. GTDB lineage: Bacteria > Planctomycetota > Planctomycetia > Pirellulales > Pirellulaceae > UBA6163. The sequence continues at coordinate 17,479 of JANOBM010000285.1, forward strand.
TTCTGTCGCAGTGACTCAAGTTCCGGTGCAATGGCAACAAAAGCGCGATGGAGCTGTGATGCCTGCTCGCTCGACCGTTGCTCTTGCGGCAACCTGATTAATGCAACTAATTCTGTCGCGACGGGATCAAGCATGGGCGTTTCTAGAGCAACCGCTTGTTCGGTAACGGCCCATTGAAAACTACCCAGTAGGTGTCCACCGGCTCCGTGGCTCTGCCTTACTTCGACAATCAGGGTATCGTCTGCGCCAAGTGCGACGGATTCCGCAAAAGTCAGTTGCAACTGTTGTTTTCGGGTCACGTCGGGCAAGATCGCCCATCCCCATTCGGCTCCCTTCTCATCGTTATCAATCGTTGCTGAAGCATTCCACTTCTTGTAAGGGTTCGATTCGCTGGCAATGGTTTGCTCGACTGACGCACGAGCCGACTTGAAAGCAACAGGCGAAAGGGTTCCGTCAGCGCGACGAAGTTGAACCACCACCTCGGAAACGACGAAGTTCCCGTTGTCGGCCCTTCCACTTCCCTTAGCCGGAAGCGAGTCGTGAGGAACGGCTTCGAGCTGCAAACCGACAGCATGTGGAATAGACTCTTTCGCGGCTAACGTCACGAAGTAAGTGTCTTTGTCAGGACGATCTCCGCTGGCAAGCACCGACCGCTCAGCCAGTATCGTGAGGGTTGAACCCGCGTTGGACTTCGCGTCACGGACGACGACCGGCTTCCAGCTGGCCTGTGCATCGGCCAACGCAACCTGCTGTTTTTCCCATTCGATCTGTGAATTCGCTAACTCCGGATGATCCGCAGCCAATTCAGCCGCGATTTGACTTTGATTTACCTTCAATCGCTGCAATTTCACCAGCTGCTCGTTCGAGGGTACGATCAATCCGTCTTCACGTCTCCCAATGATCGCTTCTTCAATATCAGCGAAGAATGCACCCATTGAATAAAAGTCCCGACTTGTAATCGGGTCAAATTTGTGATCATGGCATTGGCTACAACCGATCGTGAGTCCAAGCCACGCGGTACCGATCGAGCGAACACGATCGCCCATGTATCGAGCTTCATAATCCTTTGCTTGAGCGCCTCCCTCCTCAGTCGTTAAGAGCAGGCGATTGAAGCCCGAAGCGATTCTCTGTTCTTGCGTGGGTTGGGGAAGCAAGTCGCCTGCCACTTGTTCAATCGTAAATTGATCGAATGGTTTATTTGCGTTAAACGCTGCGATGACGTAGTCGCGATAGGGGTAAATGTTACGTGGATTGTCCGAGTGGTACCCGATCGTGTCTGCGAACCGAACGACGTCAAGCCATGGAATTGCCATTCGTTCGCCATAGTGTGGCGATGCAAGTAAACGCTCGACATACTCACTCACACTGGCATCACTGGCATCGCCCGTCAATTGTCCGATGTCGCCTTTGCTTGGCGGTAACCCCACCAGGTCGAGCGAAAGTCTGCGTGCCAGTGTTACAGGGTCCGCTGGCGGTGAAGGAACCAAACCTTCACGGGTTAAACGCTGCTGAACAAAAAAGTCGACGGCACTCACGTCGATGGGAACTTCCGCTTTCTGTGGCGCGACGAACGCCCAATGCTGGGCGTACTCCGCACCCTGCTCGACCCAGCTCTTGATAAGTTGTCTCTGGACCGCCGTCAAAACCTTGGTCGATTCTGGAGGGGGCATGAGCGTCTCGACGTCACTCGAAAAAATTCGCTTGACCAGTTCTGAATCACTTGGGTTTTCCGAATTGAAAACCCCGCGTTCTGCCGCCGCGTCCCGCTGATCAAGTCGCAAGTCGGCTTGACGATTACTGGAATCTGGGCCGTGACAACTGAAACAGTTTTCCGACAAGATTGGGCGAATTTGGCGATCAAAATCAATCTTATCGGGACTTACTGGTTCTCCCCTGACTGGGGAAGCCAATAAAGCGAGCACGAAAACCGTGGATTTGTCAACGATACACGATCGCTTGAAGAAACTGCGGTATGGCATGGGTGGGCTTGTTGGCGATGAGAATCGGCGAGAGCGGAAGCAGCCTTTGCTGGCTGAGCCCGCAAATCCTATTGTCGTTAGGTTTAGACGGCACGCAACAGCCGTTTAGGGTCTCACCTTCAAATAATCTTGCTCTTTAACGCCTTCTGGTGCCTTAATTGTCCGCGAATCGTGGTCACTGCAAACGCTTTCTTGTGGCAGGCTTCGTCTCGGCCAATCGCTCACGAACAAATCGAAGGGCTTAGACGGGGCTCGCTTCGCATGAACAAAGGTTTCAACCGACCAGGCCGATGACGGGAACCGGGCCATTAAGCGTCCGATTTAAGAATCAACTTAAATCAAGCAACATGATTTCGGATGCGGTGGTTGCCTCGATACGAAGCATGCTCACATCGCTTATGGCCGCACCATCGCCGGTGGCCATCGGCTCGTCATTGAGCGTTACATCACCACGCAGTACCTGAAGCCAAGCGAATCGCCCTGGCAACAAATCGTGGAGAACGATTCGGCGAGGTCTGATTTCTGAAAGGTAGATGGATGCATTCTGGTGAATGACGATCGAGCCGTTCATCCCACTTGGTGAAGCGACCAAACGCAATGAATTGGCTAGCTCTGCACCGTCAAATCGTTTCTGTTCGTAGCTAGGAACCAGGTCTTGTTGATTCGGCAGAAGCCAAATCTGATAAAAGTGAGTGGATGTATCGCGCGAAGGGTTGAACTCGCTATGTGTGATTCCGGTCCCGGCGCTGATTAGCTGAAACTCACCCGGCTCCAGCACTCTGCCATGTCCCATCGAGTCTTTGTGTTCGAGTGTCCCACTCAGCACATAAGACAAGATTTCCATGTTGGAGTGCCCATGGGTCCCGAAGCCTTGTCCAGCAGCGACTCGGTCTTCGTTCATGACGCGAAGCGAACGAAAGCCCCTATTCTGCGGATCGTAGTACGATCCAAAAGAAAAGGTATGGTACGAATGGAGCCAACCGTGGTTGGCTTGGCCGCGGTCCTCCGATTTTCTCAGTGCGATCATTAAAACACTCGGTCAAGGTTTTAGAGTACGAATTAAATGTTGCTTCACTTGTCGCCCGTAAGATGCAACGGATACGAAAGGTGATTTGTGGCTTTAACTAATGAGTTGGCCGTATCCGTCGCGCCCCGAAGGCCTATCAAGTTTGATGTAGCCAGGGCCGAAACACGTTTACAAGGAAGGGCATTGCACACCAAGCTAAAGTGATCACGGTCAAGATGGTGACGACCGCTGTCACTACGATTGGGTGAAGCGATGTGAGATGCGAATCGAAAGCAGTTGTCCAAAAAAGAACGGTAGGAAACACACCTAGCCAAGTAACGATCGCCATCTTCCATCGAGGAGGTGATGATGCGCCATTTCGAAAAAATGCTTCTAGCCCATGTAATGAACGCACGACCGGCTCCCCTTCGACGAGATCTCTTGTGTCCACCTTGTATTGCTTAAACGCTTCCGACTCATAGAACTCTCGACGATGATCGTCGCTCATGAAGGATCGAAGGATTCCGTATTCGCGACTACCACTTCCTGGAATCGGCCGAATAAGGTGGACTCCTGTCGATACGCGATAGTCGAGGGACCGTTGCACAAAACGTAAAAGCAACGCTTCAAATTCAGCCTCTCTACCAGCACGCACTTGGAGTGTGACGGCGCAATGAACGGGCGCTGGACCATCGGGTATTGATTTGCGGAGCAACATTTTAAAACCGAGGCGATTGAACGCCAAAACAGATGAACGTCAAAGCCGAGCATAAGACCTGAAAAGCGATAACACCTCTTCCGCAACATCGACTCTGTCACGGTATGCCTTCCACTGTGCGCTCGCCGCTTTTCGCTAGTGAACGGCTTCGGTCAATGCGCCTTCGATGATGGAGGTTGCAAAACTTTGATACGCCGCTCCGATTTGCTTCGCCACCGAATCTGGGAACACATGAAACTGTCCGTTCTTCAAAGCGTCAAAAATCGCTACAGCGACGAGCGACGGTGATTCTGCGCCCTCACCAAATCCGGCATCGTTTGCCATATCGGTTGAAATGGGACCAGGATGAACACTCACGACCAACGTTTTTTGTTCTAACAATTCCTGTCGAAGCGATTGCGTCATCGAGTAACTAGCTGCTTTCGATGCGGAGTACGTCGCAATGTTCGCAAATGCCTTGAGCGAAACCACTGAATTGAGCTGCACGAAGGCTCCGCCGCCATTCGCTTTGAGCACCGGAGCAAATGCCTTCGCCATTCGTACGAGGCCAAACAGATTGACATTGAGTTCATACTGCAATGCCTCGATTGCGTCATCACTCAGTGGCCCCTCTGTTCTCAATACGCCTGCATTGTTGATGACCAGATCGACGTCGTTGGCGATATTAGCCGCGTCAACAATCGATTGCGGGTTCTCCAAATCGACACATATCGGCACCACGCGATCCCCCAATTCCTGGACTAATGCGTGTGCTGACTCAACTTTTCTCACAGCCGCATAGACCTTCCCTGCGTTTCTCGCCAATGCTTCCATAACGATCTGCTTTCCAATCCCGCGATTGGCACCCGTTACCAGGATGTTCTTATTCGTGATTTCGTAACCCATCGCCGTGAACCTTTGTATAAAAGTGAATTGATTTGACTGATTAGCAGTGATGCTTAGTGCAAATGGCCTGCCAATGGAACGCTGAGCTGTCAATGATCGAACAAGCCTGAGCAAATTCCCTTAGCTGTTGATCGCTGTCTCTGCGCAGTGAGCGTCTCTCGCCTTTTCCAGTAATTGAACGAGTTGATGACAATCAGTTTTCGATAACCCCGCGCAGAGTTGGTGGTGAAGATTCATAACGGGCTCGTCTAACCTCGTAAGCAATTGCATGCCCTCGCTGGTTATCGCGACATACCAGACTCGCCGATCCTGCGTACACCTTTGGCGTGAAACGAGCTCTCGTTTTTCCAATTTATCGATGAGACTTGTAATCGCAGGCACCATCGTGATCAGTCGTGACGCTATCTCTAAGCACGGTAACGGCTGTCCTTCGCCCCTAAGAATCCGTAGGATGTTGTACTGCGGTTCCGACAATCCGTACTCTCGAAAGAGTTTGGCAAAGCGATATTGGAACATGTCATTGGTGCGCAAAAGTCCCACCACAACTGCCTGCTGGGGCGAATCGAAAGCCTTCTTCTTTTTCAATTCCTTTTCTAGATTGCCGCCCATTGTGTTTCTCGCGTTTCTTTCGCGTCGATTTTTTTAACAGATGTAGTTAGTTTAGCAATAAACAGTCTAGCAGTCTACTACAGGTCGAGTGGACTGTGATCATCCCGGGATCGATTTGGTTGAAGAAAGACCAATGGGGTTTGGGTTGAAGTGGAGGCCCATGGGGTTGTTGCTGCAAGACTGAGAACACCGGAGGGAGTTTTGTAATTGAAGCCCATGCGTAAAAGCCTTTCGGTGCCGCTAAGGAAGCCATTGTCAGCGACCGGTGTAGTCGCAGTCGGCGTAGCAGGTTAAAAACGTGAGTAGGCGGTTAGGCCCGCAAAATGGCGTAATCAATTGCCGAATCATTTGTTCAGCACGGCGACGCCCCCCAAGACTCGATTGACTACAGAAACAGTTCTATGCAAGCTTCGGAAAACCGCACTCACCTGTTCTCGCCACTTACCATTAAAAGCGTGACCCTGAGAAATCGCATCGGTGTTTCGCCCATGTGCCAGTACAGTTCGGATGATGGACTGCTGAGCGACTGGCATCTCGTCCACCTTGGGTCGCGGGCAGTCGGCGGTGCCGGATTAGTGATTATCGAAGCATCGGGCGTTGAGCCGCGTGGGCGAATCACTTCTTGGGACGCAGGCATTTGGTCCGACAAGCACATCGAACCGATTCGTCGAATCACTGATTTTCTGAAGCAGCAGGGTTCGGTCCCGGGAATACAATTGGCTCATGCAGGTCGAAAGGGTAGTACAGCGCGTCCGTGGGATGGCGGGCATTCGCTCTCCGACAGTGACGGAGGCTTTGAGACGATTGGACCTAGCCCCATTCCCTTCGGCGCTGAAATTAGTCGGCCACCCCGCGAGATGACGGTGGAGGATATCCGCACCGTGCAGGAAGCATTCCGGACAGCAACCGTACGCGCCGTGCAAGCCGGATGTGAATGGCTCGAACTGCATGCTGCCCATGGCTATCTCCTTCACAATTTTTACTCGCCACTCAGCAATCATCGAACCGACGCCTACGGCGGTAGCTTTGAGAACAGAATTCGCTTGACTCTCGAAACAGCGAGGGCAATGCGAACAGTGTGGCCAGACAAATATCCTTTTGCTGTTCGGATTTCTTGCACCGACTGGGTTGAAGGCGGTTGGACCATCGACGATTCGGTTGAGCTCGCTAGGCGACTCAAAGCCGAAGGTGCTGATCTGATTGATTGCAGCTCCGCATTTAACACCCCTGATTACAACGCGATACCATTCGGAGCCGGTTTTCAAGTTCCCTTCGCCGAGCGGATTCGCAAGGAAGCTGACATTCTCACTGCGGCGGTAGGATTCATTACTAATGCCGCACAAGCGGACAGTATTGTTCGCAATGGAAGAGCAGATGTCGTGTTACTCGCTCGCGAGTTTTTACGCGACCCCTACTGGGCGTTGAAAGCTGCGGCCGAAGTCCATCAAAAGCAGGCGATTTCACCTCCGATTCAATACGCGCGATCGGCGGAATAAGGCAGGCGACGGATGCCTAACCGCTTGCAAGCACCCGATTGCCAATGCGAATGATTGGGTTGCGATTGCAGTAACAAGAGACGATGCTTGAGTACAGGATGCTTTCGGCAGACTACGTTACGCCGTTGAAAGGATGATGGCATCCAAAACCGGATTGGCGGGAGACGCTTCAATCACTGAATCGGCTTGAACTGTTTTCGGCAGCTAACGAGAATGAACTCATCCGATGCTGGCATTTCATTGAATCAAAATGGTGGGATCGAACGTTTGAGGCAAACTGTTATGAGTTTTCGATTGTTCGTAAGTGCACTGTTTTTCTTGACGCTAGGGGTTTCCAAGTCATCGTCTGCGGACGCACTGGACATTGCATACGGTGATGATGCAAAACAGCGACTTGACGTCTATGAAGCCCAATTGAGCCAAAAAGGAAAAGCATGCCCGGTAGTGATCTGGGTTCATGGGGGCGGATGGCGCCATGGCGACAAAGACAATCAAGCTGGTACCAAGCTCTGCAAGACGTGGGCGAAGGAAGGCATTGTGATGGTCAATCTGAACTACCGGCTAAGCCCTGCGGTAATGCATCCGGCACACGTTCAGGATGTTGCAGCGGGTATCGCCTGGGTTCACAAAAACATTGCTGCCAAGGGCGGAGATCCAACGAAGATCTTCTTGTTGGGCCATTCTGCAGGTGCTCACCTCGTCGCATTGGTCGCGTGTGATCCTCAATACTTGAAAACTCACGGCTTACCCCTCGACGCGACTTTAGCCGGGGTGATGTCCATCGACACGGCGAGTTACGACCTAAATTCGACGCGTTCTCCAATCGTCCGTAAGATGATAAAGGATGCCTTCGGTACTGAATCGGAGACGCTCGCAAGCGCTTCGCCCCTTACTCAGGCTAAACGCAACCGCGAGACAATCCCACCATTCATCATCGCTACGGTAAAGCAGCGTCCCGAGGCTTTGCGAGAGTCTGCGGCCTTCAATCAAACACTTCCTCACAGCAAATTCATCGAGCTCGATTATCCCGAGTTCGGTCAACTTAAGGCACACGCGAAAATCGCCACCGATCTGATGAATCTCGATTGTGACATGACAAAGCAACTACTCGCATTTGTGAAAGGCACTACTCCGCGAAAGTAACTTTCGTTAGTCAGTAAAACGGGAATGGGTTTCGCCTTCATTGAGCAATAGCCGAAAAGCTTATCAAGAGATAATTAGTGCCAGCTTGGTGAAAAACCTGCATGACAACTCAATTGGTTCAATCATGCAGCAGACGGCCGCCTTGGACGAGAAAGGCAACCATCGTAGGCCCGCGGTCGAATCGCCGCATCCGACGCAAGGCCTTAATAGACGCAATGCTTAAATAATGGTCAGGCTATGAGTGAAGCGCTGACTCTTCGTGCCATGACGATGCTGGAGATAGAGGCGACCGTGGAAGAAACACTTCGGGGTACTCTTGCTCCGCTTTAACCCTCGGAGACGAAAACTCTGCGAGCATCATCACTCCTATGCTGCCGCACGTTGCGAACACCACGCCCAGGGACAGTAAAAGAAGCCGATTGGGACTGGCAGGTTTCTCAATGAAACTTGCGGGCTGAATCGTATTTACGTTCGAGATGCGTTCATTTTCGAGTTGCTGGTCTAACCGGGCAATCTCCATCCTCTCCGCATAATTTCGGAAATTTGATTCCGCATGTTCTACCTTTCGTTGCAGTTCTGCAAGTTGAACTTCGTCGGTATTCAGCGCTTGCATCCTCAACGTGGCAGCCTTCCGCTGCTCGTTCAATGAGTCGCATTTTGCCTGCAATGATTCGAAATTCGCTCGTTCGGTAAGCACTGCCAGTTCTATTTGTTGGCGCGCGGGATTCATGCCCGTCGTGGTCTGCTCGCGTTCCCTTGATTGCGCGTCATAGATTTCCTGTGCCTGGCGACTTTGCTCCTGGGCTCTCTTCAATGTTGGATGCCCCTCGTTGTATTTAGTCGCTAATTCGCGTTCGCGAAGTTGCACCTCGTACAAAGCCTCTCGCATTCGGCTAGTCGCATCATCAGCAACGATGACTCCCTCGGTTTCTTGTCTCTCAGGAAGCACCGTGCTTGCCCTTTCGAGCGAAAGGAGCCGGGCGCGAGAGCCGGATAGATCGGAGTTGGCGTTGATAAGTTGGGTTTCAAGAAGTGATAACTCATCCTGCAAAAGTTGCTTGTGTCCTTCAATACTTACCAAGCCGGTTTTGTTCTTTGCATCTCGCATCGCATTTTGCGATTCAAGAAGTTTCTTTTCCAACAACTCGGCTTGTTCCCGAAGGAACTCGTACGAGCCTTCGGTGCGGTTGACGCGAGCGTGTTCGGACTTGAAAGCATCGATCACTTCAGTGACCACCATCTGCGCTACTTCGGGGGATTCGCTACTGTACTCAATACCAATTACCGTCGTTTTCTTTGGCGACCAAACTTTGAGCCCCCGAAGCAGACTAGTGATCGCGCGTTCCTTAATCGAAACCGCTCGCCCATCTTTTAGAACTCGCAGCTTAGCCATTAATTCCGAGAAAGCCGACCGTTGCTTCTTTACCGAATTTTCGTCCGGCGGCCGCCCCGTCAAAATGGCTTCCTCACCTAGCTTGTCGACAACGCGTTCCGCGAGGTCACGACTTTGAAGGATCTCTAAAACTGAATTGATTTCAACTTCGCGAGTCTCGTTGACCGTAATGGCTCCGCTCGTCGAAACCGTAGGGTCCATGGACACGCTTTCGCGGCCCAGTCGGACGAAAATGCGCGCGTCGGACCGGTAGGTATTACCCCAGAAAACAGCAGCAGCAGTGACAAGAGTGAGCGTTCCAATAAAGAACGCCAATCCTTTAAGCCACTGACGTCTAGCCGTGTCTTGAACAAGACGAAAAGGAGAAATGGCGTTTTCAGAGCGATTCATTAGATTCTGTTGCCCACATCAATGGCGCTGCCCGTTAAACGTCTCGCAACAGTCAACAAGCAATTTAATTGCATCGAGTCAATCGTAACGTCGCATTTTAGCCAAGGAGAGGCCCCTCGCAAGCTTTCACGGGTTACAAAGGCTTGGATATCCGCTGGGAAGTGATCAATTTGACGGTGGCTCATTAGCGGGCTAGAGTCAGAGTGCGATCATCAGGGACCTTACGGAAGCGAGGTTGCTACCAGTAGTGCCATCGGCGGTCCACCATCTTTCTTCTCTCGGACGGCAAGTTTTGCCACTATCTTACGCTCTTTCCCCCGAACACGTTTCCAATCGTGGCACTGACAGCCAGGCAGCGCCACGGCTGTTATTTTGGGTTTGCATCGGCTGCGCAGCATTTTTAATGCTGAGCGGTTTCCGTGCACCAGAAGACCATGAGTGGCTCGAGCCAATATTCGCTCGCTTCAAGGTGGCTACTCGCCTTGTAGCGATTGTAACGATTAGTGGGGTCATCTTGCTGACGGTAAGAACCCAGCCCCAGCGTGGGCTTCAGTCGGCCAAGCTCTTCTTGCCACTCGGGCTCTTTTGCGGGTTTGCGATGATCTCTACGCTTTGGTCTGCACTTAAACCTGAATCGCTTGGCCAGGCCGGCAGCCTGTTGACGCTCGTTCTGCTCTCCTATGCGATCTCTCTCCTGGTGCGAACCCCTGAAGATTTTAGCCGTCTGATGGCATGGTTGATGGCGCTGCTGATCTTCATTTGCTTCATTCTGCTTGTAACCGGATTGCTGCTGCCGCAAACGGGTCATATGACCCGTGACGGTGAGGGCCTTGGGCATGCGACTTATTCAGGATCGACAGCGGCCTTATCGGTCCTGATCCTCATCCTATTTTGCTTACTTTCAACGTGGCGTTGGCCGCGAGTCCTTTTTCTGATGGGAATGCCCATTTTAGGTGCCGTCATTCTGATTTCGGCAAACCGGCTCTCGATGGCAATAACCTCCGTGCTAGTTGGTTTGGCTATCTGCGCACTTGGAAGTCGTTACATCACCGCGGGGTTGCTCGTTTGCATTGGCATCATCGGCACCGTGTTTTTGATGATTGATCCGGATTTCGGTAGCATTCAAAATTCCGTTGAGTATCTCAGTCGTGATCAGTCAACGGAGGAAATCGGATCGCTCTCGGGTCGAAGTTCCATGTGGGAGGCCATGTGGGAGTCCTTCATGGAATCTCCACTGATTGGCCACGGTTACTTCGTGACATCCTCCACCGGCGAACTCTACATGTGGTACGTTGCCAAGAATTGGACGGCCCACAACGTTCTACTTCAAGCACTCGTTACCACTGGTATTGTAGGAACATCCCTTTTAGCGGCCGGACTCGCTGTCCCCATGATTGCATTCGCGACGACGACCGCAGAGACCGGTTCACACCGTCACATGAAATGGTTCCTGGCGTTTACCTACGCCTGGTATTTTTTGTGGGGCATCCTGAACGAATCGATTATGGGGCCTTTGCAGCCCGAGTCGATCGTTTTTTTCGCAATATTCGGAACAATGGTTGGTGCCACCGTTTCCAAAGTCGCCATCTTCAGGCCCACGCCCCAAGAGTTACCAACGCCACTCCGTCGCGTTGGTGAAAACTAAAAAGGGCTTTTTTGCGGGTTATAGCGGATATAAAATGCCCCGTCATTAGATGGGTGAAGGTTTGCGTTGGAATCTAACCCTCTGTGATGTATCCTCTGTTATTCGCCTAGTCACAATAGAAGTTTCGGGTCAATGAGATCACCCTCGATGCAGGCCTTGATACGCTTGGTGTCGAATGGAGAGTACGCGTAGGTAATCGCAGTTTGTCTGTAAGGCCAGTCTTGCTACCAAGTTAAACATCATCGCTGGTTCCATGAGAATTCTGCTCTGCCATAACTACTATCAACAGCGCGGCGGAGAAGACTTCTCATTCGAAGACGAGGCTCGCCTACTAGAGCAGCACGGACACTTGGTCCAACGGTACACGCTGCACAATGATGTGATCGACGGTCTTAGCAGCGTCGATGTGGCAAAACGGAGTCTTTGGAATCGGCAAACCTTTGACGACTTATCGAAGCTTTTCGCAGCCGCCCCGTACGATGTGCTGCACTGCACCAATACGTTCCCACTCATTTCGCTTTCCGCGTATGACGCCGCAAAGGCTGCAGGTGTCCCCATCGTGCAGTCACTTCGCAATTATCGCTTCCTTTGTCCCACATCGTTTTTTATGCGAGATGGTCGCGTTTGCGAAGACTGCTTAGGTCATTCGACCGCCTGGCCGGGGATCGTGCACGCATGCTATCGGGAAAGTCGGGCCGCGACTGCGGTAGTCGCCTCGATCAGTATGTATCATCGATACAAGCGGGCGACGACGAAGGACGCCGATTGTTATTACACTCTCACCGAGTTTGCGCGTCAAAAGTTTATTCAAGGTGGATTTCCCGCGAACAAGTTGCTTGTAAAGAACAACTCCGTGGACCCCGACCCAGGGATCGGCAGCGGTGCCGGGGGGCACGCAGTGTTCGCAGGACGTTTGTCCGCGGAGAAGGGCATCAGTACTCTCTTGGACGCTTGGGCGATCTTATCTTCAAATCCAGGATGCCCCACCCTTAAAATCATCGGCGATGGTCCGCTTGCACCGCAGGTAGTCGAGGCAACAAAGCGAATCCCTCACATTCAATGGTTGGGGCAGTTGTCACTTCGTGAGACCTTGAAAGTAATTGGCGATGCCGGGGTGCTGGTGATGCCATCGGTCTGGTACGAGACGTTCGGCCGTACGGTCATTGAGGCGTTTGCCTGCGGCACTCCGGTGATCGCATCTCGATTGGGGGCGATGGCAGAATTGGTGACCGATGGGGTCACAGGCCTCCATTTTGATGCCGGCGACGCCAAAGACTGTGCAGCAAAAGTCGCTTCGCTCTTAGCGGACAAAAGTGCATTAGCATCCATGCGTCAGAAGACTCGGATGGAATACGAAACCAAGTTCACTGGCATAATCAATTATCAAAATCTTGTCGCAATCTACGAGCAAGTCATTCGACGCGGCACAGGTCCCCATTCCCATCACGAATTAGAATCCGACAGGCACACCAAATCCGGCAATCGAGATTCCTTGTCTCAAGACACGCTTGAATGATTCACTATGACGCCAACAGACAGATTCAAAAAATCGATGGGTAACCGGCGCATTTCCAATGATTGCCTAAGCCTTACCAGCGATCATCATGTAGCTGAAGTCACGGCTTTTCATGACTCGTGCGTTCGTGGTCATTGGGAGATGAATTGATGTCGTCCTCGAAATTGCCGAAAAATATCGATTCACCGATTGATAATCACGAACGCGTTTACGAACGACCAGCCGATTTTCCGAAGGTTCCGAAAGCTGCAAGGCTTCGAAATCTTATCCGGTCGCAAGAACTCACCTTTTTGATGGAAGCGCACAACGGGTTGAGCGCTCGAATTGTCGAAGAAGCTGGATTTGAGGCGATTTGGGCCAGTGGGCTTTCGATCTCCGCGGCCCTGGGTGTTCGAGATTCCAACGAAGCGAGTTGGACCCAGGTTCTTGAAGTCCTCGAGTTCATGAGCGACGCTTCGAGCATCCCCATCCTGGTAGATGGCGATACCGGATATGGAAACTTCAACAACATGAGGCGACTGGTTCGGAAGTTGGAACAACGTGGAATCGGGGGCGTTTGTATCGAAGATAAACAATTCCCTAAGACCAACAGTTTCATCAATGGAACCGCTCAGCCTCTCGCGGATATCGATGAGTTTTGCGGGCGCATCAAAGCAGGCAAAGATTCACAACGCTACGATGAGTTTGTCGTTGTGGCACGCGTCGAGGCTTTCATCGCGGGATGGGGATTGTCCGAAGCGTTAAAACGTGCCGAGGCTTATCGAATGGCAGGGGCAGATGCAATCTTAATCCACAGCGCGAAACGACACCCGTCGGAAATACTTGCGTTTAAGCGAGAATGGGGAGACCGCCTTCCCGTCGTTATCGTCCCGACGAAGTATTACACTACAAGCACTGATGTGTTCCGTGAGTTCGGTTTCTCGGCCGTCATCTGGGCCAATCACATGATGAGGTCCTGTATCACTGCGATGCAGGATACTGCAAAGCTAATTTTTCAGGAACAAACTTTAATCAGCGTGGAGGATCGGATCGCCTCCATCGCAGAAGTTTTCCGATTGCAGGGCGCAGAAGAGCTAGAGGAAGCGGAGAAACGTTACCTTCCTCAGAATGCGAAGGTCACACGAGCGATCATTTTAGGTGCCGCACACGGTCCAGAAATGGGATTGCTTACCGATTCTCGCCCCAAGTGCATGCTTGATGTGGCCGGTGCCCCCGTGCTGGCACATATCCTTGAAACCTACCGAGCTGCCAGTGTGAAAGACATTACAGTGATTCGAGGCTGGAAAAAAGAGGCGATTGACTTAGAAGGCGTACAGTATTGTGACAACGACGACGAACGGGAACCGAGTGAAGCCTATTCGTTGTTTAAAGGCAGTTCCGCATTAGAAGGAACGTGCATCATTTCGTATGGTGACGTGCTATTTAAAAAATACATACCCCAGGAGTTGATGGAAGTCGATGCCGATTTTGCGGTGATCGTTGATACCAACTGGAAGGACAGCCGGAACCGAGATCGTTATGCGGAGTATGTGACCTGTTCCAAGCCGTACTCAAGACATTCGAACAATAGCGACATCGTGCTAATGAAGGTTTCGGAAGATATTCCTCCCAAGTCAATCGATGGTGAGTGGATGGGCTTTCTCAAAACATCACCGACAGGTACGGCGTTTTTACGCGAGCTACTACTCAAATTGTGTGAGAATGGCCCGCAGCAAACGCCATTACAGATGGTTGATGTCCTCAGTGAAATCATCGCGGCGGGGAAGACAATTCGAGTTGTCTATACCGCTGGGAACTGGCTTGATATCGATCGCGTGGAAGATGTCCTGGCAGGGAGCAGCTTTCGATGATTCGCGCAGAGTTTTTTATCGAGAAAATGAGCAAATCTGGTTTCGGCCTATTCACTGGCGTTCCCTGTTCGTATCTCACGCCATTTATCAATACCGTAATCCAATCGCCCCACATCCATTACATACCCGCAGCGAATGAAGGTGATGCTGTTGCGATTGCATGCGGCTCGGAGCTCGGTGGTCGGCGGGCCGTCGTCATGTTTCAAAACTCAGGCCTAGGTAACGCTGTTAGTCCGCTCACTTCTCTGACCTCTACCTTTCGATTGCCGGTGTTGATAATAACGACGTGGCGAGGGCAGCCTGGCGGGCCAGAAGACGAGCCACAGCATGAGACCATGGGACGGATTACACCTGCGCTTTTAGATTTGATGGACATCCCCTGGGAGCTTTTTCCAAACGATGAAAGCGAAGTTAGCTCGGTGCTTGAACGTGCGATCACTCATATGGAAACAAAACGAACTCCCTACGCGCTAGTCATGCCCCATGGCGTTGTTCAGACGCAAGAAAGCCAAAGTAATGACGCGGCCCGGTCGGCGCTACCTTCGGTTAGCGACGAAGCGATCGTCTCGAATCAGCCCATATCGGTAAACATTCCCTCCTGCCCGCCCAACACGCACTGCCAAGACGATGTCCTCCGTGCAATCCAGTCGAGCGTTTCTCTGTCCGATGCCGTTCTAGCGACCACTGGTTTCACCGGACGTGCGCTGTACGCACTGGAGGATCGTGCAAACCAATTTTATATGGTGGGATCGATGGGCTGCGTCTCAAGCCTTGGTCTTGGACTGGCAACGGCGCGTCCTGATCGTCGTGTGGTTGTCATTGACGGCGATGGTGCGCTGCTCATGAGGATGGGGGCGTTAGCGACCAATGGTTATCAAATGCCAAAAAACCTCGTCCATATCGTGTTAGACAATGGATGCCACGATTCTACCGGGGCCCAGCATACCGTCTCATCCGGCATGAAAATGACTCAACTGGCAGTTGCTTGTGGCTATCCCTACGCCGTGGAGATCTCAAAACTTGACGAACTTACTAACGTATTAAAAATAGGCCGCCGAGACTTGACATTGATTCATGTCAAAACGGAACCGCGTCATAGCCGAAAACTCCCTCGCCCGACCATTTCGCCTGCCGAGGTGGCATGTCGATTTCGCAAGTGGTTAGAAACACCGGAAAGGAAAGTCAGTGCCGGGCAAGGTGCGGAAATATAAGAATGAATCCTCTTCAGTTTTTGCCACGATTTAAAGCCGCGCAGCTAGCCCTTAAGGAATTGGAACTTCATGAGGGTTGGTCGCGCTCGCAACTTGACGAATACCAATTGGCGCGTTTGAATCGATTGTGGAGTACCGCGATCGTGAACGCTCCCTACTATCGTGACTTGGCTCGAGTCCATCGACTGCCCAAACAATTTTCATCAATGGGTCACTTCCAATCGACCGTTCCAATCCTGGACAAGAACGTCGTTCGCACCGGACAAAAAGATTTCCTTTCCGAAAAAGCAGGTAAAGGAATATGGTTTCATTCGGGCGGATCGACGGGTGCTCCGGCGTCCTATTTTCGATCGAACGATTCGCATAGGGAGATCCTACGCGGGCGTTATCGTGCGCACATGATGTGGGGCGTAGACTTTTTTGATCGATGGGTCTTTCTTTGGGGCCATGCGGCGTCGTTTGCCCATGGTTTGCCAGGACACATCGCGCGCTGGAAGCAGCCCATTCTTGACCGATTGAGAAGTCGGCTGCGTCTCTCCGCATACTGTCTGGGAAGTCAGGCGCTTCGCGAGCATCTCCAACGCATCGCCGAGTTTCGCCCGTCTGCAATTTATGCTTATAGTACCGCGGCTTATTTACTCGCGCGGGAGGCGAAGGCAATCAACTTCCGTTGCCCCTCTTTGAAGATGATCGTATTGACAGCGGAGCCAGTTTTTCCTCATATCGTGGAAGCATGTGAAGATGCCTTTGGAGTTCCGACGGTGGCCGAATATGGTTCGGCGGAAACCAGTACGATGGCGTTTGAGTGGCCAGATCGAACGCTCCGAGTTCGCGAAGATATTTTTTTCGTCGAGACGCCTCAACGGCCCGACGGTCGCTATGACATCGTCATCACCGTCCTCAACAGCGAATCGTTTCCGTTGATTCGCTACGCGATTGGCGATGTCACCGATTCGCCGCTTCAATGTCCTGATATCGGATTTGCCTACCTATCTAACGTCGCTGGCCGGCATCAAGATCTGATCATTAGCCAGTCGGGTGAGCCTTTGTTTGCGGGTTGGTTCGAAGACGTTTTGGAGCACATCGATGCCATTCGTCGTTACCAAGTGCATCAGCATGCTGGCGGTAATCTTGCAGTCACCTTGGAATTGACGAGCCCTAACGCGCAAGTGGATGTGTATCAGCTGAGGCAGGCTTTCGAAGAAAAAGTAGGGTTCGCCGTGTCCATCGCGATAGTCAGTGAGCTTTCCCCTACCGCAGCCGGTAAGCATCGCTGGATTTCATCCGAACTGGCGCACAGCACCTTCAAAAGTGAAAACCAAATTCCGCCAGCGCTGAATCATAGGTAAGCTAAGTGTCGATGCCTCCCATTATTCGCCGTGCCTTGTCGACCTACCCATTTTATGAGCGATGGCGGTACGTGCGTAAAATCAAGCAAATAAAACGGGACAACCCTGCTGCTTTCTCCAAACGATTGTCTCCTACTGTTGAACGAGATATTGTTAGGTATTGGGCCTCATACGGTCTAAAAGTTAATTTGGATTGGCATCGTGGTTATGCCGGCGTCAGCAGTAACGAGAATGTGCATCGTTATATTCCAGAAGATATTTACTACGCATACATCGAATGCGCATTCAATCGCCACGAACTGGCCGAAGCCTATGCGGATAAAAACGAATACAGCCGCTTGTTTGCGAACGTTGCTGGACCAGTCACTCTGCTAAGAAGGATGAATGGCCGTTTTTACGACACTCATTACAAGAGCCTTACCGCGAATCAAGCCAACGCATTGGTTTGCAGCATACGAGGTGACCTTATTATCAAGCCGTCTATCGATAGCGGTGACGGTAAGAACGTTCGCAAGCTAACCATTGAAAATGGTCGAT
>JANOBM010000286.1:0-5571 GCA_031411655.1 Planctomycetaceae bacterium
ACCAGCTTTCGCGAAAGTTTTTGTCGCTGGCCATCAGCATGATGCCGCCGGTTTGCCGGCCGCTGCCCGAATAGTCACACCACTTGGCTGGCTGCCCCCATGTCTCCTTGGTGGTCTTCTTGCCTGTTGAACTCCGAATCAATCCGCCGTTCTTTTCGGTAAAGCGAGTTGCAACTCGGGCTCCGAAACCCATTTCTTCCTGATCGCCAAAAATGATTGTGCGATCGTCCGCACGAAAAGTTGCAGTCCACGACAGCATCCAACCACTTGGTCGAGAAGTTAACGTGATCTCGTTCGTTAACAGGCAAACCGACTCGTCGCTGCTGCTCTTCAAGCGGCATTCGGTCGCAAACTGCACTCGCCCATCTTGGATAGTGGGCGGAGCTATAAAACGAACATGTTCCATCGCGCCTTTGTTTCGCCAATAATCTTGTCCGTTAATATCTCCAAAGCCGAGCCAGATACCGGGATGCATCGTGTCGTGATCCATGGCATCTTCTCCACTGATCGGCGGATGATTGCGAGTCACCTGCACGCCGCTGGCAAGTCGTACATTCGCGAAATACGGTCGCAGAATGGTCTCATCATGAAAAACGAAGTCAACGATTGGCTTTCCGTCAAGCAATATTCGCAATCGATCTTTCTGCTCTTCGACACGAAAGCTGTTGCGTTCTGGCGCCGGGGTGGCAGACAGTGTCATCGCATTCGCACCGGTAGGCTGCGTTTGCATCGTCAGCAAAAACGCAGTCAAGTCGGCAACCTGCGGTGGAGTGAGTAACTCCGACATATCGGGCATGGCCGAAATCGCACTTTTCTTTCGCTCTTCGATCGAGTCTTTCGGAATGTCTACTCGTTCGCCGTTCGATTGGCCAAGCGAGAGGGTCAATCCGCTTTCTTCCAATAGGACGCCAGAGTAAACCTGTCCTTCCGCAGTGATAACCGTTAGTTGATTGAAGCCTTCCGTGATGACCGCATTCGGCTCGACGATGGACTGGACGATGTGCCTCGCGTTGGATCGATGGCCGATACTGCTCAGGTTCGGCCCGAATCCATTCTTCGATTGATCGAGACGATGGCACTTTGCGCAGCTTGCACCTTGAGCATGCTGAAATAGCAACTCGCCGCGGTCCCGATCGCCGCGATCGATTAGTGGAAGAACGGTATCGATCGTTGTCTTGATCCGGAGTTTGGTAAGCGGAAGGGGAGTAACCGCTACGATGTAGTTTCCCTTGCCGCCGCTGCGCCCATCATCGGTATTGCCGCCCAATTCAAAAGGACCTGCATCGAACGATCGCGAATAGAATACGAAGTTTGCGCCTTCGTCGATCGCTGCAGTAATCGGCTCTTTTTGAAAGTTTTCAAGTAGCCAACTGGGCGATGTCTTCTGTCGAGCGTCGATACCGACCCAAACGCAAATGGGCACCAGGGCTTCTGAGCTTATCCAATGGCGACCTTGAGAATTGTCATCTTCGTTGGCAGTCTGAATGAGATCAGCGCCTTCAAGCTCTATTGGCACATCTGTGAGGCGATAGCCTCGATCCACATAAGCCAATGTGTTTTGTCCAAATCCTCCCGGTACGACTCTGTACGTAACGCCGTTTTTCACTTTTGCGCCTCGAACCGTTGCGATACCGGTTGGTGAGAGAGCTTCGCCGGCGGCTCCCGCCGAAGCAGCTTGCAAAGAACGCCCTTCAATCCTGGGAGCACTCTTGCCGCTCTTTGATAACCACAATCTTGCGACTTCGCGTACCTGAGCGTCTCCATCCTCTTCGACCAAAGTGAGGACGTCCTGTTGAGTCGCCGCGCGAGTCTCAAGTAACCCCAGCAAAGCCGCTCGGCGTACCGCAGCTCGCGAATGGCTCAGCAGTTCGCGCAGCTCATTTGTGGAAAGCAGGGCACGTAAGGCCTGCCATGCAGCATAGAAAACGCTTGAGTCCGACTCGTTCTGAATCGCATTCAACAACTCGGTAACGGGCATCGTCGTCTTTCCCTCCGTGAAAGTAGCGAATAGCCTCGTAGGAATTTCGATGTTCCCGTTACTTTCGCGGAGCGAAAGACGACTATGTGTGGTGTTCCCGTTACTTTCGCGGAGCGAAAGACGACTATGTGTAGTGTTCTCGCTACTTTCGCGGAGCGAAAGGCGAATATCTGAAGAAAGGCAAGCCTCGTGGACGGCTTGAATTGCAGCGAAACGCACGCGTGGTTGGGGATGTCCGAGCGCGATTCGCAAACTGTCCGTCAGTCGCTCGGTCTGCGCAAATTGTTTGACGCGATAGGCCAGGATTCTGACCGATTGAACTTGCAGGTTGAGCGATGTTTTGGAATCGGTTTGCAGTGTGTTGACTATAAACTCGGCGAGCGACTCAGCAGACCGCATCCGACCCAACGTCCACACGGTCCAGGTCTCTTGATTCTCGGTCAGCGTGCCTTTGGTCAATCGTTGAATGAGGTGTGAGTGCACATCCTTGTCTTCTATGCCTCGCTGAACCAATGCGTCTTGCGCGTTGATCCGTCGAACGGGCAACATGGAGTCGAACTCATCGATCAATTCGTCGATCGACAAATCGTCGAATCGTTTCGCATTATTGAGTGGCACTTCAGTTTTCGCCTCCTTCCAGGCAATGCGATAGATCCGCCCTTCGTTGGCGAGTTGCCCGTCCTTCCACTCGGCTCCGTAGCCGCTACTCCATCCAAGCACCCACAAGGCACCATCGGGTCCGAACTCCATGTCGGTGGGGCGATAGAGTGACGATCCACCTTCGATAAACGGAGTGAACCCGCCGCCAACGGGCCGCATGAATGCGCCATCCCATTGCGGTCGCCAGAGATAGGTTGTCTTAAGCAACCAGTCGTTGACTAGGAAAGCTCCGCGATACTCGGAAGGAAATTGCGGCGACTGACAGAAGACGACGCCTGTCCCCGACCCTTCAAACAACGGTCCGCTCACCGGCGCGGTCGGTGCGTGCGGATCTGTACCCCAGTGGCTGCTCCACGGATGGTTCCAACCAAAATGTGCACCGAAAAATGGCATAAAGACACGGTCACCAGTGGTTTGATCGTTGTCGGTACCAATCCAGTTGAATCCGCTGTCGTAGGTGATGTCCCATGGATTTCGGAAGCCTCGTGCGACGATCTCCAGATTCTGACCGCCGTCATCGCACCGCAGCACGCCGCCATCCAATCCCCAGTCATCAGCTGGGTCGTGATACGCGCGGCGATAATTGTCTTTGTTGAACTTCACCGGCGTCGGGAAGTCAGGCACATCTGACGGCGCTGTGAGTCCCCACAGATCCCGGAATGGTTTTGGTGCGTAGCGGCCTGGTTGATTGAGTCCTTTCGAGTTTCCCTTGCTCATGTAAAGTTTGCCATCGGGAGCCCAATTCAGTCCATGCAATCCATGTTCGAGATTTCCGAGATCGTTATAAACCTTGATGTACTCATCGGCCTCGTCGTCGCCATCGAGATCTTTAACAATGGTCAAGTCAGGAGCGTTGGCAATCCACAAGTCGTGACCGTGCCATGCCAGTCCTTGAATCGCATTGAACCCAGTTGCGAACTCTTGGACTCGATCCGCGCGACCGTCACCATCGCTGTCCTGCACGATGACGACACTATCGCCCTGTGTCTCTGGCTTTGGATTGCGATACTGAGGCCCCATCCCTACGAACATCCGTCCCCGCTCGTCGAACGCCATCGAGCAGGGTTGTCGCACCAGTGGTTCGCTGGCAAACAAGGTCACTTCAAATTCCGCGGGGACTGTGGGCAACGCTTGTAGATCCGAAGACTTATCCTCGAACTGCCCCCAGGCCAACGATACGAACCCTAGATGGCTTAACGACAAACCATAGATGAGACTGAGGAGGAGGCGATTCATTGAAGACCTTTAAAGTAGTACGGTGGATTTATCATAGTCGGCTTTCGCACCGCGAAAGTAGCCTCCGGTAAGGCGTTTTTCGCGCACCAAAACGCTACTACGTGGACTTCGCAAGCAATCCTCGCGTCGACCGAGGGGATCTTCGACGAATCGTATGTCTGACCCTATCGAAGGAAGCATTCCCGCGATCGCAAATGGAGTTACGATGACTACGATGCTTGCGAAGGCTACCATGCTATAGTGGTCAACGTCGACGGAATCTATTTTGTCGATGCGATTGCTTCGTGACAGCGTTGAAGGAATCCGAATCGGGTTCTGTCCAGCCACGCACTAGCCGCGACGGGCAACTCGGGCGGTTGAAATTTATCCGTTAATGCGAGTTTGGAACTCAACGATGGCAAGCGAATCGCAAATAAGCAATCAACCAATGCGCTCGGTCCACACATCCAACTTGCCCGAGATTATCGAGCAGTTGGGGATCTCTGTTCTGGTCAGCACCTACCAAGCCGGCAAACTAGTGCTGCTACGAAGCGAAAACGGCGTGCTCAACACCCACTTTCGCGTTTTCGAGAAACCGATGGGACTGGCGGTCCAACCGAATCGGTTTGCGATCGGTACAGCGATGCAGGTATGGGAATTTCACAACATCCCAGCCGTGTGCCCACGGTTGAACGTACCCGATAAATTCGCTGAGGCCGCTGGCGACGAACAGACATCATCGTCGCAGACCGTGCCGTTGCGAGTGACCCCGCCGCGGCCGCATGACGCTTGTTTTTTGCCGCGCGTCGCGCACTGGACCGGCGACATCGACATCCACGAGATGGCCTGGGTGGATAATGACGTGGTGTTCGTTAACACGCGATTCTCGTGTTTGGCAAAACGAAGCGGCACATTCAACTTCGAACCGATTTGGCGACCCCCGTTTATCACGAAGTACGTTCCTGGCGATTGCTGTCACCTCAACGGGATGGCGGTTCGTGACGAAATGGTACGATACGTCACGGCGCTGGGCGAGACGGACCATCCCGAAGGTTGGCGACAGAATAAACGTGATGGCGGTTTAGTCCTCGATGTGCCTTCCGGCGAAACCGTTGCTCGCGGACTATCGATGCCCCATTCGCCACGATGGTACAAGGAGCGGCTTTACGTGCTGCATTCCGGCACGGGAGGGTTCGGGTTCATCGATCTGGCGACGGGCAAGTACGAATCGATCATTGAGTTGCCCGGCTTCACTCGCGGTTTATCGTTCTGTGGACCACTGGCGTTCATCGGGCTTTCACAGGTGCGCGAGACTGCGGTGTTTGGTGGCATACCGATCGCTGAGCAGGCACTTGAGGAGCGGAATTGTGGTGTATGGGTGGTGAATATCGAGAGCGGACAATTGTTAGGTTTTGTCAAGTTTGAAGACGCGGTTCAAGAGATCTTTGCAGTGGAAGTGTTGGCGGACTCGGTGTATCCCGAAGTGGTCAACGAAGACCGCGACCTTCTGGCCCGTACCTACGAGCTGCCGGACGAAGTGTTGCAGTCCGTGCCTGAACATTTACGAAGCTTGTGATGCGGCTTTCGAAGTTTTCAATACACCAATGAAGCGACGACGTTCACCAGTCGCGAAGCGACGATAGGCGATAGCCTGGGACGCAAGTCCCAGGAACCACGTCAACCCAATTCACCAGTCGCAACGCGACGCCGTTCCCCAG
>JANOBM010000287.1:0-34045 GCA_031411655.1 Planctomycetaceae bacterium
ACTAGCGCGACCAAGCAAAACCGAGTGCTCACTTTTTGTTGCCTTTCGCGATTCCGTTCGACGCTCGCAATCATCTGTTCTCGGCGATCGATCGCCGATCTCCGCGTTGTACCTCAAGCCCGTACGCCAGCGGTAGATCGAGTCTGTGCATGGCACCACCCAATCGTCTTGGTCTAAAATCGACGAATTCATGACCGTTTAATCCCAAAATACCCCGGCAGAAACACACTCCTCCCAACTTCGCTATCTCGCCAATCAGTTCACGTCGAAAGATGCGATCGTCGCAGAGTGACTAAAGCGTCTCACTTTGAAACTACCCACCCTGGTTTTCCAGTTTCCAGCAGTCCCAGTAAACGTTTCGAACCAAAAAAATCGCCACGTTTTTTCCAGGTTTTTTGCGTTAAAAACGCAATAATCGCCTACGTAAGCGTCTGGTTTCCGCATCAAGAATAGCGATTGGTCCGGCGATTGCGATTAAGAACTTAGACATCAAGCGTGTTGCCACGGAATCGTGGGACCTTTGGTGATTTGGATTTTTCGCAACGGAGAAGTTATTGGTAGGCTTGCGGTGATTTTTTTCGGTCGTTCGGGTGTTGGCCCAACTTTTTGGTACCTGCTCCGACTAGACCATCATTTCGCATCGCGGCCGCATGTTTCGTTTGGACGACACATTTTTTTTTACGCTGCCCAGGGCTTTTATATGAGCGTACGCATCGATTGGTGCGTACGCTTTTTTTGTTTATCTCAGCCTAGCGATGACACAATCTCGATAATTCCCCTGCCTAAACGATCAACGTCATCGGCTAGGTGGGCGGCGCTGAGGCTGACTCGTAACCGTGCGGTGCCGTCCGGGACCGTCGGGGGACGGATGGCGGGAACGAAAAAGCCTCTTAGCCGCAGTTCAGCAGAAACCCGGAGCGCCGTGGCATTGCTGCCGACAATGATCGGAATGATGGGTACCCCCGTAACGCGAGTACAAGGGATTCGTCCGGGCAGCATTTCTTCCAATCGCGAACGCAATCCGGCAGCCAGTAGACGAACCCGCTGACGGCGTTCAGGCTCACGGCTAAAACTTTCGATGGCGGTTTTTGCCGCGTGAATCGTCAACGGTGAACCGGCGGTGCTAAAAACCAGCGGTCGACACCGATTGATGAGATAGTCGACGACGGCTCCTGGCCCAGCTACAAAGCCGCCGTGCGAACCGATCGCTTTACTCAACGTGCCGACTCGAACGGCGACTCGCGACTTCACGCCAAGCTCGGCACACAGGCCAGAGCCATCATCACCTAGAACGCCAGTCGCATGAGCTTCGTCGACAATCAGGTTCGCATCGAATCGCTCGGCCAATTCGCACAATTCGTTCAGCGGCGCGACATCTCCGTCCATTCCAAACACACCATCCGTTACGATCCAAGCCCGCAGGTACCGCCCTCGCTCCTTTTCGAGTCGGTGTTTGACGGCACCTGAATCTCCATGAGCGAAGATGAAGCGGTTTGCTTTTGACAATCGGCAACCATCGATAAGGCTCGCGTGATTGAGTTCATCGCTGAGAAGTAGGTCGCCCTCTTCGGCAAGGGTTGCGACGGTCCCGGAGCACGCAGCATATCCGCTTGGGAAAACCATCGCCGCTTCGGTTTGTTCTAAGCTCGCTAACGCGTCACACAGTTGCTGGTGACCCATCGTAAATCCCGATACGAGGGCACTTGCTCCGGCACCGGTGGCTAAATCAAGGTCATCGAGTCGGCTATGGGCGGCGAGTCCGAGGTAGTCGTTTGAGCCAAAGTTAATGAGTTCCCGACCATCTGGCTCGATGATCGAAAGCCCCGCGTGCGATCTTGGCGATAGGGTTCGCAGCGAAGCGGACTGCCGAAGCGATTCCAACCGCTCGCGGAGGTACTCGAACCGCGCCGCGTCCTTTTCAGCGGTCATCCGGGCGGCCACGTTAGTCGTCGACCACCAAGCAGGTGAAAATGCAAGTGTGCAACCTCTTGGCCGCCGTCGGATCCACAATTGACGACTAATCGATACCCGTTATCGAGTTGCTCTTTTTTTGCGATCATCGACGCGACGAGTACGCATCGTCCCACGATGCTCTCATCTTCACCAGTCAGATCCGATAGGGATGCGATCACCTTCTTGGGGATGACCAAAATATGCGTCGGCGCCTTGGGCGAGATGTCCCGAAAGGCGATGCAAAGATCATCTTCAAAGACAATATCAGCAGGAATTTCCTTCGCTATGATTTTCGAAAAAATTGTCATGGCTCCGACTCCACTTCACCCTTGGCTCGAAATTGTAAGAAGGCATCTAGAAAACCTTGAAGTTCGCTTCCATCCAACACGCCGTGAAAGTTACCCACGTAGTGTCCCGTTCGTGCATCTTTCACACGCTGATCGGGGTGCAAGAAGTAGTTACGAATCTGCGATCCGAAACCGGTTCGAGCTTTAGAGGCGTACTTGTTAGCTTGCTCCGCTTCACGCCGTTCTTCTTCAACACGAGCCATTTTAGCGCGGAGCATTTTCCAAGCCGTAGCGCGATTTTGATGTTGGCTCCGTTCGCTTTGGCACGACGCGACCACACCGGTTGGAATGTGGGTTAGCCGTACTGCCGAGTCGGTCTTATTCACATGTTGACCGCCGGCGCCAGCGGCACGAAAGAGGTCGGTACGAACATCTTTTTCGTCGATATCAACAACCACCGTGTCATCGATTTCCGGAGCGACGTCGACCGCCGCAAAACTGGTTTGTCGCTTTCCTTCACTATTGAAAGGGCTGATACGTACGAGTCGGTGAATGCCTTCCTCGCCCTTGAGATAGCCATAAGCCATCGGCCCACGAATGGCGATCGTCGCTTGGTTGATACCCGCCTCTTCATTTTCAAGACGATCAAGCAGTTCGATCTTGTAATCGTGGCGCACGGCCCAGGCGCTGTACATGCGCAGCATCATGTCGGCCCAGTCATTCGCATCCGTACCGCCGTCCCGAGCATTGATAGACAAGATGGCACCAGCATTATCATTGGGACCATCCAGCAAAGCCTTCAGTTCGAGATCATCGAGCATGGACTCCAGCTTCGAGATTTCGCCACGAATCTCATCGAGCATTTCCGGTTCTTCTTCGGCCATCTCGAGAAGTTCCGCCATGCCCTCGATCGACTCACCAACCGCGCTGAGCGGGGTCGCGACCATCTTCAAGCCTTTCAGCTTGGCGACGGTTTTTTGGGCCGTTTCGCTGGAGTTCCAGAAATCCGGATTACCCATTTGGGCTTCAATCTGCTCTATCTCTTGACATTTAGCAGCGTAGTCAAAGGGAGTCTCGAAGTTTTACAAGCCGGTCGCGAATCGCGTCGGCTCGTTGGGTCAGTTCTGAGTCCATGGGATGAAGTATTTTCCAAAAGGTGAGATGTTGACTGGGCAAACGGCACCGCTGTGTGACAATGGGCGGAGCGGCAATATATCGACAGACGGCCTCAAGGCCAATTACCACCTTAGCTTCGCACTTTTCGTTTCGATTCCAAGGCTCCCTATTTTAGGGTCCTACCCACTGATCCACCGGATGCGGAAAATAACCCTGACGAAATGAATATTCCTCCGAAGTTAACCGAACGGGTTGCCACGACCAACCATCGTCCCAAAAAAAGTCGCGTCGTGCTTGCGATGAGCGGCGGGGTCGATTCGAGTGTCGCCGCACACTTGTTGCTCGATGCCGGACACGAGGTCGTGGGCGTTTTCATGCGCCATGGCGAAGCATCAGCGGACGCTTGCAAAATCGAGAACGCGCCGGTCGGATTGACCCTACCGGTGGTTACGGCTCATGACGCAGGCGGGCGGGCGGACCACAAGCAAGGCTGCTGCAGTGCCACCGATGCCGCCGATGCGAGACGTGTTGCATCTAAACTGGGGATTCCGTTTTATTCCCTCGATCTGCAAAGCGAGTTTCGGCGAATTGTCGATTACTTTGTGGACGATTATATCGCAGGACGGACACCGAATCCCTGTGTGAAGTGCAACCACTGGATCAAGTTCGGTCGTCTCTTTGATTTTGCAGAAGGCGTCGAAGCCGATTATGTCGCGACCGGTCACTACGCAAGAATCGTACGATCTTCCGATGGCCAGGCAACGCTGTGTCGTGGCCTAGATGGGAACAAGGATCAATCGTACGCCCTGTTTGGAATCGCCAAACAACGGCTTGAGCGGATGCTGCTGCCCGTTGGTGAATATGACAAGCCACGCATTCGAGAAATCGCTTCAGAAATTGGATTGAATGTGGCTGCAAAGAAGGACAGTCAGGAAATATGCTTCGTGACTCAGGGACATCACAGTGACTTCGTAAAGGCCAAACGAGGCGTTACAGCACCGTCGACTGCGGGCAACTTCGTTACCGCTGACGGCAAGGTAGTCGGCACACATGACGGATACGAAGCATTCACAGTCGGTCAACGAAAGGGCCTTGGCATTGCGATGGGCGAACCATTTTTCGTTGTTCGCATTGAACCCGCAACGCGACAAGTCGTCATCGGACGCAAAGATGCCATGATGAGTCGGGGCCTGATCGCTAACCAAGCCAATTGGCTCACTGAAACGCCAGCGGAACCGTTTCGTTGCAAAGTTCAGATTCGCTACAATGCGGACGCGGTTGATGCTGTCGTAAGCGTCGATGCAGACCAAAATTTTTCCGTCGTATTCGATGAACTCGAAGCGGGCATTGCTCCTGGGCAGGCAGCCGTCGTGTACGAGGGGGATCGCGTGCTGGGTGGTGGCTGGATTGAAAGCAACTTTCGCTGAATAGCCACTACAAATACTTTGCAATGGCTCCGCCCCGCGCCGCCAGTGCATCGACCCGCTTTTGCACTTGAGGATCTTCAATCAGCGGGGGTGCATGGTGAGGCTTGATTCGTGCGTCGATCACGATCGGTCCTCGACAACCCCAGTGCTTGTCCACTGTATCGCTATCGATTCCTGATAAATCCACCGCCGGATTACTGCGAGTGAACGACACCCACAACCAATTGGATAGGGAACGTGAGACGAAATCTGAATCGTTGACAAGTGTTAAAAGGGGAAACTGCAATGCATCCCGATCACCTATGAAGTCACGACAGAATCGCTCCACATCAAGCCTGGATCGTTCGTCTATGAAGGCGGGGGAATCGATTGCAATCACGCCTGGCATGACGACTCGTGGATTGGAAAACCCCTCCGGCAAACTCAACTCCGAAGGCAACGTTGTGCCTAACGTTCGCAGGGGGAAATCGGCCGCAGCGATCACCACCTTCGAACCACGATTCATCCCCGTACCGCTGTAATCAAGTGTGTCGATGGTCGTGCGCGTTTGAAAATGGAGATCTCGTCTGGGATCGATACGACTGAGTACATGCGTCAAAAAAGCCTGTAAATCGTGAATATCAAGTTTCTTGGAACGGTCCTCGGTGATGAATAAGTACTTCGCAAGTGACAACTGACCATTACCTAAAATTGCATTGGCTTGCGTGAGGAGTTCTTGCGGTTGCTGCGATTCAAGGTGCGGCATGTAGCGTTCGGTCCCCAACGCAAGTAGCAATGGATGTACTCCAGCTGCGTCAACCGCGTGAACGGCACGTACACCAGGAATTACCGAGGGGATAATGGGATCAGTCAATTCGTGGATGAGTTGTCCGAAAGTCGTATCTTCTTGAGGCGGGCGTCCAACGACCGTGAACGGCCAAATGGCATCCCGCCGATGCCAGACGTGCTTCACCCTCATGCACGGAAACGGATGCTGCAAGCTGTAGTAACCGAGATGATCACCGAAAGGGCCTTCCGGCTTGGTGATGCAGGGGTCGATTTCACCAACGATTGCAAAATCAGCATCAGCATAAACGGGCGCATGGTTTCCGCGGAGCATCGATACTCGCCTACCACCCAGTGCGCCTGCAAAGGTTAGCTCGGTCAACCCTTCCGGGAGCGGCATCACTGCGGCAAGCGACATTGCGGGGGAGCCGCCGACGGTGATAGCCACTTGAAGTGGTTCTTGTCGATCGATAGCGGCTCGATGATGCACTCCCATTCCTCGATGAATCTGGTAGTGAATGCCAACTTCAGATTCTGGATCGTATTGGTTCCCAGCCAATTGAACGCGATACATGCCGAGATTCACACGCATCAAGTTCTCGGGAGCATTAGGGTCTCTGCTAAGCACTTGAGGCAACGTCACGAATGGACCGCCGTCATCGGGCCAGCATTTTAATTGTGGCAATTCTCGTAGGTCGCAGCTTGCTTCGGTCACTGCAGCCCGCCGCGTCAACCGAGGCAACATACGAAGCGCGGTCAATGGAGTGCCAATGTAGCGAATGGGATTTCGTGGAAGCGCCGCCGGGTCCACTTTGACCTCGATCAGCCGGCGAACCGACTCCAATGTATGGCGAAACAAGTAGCGTGCTTGATCGAGCGATCCAAACAGGTTCGATGCCATGGGAAACCGGCAGCCTGTCACATTTGAAAACAACACGGCAGGACCATGGTTTGCATAGACGCGGCGCTGGATCTCAGCCATCTCCAAGTTGGGGTCAACCGGATCGTTCATCTCGACGAGTCGGTTTCCTTGACGAAGATCTTCGACGACATCTCGAGTGCAGCGATGTTTCATGGCGTAGCAAGGTACCGGGGAACGGCGAACGGAATCGTGAGGGGCCTTTTGCCTCGCGGGTAGGATAACCGCTCACAGAGCTCTACACTAACGGCGTCATCGAAACGAATTACTGCGACAACCAGGTTACAACACGTCTTCGAATAGGAATTCAACTTGAACTTGCCACTCATTCCCCCTGTAAAGAACGAGTCACTAAACGGTGATGTCCTTTCGATGGCCTGCGATTGCCTTGTCGTCGGAATCGGTGAGTCCGGAAATCTTTCGCCAATTGCAAGCTTGATCGACGAGCGAACGAGCGGTTGGCTGACCAATGCGATTGCTTCGGGGGCAGCCAAAACCAAACGCGGTGAACTTTTGACCCTTCCCACGCTCCCGGGCATCGGCCAAACCGGATCCTGTGCAGCGGTATTAATGTTTGTCGGTACTGGTGATTTGGCACAGCTGGATCGAGGAAAGGCGTTCGACCTGGCGTCAACCGTTATGCGTCGCCTGGTGGATTCGCCTCGAAACCATATTGTTTTCTCGCTCGGAACACCTTGTAGCCCAGAAGTCCAAGAAGCGTTTGTTGCCGGCGCGATAGCAGGTTGTGCCGGGCAGTCAAATTACTTTTCGGACCCTGCGATTCACCCTCCCGCATCCATCGGATGGCATGACTTTTCCCCTAGCGCTGTAGCCCTGGGCACCATGATTGGTGATTCGATCAATGTCACGCGGCGATTGGTGAACGAACCACCCAACGTTCTTTATCCCGAATCATTTGCCGACGCAGCCGCGGCAGTTGGAAATGAGGTCGGGCTATCGGTTGAAATATGGGACGAAACGCGTTTGGACGCTGAAGGCTGTCGCGCCATATTGGCCGTCGGAGCAGCATCCATTCGGCCTCCTCGTTTGGTGATCCTTCGACACTATGGAGCACCTTCGACGCAGGCACCTGTGGCACTAGTCGGCAAGGGAGTCACTTTCGATAGCGGCGGATTATCGATCAAGCCAACCGATGGAATGACTGATATGAAGTGCGATATGGCGGGGGCTGCTACGGTGCTAGGCGCAATGCGTACGATCGCCTTGATGAAGCTGCCAATCAATGTCGTCGGTCTTTGTGGCTTGGCAGAAAACATGATCAGTGGTGCCAGTTACAAACTGGGAGATGTCATCGAGAGTCGGCAGGGGACCACGATAGAAATTCTGAATACAGATGCAGAGGGGCGAGTCGTTTTGGCCGATGTGCTCGACGTAGCTGTACAAAACAAGCCATCGGCAATCGTTGACCTTGCTACACTCACCGGTGCCTGCATGGTCGGCCTGGGAAGAGATGTTGTCGGCTTGATGACAAATAGCGAATCGCTTTGTTCCGAGATTATCGCGGCAGCCAAGCAAGAAAGCGAACCAGTGTGGCAGTTACCCATGTTTGAGATGTATGGCGAACACATCAAGAGCAAAGTTGCCGACATCAAAAACACGGGCGACGCGAGGTGGGGCGGAGCGATCACCGCCGCGAAATTCCTCGAACGATTCGTGGATGACGTTCCCTGGGTTCACATGGACATCGCCGGACCTGCTTTTGCCGAATCGCCCAAACCTCATCGAGACGCCGGCGCCACCGGAGTCATGTTAAGGACGTTGGTGAGTTGGCTGAAGATTCGTGCCGCCAGTTAGCCAAAGGGAGGAGACATCACTTCGGGGACTGGACTTAGGCGTGATTGCTTTTGGTGTCGGTTTCGATTTTGTTACCGAATCTCGATGTTGAGTTAACTCTCGTTCAGTAAGGCTTTGGAATGACCAAAGCGAGGACAGATCACCACGTTCCAAAATTCACCCCTTCGGTTTCGAGCTGCTTGGCCAGAATTTCTTCCAGCGGCTTTCGGATGACTCAGTATCTTCAGTCGTGACAGCAACGGGCTCTTCCTGACCACCGGTAAGCTTGCCTACCATTTCCCGCATGGCCATCGTGATGGCAGCTTTGGGTGCCTGTGTTACCAACGGCACTCCGTTGTTGCGTACGGAAACCATGGTGCGGTAGTCGTTTGGTAGCAATGCGTAAATCTCCCGACCAATCGTCTCTTTCGCCTTTTTGAGGCTGATCTGACCGGAATCAAGTCCGGCACGATTGACCACGATCTCCACCTTTTGTTTCAAACCGTCAATCTCGTCGAAACTCATCAGTAGCCGAACTACATTCCGCAGACACGGCAAGTCAAGCTGAGTAACCAGCAAGACCTTACTGGCCGCCTCCATAATAGACATATCGACTTCGCTATAGCCCTTTGATAAGTCAACTATCAAATGTGTAAAGGAAGCCTTCAGAAGCCCGATGACTTTTCTCAGGCTCTCCGCCGTAATCGCCGCCGTATCGTGCAACTCCACGGGACGTGGAAGCAGGTAAAGTCCCGAAGAATGCTTCGTAAGGGACTTCTTGAGCAGTTGAATGTCCAAACGAGAGACGTTCTGGACGACATCTGCCAAGGTATAGTCGGGGATGACATTCAAAAAGACGTCAGCGTCTCCAAGCGCAAGGTCGAGATCCAAGAGTGCGACCGATCGTCCCGGCTCTCCTGCTAAGATGCACCCCATGTTACTCGCAACGCTGGTACATCCTACGCCCCCCGTGGCGCCAGCAATTGCGATTACTTCGCAACTGGTGCGTTTCGAGTCACTGGCACCAAACTTCTGCAAACTGACCCGACTGAGCGCGGCTTCGAGTTCATCCTTCGCAAGAGGCAGCGTTAAGAACTCCCTCGCACCGGAGCGAATCGCACGCAGGATCAACTGCCCGTCATTGCTCGCGCTCACGACCAAGAGCACACATTCCGGGTGCTCCTTCGAGACCCGCTCCACTAGGGAGATCGTCTTATTGGGATCCGAGTCGAGCGCCAACACACCGACATCCGGCTTGGTTTGCGCGATCACGTCAGGAAAAAACTCGTAACGAGAACAGTCGGCTTCCAGCCAAACGGTGTCGATCGTCAACAGCATCGCTTTGAGCTTTTCTCGCGTACTGTCGTTCGGATCCACCATCGCCAAACGTAAGACGTTGCTCATGAGACTCGGACCGGTAAGTGTTTCACAATAATCGGGACAGTGTATAGCCAGTAGGTCATCGCAGTCACAGTGTTGGTGCCTGAATCGTGACTCCCTCACCGACTGAGGTTGGTGTCGGTCCCGGAACAATCGGGCCACCGTTAACCATGCCTTGATTTGGTACAGAAGGACCCGACTGCATCGCCTGGTCGCTGGTGACCATGCCGCTAGCCAGTCCATCGGGACAGTTGCAGTCGCCGTATAGATTCGGAACTTCGATGTATCCTTTCCAATAGAGCTCTTTGTCCGATGGACTGGTTGTCGTCAGTCCGGGGCCACCACAGGGGACTTCATGAGCATCCATCGCATCAACGAACTCAGGGGTGACAGTAATCAACAGTTCGATGTCGTTACGACGTTCTTGAACACGTCGAAACAATGCGCCCACATAAGGCAGTTCGCCCAAGAACGGCGTCGAGCGTTTGGTGGATTCAGTGCGACTTTGCAGCAAACCTGCGATAGCGAACGTCTGCCCAGCCTGCATCTCCACCGCGGTTTCTACATATCGAGTGGTGAATCCAGTGACATTAATGCCAGAGGTTGTGATGCCCCGCGACGCATCCGGTTCGGTAACTTCAGGCCTGACCTCGAGACGAATCCGGCCTGGCCCGACCACAAAGGGAAGGAAATCAACGGAGGTTCCGAATTCTTCATAGGTAATCGTCACCGCGCCATTTCCGCTAGGCACAATGAACGGAACGCGACCACCGACGTTGAACCGCGCCGGTCGACCATGGGTTGCAACAACCGTTGGTTCGGCTAGTAACTTGACCAAGTCGTCTTGACGCAAGGCACGGATCAAACCATCGAAGTCTCCCGTAACGATACGAGCATTCGCAGTCCCGGATACAGCTGTAGTCGTGGCTGCATTGATGAATCCACCAGGGGCATTGATGATGGAGGACCCACTGCCGATTAATGCCCAATCGATACCAAGATCACGAAGCTTCGTTCGAGATACTTCCATGATCTTGGTATGAAGCAATACCTGCTGGACACCGACAACTTGAATGTTATTGATGACGCGAGGATAAAATTGCTCAGTGATAGCGACAGCTCGATCGACGTCATCCGCACTTGTCACTGTACCGGAGATGATAGCGCTTTCTTGAAGAGGTGTGACCTTCAAAGTTGCCTGTGGCAACTGGCTGCTCAATATGCCTTCGACTTCGCGTGCATCGGCAATGATCGTGACATCGATGGTATAGAGCTTCTCGTCGGTATCCCAGAGATTGAGTTGGGTCGTACCTGGCAATTTGGCAAAAAGTTGGATCTGGTTTTCCGAAACCGGGGTCGCTGTCACAACGTCTTCATTGTGCACCTGAAATTTGGGAATCCGACCCGTCAAAGTCAAAATGCGACTGCTCTTTACGATCATATCGAGCCGCTGAACTGGCTGCGAAACGTCGTAATTGATCGGACCACTACTGGTCAACGTTTGGTTGTCTTGCGCGACGATTGGATTGACTACCAAGCCCAAGAGGACAAGTACGACCAATGCCAACCGAACTCCGTGCAAAAGTCCTAACGGGCACATTGTGTGATGAGTCATAGACATCGCAATTGCATCCTTGCCGAACTGCTTGAGACTTCTCAAGCTTTGAATCGCCTGCCAGTTTTTTCTCGCAAGAAAAACCTGAATGGGATCCTGTTCGTGCGAACTTCTGGTTTTGAAAAACAAACACGATGAACTCATCGTGTCACTTGACCTTGGCAATCCATTGCCTCAGCGTCCAACAACTAACTCACTGTCTCTAACTCGACCCGCTTGCAACTATTCACAATTCCCACCGAAAGTTACTCACAGCAATTTTAAAAACCGTCCACTCCCGATACCGCTCCCTGGGGCACACTTCCAGGAACGGGCGATGCGGTTGGCATCGGCAACCCAGCCGCAGCTTTCGCTGGCTCGTAAAACGGACTTTGCGAGCCATTTAAATAACTGTATTCATTGGGCTTCTCAGCCTCGGCTGAGGTGTCATCCGATTCCTCCAATGGCACTCCGCCGCTTCCGCTGGAACCTTTGATAATGGGCACTTGTTTGCCATCGATGAACTCATACTCCGTCCACTCGCCACCATGTAGCTTGAGCATCTTGAAACCCTCTGGCTTCTTCGGCGTGCCAGTTGGTGCGGCATTGGACGTGACCGGAGTGACGACCTCTTGAGACTTCTCAGCAGCCTTTGCCTGTGCAGCCTGATAGTCCGCCATCCACTTCAGGAACTCATGGCCCCCGCTTTCATCGGCGTCAACGGAACCATTTTCGGCAGGCCGCCCTAGCGAAAGACGAATGCGTCCAAGTTCAGAAGCATACGTCCAGGCCTCTTCGTCTTTCTTATCGATTAAGAGCGATACGGTATTTGCCGCCGTGGTCGATTCGGCATCGTCGCCCCGCGTCGTGCGACCATCCACAGCAAAAACTTTCACTCCAGTGAGCACCGTACGCACTCCGGTTTCAGGAATGAGTTCACTCTTGGTGAAATATGCCATCACGTTAACACGATCCCCTGGCCGCACCAAGTTGGCGACGCTGCTTGCCGCGTCAGCCTTCATGGATACCACACTAAACCCTTTGGGGATCGCAACCGTAATGTCAGTCGTTTCATCGATCAACTTTTCATTGATGATCGGCTCACCGGCATATAATTTTTGGGCGGCAAACTTTCCTTCGACTTTGGTTAAATCGTTTGTCGCTCCCGGAGGTACCTTGTCCGCAGGCCATGCCTCCAGCGACATCATTTCCGCCTTGATTTCCTCCGCTTCGTTGATAACACGAGTAGCGACGAAAATATCGAGTGTCTCGGCTGTCGATGTCGCATTGCCTTGCGCCTGCATTAATTGGCTTGCACCAACTGCCGCGATTGCACCACAAACACAGGCAATCATCAGGAACATTGATTTGCTACGCATCGCCGATCGTTCCTACTCGTCTCGAGCACTGTGATCTTTCCAAGTTGGAAATCGATCGGCGCGTCGAAACGTCGAGTGATTAAGTCCATAGCATTGGCAAGGAACGACGACGGTAATTGTCGTTCCAAACCTTCGGTATGATTTGCTGTCAAAACTGATCGATCCCGATGGGCTCATTGGGAGGGTCAGAGAATACGGTCTTCACCATCTCTTCGGAGAAAGCGAAGCGACGGCTACAGTGTCACAGCAAAAGAATGCACATTCAACGCACTCGACACAGACAACCCATCTCACCCAACACTCCGCTTCGTCAAGCTCCATGCTCCTCGAAACGCCCAGCGTTGGTATCAAAACGCGTTGCCCAGTCCGCATCGCGGGATATAGCATCGCCGCGGCAGCATGAGAAAAACGGCGGCCGTTAGCCTAGAAGCCCAGCGATTGCAAAGTACATGATCGATCCGACGGCCATCGGAATTCCATAGGGCAGTAACATCATTCGAGGCTTGCGTTCACGAGCGATGGCAGCCAACGCGGAAGGACGACGAATCGTCTTCCATTCATGCAGGATTTGCATGGCCATTGCATAGTGTTTAAACCAATCACCGCTCCAAGCCACCATGGCAACTGCCATGATCGCTCCCACGATGGTTGTGGCGGCAAAAGCGTACAGCGTGATGACCGTGCCGAGCCACGCGCCGACGCCGGCGAGAAGTTTCACGTCGCCAGCACCCATTCCACCCATGTTACGGAGTACCAGCAAAAGCATCATTCCGACAAACGTACCGAGCAAGCTGTAACCAAGGCCCACAAGTCCACCACTGCACAGTCCATACAACCATCCACTGGTAATGAACGGGAAGGTGAGCCAATTAGGAACTTTAAGAATGGCGCCGTCAATGATCGCGGCGACAATCAGAACGACAGTCACCAACCAGACAGGCCAGTTAGTAATCAATGAATCGAGA
The DNA here is from genome assembly GCA_031411655.1 of Planctomycetaceae bacterium. Lineage (GTDB taxonomy): Bacteria > Planctomycetota > Planctomycetia > Pirellulales > Pirellulaceae > UBA6163. The sequence continues at coordinate 13,580 of JANOBM010000287.1, forward strand.
ATTGAGTGCATGTTGAGAGTCCCCGTGAAATCGTGAAGGCGTGTGCGTGCGGTGGATCGTTGGCGTTGTGGGTCGATCGCCCAGAACGATTAACGTGGCGCGAGCAGACAACTAAGCATCGCCGTGATCAAGGTCGCGACGCAGCAAATGATTTGCCATGCGTTTGCGGCCGCGTCGGCGGGAAGTCCTGGGAAATACATGCTAGGTGTCCCCGGTAGCCGGTGGGTATCAATGCGGTGGGAATATTATTCAATCACCATACCCCGCGGTGGCGACCGGAAAACACACAGGGGATTCCGATCGCCAACCGTTGGGGAATGGCCGGGTTGCGCCACGAAACGTGGCAGCAAAATTAGTTGCTAATGGCGGTCGCCACAGCGGCGAACTTGGCGCTAGCCGCAGTTCCCACGCTGGTGATCGCGGTCAAGCAGACCACAACGATAAGCGCCAACATCACTGCGTACTCAACAGCGGTCGGGCCATCTTCTTCCTTCAGGAAGCTAACAATGCTGGAAGCAAAATTCTTCATAACAGTATCCTCGCGAGGTGAGGTGCGATTGGCCTTGCATGGCTTTTCGCGTGTCAAAATTTGATGCAGAATCACTTCGCCTCCTACTCATCTGGACGTTAAGTCTGCCGAGTAGCGATACGGTGAGAGACCACATCGGGCAGTGAACCGAACACCGATTCACTTGTTTCACTACCAAGACACTACGGCATGAATTTGATGAGTCAAAAAAAAATGCCTGCGCACCCTCTGGCGATCGGTGAAACTCACCGAGTCATACCGTTTGTAACGATCAGGGACGGTCATACGGGTCAACGATGATTCGATAGAAAAGTTCGACTGAAAACGACGACGGTTTCATTCAAGAGCTTTATCTGAAACCTGATTGAATTCCGTTTTAAGGGAGGAGCACAACTGGCAACCTGAGCGTTGCCGGGAGAACTATATATTTTTGGGCAGGCGATAAACCTGTCGCGAAAGCCAACTGACTTCCCTCGGGACACCGTTCGGTTCATAGGCAAATGCTGTCACGCGTAAACTGACGAACACACAAACAACGGTAACGCCGACGCCACCAATCAAATCGAAAATATAGTGTTCGCCGGTACTCAGTGTGGACAAAATGATCAATCCATTGAGAATCGCCATCGGTATCGAAAGCCACTTTGTTTGCTTTCGCCAAACAAGAATCAGCATGAGTGCCCAAGCGGTATGAAATGACGGAAACGTCACAAGCCCTTCTGTGCCCTGCCATGAAAATAGAAATTTGTCCCCTGAGCGCAGCTTTGCAAAATGGTCCAAAAACGGCTGCTGCCAATCGGTCGGTACAATACCATGATTGTGAAGTGGCCCGTTTGCGGGCATAAAACAGGCGAAGCCGGCGCAAATGAATGAACCGAGCATGAATTGCCACACGAACTGCTCTAGGACCACGCGATGGTTCGAGAATGCGACGACGAGCACCATCAACATCGTTTCGGGGATAATAAACAAATACACCCACGTCGACCAATGATCGACAACGGGGTGTGACCGTGTCCAATGAACGAATGCACTGGGCGAATATCCGACCACCGCGTCGAACGCACGGAGTGGCGCGTCGATCAATGGGAATCCGAAACTCGTTACTTCGTAGATGAGAACGGATATGACGGTTGTGTAGCAGCCGATGTGCATGAGCGTAACCATGCAAAGCACCAGAGCGTCACCACCACGGCGATAATAATGCACCGAGAGCGCTGCGAGTAAGAGCCCGCCGACCAAAGGCACTCGCAGGTCGCTCCACTGCAATTCAATGTTGCAAAAGTTAAGGAGGACCAAGTCGAGGGCTGCAATCAACCCGACGAAACCCCATTTTAATGCTTGATCAATACTCATGAATCTTTTCATCGTGCAACGGGACCGTCACGTTTCTGTAAATTGGGTTGATACGACGCAAATGAATGGGTCCAAGCGCGCACCGTATCAGTTGTATTTGCTTGTCCGGTGCTCACGGCAAAACTGGGTTAATAGGACCAGGAGTTCTCCATGACAATTAGCAACCTTCGCCGGCGGATCAGTCTGATGCTGACGCAAGCAACCCCGTGGGCGGTCGCTGCGATTGCAATTGCCGTGGCGGATTTCCTGTCCCCCGTCGGTTTCGGCTTTTGCGTACTGCACGTTGCCCTTCTTATTACCGCTTGGCAACGCATCGCTCGTGGTCGAATCCCCATGCTGACGGGGTTATTACTAGCAGCAGTACTCATGCCTTGGGCGGTCCGTCTATTAGTCGCGGCGCCCCTTTTTGTAGCGGGAGCAATCGCCCCAAGCACTGAAGTCGCTACCGTCCCTTTATCCGAAACAGTCGTACCGCCGGTTCCACTAAGCCGCCTCGAACCCACTCGAATTTGGGTAATTCTGACGTTATTGACTGCTGGATGGTTTCACGCCGATCTGCAACATCGAAGAAGGCGTCGGATATTGATGCGCCGTGAGTTGCAAAGAAAAGTTCGCCGGCGGGCTACACAAATCCGTCGTATTAACGAAGCATTGCGCCGTGAGGTCGCCCGTCGTCAAGCTACCCAGCAATTGCTTACTCGTACGGAGACTCATCTGCAATCGCTCGCGCAGCGAATGCAACTGCAAGTCATCCGCAAAGACACCGATGGCGTGATTACCTATGCCAATGAGGCGTTTTGTCGTGGAGTTGGTAAAACCATTGACGAGGTGATCGGCAGTACCGACTCCGATCTCTACCCCACCAAAACTGCGGAAAACTACCGAGCCGATGATGCGCGCGTGATGGCCACGGGAATCCCAGTCGACCATGTCGAATCACATCCACTTTCCGATGGTAAAACCGGCTGGGTTCAAGTGTTTAAGGCACCCGAGTACGACCAGAACCAAAACTGCGTCGGTATCCAAATGGTATTTTGGGATGTCACTGATGCTTATCGCCGTACCGCAGAACTGAGACGCAGCGAAGCCCGCAAGCATGCATTATTTGATGCCGCAAGAGAGGCAGTGATGCTTGTTGACGAACAAGGCCGGATCGTTGAAGCGAACCCGGCTGCACAAACCCTTCTGGGTACTGGGACCGGAAGCCTTGCAGGTTGCCTACTAAAAACGATCGCCACTCCGGAATCCGCTGCCACGCTTTCTAGCGATGAATTAAACATCGCCGGAAAACTAGCCCGCACCCAGCCGCCTCTGCCAGCCTCCCTTTCGCAAACTGAAAGGGCGACAATGAATTGGCAAGACCTGCCTGAGTCGGAGCGACGCGAAATGGTAGTTCGGCGATACGATGGGGTCACGTTTCCAGCCGAGATATCGGTTCATCCCATTCCCTTAGAAAACTCTCAGGGGCTCGCCGTCTTCATCCGGGACGTGACTCTTCGTCATCAAGCGATTCGTGCGTTAAAAGAGGCAAAATTCGCGGCAGAGGAAGCCAGTCGTACCAAAAGCGAATTCATGGCAGGAGTAAGCCATGAAATCCGTACCCCACTAGGAGGCATTACTGGTTCCGCCGAGTTGCTCTCCCGTATGGACCTGCCAGACCGCGCGAAGCAGTATGTCGAAATGATCCGACAAAGCGGCGAACTCCTCAGCGGTGTCATTACGGACATACTCGACTTTGCGTCAATCGAAGCGGGGCGACTCCAAATGGACCCTGCTCCCACCGACCTCCACGCATGCGTTGGCGAAGCCTATCGCTGCCTGGCAACACGCGCAGCCGGAAAAGATATCGAGATGATTTTGTCGATCGAACCAAAAGTGCCCCGGTGGGTCATGGTGGATGCCAAGAGACTGCGACAGATAGTGAATAATTTGGCCGGAAACGCAATCAAGTTCACGCCAAGCGGCTACGTGCACCTGAAGCTTCGCATGCAGCCGATCATTTCTGCAAGCGATCGCTTGGGTGCGCAAGGGATAAACCGCGCGCTGTCCAACGAAGATGAAATCGTTCTCGAAATGATCGATACCGGCATCGGGATACCCAAAGATCGGCAGACCAAAATCTTCGAGCCCTTCGAACAAGGTGACTCAGGAACAACCAAACGTTATGGCGGAACCGGCCTTGGCTTGTCCATTAGTCAAAAACTAATCAAACAAATGGGGGGCCGCATCGACGTGAGTAGCCGTCCTAGGCACGGGAGCGTCTTTCGCTGCTATCTCACATTGCCACGCACCGATGAAGATGGTCAAGCGAGCCATACCAAACCGTCGACAGCATTACAAAAGCGAATCAATCATCCGTACGGGCGTTCGGTTGCCATCGATATTGCGCACCCGATTCAGCGAAAAGCCATTGCGGACTGTTTGATTGCAGATGGATTCATTGTCGATGATCAATCGCTTGTCCGAATCGTCGACCGCACCATGGGACCAAACAAATGGACCCCAATGCGTTTCGCTCGAACTCGCCAACCCGAATCAAATCAGATACGTGCCATTCGCCTAGCGAGAGTCGACGAGGTACTTTCGGAAGTACCGCTCTTGCACCACAGAGTATTGCTAAAACCTGTCCTACCCGATGCTTTGATTCAGGCACTCGAACAAGTCATTTTGGGCACCTTAAGTAGCTCCGTCGATACCACTTGGAAATCCGAGTTCGTTAGTGCCCAAGACGGCGACCTCCCAGGTGACGGCCAGCACAGTAGGAGTCGGTTGTTAGTCGTCGACGACAGTGACGTAAATCGAACGGTCATCCACGATTTCCTAGCTCATGCCGGATACCAGGTTGACTTGGTCGACTCCGGTGCGAAAGCAATCCTAGCGACACAGAACACGCGATATGACTGCGTATTGATGGATTTGCAGATGCCTGAATTGGACGGAGTCGAGACGATGCAGCAAATCCTCTCGAAGTACGAAGAGCTGCACCTTCAACCACCACCGTTCATTGCCCTCACCGCTCACGCGACCGATGAACATCAAACGCGCTGCCTTGATGCGGGAATGCGTTCGTTCCTTACTAAACCGATCGATCCAGTAAAACTCATCGATACGGTTGCGAAGACCATCCTCAAGCCCCATACACTACCGACGACACAACCCCGCCCCAACGATGAAAAAGGGACTGACTCAGCTCAGACTGATTGGCAAACTCAAATGCTGAAAAGTGTCGGCGGAGACAGTGAGACCATGGTGGCCTTGGCGGAAGCCTTCGTGATCGAAGTTCCTGAACTTTGCGATTCACTGGAGAATGCCTGCAAGAATGCGGCTTTAAGAGAAGTCAAACGCTCGGCACACACCTTGAAATCATGCCTCAAATATGTCGCGCCACCAGTCGACTGGCAGGTGCTTTTGGAAATCGAAAACGCGGCACAAGCAGAAAACCTCGACTCCGCTATCGAATTACTACCACATGCGATCGAGATCAGCGTTAAATGGACTAATCAAATCAACCACTGGCTCTCCAAGAACCAAGTTCAAGACAAGTAGGTGTACTCCTGCAAGGCCTGCTCATAGTACCGCAGTACATGCCCTGCTTGTTTGTTATCGATAAGGCCCTTGTGTACCGCCTGTTCAACAGCTTCTTGCAACTTCTCGACGAGCTCGGTCTCTTCGTATTGTACGTATCCAAGCACTTCACGGACGGTGTCACCCTTCACGATGTTGACAATCACCGGCTGTTCGCCTGACGTTTCCACGTGGACCGCATGGGTGTCACCAAACAGATTATGCAAGTCACCAAGAATCTCCTGATAGGCTCCAACCAAGAACACGCCGATGTAATAGGGCTTGTCTTGAAGCGAATGCAAGCGGAGCGTGTCAACACGTTTTCGGTTACCGATGAAACAATCGATTTTCCCATCACTATCACAGGTAATGTCACCGAAAACGGCATTACGAGTCGGCTCTTCGTTCAATCGATGGATTGGCATCATCGGAAATAACTGCCCAATGGCCCAACTGTCTGGCATGGACTGAAAAATCGAGAAGTTACCGAAGTAAATATCCGATAACATCCCATCGAGACTCATCAACTCGTCCGGTACAAATTCCATCGCTGCGGCATATTCACGAGCCTTCGTACAGATGGCAAAAAACAAGCTTTCAGCCAGTGCTCGCTGATCTAATGGTAGGTATCCGCCGCTAAACAGATTCATCGCCAGGTCGAGCGACGCCTGCGCATCGTGAAAGGACTCGATGGAGTTTTCCGATGTCAATTCGTTGTAAGTATTGAACAGATCCCACACGGGTTGTTCATAGTCTTCGGGGACGCTCGTCGGCAGATCATCCACCGCTTGCCGCGTTGCACCAAGAGTATTGAATACCAGCATACTGTGATGTGCCGTGATGGCGCGACCGCTTTCGGTGATCAAGCCAGGATGTGGAACTCCCGCTTCGTTACAAACCGTTTGCACTTGGTAAACGACATCGTTGGCATACTCCTGTGTCGTATAGTTCATGCTGCTTTCATTACTTGATTGCGACCCATCGTAGTCGACGCCTAGCCCACCGCCGATGTCGAGCAGTTCCAATCCCGCTCCACGTTTGTAGAGATCTACGTAAATACGTGCCGCTTCGTTAATGGCTGACTTAAGCTTGCCGATATGAGTGATCTGACTTCCCGGGTGGAAGTGCAGGAGTGCTAAGCAATCGGCCATCTTACGTTCTTCTAAATAATTCAAGGCCTTGAGCACCTCGGCAACGGTGAGTCCGAACTTGGAACGATAACCACCGGATGACTTCCAACGCCCCTCGCCGCGTGCCGCGAGCTTCACTCGAACGCCGATCTTTGGCCGCACACCGATCTCACCTGCCAATCGCACGATGCGCTCCAACTCAGTGAATTTCTCCACCACGGGAATCACTGTTCGACCAATCTGCTGCGCAAACATCGCAAGCTGGATAAATTCATCGTCTTTAAATCCATTGCAGACAATCGGAATCTGAGGATCCGTCATCGCAATCACTGCAAGCAGCTCCGGCTTGCTACCGGCCTCCAGTCCGAACCCAAACTCGCGGCCGTATTCGATGACTTTGTGTACTACATCTCGCTGTTGATTCACCTTGATCGGAAAGACACACCGATAGGAGCCCTTGTAATCGTTTTGCTCAATCGACCGCTGGAAGCAATCTCTCAAAAGTTGCATGCGATCACGAAGGATGCCGTTGAACCGGATGAGTATTGGCAAACGCAGGCCTCGCTGCCCCAGTCGATCCACGAGCTCTTTCAGGTCGACGGCTTTACCGGGTCCGTTCCCAGGGTGAACCAGCAAATTTCCATTTTCGGCGATCGAAAAGTATCCACAGCCCCAACGATCCAGGCGATAACACTCAACCGAATTTTCAATGGACCAAACTGGGTTAGGTTCGGAGAATGACATATCTTTCTTGGCGTCTAAGGAGGAATGGCGATGGCACGTCCGTGCATACAATCGAGCGGACGAGAGCTAAACAAGCTGGGAACAAAACAGGCATTGGAAAGAGCTCAAGGCTAAGTTACCCTGGCGCAGGTGGTTCTACCAGCAATGCCACCGCCAAGCGGTGACCTGCGACGGTCTGGATCACCTTACGGCAAGGCGCAAGGTCGACGACGCCTATGCTAATCGCGTGGACGCCTATGCTCTCCGCCTACCAGAAAGGCAACCCTCGCTAACATCCGCCTTACGAAACCCTTGCTGGAGGAAACAATTTCAAGCTAGAACAGCACGACCATCTTTCGAAGTGATCTTCATCAATTCTTCGCCCGACATACGGAAAGCTGCATTGTGCGGGCAAGCATAGACGCAACTTGGCTTGCCATCCACACTTCGACAAAGATCGCACGTTGTCGCCCGCTGCTGAATCACGGCCAATTTCTTGCCATCGCGTTCTTCGTAAACATTCTTAAGCTTCCCTGAAGCATCGACTTCTTGTCGAGGGAAACCGTGCATATTGATGTTTCCATAAGGGCAATTGTTGGCGCATAAGCCGCAGCCGATACAGTAATCCTCTATCTCTATTTCGAGCGTGGTTCCGCCGCGGTGAATCGCATCGACAGGACACCCCACAAGGCAATAGGGGTCCATGCAAGACCGACAACTGCTAGCGACGAGATACTTGTCGAAACGCAAGCCTTCGCGGACTAATCGAGTGACCCCATCGTGCGTGTCGGCGCACGCTTTGGTGCATTCATCACAACGAGTACATCGCTCCAGATCGAGTACTAAAAGGCTTTGCGCTAAATACAGCCCTTGGTCAAGAAACTCACCAGCTGGGATCGCTTCGAGTCGATTCCTCGCCTCTTTGTCACGAGAAAGAAGCTCATTGGCTTTTAACGCTAACGGTTCAACGATCTCGGGAAAGGCGTCTAACAGCTTACGAAACTGGTTGCCAGGAATGCGAATCAATTCGACGTGATCGAGCGCCGTACAAGTAGCGGTACGAAGGCCAGGCCGTCGTGGGCCTTCAACACCTTCAGCTTGCTGATACTCCGAGAGCAGTCCTATCTCACCAAAACCATTGCCGGGACCGATGTAGTTGAGCACTCGCTCGCCTTGCCCATAGTTTTGCGTGATTTTGACGAACCCAAGACGCACAACATAATAATCGGTTGCAATATCATCTTGACGGAAGATGGTTTGTCCCGGATCGACGGAAACAAGATCGACTCGATTCTTGAGATAGCGTGCGGCCTCTATTCGAACCTTTGCGTCGAGCGAATCAAAAATGGGCAGCGACTCAAGTTGTCCTGCTAACGATCTCTCGCGATAAACTTTGTCGAGAATCTCGCGACTGACAGCATTGCGCTGCAACATGTAGAGCACATTGCGTTTGATTTCCAAGACTTCGGATGGCTCCACGGCACAGACAGTTGCGCTTCGTGGATAACGATTCATACAAGTCATTTCGCCAAGGATGACATCTTTTTCATCGCGAAATATTCTTTGGTTTTCGGCAAGTCGAACCGCCCCGATATCTGCAAGCTTTGCAGATCCGCCAAACTTTTCGACTACGGTTGTCAGACCGCCGAACAAACCTCGCAAGCCGCTGGCTTTGTGGGTTTCGACCTTTCCACGACCACTTCCCAGGAAAATCTCAAACCTACCGCTGAGAATAATGAAGGCGGTGGAGCCATATTCCCCTTCGCGACAAAGTACATCGCCGGGCTTTAATATTCGACGAACGACGGCGGCACCGTTGAACTGCATAAACTTATAAGGGATGCCGGAAAAAAGAGGTAACTTCACGAGTTCGTCGGCAGTGACAATCTCTCCGTCCTTCTTTTCCGCCCGCAAGTCATCCTGTACCCGCTTGATCTGCGACTGGATGAACGAAGGTTGAAACTCCAGTGCACCGGTCGGGCAACTTACCGCACATTCGCCGCATGATACGCACGAGCTATCTTCCATCGGATCGTCGAGGTCAAAAGCGATTCGCGACTCATATCCTTTCTCCGCTCGTCCGATCACATTATTTCCCTTGACCCAATTGCATCCTCGCTGACACCTGCCGCATAGGATGCACTGGTCATGGTCAACCGTAATCATAAAACTGCTGTCATCCTTGCCCCGCGTCTGCTTTCCGGGCGCGAATCGGGAGCGGGTGATCCCCAGTGATGTTGCAACTTTTGCAAGTTCATTTCCGGGAGAACTCCATTGCGCGTTTGGCAAGTGATCGGCGACAAGTAGCTCGACGACCGTGCTCGACGCTGCAACTACTCGTTGCGCCGCCTCAGGATCAGCAGTACTATTGACAGTGTGCACGATCATCCCCTCAGTGACCGTCTGAACGCACGAAGGGACCAGTTTTCGGCGAAGGCCACGACGGGTCTGCTCTGCGGCTTCAACGACACAAACTCGGCAAACGCCGACCGGAGGCATGTGTTCCTTATGACAAAGCGTTGGGATCGGATGTTGATCACCGGGCTTTTCAACGAATGCGATGCTCGCGGCGTCATAGATCGTGGTCAATCGAGGAATTGGTGCTCCGGCGGCATCACGGATTACGTTCCCTTGACTATCTCGCGTGGGGACCGCTTTTTTGACGGTCACTTCTCTTCCGTCGATCGACAGGGTCACGTCGGTGTCGAGTTCCGTAGCCGTCGCCTTTTCGACTCGAATCAGCTGGCCATTGATATTACGCGCGAACAGCCCTTCATCTTCGAAAGGCTTCGCTTCTTCCGCGAACTCCGTCAATGACTCGAAGAAACTCGGCTCGGTTTTGTTATTCATTTTGCGTTCTTCGTTTGTACAGTTGCGCCGGTCGACGAACGTGGCTGGAGCGCCAGATCGGGGAAGTACTTAAGAAAAGTCTGGAGTGGATTACTGGCGACCTGCCCTAGCCCACAGATGCTTGTCGTTTGCATGACGGCGCTAAGCTCTTGCGCGGTTCGTTCGAGAACTGGCAGTTCTCGCGAGGACACCTCACCGGCAAGCAACCGTTCGCCAATTTCGGTAATCTTGTAAGAGCCGATTCGGCAAGGGACACACTTACCGCAAGACTCGTTGCGATAAAAGCGGCTATTCGCGACGGCTTCGGCAAGGATATCGGCATCTTCGTTGTAGATAACTATCCCTGCACCAAGCATGTAACCAACCGCTCGCGATACCGCAATATCGAGCGGCAAATCGCGTACATCGACGTGTGTAACACCCGCCGGCAAACGGGACTCGACGAATCGGCGGTTCAGGTGCTTAATTGGAATCTGTGCAGGCAGCAATCCACCAGATGGTCCACTAAGGGCTACCGCACCGATTTTTTTCCCATCTCGCATCCCAAGGCAGTGCTTATCAATCAATTCGCCGAGCGTGATACCGGTTGGAACTTCATAAGCCCCTGGTCGCTGAACGTCCCCACTGATTGAGAAGAAGCGTCTCCCTGTCATCTGCTTGGCTTCTTCTTCACCTGCAAAAGGTCCATCCTTGATCCCTTGTGACTTGAACCATTGCCCCGATTCACGAAGCAGAATCGCTGGAGCCCAAGCAAAGGTTTCAACATTGCTCAGTAGAGTCGGCTGGTCATAAAGCCCGTTGGTCATCAATTCCGGGGGACGATTTCGCGGCTCAGCCCGTTTATTTTCCATCGCTTCAATGAGAGCGGTTTGCTCTCCACAAATGTATCCACCCGGACTAGGGAAGACATCAAGCTCAAAGCTGAGCTGCGAGCCAAAGATATTCCGACCGCAAGCGCCCAGCTTGACCGCACGGGCGATTTCTTCTCGACACTTCTTAATCTGCTCGGGATATTCATGACGAATATAAATCCATCCCTGCGATGCCCCTGTCACCAGCGCGGCAACGATCATCCCTTCAATCGTAAGGTATGGGGCAGCCAACAACATGTCACGATCTTTGAACGTGCCGGGCTCGCTCTCATCCGCATTGCAAACGACATATTTCGTTTTGCCATTAGCTCGCATCACGTCGCCCCATTTGAGATAAGCACGACCTCCGGCTCCGCCCATCCCAAGCAAACCCGCCACTTCGAGAGCCTTCAGAACCGTGTCTGGGTGTGGCTTGCCATCAAGGTAAGCTTTGACCGCTTCGTAACGGCCAGTCCCGCCGTAGACGTCCATTTCCCAGGTGCCGACCTTTGATTGCGCAAGCTCCCAATCTGTGTTCGCGCGGACCGGTTGATCATTCACGAAGGAGTTGATCGCTTCGCGAAGTTCGTCCTCGCGACGCCCTGCGAATAATTCTTCGTTAATGATGACTGCGGGCGCACGGTCGCATCGCCCTAGGCACGAAACGCCGCACACTTCAATTTCTTGACCATGATTTTTTCTAGCCCATTGGCTTAGCCTTTCCAACATCGCAACACTGCCTCGACGGTGACAGCTCATATCGCGACAAACATGAACCTGAACCTTGGCGGGAGGATCCGTTCGAAAATGCGGGAAGAACGATACGACCGCATTGACTCGATGGAGTGGCACGCCAACTTCATCGGCCACCGAACGCATATCGGCATCGGTCAAGTATCCACCACGTGCGTGTTGACGTTCATGAAGAGCTGGAATGATCATGGTGCAGAAGTACCAGTTGAACCGAGAGCGGCGAGGGTCTTTGAGCGAAAATCGCGTGGATCAAAATTCTTAGGGCTGCGCAGTCGTAGCGAGTGAGCGGAACCGGCATCGTCCGGAAACCGCATCAGGGGAGTGACGTTGCTTTCAATAGATTCAAGAATCGAATTCGCGTAAGATTTCCATTCTGATTGGAGTGCAAGATCTTGTAGCGCAGCTTGAAGATCCAAATAGATCATCGCCGCCGCATGCCAATCCGCTGGTGCACGCTTGTTGAGATCGTTCGTGATTGCAGTCAGCTGTACCAGACCTTGTGACGCTGGAACACCTGCGTCTTCACTAGCTTTAACACGATAGCGACTGGCGATCTTTTCGGCATCTTCGCTCCAGCGTTGGTTTCCCCCTGGCTTTGGCTTGAACGAATTGTAGATTTCTACATCTCCCGCCCGGGAGTCCATGGCAGAAAACCATGCATTCCAAAGCGGTAATCCATTAGAAACTTGTAAAGGCGTTTCACCGTCCGCGGTTTCGGGTGCCCGGTAGCTTTTCGGCGAGAGCGATTGATGACACGCAAAACAATCAAAATCACTAAGCTCCGGCCAAGGTACGATTCCACCCGTTGTGCGATGGCCGGCGTTTTGACTCGGCTCTCCCTGCGGAAGCGAGGCTAAGGCGCGTTCGCTCGACAATTTTGCGGCCGCCGCTAGACCGATCGAACGTCCTACCCGGCGCACTTTCAGGGACGACTCTCCAAATGCCTTTTCGACTATTCCCGTATCATCCCAATGATGGGGAATGTTGTCGTTGTAAATCAACAAGTCGAATCGTAAAGCAGGATGACCTGCAGCAATCAGGTCATGGTTCATGTCGCGGACAATACCGTCGGCGCTCCGCGACCCGACATGGCACCGCACGCAACCCTCTGCACGACCGGTAATCGATTCCGTGTCCAGCATTCCCGTCGCAGGTTGAAACCGCATCGGACCTGTCCAAGATTCGAGCACATGCATGTCTTTCCACTCGCCCGCAGGGCCATGGCAAGACTCGCAGCCCACGCCTTCACCCACATGCACTAATGAGAGTGGCTCTTGAGAAACAACATCGGCCGGCGTTGCGGTTAGATGGCAACTGATGCAGCGGGTACGCAGTGCTAAATCGTATTCGATTTCAGTGGTAGCCCCAGGAGCGAGGGCCTTCACGATTCGTCGCGAATCCGCATCATAAAGCAGCGCCCCCGCGGTCGCATGGGGGTCGGCGCTGCGAGACAGGCTGTAGCTGTGATGCCACGCTTCACCTTGGTCTACCCCGCCACCATGGCATGTTGCTGATGCACAAGATTGGCTTCCGATCCATTCTTGACCATAAAGAAAATCGGACTTCCCGACCAAAAGAAAGACTGCGACCACTGTCGCTGATAAACAGAGGGAACCAATGGGGAACTTCATGGAAACGCTCCCCCCACGATCGTTAATGCATCCGCGTCTGCATTCGCTCCATGTGCTTTTTGCCCTTGTGCGATCACTGCTTCTTGCGTCACTGCTTCTTTACTCACTGCTTGTGAACTTGCTGGTGGTTCAGTCACTGCAGGAACCGAATCAGGAGCGATTGGGCGTTCCCAGTGGTAGCGGTGGCATTCAATGCATGCGTCGGATGCCCAGTTCGATTGGCCGCCTAGAATCTTATGAACCGATTCATCGGTAATGCTGGCGGGTACAGGCGTTTCGGCCGACCGATGACAACCTGTGCAGGTTTCAATGCCACCAATCATCACTCGTTCGCTATCAAGTGCATCACTGGAATGGGTGAGCGTTGAGGCGACGCTGCTGGCCTGTTCCGCAGACTCGCCATTTTCAGCGATCGCTCCCTGAACGACTTCTATTTCGCCAACGGGACCAACAGCGGATTTAGCATAAGCATCCGCGTGACAAAACGAACAGTCGATTTTGCGATGAGCGGCATGATCGTAGATGCCTTTAGAAAACCATCGCTCTGGAATCAGCGGGGCGGCTTCGGTCGATCGAAGAGATGCGATCGCCTGATCGGTAATATCGTTCGGCTCATGACATTTCAGACATTGAGCTTCAGCGGCGGCACGGCCCTCACTCACTTTTGCCGCGATGATCGCTCGCTCCTTATTCTCATCTGCGGAACGTTGCAAGGAACCGGTCATGCCTTCGCCCACGAGCGGTGTCTTGCGATTCGTATCTCGAGGCATTCGAATCGAACCCAGTTGTTGCCCTCCAACCAACTTGGAGGCGATCACCATTTCGATCTCCTTCCAAGGCGCGGCATGTGGCAGCGGCAGGGTATCTTTAGTTCGTGCTGGATCATTTATCGGATGGCAAGCAGCACAGTGCTGATCAAACGAAATGGGACTGATGTGGCGTCCCACTTCGTCGTCGCCAACCAGTGGTTGCCCCACGACGCCTGCAAACTGGTGACAATCGGCACAAGAAAGCGTGACCAAGGCATCATCCCCTTGAAGAGTGCCTTTGACCTGCTTGCGATAAGCCTCACGCAGGTTTGCCTCCAAGTTGCCAAGGGTGAACGCGCCCTTCATTCCGGCATCCACTTGACCGGGCAGCATGTGCTGAGCATGGTCAAACTTGATCCGACCTGGGTCCCCATTCTTTAGCGACGCGAAATCACCGTGTGCCTCTAAGCTGAATCCAGTCACATTCGATTTCACCTGAGGTTGTTTTCCTGCTAAGCAAGTAGCAGCAAGATCCCCATGGCAATTCGTGCACTTTCCGCTCGCGACGTTTACTAAATTGTTGTCCCGTCCAAGATGATCGGTGTGACATCCGCTGCAATGTTGGTCGAGCGTAGCAAACTCCGGCTTCATCATTCCACGGAAGTGGTGATCAACACGGTGACATTGCTGGCAGGCTTCCTCCAACCGATCCAGCGCAGTGGAGGAGTTGAACCGGAGTGAATCGCGGGAAATGGGAGTAAAGTCGAGGTGACACTTTCTGCATTCGTTTTCGAATGATGCGTGAGCCGAAGCGACCGGTCCCGTGCTTAGGTGCGATGCGTTGCCGGAAGCAAGTACATAAACGCAGTAGCCTGCAGTCAATATCGTCGCCGCCAAGGCGAGCAGCCCGCGTGAACGACTCAGCCAAGTCTTTTGTCGGTAGTAGTCGATGTTGATCCGTTGAGATCGCGACTTTCCTTCTTCCCGTATATCCATCGTCGTTCGCTACTTCATTCAGGATTACAACTGCAAATCGGTAAAGGCGCGTCTCGGCGCACAAGGACATTCACCAATACTTAAGAGCTGTGAATACATGCACTCCAAGTAAGATCGTAACGGCTACAGATAAAGCGATGTGAAACGGTAGCCAAGCATGCAACCAATGATGGCATCGCTTTTGGACATCAAATTGCCGCCGCTGCTCGCAGTAGGATTCAAGCATCTCGACAACCTGCTCGCTATCGGTACCACACGCGCCACGAAGGGTTTGAAAATAACGAATAGCGCCAGCACGACTGGTTACCGGCGTATTTGCGTTTCGCCCCTCAAGCAAATAGGGTTGAAGCTCATCGAAGGCCGTCCAAAGTGGTTCTGCATCGGGAGTCGCATCGCGGAATTTGCTCGACGACACCGAACGACCTTGCGTTTTTCCGGCACCGCGCAGGGCACCGACGACGATCGGCTCCGATGAAAGCGGAATCAGTTCCGGGACAGGGTCTGCAGCGTGCTTTCCATCACCTGTCGCTCGGCGTCCGCATGCTGCCAACAATGCTCTTCGAGCATCTTCAACCGTTACCTTCGCAACGTAATCAATTTGATTGTAGATGGTTTCAGAAGGTAGGTTTCGAAGCATCCAGCGTGGGAGTAGATTCTGAACCAACAAGCCGTAGAGACCGCTGATGATGGTGAGGACAAAAAGGATCATGAACGACGCCGGAAGCCATCCTCCTAAGTGAAACCCACAGTGAGCTACCGCCATCGGTAAGCTCACGATTCCCAACCAAATGTGAGCCGCCATCCAAAACTTCGCGGGAATCAATCGAAGCCGACGCAACAACTTACGTGGCCAAAGCAACATTTCGAAGACGATAATAAGGCCGGCGCCGATGCCACAGGCAAGGCCCGATGCGCTGCCGCCTCCAACGAAACGCCCAGCTTCAACGGACTCCGCAATCCACCATCCAATGCAGCCGATCATGAGCAAAAACGACGGAACGGCAAACGAGAGATGTAACCGTGAATGTCCTTGATTTAGCAGCACGTTTTCGACCATCCAACAAAAAGGACCACGTACCCAATAAGTGCTTGCTGCGTGACTTTTCAAAGCGTGCAGTCTAGCTTTTTAGTAGGATAGTTCTTTCGGGTGCCTGTGTGTAGCAGTCGGAGGATTGATTTCAAACTTCACGCTTCCCTAGAAACTCTGCGCCCCTCCCTTGGTAAATAACTGCCCGTTTTTCTGTCGTTTCCCTTTGCCATTTCGTCAATGAACTGAAAACGCCGTAATGGATGATCCGCTCGACGAAGCATTTGCCGATTACCTCCGAGCCTGCGATGAGGGCAAGGCGGAGGATCGAGAGTCGTTTCTCAAACGCTACCCGACGATGGCCGACCGCCTTCGCGAGTTGATGGCCCTAGCCGATTCGCTTGGAGCATTCGTTGCGACCGAGCCCAGGCCGCAAAGTCCATCGAGCACCGGCACCTCGCCAAACCGACTGAACGCAAAAGTTCTCCCTGATGCGGAAACGTTGCATTTTGCTGCCGTATCGGGGAAGCCAGGCGATCGTGATGTCACGCTTCCACTGGCAACGCGAGAAGCAAGCGACCCAGGACCAAGGCTCCCCTATGAACTGGGTGATTACGAATTGCAAAAAGTGATCGGGCGGGGCGGGATGGGCGTGGTCTATTTGGCACTACAACGGCACTTGGACCGCTATGTTGCGGTGAAGATGATCCGATCGGGTGCGTTTGCCAGCGAAGCGGAGGTCAGCCGGTTTTACATGGAGGCCAAGGCGGCCGCGGCACTCGAACATCGCAACATCGTCTCGATCTATCAATTTGGCCACTTGGCAGGCCATCATTTTTTCTCGATGGAGCTAGTACCTGGCACCGACCTTGCCAAGAAGATCCATGAGGCACCTTTATCGCCTCCCATTGCCGCACGTTATGTTCGTGACGTCGCTCGCGCGATCCATCATGCACATCTACGAGGCGTGTTGCACCGCGACTTAAAACCAGCCAATGTTCTTCTCGACCTCGATGACGAAGTTCGAGTGACCGACTTTGGGCTTGCCAAACAAATCGATTCCGACAGCAGCCTCACCGATAGTGGTGCTGCTGTCGGCACCCCCAGCTACATGGCACCTGAACAGGCAAGCGGAAATAGTGATCGGGCGTGTGCACAAAGTGACATCTACTCGCTTGGTGCCATTTTGTTTGCCGCAATCGCTGGTCGACCTCCGTTCCAGAACGAAAGCACGATGCAAACACTGCTGCAAGTCGTCCACGAAACGCCACCAAGTCTGCACGCGTTTTGCGCTAACGTTCCCGACGATATCGAAACGATCGTTTCCAAGTGTCTCGAAAAGCTACCCGAGCGTCGCTATGCAAGCGCGAAGGAGTTGGCTGACGATCTCGATGCCTTTTTAGAAGGACGCCCGATCAAGGCTCGTCCACTGAATGCGTTGTCTAAAACGTTGCATTGGTTCCAACGCGTTCCTTTGATCGCTGCCCTTGCTGGCCGGCGCGTGATCGACACAACGGATGGTCATAAGCGATTTCAAACCGCCGTTTTGGCCCTGACACTCGTCGCGCCACTGCTGCTTGTCGCAGGACTGGCAGCCCTCGAAGCTCAGCATCAACGCATGCCTCGCCAAATTGAAATCGCCGGCGGCCTAGAAGGCGGCATGTACGACGAACTATCGCGTGCCATCGGGGAGCGTCTGACGTCATCGGCCGGCGTCCAAGTAGAAGTCATCGCATCAGGCGGATCGATCGACAATCACAACCGCCTTGTGTCTGGTGAGGTAGACCTCGCACCCATGCAAGCGGTTGCCATGACCAGTCACGATATTTGCGTTATCGCGCCGCTTTTTTACGAAGCAATCCACGTGCTGGTCAGCGCTGATTCGAAAATCGACTCCATCGCCGAAATCGGCGGACACCGCATCGCCGTGGGGTTGGATGGAAGTGGTTCTCGCTTGGCTGCAGAAATGGTTTTGGAGTCGCTGGAGTTGTCTCCGGTAACATCTCCAAGGGTAGCGGTCGCGTGGCCGGAATTATCCCAGGCGACGCCTGCCGAAGCAAAATTGCTTCCCGATGTGGCGGTCGTTTGCATCGGGAAGAGTAGTCGACTTGCAGCCTCGATGTTGAATTCGGGAAAGTGGAAACTGATTTCACTTCCCACGTCCGTCGAAATCGCCCTCCAACATCCTTCCCTACGCCCCATGACAATCGCCGCCAAAGATTACCCCGAATGCAATCTTCCCGAGCAGGGGATTGCAACGGTGGGGATGACGGCATTTCTCGCCACTCGAATCGACTCGCCGGATTCACTTGTCACCGCCACGCTGACGGCACTCTACCAATCGCCCAAGATTGCGACGGCCCTGATCCCGCGCCGACAAGCCAACGAATGGCAGGGATTAGCACTTCATCGCGCGGCAAGAAAGTTTTTTGAATCGGCGCCATGACCGAACGCCTTATTCACCTCAAGTCATGAGGTTTCACGAATGCCGGACCGCTTCACAGCCCGGCCGTCAGACCAGCCCGGCCGTCAGCCCGGCATCGGCCGTCCCGTGATGATGTTGGGCCTGCTCTAATCCAGCTGCTACTGAAAATAACCATCAACAGCAGTAAGGGTGCTATCGCCGCATTGAAACGAAGGCAGATGAGCTCGCCGAGATGCAACCCACGGCGAGAAAGTGAACGGCCTTCGGGCGAACGCAGCTACAACAAGGAAACTCGGTGGACCCAATCAATCGGCGGCCTCCACATCACGATAGCGCGATCACGATAGCGCGCCTCCGAAACGCGAAACGGGGCCGTGCAACTTATCGGGGATGGAAGGCTCTGCACAGCTCCGAGAGATTGCTTACAATGGAGGCTTTGTCGTTGCAAAACTTTGGTCATACCAAGCATGCGTGTTGCGATTATCGGTGGGGGTGTGGCCGGGTTAGTAGCAGCCTTCACGCTACAAAAACACCGTCGGGATTGTCACGTCGATCTTTTTGAGTCTTCCTCTCGTTTGGGTGGCGCGATTCGTACCGAAACGATCGGTGAGTTCTTGGTTGAGCACGGTGCCGATATGTTTGCCACCGAGCCGCCTGCGGTGATGGAACTCTGCAAAGAGCTGGGTATTGAGCACGAACTTCAATGCCCACTGCCTACAGTACGTGGCGCAGCGATCGTCCAAAATCGAAAATTGATTCGTATCCCCGATGGGTTTGTTTTGATGCGTCCCACCCGGCTGATGCCTATGGTGACGACGCCGCTCCTATCGATTGCAGGTAAATTGCGACTGTTGGCCGAGCCACTGATTCCAAGGCGAGTCGAATCCGTTGCGGACGAGAGCATTGAATCGTTTGTTCAACGTCGCTTGGGGCGAGAAACGCTAGATAGAATTGTGCAACCGCTTGTTGGCGGCATTTACACAGGTGATGTCGCACAGCTCAGCATGGCTGCGACCATGCAGCAGTTTTGGGAAATGGAACGACGTGACGGAAGCCTGTTCCGAGCGACGCTTCGACGAAACCGCGAGGGAACTGACTCTGCCGAACAAAATAGCGCTGGCGCACGATATGAGAAATTCCGTTCCTTCCCGACAGGCATGGAACGCTTGGTGCAATCCCTTGTTGCGCAGACCACCACCCCATGCTTTCATTGCTCAACTCCGATCCACCGGATGGAACATGTCGGTGATAGGTGGAGGCTTGAATTCGAGAAGCCCGCTAACGAACAGCTTTATGACCATGTCATTATGGCAACTCCGGCGACAGCGAGTGCAAAACTGCTGAAGGACGCCTGTCCGGTCGCATCGAACCTGCTTGGGGGCATTGAATTCGCGTCTAGCGCAGTCGTCGTCCTTGGCATTCGCGATACAGACTACACGGTGAAGCTACCGATTGCAGGTTTCGTCGTTCCCCACCGAGAAGGAAGAGAGATTCTTGCAGCTAGCTTCACAAGTGATAAGTTCCCGGGACGAGCGCCACACGGGTTTCGGATGCTAAGAGTCTTCATCGGGGGAATGTTACAACGCGAACTCCTCGAAAAGAGTGACGAAGAATTGATCGATTTGGCGAGGCACGAATTACGGGATCTGATTGGACTCAGCGGAACGCCGAGTCTTGTCAAAGTGATTCGCTGGAATCACGCGATGCCGCAGTACTACGTTGGGCACCTTGCCCGGATCTCGGCCATCGAATCGGCCATCGCTCGGGAGGGAGGCCTTTCGATGATCGGAAATTCACTGTACGGAGTCGGCATTGCCCCGACGGTGGCTACCGCGAGAAAAGTCGCGCTCTCGCTGACGGCACCTTCAGGACCTGTGTGACA
>JANOBM010000288.1:0-14147 GCA_031411655.1 Planctomycetaceae bacterium
CGAGCTGATAGTCCACTATCCTCCGGACCAAGCAATAAATTGCCGATCCATTCGGGGCGATTCATTCTTGCGACGGCACGGATAATCGCCAGTCTTGCCACAGGCATCTCATCGTCAATGATCACCGATTGGGATCGCGAAATGGCATCTAACGTTTCGAGCGCTAGACTGTCCCGGCCTGTCGCAACCAGTAACCGAACACAAGCGAGCAACCTTGCAAGTTCAGGCGTCGGCTCGTCGTTGTCCTCCGCAGGACTTTTCTTTTGTGATTTGATCACGTCATCAATCAGTACGGATACTTCGTTTTCGATATCTGTCCAATCGACATCCAGCACGGTGAACGCATCCGCATACCTCGAGCATTGCGCGAGGACTTCAGACGCATCATTGCGATTGATCTTTGCTAACACGGCGATGGCTGCATCGATTTCGCCATGCATTGCCAATGCCTGCCAGCGCACACGATTGATCGGATCGGTCACCGCCACGTCCAGCTCTTCGCCTCGAGAATCCGCAAGGTGAACGATAGCCTCGCTTCGAATCGCCTCATTTTGTTCACCCCCTTGGTCGCCTCGCGATGACGCGATCAAGGCGTAAGTCCAGTGTCGATACCATTCAAGCGATCCTTTGGAATGGGCCTTTGCTGCATCCGCTTGCTCTTTCGCTAATTGGTCCCACTGTCCAGCAAGCATTCGGCACACTCGCAATAATTCTAAGTTATTGCTTTCTTCAGCCAGTTCAGTCGCCTTTGCTAATTGGCCAGAGGCGGCCAGCGTAATGACCGTGGTCTTGTTCCGTTGCTGCGCAGTCCATCTCTGCGATCCGCTGGGCAGTACAAGTCGATCGCCTTGAGACACCGCGTGCGGCAGCGAACTTGCCACATCGGAAGCTGTCAGTCGTTGGAGTTGGTAATGCGCGAACGTCATCGATGGTTCGTCAGCGACCTTATCCAGGATCAGGACCAATTCATCCAGGCGTTTTTTCTCAAAAGCACGTCGAACATAAAAGGGAAACCTTCTCTGGATTGCAGACTTTGCTCGATCCAGAATCGCTGGGCTCGCCGCACCGCCGATGGCTTCCTCGATCGCAACGATCGCGCCTTGAAATAAACCAGCATTGAGGAGGCTTTCAATCGTATCGGGACCCGATGAGGCTTCTAACTGCAACGCAATGTCGCGTGGCGTATCGGGCAGCAAACCACGCCGCCAGCGATCCAGCACCCAGGATGCGCGCCTCGCCACTTCGGGATCAGGATCCGTAGCAGCCGCTTCAACCCATGCTCGATACTCTTCGCGGTTGCCCCACAACTCCGTCATTGCCAATTGACGCCGCGCAAAGTCTTGGCTCCGCAAGTCAGCCTCCAGGCCGACGAGCCTATTCACCAATCCGGGTAAATTCGTACTCGAGACGGTTGAAATCGCTTCCGGCATGGGGCGCAGCGACTGCTGCGTTTGCTGGTTGTCGTCGCTCTGGCAAACTGGAGTCGTGCACCAGGCGATGCATTCAACAAGTAAAAAAAGCCTGACGACACAATGCGGCAATCTCGCTCGACCAAATTGTTCAATGCGGTTCATGCCGTCCTGGTGCTTAGAAAAAGGGAACCAACCAATAGGAGCCAGTAAGCGGGGTTAGTACATCGGGCTAGTAAACCGAAAGCCGGCCCAGCAAACTGGGAGTCGGCAACGACTATTCACCGTTATGCTGGAGCGCCCCATTCTATATAACATTAACGGTTCGCGCTGCGTGCACGCTAGGATGCCGCTCTCGAACCACTCGATTTTTGACGAGCCAACAGCCAAGATTTCGCCCATTCACCTTGCCGCCTGCGATTCCATTCAGGAGACCTACCATGCGACCCTGCCTCCACGCCATCCACCTCATTGTACTTGTTACGGCGACTTTGTCGGTTTACTCGCCTCCATCCATTGCTGAGGACTGGCGGCAATGGCGAGGGAATGATCAAACTGGCGTCGCTAGCGGTGAGAATTTTCCGACGCAATGGAGCGAGGATTCCTCGATCGCGTGGCGAGTTGAAGTCCCGGGGCTGGGCGGGAGCACCCCGGTTGTGTCGGGCAATCAGGCCTTTTTGACCAGTGGCATTGACGGACAAAACCGCCTACTATCGATGGATATCGATAGCGGAAAACTGCTTTGGAACACCAAGATCGGCACGGACCGTGGCGCAAAGCATCGCAAAGGCAGCGGTGCAAACCCGTCGCCCGTTACCGATGGCATCCTGACTTACGCCTATTTTCGTTCTGGTGATCTTGCAGCGGTTGATCGGCAAGGAACCATTCGTTGGCAGAAAAACCTTCAAAGCGCGTTCGGTGAGGACACGCTTTGGTGGGACTTGGGCACGTCACCCCTCTTAACTGACCAGGCGGTGGTAATCGCTGTAATGCAGTCCGGCCCGAGTTACCTGGTCGCTTTCGATAAAGAGACCGGCGACGTCCTATGGCGAACTGACCGAATGCTGGACGCTCCGGAAGAGGCCGCCCAAAGTTACGCGACGCCGTTGGTGACTACGGTTGACGGTAAGCCGATCATTGCAGTCATGGGTGCGGATCATCTGACACTCCATTCGCAGAAAGACGGCAAGGAATTAGCAAGATTGGGAGGATTCAATCCGGGTGGCGAAAAATTCTTCCGTTCGATCGCCTCGCCTGTGGTCAGTGGCGATATCATTATCTGCCCTTATTCACGCGGTGCAACGCTTACGGCGGTGAAAATGTCTGCTTTGTTGGCAGGTGAAGGCGACAAGGCGATCATTTGGAAACGCGAGGATATTGGAAGTGATGTTCCCACGCCCGCGGCGCTGGCGGGACGCATTTATGTTTGCGGCGATAAAGGGGTCGTAACTGCGATGGATGCAGAGACCGGGAAAACTCTTTGGGACTTGGAGTTACCTCAAAGTCGGCATGCGTTCAGCAGCTCGCCACTCGTTGCCGGAAACGCTTTGTATGTGACTCGCGAAGACGCTGCGACATTCGTCATCGGACCGCTATCTAGCGAAGAGCCCCAACTGATGCATTCGAATGAGTTGCGAGACGACGATCCCTACACTGTGGCAAGCCTCGTCGCCGTTGGCGATGGATTGATGCTTCGCACGAAGGGCAGCCTCTATCGGATCGCCCGCTGAGTGACACCCGCTGAGTGACGCGGGCTTGATTGCCCCGCTGACTGAGTGCAGGCGGGGCAGGCTACTTTTTACCAACGACGCATACGGCGCAAGCGCGACTGCAACCGCCGCCGTGGGCGTCTTGCGTGCCGCATCCAGGCCCGCAACCTTCGTTAATGAGTTTCGCGAAGTGTCGGCTTCGAACACGAGACTCATAACGTTCGGCGAGTCGCTGCACTAATTCTTCACTGGCGGGTTCTAGTTCGTCTAAGAAATAAAAGATCAGCGTTCCCGCATCAAACAGTTGGTCAACGTCCAACAGCACTGCCGTCGAGGCTGCATCGGCCAACTCTCTTCGGCACTCGTCAAGCGCCGTCCGGCGATGTTTTTCAAGCCTTGAAAGTAACAATTCGTCTTCGACCGTGGTTTTGCGAATGATCGTGCTGACAAAAATGTCGGCCTGGGCGTCTTCGCTTACGCCGGTACAGGCTTCGGGACCTCCCGTAACCATTCCGACCTCAAGTCCCCGACCGGTGCGACAGATAACCCGATGTCCGCGAGAAAAAGTACCAGCAACTCGGGTGCGGCAGCGCACCACGTCACCCCACGTACCGATTCGAACGAAGTAGTCGTACAAAATTTACTCGCGAAAAACTCATGTATCGTGAAAACAGCGTTCATTATGTGCGGAAGTCGCAACGGATAGGCTGTTTTCACCGGATCGTGTGACGTGTTACGATAGCGCCCCAAATGGCCGCATCGCTCTGCCGTGACTGGCGGATTCTGTAGAATAGCAATCAACCGTCGCGGACACCGTTTAAATCCGTCCTTCCCAGGCAACCGCAAATGTCTACCGTCGTCTCCGAAAATCGACCGGCAAGTACTCCCGATCAGCATCTTACTCGAAATCGAGATCGCTTTCACCGATTGGCTGACGCAGTGCTCGACGGTCATGTGGTCAGTCGAGAGGAAGCGGTCGACCTGCTCCGTTCAAGCGATGACGAGATCCTGGATTTGATGTCGGCCGCGTATCGGCTGCGCGAACGACACTTTGGCAAAACGGTACAGCTCTACTTTCTGATGAATGCGAAAAGTGGTCTTTGTCCCGAAGATTGCAGCTATTGCAGCCAATCAAAGGTGTCCGAGGCTCCCGTTCCTAAATACAACATTTTGCAACGGGAAAAACTGCTTGCCGCAGCAGAGCTTGCGGCAAAGCGCCAAGCTAAAACCTACTGTCTGGTGATTTCTGCTCGGGGACCCAACGAGCGAGAAATGAAGGCAGTCGAGGAGATTGTGCCAGAGATCAAGGCCAAGTTCGGACTCGATATCTGTGCATGCTTAGGATTGTTGACAGCGGAACAGGCTGCGCGACTGAAGGCGTGCGGCGTGGATCGTGTGAATCACAATCTGAACACCAGCGAGTCGCACTATGGAAACATCTGTTCGACGCATACGTACGCCGATCGGGTACAAACCTTGCACAACGTGCGCGACGCCGGGCTGGAGTTGTGCAGTGGAGGAATCATCGGAATGGGAGAATCCCATGACGACATCGTCTCCATGGCCATCGAATTGAGGGATCTTGGCGTTGAATCGATTCCGATCAATTTCTTGAATTCGATCGAGGGAACGCCATTTCAGAATGTGGATGAGCTTTCGCCGCAAGACTGCTTGAGGTCTCTGGCGATGTTTCGCTTCGTCAATCCTGCCAGCGAATTGCGGATTTCGGGCGGGCGTGAAATCAAATTGCGTTCGTTGCAAGCCCTTGGGCTGTACGCCGCAAACAGCATCTTCGTCGGTGACTATCTGACAACCAGCGGGCAAGCCCCTGAAGCGGATTATCAGATGGTTCGCGATCTTGGCTTTGAAGTGACCGGGCATGTCGAAGTGGCCGGCAATTGAAGAGGCGAATGACACGCACTCGCCTGCGTTTTTAATCCGTGCTTACGTTGCTCATCGGGTCACGGCAAGCTTTTGAATTCGTCGCTATTTCGAGCGGCGATAACGACTGTCAATGCAATGGGCATGCGTTCTAGCGACTTCGGCCCGACCGAATTGGTTTGCATCCATGGCTGCATCGCCAAGTCTTTCGATCAACTCGCGATACCGTAGGATCGAATCGCATCCAACATCCCACCCTGCCGCAAAGATCATCTGGTACCGGTCGCTTGCTGCGGCCGTGTTCGATTCGAGTTGCCCTAGCCAGTACTGGACGACACCTTCACGCCATCGAGGCGTTGCGGTTTGGCTTAGCGCTCGAACGTACTGAGGGTCAACATTGTGGGCCAATCCCATTTCGACCAGGCGCGCAACGGAGAACTTGGCGAATTCTTCACTGTCGAAATGGGTCCGAAAGCGAACGGATTGATCGGTAAAAATCGATGTTTTTGAGGCTTGATTGTAGTGCTGTACCGCAGTGGAGGGCTGCCCGCTTCGTTGTGCGACCCACCCTAGGCAATCATGAACCCAACCAAGGTCATTTCGGTGGCTGGCAATGATTCGGCAGTGTTGCTCGACTTCCGACCAATCTTGTGCGAAGGGACGCTCACCCAAATCACGCCATTCATTGGCGAGTTCGATACGAATTTCGGCAGGCATCAGGTCGGTATCGAACATCCATTTCGCGATGTCTCTTTCCCAGTTCAGTCCCAACTTTCGCGCCTTGTCGTGAGTCATTCGCGAACGAACTGGGTTGTCTAGCGCGGCCAGAACTGCGTCGCACCGCACCGCATCGACCGCGATTTCATGGCGGAGCAATGCCGCTGCAATCCTTTCAGGCGCCGCATCGACGTCCATCAATTCAGAAATAGGTTGTGGAAGGTGACGTAGCGCCCATGTGACAAGCGGCGCCGATACGATCGCGTTGTGCTGAATGGGGTCACACTCAGCTGGGATAGCTAGTAGTTGGCGTCGCCCGGGTAGTCGATCCGCTAAGGTGTCAAAAACGATTGCTTCGGCAAGCGACTTGCCGTAGGGCAGATAGTCTCCGCCGCCGTGGTACCAATAGACGATCTCGTCGATCGAACCTCGAGCTGAAACTTTTCCGCAAAGCCAATCACCCAATCCGTTGCCCACTAAAGGCAACACATCTGGCGGCATCAAGCCAGGCCAAATGCACTCGGGGGACTCGTCAAGCAAAGCCTCCGGATGTGCAGGTTCGCAGAATTCGCTGCCGCCAAGGCGGTCGCAAACACCAGAGTCGAACCAATCCACTAGTTCAGCGGACAAACAAAGGCGATATCGATCCGAGATCGCTCTGGACCAGCGTGAACGCATCACGCCAACGTCTTGGTCGGAGTCTGTAGGCAATCGATGAAGCGCAAAATCGGTGTTCAAGGTGTCGGTGTTCAAGGTGGGTATCCGACGAAGCGAGGTGGGTTTGCACGGAAACATAGCTCCCCACCGGCGACCCTCAAGATTAACTACCACAATCAATCGTTCGCAATGGCTGTTACCCCCTGTCTTGCCGTTACGCCCGGTGAATTCGGAAAAATCGCTCATTTCGTTTGGCAAAAAGTGCCTGCAGAGTGCGTCATCAAGAATTCCAGGACCACGCTGTTTAGCACAAGGCCTGTGAAAATCGGCGAAGAATGAACTGGACAGCTTGTGAGAAGCACCCAACCCGGCAGTTTTCCCTTTAACGCAAAAAAGCCCGATATCGCAATGCGATATCGAGCTTAATGCGTTGTGGGCATCATGTGCCGACGGCGCGTCGCGTCGACTGATCCCACAAACCTCCGCCCCGCAACGGATGGCGCGTGCCCTTTGCAATCGAGACACGTCGAATGCAGTCAAGGCACTAGTTTTGACGCGGCCATATTTGTCGTTTGCGTACGGGTTCCGGGGCCAGACCGTCGCTGACCGTGGTGGTATTGATACTGCTGGTATTGATACTGCTGGTATTGGGCGGCGATTCGGATCGCACCTCGTAGCTTATTTGCTGGTTACCATGCGGCGGAGCCAGTACGGATTCGCCGGAATCGTCGTTCGGTACAGGCTGAAGCATGTCGTTTGGTGAGCCGAGGCTTTCCAAGGACGAATCCGGTACGTCTATCGGTTGTCGGTCAATCTCGTTGTTCATCGCATCGTACAGATCGACGGGGCCTTCCAAGGTCATCTCTCCGCTTTGGAGTGCATCCATGTCCGGCGGATTCGTTGTTCCAACGGCCTCTGTACCATAGACGCGTTGTGCAGCGTCTTCAGGACTCAGTATCTCACCTTCGCGAACCACGCCTGGCCGAGTGACTCCATATTGCCACTTGCGTCCCGCGCTGCGTTCGCGAGCACGCTCCAAAGCATCCCAGTAGGCTTTCTTATTCCAGCAACCTTCAGCAAGTTCAATGCTGTTGTGCTGAAGAAGTGTCCCTTTGAGATAATGAACATAGTTGATGGACTTGGAGTATTCTGTCAGTGCTCGGTAGTAGTCGATCTGAGCTTCAGCGCGACGCTGCTGACTTTGAAGGACCACGTTGACCGGCGTTCGGCCGCCTTTGTATTCAGCCAATCTCGCTTGCACTTCTTGCTCCGCCGATTGCCAGCGTTGGGCGTTGGTTTGAACGAGTTGGTAATGCGTGCCAAGCTTGCCGATGGCGTCGCTCAGTTGACTCACCTGAAGTCGCTCTTGGTCTTGAAGGAACGCACGCTCGCGAGCGAGTTGCAATTGGGCCCCGCGGATACGGGTAAGTTCTCGGCGAGAGCCAATCGAAGCAGGCTGAATGTCCAGACGTATGGCCGCTTCTTGGAAATCGCCACCGGTCAATTCGCCCAGTGCGGAAGATCCCGGATTGGGAAACTTAACGCCGTTCCGTCCTGGAGGGCCGAGCGTATCGCCCACGCCGACCCAACGATAGAGTAGCGATAAGTTGACTTCGGGGAGCACTTGGTTTTTCGCCAGAATCAATTCCTGTTCATTCTGCTGAATGCGTATTTTGGTTCGGCGGAGTTCAGGTGTGAGATAAAGCAGTTGTGCCACCGATTCGTCCCAGTCAAATTCGACGCGGGCAATGTTGGGTTCCGTGATTGGGCGGATCAATCGTCCGTCGGTCGGAGCAAGCCCCATCTTCTCGCGAAGGATTCGTTCGGCGCCATACACACCAACTCGATCGGAGCCTGGAAGGTTGGAGCCGGCGAGCGCTGATTCGAGAACACCCTTGAACTGGAAGTATTGAGTGGTTGCCTGTGCGAGGTCTTGCTTAGTACCTGTGCCGCCCTCCAGGTTGAGTTTGGCGAACTGCTGAGTTGCTTGAGCGCTGTTGCGGCCGATCATCGCCGTCGCGACGCCACGATAAGCGACGTACAAGTCCCAATAAGCCACTTCAACGTCGCGAGTCAGGTTACGAACTTGGACCTCGAATTCGGCGATCGATATGTCTTCGTTCAAACTCGCAAGAACCACCGGTATTCGATTGATAAGTGTTCCACGGTTTCGCATCAATGGATGCTGAACTTGTGCTTCCAATACGGCGGTCCAGTCGCTTCGAACCGATCGAGCTACCGTTCCTAGCCCAACGTTATTGCTTCCATAAACGACTTGTTGGCGAAGTGTGGCCACGCCCCCGGTACCGGTTCGTTTACTGATCGCGGACTGCTGGGTCGTATCGACGGCCTGGAATAGCTGCGGATTGAAAGGGTTGTTGGGTCCAGTGTTCCGAGCTCGGTCGGTGTTCCCATAATTGATGAAGCCGCTGGCCTGAGCATCGAACTCGGCCAACGCATCTTCGACACCACCGATTTGATTCGCCCGAAGGACACCACGTGGGAGCGTTCGATTTCCCGCCCCGTCGATCGTCAGCGGAATCGACTGCGTACGACTTTGCTGAATCGCGATGTCGTAGATGCTTCCAAATTGATCAGCGGTGCCACTGGTGAATTGCGATGCAACGTTTTGACGAAGTTCCGAAGTGCCACTGGTGGTCACGAAGAACTTGGCGTTTTGAAGAGCGATCGAAACACATTCTTCGAGTTCTACGTCCCAGTACTCGCCATAGGCATGGTTGCCCAGGCTAAGCGGTGGGTGGCAATTCGTCGTTTCCGCAAGGCTCTCGGTCTCGACGTCTGGATACTCTATCCGCGTGGCTTGGCCAAGATAATGCTGGAGGTCGGGCGACTCTCCGGCAAAGAACGGCTGAGTGGTGGAGCAGCCAGTAGCCGACAGAATCGTAAGCACGATTTGAAGGTAAGCAACTGGTTTGATCAACGAGCGGTTCATTCGAAAGACTTCCTTGCGGTCCCGCATCGCACGAAAAAGCGCATTTACGAAGACGGCAAGACGCCATCCACGCAGCTGTGCTCAAACGAACTAGCGGGTCGAGTGTGGAAGCCCCCCACACGATCGAAACCAATGCCGCCAAGTCGCGGCACTATTCCGTCGCCCAATACTGGGTATCGTCTGTCGGTTACGCTGACTTTGACGATTCTTGCGAATTTTCAGAAACCGTCTTTGCTAGCGAGTCTCGCGTCGAGAAACCATGCGATACCCTCGACTTTCCAGAGCAAAGCGGTTCGCCAGTGCTTGAAACAGCTATCACCCCCCCTTTTCGGTTCGCCGCAATTCGTCTCGACAATGGCCACGTCATCCTTCAATGCTGCGATTCGTGGACGGCATCCATCAAGTTTGACGATTAGGCTGGTTCGGAACAACAAACCGATGCGACGGGGCGACATACGAACAAACGGACCGCAGATTGGGCCTCATGCGTTGCCTACTCTTGACGAAAACGCCTTATTCTTTCTATTCTTTTAGGCTTTCCGAAACGACGCCAGCGTAGCTTCAATTGGTAGAGCATCGCATTCGTAATGCGAGGGTTGCGGGTTCGAGTCCCACCGCTGGCTCTTTGGTCTTTCGGGTTGCGTTTCACCAGTGCTGGAGAAGCCGTTCGTGGTAAGCCAAGTCTTGAATTCGATCGATGTGCGTGAGTTGGTTTTAGCCAATCAATCGTTTGGCCCGGCGGACGTTGTGTCCATTCGGCAGGCGATTTTGGACAACCATGGTAATTTCAGCGAGTTGCGCGACGCGGTAAAGGAGTTGGAAGACGACACCGCCCTGACTCCCGCTGCTCAAACGAAGTTGGGGGTCTGCCAATTTCTTCTTGGCAAGTTCAAGGTAGCCAGCGAATCGTTGGCGACTGCCGACGGAAGTGCGATGGCGATTTTCTACTCCGCGCGAGCCGCGTTTGAGCTAGGAAACTACGACGTTGCGATTCAAAAGTACGAACAAGCCAAAAAGTCGGGTTATGACGCCGATCGATGTAAACTTGGCGTGGCCGAAGCTTATCGTTATCTCGGCAAAATCGACGAGTCGATGAAGTTGCTCGATGATATGTTTGGTCCGATCGAGCAAACCGCTGATTACCTTTACCAGCGTGCCTCGACTGTGTCTGCCATCGGTGGCAACATGCCGGAAGCGATTGCTCTGTACGAACGCGCCGTTGCGACGGATGAGAATCACGCAGGCGCTTTGTTCGGTTTGGCACTTGAAAATGATCGACAGGGCAACGATGACGAAGCCCTTTCCCTTTACGAACGTGCCGCATCGGCATTCCCTACGGGAATTGGTGCTCTTTTAAATCTGGGCGTCTTTTATGAAGACAACAGCCAATACGACAAAGCACAGCTTTGTTATCGTCGGATATTGGATGTGTATCCCGATCATCCCCAAACGCTCCTTTATATGAAGGATGCGTCAGCGCTCGGAAACGTCCTCTATGACGAAGAAACCCAGCGTCGCAACGATCGTTTGGCGCAAATTCTCAATCAGCCGGTCGCTAACTTCGAGTTATCCGTTCGAAGTCGTAATTGCCTGCAAACGATGGGGATCGAGACCATTGGCGATTTGACCAGAACGTCCGAAGCCGAGTTGCTCAGCAGTAAAAACTTTGGCGAGACCAGCCTCTTTGAAATTCGAGAGATCCTGGCCAGCAAAGGTCTGTCACTTGGCCAGTTCGCAAACGAAAAGCGGTCAAACGATCCGCCGATCGATACATCCCAAATGTCGCCCGACGAGCAAGCATTGTTGGATCGACCCATTGCCGACCTCAACCTATCGGTTCGCGCTCGCAAGTGCATGGTCCGATTGGGAATCAATTCGATCGGTGAATTGGTTCGAAAAACCGGTGACGACATGCTGGAATGCAAGAACTTCGGGGTAACCAGCTTGAACGAAGTGCGTGAAAAGCTTTCTGACTTAGGGCTCAAGCTTCGGGGCGATTGATGCCCGTACTTGCAAGTGGCTTTGTGTCAATCCATCAACGATAAGCCGATACCGTGAGTCACTTTCGTTTCGCATTGCGTCATCGCGATGCATTCACGGGTGCGCGGCTCGGTGTGTTCTCGACACCGCGCGGCGATGTCGATACGCCTGCATTCATGCCGGTGGGCACGCAGGCAACCGTTAAGGGATTAACGATTGATCAAGTCGCCGCTACCGGCGCCCAGATGGTTTTGGCGAACACTTATCACCTCGCGTTACGACCGGGGCACGAGCTCGTGAGACGTCTTGGTGGACTGCATGCCATGATGCGCTGGGACGGTCCCATTTTAACCGATAGCGGAGGTTTCCAGATCTTCAGTCTGGGAGAACTGAATCGGGTTACCGAGCAAGCGGCTACCTTTAAAAGTCATATCGATGGAGCGGTCATCGTCCTGACGCCAGAGCACTCGATTGCAATTCAAGAATCGCTTGGTAGTGATATTGCAATGGTCTTGGATCATGTCGTTGCCCTGCCAAACTCCAACGAAGTCATCATCGACGCGGTGCAGCGGAGTATTCGATGGGCGAAACGCTGCCTTGATGCGGCCACGCTTGATACCCAAGCTCGTTTCGCGATCGTGCAAGGCGGACTGGATGAATCTCTCAGGGTGCAATGTGCAAGGGAACTTGCGGCGATGCCCTTCGAAGGCTTCGCCGTGGGGGGGCTAAGTGTCGGTGAGGCACCTGCGGATATGTACCGGATCACCGCAGCGACTTGTCCAGAGCTACCGGAGGGAAAGCCTCGTTACTTGATGGGTGTGGGGCGGCCCATTGATCTGCTCGAATCAATCTCGCGTGGGATTGATTTATTTGATTGCGTGATGCCGACTCGCAATGGTCGAAATGCAATGGCCTTTACCGAGCGGGGGCATATCAAGATTCGCAATGCCTCTCACCGTGAGGACACGCGACCGCTTGAGGAGGATTGTCCTTGCCTAGCGTGTCGTCACAGCCGTGGCTACCTGCGTCATCTTTTTGTTGCCGGTGAGATGCTTGGTCCTATTTTGCTCTCGATCCACAATTTGACCTATTATCAACGGCTGTTGACCCGAGCTCGTCAGGCCATTCGCGAGGATTGCTTTGGAAAGTTCGTGAGCGATTACGCTTCCTCTCCTGCCATCGCTTTAGCCCAGTAGCCGTTTGTTGGTTTTTTTCTACAAAAAGGTCTCGTTCCTTCGCCGCGTGCATCCCGGGCCGCAAATCAGCGCCGGACGAGTTTACAGCGTTATTCTCCCCGCTGCCCCTGCGGTTTACGTAGCAATGCGGATGTTCCCTGCGCCCTTTAACCTGAGTGCACTCATGCATAAGTTCTTAAAATCGCTGATGAAACGGTGGAGCGATTGGTGTGGTGATCGCGAACTGGAGCTCGCGATTCGCAGGCATTTGAATGCTAATGGATACTTTGGCGGGAGCGCGAAGGTTTCGAACGTGAGGTTGGCTGCTGTTCAGCGACCGGGCTGGTTACAGGTATACCGATTTGACGTGATGGTACGTATGAATCCAGAAGCGAAGTTGGGTCTTGATGAACTAAACGAGGAGCCGCCAGATACCGAGCCGGAGTACGCGAAGCTTTTTGGATTGGTTCAAGAGGATGTACGCAAAAATCTGACAGTTGTGCGAACTTTTGACTCGCCCACTGCCCGCGTTGAGCAATTCAATCTTTGGAGTCACGACCTCATCCAATTGCGTGGTGCTCAAGCCATGTCCTGAATGATCGTTGCTCTGAGGCGAACACTTAAGGCCCTTGAATTTCGTTACAATCGACGCAAAGCAATTCGCGTCTTACGCCTCTGTAGAACCAATCATGCGATTACCTGTTTCACGATCAGTGGTTTTGTTCCTTTTTGGGCTCATTCCGTTTTCGGGTATTCTTCGCGCAGAAGACATCGCCACGACCGAAGCGGTAAAGGCAGCGCAGCAAGAAGCTGCTTTTATTGGGGACGTCCGCCAAATCACATTCGATGGACTTCGCGCAGGCGAAGGATACTTCAGCCATGATGGAAGAAGCATGGTATTCCAAACGGAACGGGATCCGGCGAATCCTTTTTACCAAATCTTTCGGATGGAACTCGATACAGGGGACCTGACGAAGATTTCTCCTGGACTCGGCAAGACCACTTGTGCGTGGATTCATCCCGATGGTGACCGTGTTTTGTTCGCCAGCACTCATCTGGATCCGGATGCGGACAAGAAGCAACGTGAAGAACTTCAGCTTCGAGCCAGTGGACAGCAGCGTCGCTACGCATGGGATTACGACCCACAATTCGACTTGTTCGTCCGTTCGACGTCGTCTGGTGAAACCGTTCGAGTGACGGAAGCTTTGGGGTATGACGCGGAGGGCTCTTTCAGTCCTGATGGCAGTACAGTCCTGTTTGCATCCAATCGCGTCGCCTATGAACGAGAGTTAACGGAGCGAGAAAAGGCTCTCTTCAATGTCGATCCAGCGTCGATGATCGATATCTATCGAATGAATGCCGATGGATCGAACGTGACGCGTTTGACCGATACGTTGGGATACGACGGCGGCCCTTTTTTCTCGCCCGACGGGAATCGTTTTTGTTGGCGGCGATTCAGTGAAGACGGCGTGACAGCAGAAATTCACACCATGGGAATCGACGGTTCCGAACCCAAGCAACTAACTCAAATTGGCGCGATGAGTTGGGCTCCCTATTACCATCCAAGCGGCGAGTACCTTGTCTTTACAACCAATCGTCATGGGTTTGCGAACTTTGAACTTTACCTGGTTCGTGCCGATGGTGAGGGAGGGCCGGTTCGCGTAAC
>JANOBM010000289.1:0-33290 GCA_031411655.1 Planctomycetaceae bacterium
AAGGCGCTAGCCGCCGGTCCCTAACAAACAACCCCAAAGTGTGCGGCACGGCGCTAGCCGCCGGTACCGTATAAACTGCTAACGGTGGCTAGCGCCTCGCCGCTCACGGAACAATGGCACGGGGCTAGCCGCCTGTCCCGAACAGATCACAGTCAGACCGGCGGCTAGCGCCTTGCCGCTCACGGAACTATGCAAACAACAGGTGAATTCGCGTGACTGAACGAATAACGAAATACATGCTCGTGAGCTTGTTGGCCATCGTCTCGGCCGAATGTCGCGCCGATGAAATTGCCGACTTCGTGAATCCGCTGGTGGCGAAGCATTGCCTCAAATGCCACGGCGGTGAGAAGGTCAATGGCGAGGTCGATTTCAAGACGATCACGACGGCGGCTCAGTTTCTCGCGCAGCCGGCGCTCATCAACAAAATGATCGACGCCATTGATTCCAACGACATGCCGCCCGAAGACGAGCCTCAGTTGGACGAGAAAACTCGCACGCGGTTGCTGGCCACACTGAAGTCGATGCTGCGCGATGCGACGACCGGCAAGGAGCGAGCCCTGTCACAGGTCCGCCGGCTGAATCGGTTTCAATACAACAACTCGGTGCGCGATCTGTTCCAGTTGAAGCTCGACGTCTTCGAGCTGCCCGAAAAGCTGATGACGCGGCACGACAACTATCTGCATCCCGCGCCCGGCAAGATGCCAGACAAGGTTCGCGTCGCATCGCTGGCCCTGAACCCCAATGCCGGTTTGCGAGATGTCAAAGCGTTTCCGAAAGATCTGCGAGCCGAGCACGGCTTCGACAATCAGGCGAATCAGTTGACGCTGTCGCCGCTGCTGTTGGATGCGTTTCTGCGGCTCAGCGTGTCGATCGTCGAAAGTCCGGACTTCAACGAGCAGACGGTCGGCATCTGGAACGGATTCTTTCGGCAACCCGCGGACGGGACTGACCTGCAAGCCGAAGTGAAACGCAGGCTGGAGCCATTTTTGGCGATCGCCTTTCGCGGCCGCGTCGAGGCGGAAACGCTCGATCGGTACACGACCTACGCGACGGCGAAGATCAAGCAAGGGCTGTCCTTCACCGACAGCATGAAGAAAGTCGCGTCGGCCGTGTTGTCCTCGCCGATGTTTCTGTATCGAATCGGGGCTGCGGATGGCCGAGACGCTCCGTTCGAAATCGCATCGAACCTGTCGTTCTTTCTCTGGGGCAGTTGTCCCGACCACGAGTTACTGCGGCTGGCCGAGAGCGGTGAACTTGCCCAGCCCGACGTACTGAATCGGACGATCGAACGGATGCTCGCCGACCCAAAGGTCGAACGCTTCTTAGATACGTTTCCTTCCCAGTGGTTACAGCTGGAGAACATCCTCGCGGCGACTCCCGATCCGCAGATCAACAAGTACTTCAAGCTCGATAAGGACAACCCCGCCGGCTTGCAGATGCTGCTTGAGCCGCTGCTGCTGTTCGACACCGTGTTCGTCGAAGACCGTCCGATCGTGGATCTCATCTCGCCGCAGTTCAGCTATCAAAGCGACTTCTTGAAAGCGTGGTACGCGTCCGAGTTGAAGCCGCCGGCGGTGGACCTCCCGAAGATCGCGGAAGACAACCGGCGAAACGACGAGCGACGCCAGCAATTGGAAGCCGCAATCAAGTCCGCTCGGTCGGACCTCGACGCGCTCATTGAACCTGTGAAGACGAAGCTGTTAATCGATCAAAAAAAGGACGCCAGCGAACAGAAGCCGGTGGATCTGAAGCCGTTCGCGGCCTGGGAATTCAATGGCGACTTGAAAGAGTCGATTCGCTCGCTCGACTTGACAGCTCACGGCAAGATCGAGTTCAAAGACGGCATGGCGGTCCTCGATCAGGCTTACTTGCAAAGCCCCGGTTTGCCGATCGAGTTGAAAGCCAAAAGCCTGGAGGTCTGGTGCCAGGTTCACAATCTCGATCAACGCGGCGGCGGAGTGATGGGCCTTCAAGGCCCTGGCGATTTCTTCGACACGATCGTGATTGGCGAACGACAACCGCGACATTGGATCTCCGGCAGCAACGTCTTTGCTCGCACCGAGGACTTCTCCGAATCCACACCGGAGACGAAGGTCGGCGAGCTACTGCATCTGGTCATGGTCTACACAGAAGACGGCACGACGACGCTGTACCGTGACGGCAATCCCTACGGCAAACCGTTTCGCAAAGGAGCCGCGACGTTTCCCAAGGACCAAACTTCGGTGCTTTTTGGGTTGCGCCATTTACCGCCAGGAGGAGATCGTTTTCTAAAGGTGAGCATCGACAAGGCTCGCTTGTACGACCGCGCGTTGACCGCAGACGAAGTGGCGGCCTCGGCCCGCGGGAACAACCTTTTCGTATCGGACGAAGACCTGTTGCTGGCGATGACGCCCGAGCAGAAAAAAAAGCGAGCCGCGTTTAACGCGTCGCTCGATCAATCCAGAGCCGCCCTCAAACAGGTGCCCCCTGACCAGGAGCCGGAAAAGATCCAACAGGAGACGCAGCGCCGATTCGAGGATGTACTGCGAGCCAAACTGCGTTCTCCGACGTTCGAGCGTGTAGCGGCATCGGACCCGCGTTATGGCGGGATCATCACGAACGCCGCCATGTTGAGCATGAACTCCGGCCCCAAGCGGACTCACCCGATCGCCCGCGGCGCGTGGATTATCGAAGTGATCTTCAACGATCCGCCCCCTCCGCCCCCCAACGACATTCCGCCGTTGAACGAGGACGACTCCGCCAAAGACCTGACGATCCGCGAGAAATTCGCAGCGCATCGCAAGAACCCGTCGTGCGCGGGCTGCCACGCGCGCATTGACCCGCTGGGCTTCGCTATGGAGAATTTCGATATCACCGGCCGCTGGCGCGACAAATACGAAAACGGCAAGCCGGTCGATGCCAGCGGAACCCTGCTGAAAAAACATCCGTTCGACGGCGTCGTTGCTTTCAAAGCATCGCTGGTGAAAGAGAACAAGCGTTTCGCTCGAGCCTTGACCGCTCACTTGCTGCGGTTCGCGTTAGCCAGAGAACTCGTCCCCGCCGACTCCATCACGATTGACGCGATCGTCACGAAGGCAGAGGACGAAGACTTCAAACTCAAATCACTGATTCGTGAGGTGGCACTCGACGCGAGTGCTTCATTCAAATAAGAATGATGTCTCTAATGCCAA
Organism: Planctomycetaceae bacterium; assembly: GCA_031411655.1. Taxonomy (GTDB): domain Bacteria; phylum Planctomycetota; class Planctomycetia; order Pirellulales; family Pirellulaceae; genus UBA6163. The sequence continues at coordinate 3,171 of JANOBM010000289.1, forward strand.
CGCCCCTAGTGAATGAAACCGCCAGTCAACCTAATCCGGGGGAAACAAACGTGAATCGTCTGAACGCCTCGGCAGCGGTGTCTACTTTGGCAATCCCTCCAAAGAAAGTCCGTTGGAAAATGACACTAGCAATCTTCGCGTCAAATTCCTTGCTTCCCTGTTATTGGTTTTCACAGAGCAAATTACCCTACTATGAAGCAGTCCCTACGATTCGTCCTCAAGACGCTACTCTCGCTACCCCTATTCGGAAGCGTCTGTCTCAGTGCTGAGCCGGCGAATGACCATGGGTCCACGCGAGTCGTCTTCATCGGCGACAGCATCACGGGACAAGGAGGTGGTTGGAACGGAGCTGGATTTATCTTTCAGATGCGGGACGCATTGAGGGCCACTTATCCCAACGCGATATCGGAACTTGTGCCACTGGGTGGAAGTGGAATGGGAGTCAATGCATGGCTGGAGCTCGCAAAAAATGCCAATGGTCAGAAGCGAGATCTCGATGCAAAGGGAGTGGAAGTTGCGGCGGCGTTGTCGCCACCTGCCGACACGATGGTCATCATGCTAGGTATGAACGACGTGCTCGCTCCTTATGTCAGCGACTCGGATGCGAGTCTCGATCAATGGCTGACAAACTATCGCGAGTTGGTCAGCTTGCTGCGTGAACGGCTCAAGCCGACGGTAATTGCATTGGCGACGATCACGCCGCAAACCGAAGACCCGAACACGCCAATGAACCTTGTCCTTGCACGGATGAATCAACGCATCATGTCGCTCGCCAACGAGTTGCAAGTACGAGTTGTTCCTACAAATGCGATTTACTGGGAAGTACTCGCCGAGGGTCGCAAGACACAAGCTGACTTCACCCTTGCGGGCGATCGCATTCATCCCAATGAACCTGGACACATGACAGTTGCTCTAGCGATGTTGAATAGTCTGGGCTATGAGAAGGCGGCTACTTGGCTGCGCGAAGAACAAGTGGCGAAGATGCTTGACAACTTAAGATCGGTGGAAGCGACTGCTGTTTCGCCGAAGTGGCTCGTCACTAGCGGCATTTTTCTTCGTCCATGGAATGAGAAGCCTGCGGACGTGGACTTGGCTCCGTCGCCTATCGATCGCGCGATCGAGATCGGGGCAGACTTTACACAAGCATCGGCCAAGGAAGGTGGAGCTCCGCTAACTTGGCGATCGTTTCAGTCGAACATCGACCTCACCGATGGAGCCAGTCCGGGAAGCGTGGATTTCGCCGGAATCACATTCTTTCAAAACTTCGAAGCAGGTTATGGAGCACGCTGGATTCACTCGGAGCAGGCTCGGCGATTGAAACTAGATCTCCAGACGTCGGGCGTGGGTTCGGCGATTCATCTGACGGTGTGGCTCAACGGCGAACGGCTTTACGCAAGCCTCGTCGACAAAGAGCCAAAGCGGCAAACCTCGCGGGAGGCTGAACTGCGAGCAGGCTGGAACGTGCTCGTCTTCAAGAGCTGTCACCGCACTTGGCAATGGCAGCAATCGATCAATCTCACTGAACTTGATGGCTCGCACCCTGAAGGGCTTCAATACAGCGTGACCGCGCCGGCAAATGCGACATCTGCGATTCGAAAAAGTGATACGACCCCTTTGTCCCAATGAAACTTTGGTCGCACATTGGTAAGATCCACGTCCTATAGAATTTTGATTCCGATCTGCGGAAGGTGCTCTTCGCCCCATCTAGATAAGTGACTAGCGAGCGTAGGTCGTTCAGTCCTTGGCAACACTCTTTGACGATGAAACTCCAGGAAACCAAACGATGATCTCTTTGTCCCGCTTACTGTGGAGTGCAGGAGTAGTAATACTCAGCATAAATACCTCCGCGCAGGCGCAAGTTCACTATTACGACAATGACAGTCCGTGGGGGCAGCGAGCGCACTCCGGGCCGGACGGGGAAGTTCCAGGCTGGTACTATAACCTTGGCATCACCGGTTTGCGCGCACAACTAGTCGAAGACAACCCGAAGGCATTGTTGATCAAGTATGTTTTTCCCAAAACACCCGCAAGCGGTCTTGTTGAGCCTGGCGATCTCATTGTCGGTGCCGGAGGACAGTTATTCAAAGAACCACATCGAAACGGTTACGGCGAAAGCGTCTTTGGCGGGGACGGTCCGGTGTCTGAGCTGGCGAAGGTGCTAGAAGAGTGTCAGAACGGTGACGGACAGGGAAAGCTCTCGCTCACACTGCGACGCGCCGATGAGACCATTGCCGATGAGACCATTGATGTTGTGCTCGACGTTGGGCAGAAGTACGGCTCGTATGCCGCGACTTATCCAGGCGCTTGCGAAAAGTCGGAAAAGATCGTTGATGAGTTGCTGAAATACCTCGTCGAACATCAGGCGGCAGATGGATCATTTGGCGATCCGTTACACAACACATTCGCGCCGCTGGCTTTACTGGCAAGCGGCGATCCAGTCTATCTGCCAGCGGTGAAGCTGAATGTTCAATTTCATTGTCGTGAGACGCGTGCCCAGGATAAACGTTACTTCGATTTGATTAACTGGACTTACATGAGCGCTGCGATCGTAGTCAGCGAATACCACCTCGCTACAGGCGAAAAATGGGTGCTGCCCGAGTTGCAGGAGATTTGCGACCACCTGGAAAAGGCACAGTATCTTCACATGTCGCAGATCAATCCAAAGGCGAAGAAGTCTCACCCGCATTCATACCCGAAAGGGCCAGAGAATTCTCATGGTGGTTGGGGACACAATCCAGGCTTCGAAGGTTATGGTCCGATCGCGATGCTCACCGGTCAGGGCGCTTTGGCGTATTCGCTGATGCATCGCTGCGGGATCAAGATTGACCGCGAGAAGCATGATGCCGCTTATAAGTTTTTGAAGAAAGGGACTGGTCAGAATGGATATGTATGGTACGGCGATGAAGTCGGAGGAGGGCCCGAAGGCTGGGCCGATATGGGCCGAACCGGTGCCTCGGGCATCGCGAACCAACTAAGTCCGTATACCGAATCGGTGTACCGTGAACGAGCGATGGCGAATGCAAAAGTGATCGGCCAGCATCCTCAGAGCTTCCCCGATACCCATGGCTCACCCCCGATGGGAATGGCCTATACCGCACTCGCTGCCAACATTGACGGAGGCAGTTTTCGCAATTTGATGGATGCCAATCGTTGGTGGTTTACGATGGCACAATGCACTGACGGTAGTTTTTACTATCAACCCAACCGCGACAACGCTGGCTACGGAGCGGATGCTCGCATGACCGCATCCTGCGTCGTGGCGTTTATTTTCTCAATTCCAAAGCAAAGTTTGGTGATCACGGGTAAGGCATCTCCTTCGAAGCCGTAATTTAAAAAATCACCACCTCGAATCGCGTCGCTTGAAAAGGACGCATCGTTCACACCTGACTTCGAGTTTGAACGCGTTCACTGGCTGCTGATACTAGGTTTCCCTATTCAGCCAAATCGCAAGCGATTGATTCCGTCATGTCGAAAGCAATAGCTTGCGCTTTACGCTGGCATGAATTAATTGCAAACGCTTAGTATATCGATTACCAGCGAGAAACGATTTGTTCGGAATTTATCGAGATCACGTGCACTCAGGTGCCCTATCGCCTACACGCCAATTCAGGTGTGCTCCCACATGAAAGGTCCTGATTGGCACATGGAGACCCTTATCGCGGAGCTTGCGAAGCGGCCAGACATTTACATGGTTGGCATCGCAGGAATTCCAGGCAGCGGTAAAACGACTCTTGCGCAATCAATTGCGTCGCATTTTCCCGGCAGTGTCATTGTGGGGATGGACGGCTATCATATCCCGCGGTGCCGACTGGACGCCGAGGGGCTGCGACGCCGAGGGGCGGCATTCACCTTCGACGATAAACGCTTTCACGCCGACATGACGTTGCTCCGCCAGAATCGCTGTGGAGTTTTTCCCGCGTTTGATCATGCGGAAAAGGACCCAAAGGCCGGCGAGATTCGAGTCACCGCAGAGGCGCCGCTTGTTATCATCGAAGGACTGTACGTACTGTGTAGCGATTGGCATTGTGAGGGGCTTTTCGACCTGCGTGTCTTTCTCGATTGCGATCTTGACCAGGCGATTGAGCGACTCGTCAGGCGGCACCTGGAGACCGGCGTCGCTGCCACGGCCGAGGAAGGGCGACTGCGCGCGATGACCAGCGATCGATTGAATGCCGAGGCCATTCTGGCAGACGGCTGTCGCGAACGCGCAGATTTGGTCCTGCAAGATAACTATCTGGACAAACCCAATCAGCTGCCAATCCAAGACCGAACCGCAAGCGATTGATTCCACTTGTGTCGAAAGTCAATCGCTTGCGTTTCGGGCTATTAAACAACAACAGACTCGTTAGTTGAGGCTGTCCAGCTAGTGATCATCTGATAGCGCGGCAACCTTGATGTCGCCAATTAGATGAACGTCCCTCTCTTTTCTGTACGATGATTTTCCTTCGCATCGATGCAACGCAACCTGGATCAGTTCACTATCTAGCAGAGGCCATCGTCGACGCGGTATCTGGTAAGGAGCCTACTCCGAGTGCCAGCGCACCAAGCTGGGTGACTCCGCGAATGGCGGACGCGTTTATCGCCGACTCGATTCGGTACTTCGACGACGGAGTGCATCCTAACTGTTTTTTTGAATGCCAAAGACAATATGAACCGTGGCAACTTGCTCCGCGCGAGTTGGCGCATCGAGAGGTTTTTCCCGCCGACGAGTTTGGCGGATGACGAGGATGCCTTGATCGTAACGGACGCCATCGCTTGGCAATACAGCGACCGCGAACCGCGATCTCATGGAGACGATCGTGGCATCACACTGGAACCTGAATCGTCTCGACCAGATCCGTGATGAGACTTTCAACGCTTCTTCGATCGATCGAGCCGAGAACGGCGTCGGCTGCGATACGGTGCGATAATACGACGACGGCCATCGTTTTGATGTCGTCGGGCGTAACAAAGCTTCGCGACTCCGTGATGGCGCGCGCTTGACAGCCACGATAGAAGCTGAGCGCCCCTCGAGTGCTGACGCCGACGCGAATACCAGGTGTTTGCCTAGTCTTATCAACAATTTCGAGTAGATAATCGACGAGCGAAGGGTCGACTTCCACTTTGCGTACTGCGAGTTGTGCGTGACGGACTGCGTCTACCGATACCACGGGTTGAAGTTCATCGACTGGTTCGCCTTCACGATGCGTGCGCAGGACGTCGCGTTCAACGTCTCGTTCTGGGTAGCCAATGCTGATCCGCATCAGGAAACGGTCCATTTGACTCTCGGGCAAAGCATAGGTACCGTCAAATTCAAATGGGTTTTGAGTGGCGACGACAAGGAACGGTTTAGGCAACGGATGAGTGATCCCGTCGACTGAAACTTGCCCCTCACTCATTGCTTCAAGCAATGCGCTTTGGGTTCTTGGGGGAGCGCGGTTGATCTCGTCAGCAAGGACAACATTCGCAAAAACAGGCCCCTTGCTGAACTCGAACTCACGCGTATCGGTGCGATAGACCATGCTTCCGGTGATATCGCTTGGAAGCAAGTCAGGGGTGAATTGAAGCCGCGTGAAAACGCCATCCAGGCTCTTTGCTAACGCTTTGGCCGCAAGTGTTTTTCCTACTCCTGGAACGTCTTCCAATAAAACATGGTCGCCGGCCAGCATAGCGATGACCAGCGACCGAACGACTTCCGGTTTGCCCAGAACGACTCGCTCAATGTTTTGACGTAGCGACTTTGCCGTCTCGTAAGCCTGCTGCATGATAAAGGTGATCTACGCGAGAAGGATGGAAATGCCGCCTTAAAGGTACCGCAGGAGAACGAAATTTTGTATCCCACTGAATCTATACCGAAAGCGTTTCCTTGTTTAGCAAGCTGAATCTTCATCGGTCCGGCCAATCAATGCGGCTAATGCGTTGGACGGCGTTTTAGAAGGTTGCCGTACCCTTGATCGCCCACGAATTTTCCGTTGGCGACTTGAACTTTTCCACGCACAATGACTACGTCGCTGCGACCTTCCAAAGGCCAGCCCTCGAAGGCGCTGTAGTCTGTAGCCATCTGCTGTGTGGATTGGCTTATGGTTCCCCGGTAACCGGGGTCATAGATCACGATATCCGCGTCACTGCCGACAGCGATCGTTCCCTTGCGCGGAAACAATCCAAAAAGCTTTGCCGCTTGAGTCGATGCGGCGTCGACAAAAGTTGCCAGGTCGATTAACCCCTTGCAAACCCCGTAGCTGTAAAGCAAATCGACGCGATGTTCAACGGAAGGGATGCCATTGGGTATTTTGGTGAAATCACCGATCCCCATCTCTTTTTGTTGATGAAAATCGAAAGGGGCATGGTCGGTGGCGACGGTGCTGATTTCTCGATTGCGGAGGGCGTTCCAAAGATAAGGCTGTTGAACTGCATCACGAATCGGTGGCGACATAACATACTTTGCGCCTTCAAATTTGGGTCGTTCCGCATACGTCTTGTCGAGAACCAAATAAGGGATCACCGTTTCGATCCAAACGTTGACGCCTCGCGACCGTGCCACAAGCGCAGCCTCGACCGCCGGTTGGCAACTTGTATGAACTATATACACATGGGCACCCGTCAACTCGGCAAATGACATGAGGTGGGCGACCCCTGCCGCTTCAACTGTGATGGGACGCGACGGCTCGTGCCACTCTGGTCCCGTTTTTCCTTCGCTCAGAAGTAGTTGTTGGAGTTGAGCAACAAGGGTTTCGTTTTCGCAGTGGGCCGCGACAATCACACCGAGTTCCTTGGCCAACTGCAGTGTCCTGAAAAGCTCCGTGTCATTGACGCCAAAGAAATCTTTATACGCTAAGAAGACCTTAAAGCTCGCAATCCCACGATCGACGATTTCGCGAAGCTGGGCCTCTGTCTCTTCATCGAATCGCGACACCGCCATGTGAAAAGTAAAGTCGCAGGCTGACTTGCCAATCGCTTTGGATAGCCATAACTCGAAAGCGTCTATAGGGTTTTCGGTGCGATTGGGACAACACATTTCGATCATTGTGGTGGTTCCGCCAACCAACGCCGCCCGACTCGCCGATTCATAATCATCCTTGGCGAAAGTGCCCATAAACGGGAGATAAATATGAACGTGAGGGTCGATGAATCCAGGAAATACATATTTTCCACTGGCATCAATCACCTCAGTTCCATGGGGTACGGACAGGTTGTGTCCAATTGCCGCGATCGTTTGACCGTCACAGAACAGGTCGGCGGTATATTGGTCAGTCGCAGTGACGATGAGGCCGTTTCGGATTAGCAGCGGCATGTTAAACTTCACATCTAAAGATTTGATTGTAATCGTTTGCTCGGTCGCCAAAACGCATAGAGTATAAGCGACTTGCCATCACAATGAAGCGATCTGCGTTTTGGTGACCACCTTGATCGAAGGGGTTGGCACTGAACGAGGTTCGTCCAGCCATTTCTCCATCGACGATGCTACGGAGTCCTAAAATGCTTGAGTTACCAGTTCGCAAATTGCACGGTCCGGGCCCGTCACCGGTTTCCGAGTCGGTTTTAAAAGCGTTGTCGTTGCCATGCATTGGTCACATGGACCCAGAATTCATGCGATTGATGAACGAGGTTCGATCCATGCTTCAAAAGGTTTTTCGAACTGAAAACGAAATGACCCTGGCGTGTAGCGGTACCGGCTCGGCAGGCGCGGAAATGTTGATGGACAATTTGGTTGAGCCTGGCGACGTCTGTTTGGTGGGAGTCAATGGCGTTTTCGGTGGTCGATTGGCTGAGAAAGCGAGACGTGCCGGTGGAATTGTGCATACGATGGAAGCGGAGTGGGGCTGTGTCTTTGAGCCAGACGCCATCATCGGAAAAGTCCATGAACTGAAGCCAAAGCTGGCTGCTTTCGTTCATGCCGAAACATCGACCGGTGCGCTTCAACCGTTTGATCAATTGGCGCCTGCCGTGCATCAACATGGTGGCTTACTCGTCATGGACTGTGTGACATCTCTATCAGGATTGCCGGTTGAGATCGATGCCTGGGGTGTCGATGCTGCGTACTCGGGAACCCAGAAGTGTTTGTCTTGTCCGCCAGGACTTTCGCCGGTAACGCTCTCGGAACGCGCCATGCACAAATCCAAAAACCGCAAGACGCCAGTCAACTCGTGGTACCTCGATCTCGGGTTGGTAGGAAACTATTGGTCCGGCAGTCGTGCGTACCATCACACCGCACCGGTGAACATGAATTTTGCACTTCATGAAGCGTTGCGACTGGTTCTCGAAGAAGGGTTGGAAAACCGTTTCGCGCGCCACAGCAAAGTTCATGAGCAGTTGAAGGCAGGGTTGATCGAGCAGGGCTTCACCTATGCCTCTGATCCCGATCACTCGCTGCCGATGCTGAACCTAGTCAACATTCCTGAGGGGATCGAGGATGAGGCGGCCATGCGCCGACGGTTGCTCGATGAATTTGGACTCGAAATTGGTGGAGGGCTCGGCAAACTTGCCGGTAAATGCTGGCGGGTCGGGCTGATGGGCCACGGAGCACGAGAAGAAAATGTTGCGATGATTTTGGACAGTTTTTCCCAAGTCTTAAGTCGGTAACGTTGAATGGCCTCGCCACCTTCTCTTGTGGAATGAACGTGTTCGTGGCGACGCGGTGCGACGGAACGCTGATTTCAGTTTTTTCCGAATTGCAGGACGTCGACTGAGTGTGTATATGATCCTTGCCGGACAGCTTCTGCTTGATTCGTCATCGGGTGATTGCCGATTGTCGCCAGGTTTTGTGCGTTTCGACAACGGGTACGTCGCCGAAGTCGTAGAGGGAGAGCTTCCAAAGTCCGCTGACTTTGGCGGCCAATCGTGGCTTATCTCGCCAGGTTTCATCGACGCGCACCTTCATTTGCCGCAGTTCGATATGATCGGCGCGCATGGATTACCGCTGTTGCAGTGGCTTTCCGAGTATACCTTTCCTGCTGAGAAACGATGGGAGGATGTCGACTTTGCGCGGTCAATGTGCCGGCGTGTTTTTCAGCAGTGCATGTCGCACGGTACCACTGCGATGTGCGCTTATGCGACCGTGCACTACGACTCGGCAATTGCCGCGATTGAGTTGGCAACATCGCTGGGGCTCCGAGGTGCTATCGGACAAGTTCTGATGGATCGTGGGGCGCCGGATTACCTTTGTCGTGAGGCAAATCGGCTTATCGATCAGACCGTAAAGATGATCGATAGGTTCCCGCCTACGATGCGAATGTCGACGGCGATCACTCCCCGCTTCGCCGTGTCTTGTACGCGAGACTTGTTGACTGCGGCAGGGAAACTGAGTCGAGAACGAGGCCCCTTCGTTCAAACTCACTTGGCGGAAACGCAAGAAGAGTGTGAAGTGGTGCGTCGACTTTTTGATGAACAGGAATATGTCGACGTTTACAACGATAGCGGCCTGATTGGAAAGCGATCTGTTTTTGGGCACGGCATTCACCTCAATGACCGTGACCTTCAAATCTTGTCCGGCAAAGAAGCTACCATCGCCCATTGCCCTTCCGCCAATTCGTTTCTTCGATCGGGGACGATGGATCGAGTAAAGTTAGCGAGGAATCAGGTCAAATTTGCGATTGGTAGCGACTTGGGTGCCGGTTATGAAAGGTCGATGGTGCGCGTGGGTAGGTCGATGATTGAGGCAGCGTCGACGTTGCACGATGAATTTCCCACGGCATCGCAAGCGTGGCACGCCATCACGGCAGGCAATGCCGATGCCCTCGGGTTCGCTGACGCAGGGCGTATCCAAGCAGGTTTTCCTGCGGACTTAGTGGCGATTGAGCCCGATATCCCATGGCTCGATACAAAGGTCTCACCGTTGTCGATGCTAATGTTCGCTTGGGACGACCGCTGGATCAAACAGGTCTGGGTTCAAGGAAGGCCAAGATTGCCTGGCTAGACCGCCTGCGTTTACTTCCTGCTGAGGCGTTCGCTTCCAACGAGTGCTTCGTTAAATCTAAATTTGAAGGTTGACGGAGATGCGTACGACGGACTTCCAGTCCGTGGTTGACGATGTTTGCCGACGGACCAAAAGTCCGTCGTACCTTCCAATGAAGTGTTGACCAAGCAAGGCGGTCAGCCTTACTAAGCTGCTTTCCGCTTCCCTGATGATTTCTTGGCCTTTGTCGACGTGCTCTTCGTCGAACTGCTGGCGCTTAGAGGGTTTCGGATTTCACCGAACGCATTCTGCAAAGCTACAGCATCGCGGAAACGTTTGTTGGGAACGGGATCAATCGCCTTTCGGATGAGCGATACAAAGTCGGGTGTAAGACCACGACGAAGCTTATTGAAACCGGGTAACGGGGCCTCGAAGGGGTAGGCTGGCAATTCACCAGCAAACATTCGGTAGAGCACCAAGCCAAGGGCAAAAACATCACTACGAAACGACGGATGGCCCATCGCTTGTTCGGGAGCCATGTATCCTAGCGTGCCACTGGCCGACTCGTTTCCTCGGCCTTTTTCAATGCGGGCTAAGCCAAAGTCGGTCAAACGAACTTGGTTGTCAGCAAACAAAATAAAATTATCGGGCTTGATATCGCGATGCAGCACCTTGTTGCTATGAGCGAATGCGACGGCGTTGATCATTTGGGTCGCAAACGTAACCGCCGTCTGGCGAGAAAGACGCCGATGCAATCGATCGTCGAGGGACTCTTCGCCCAACGGAAACACCATGACGAATCGCCCATCGATGAACCGGGCATCCTTCAGTTGAAGGATGTGGTCATGGTTGAGCTTGGCCATGATTCGGACTTCACGCTGCAGATCGTCGAGTGACGAACTATTGCTAACGTACTTTTCCTCGGGGACCTTCAACGCGACCTGACGATTTTCAATTTGGTCCATCGCGGAGTAGACGGTCGCAAAACCGCCACACCCGAGACGTTTGATCAAACGGTATTTGTCGAGTCGGCTTCCAATCCGCAAAGTCCGCGCCACGTCGTTATCGCCAGTAAATATTCGAAGATTGACAGTCATCCGGTGCTAACTTCCCGTTCGAGTCGAACATCCATTTCCGAGTCTCGCAGCGCTCGCCTTCGTCAGCGATATTCGTCATACCGTTTATCCGACTCACAACGTATCTGACGATCCCGACCGGGCTGGCAAGAATTGACGCGTAGTGGTCCGCAAAACCGGCAAACTTTAACTACTTGTATCGGTCCGTACCGAGGTTGAAGTGAAGGAGTCGAAAAGGCGACAAGTTATCGTCTGAATCATTGCATAAGTTACTCGGACGTCCAGCATATCTGTAGACTTCTTGATAACTTTTCCACAACACTATTTTCAAGCCTCCGTTTATTTTTTTGAAAGCTTTCTGATGACTCGTTCCGCTGACCAGCTTCGCCCCGTCGAAGTGACCCGACGCTTCTTGCCGAGTTCACCTGGAAGCGTTCTGTATCGCTGTGGGGAAACGGTCGTCCTGTGCACTGCATCCATTCAGGACGGCGTGCCGCCGTGGATGAAGGGCGGTGGTCGCGGCTGGGTAACGGCGGAATACAACATGCTTCCCCATAGTACTGCACCGCGGAAAGCACGCGAAAGATCAGGGAAAGTCGATGGGAGAACCACCGAAATCCAGCGTTTGATCGGCCGCTCCATGCGAGCGGTTGTCGACCTTGATTTACTGGGAGAGAGAAGCGTCACGGTGGACTGTGACGTCTTACAAGCCGACGGTGGTACGCGAACTGCCGCGATCACGGGAGGCTTCATTGCTTTGGCGGACGCGATCGCCTCGGCTTTTCCCGAAGCGACGATCGGTAATGGACCCATCCGAGATTCAGTCGCTGCCGTAAGCGTCGGTGTGGTTAACGACGCGATTTGGCTAGATTTGGACTACAAACTTGACGTGGCGGCGCAAGTCGACATGAACGTCGTGATGACAGGGAGTGGCCGGTTTGTCGAGATTCAAGGTACCGGCGAAGAAGCGACATTTGATGACGTACAACTTCAGCAATTGCTCAAGATTGCCAAGACCGGGATCGCGGAATTAACGCGCATCCAAAAAGAAAAACTCAGCATGGCTGATTAGCAACTCAGCATGGCTGATTAGCGATAAAAATGCGTCGCCAACTCCCAACTGTGGGAAGTTTGCAGGGCCAGCGCGTTGGTACCTTCGCCGACTTTACTTAGCGTGAAAGGATATGATTGGCGGGATCAGTGAACGAAAGGAGGGCAAGTGGGCTACCGAGTGACGGCCTATTTCCCCCGCTGCAAAAATATTTCTCGCGTTCTGGCCCGAACGACTAGGGTAAGTGTTCAGCCGGCGACGGGTATTTACGGTTGCGTAAAGCTTTCGGAACGGGCTTGGTGTTTATCTCTGGCGTGGCAAAAACAGCTGTTATATTAACTAAGTTGGTTGCATTGCAGGTTGCAAGCGCTATCCTTGTGGACGCGTCGACCGTTATTTCGTAAAAACTGCGGCTTGCTACCTCGTGATGGTCGATCTTCTCACTGGCACAGAAATCGCTGCATCGATTCCCCTCCAGGTAACCGGATGGCGAGAATGGGTGGCGTTGCCCGAACTAGGAATTCGGTCCATCAAGGCGAAGATCGATACGGGTGCGAGATCCAGTACGCTCCATGCCTTCGATATGGAGCTTTTCGAGCGCGACCACTGTGAATGGGTCCGATTTGCAGTGCATCCGATGCAACGAAACGACGAAAAAATTGTTTGGTGTGAAGCGACGGTGTATGACCGGCGCTGTGTCCGTAGCAGTAACGGCGAAGTTGCAAATCGAGTCGTCATTCGAACTTCGCTTAAGGTTTTTGATCAGTCTTGGCCTATCGATTTGACACTTCAGAATCGTGATGCGATGGGGTTCAGGATGTTGATCGGACGCGAGGCCGTTCGCGCCCGATTCTTGGTTGACCCGGGCGTTTCCTATCGGGCAGGACGTCCCAAACGAAAAAAAGACTTGCCGAAGCAAGAACCGCGATAAAGGAACGGAGTTTTACCAATGAAGCTGGCCATATTGTCTTGTAGTCCACGCTGTTACAGCACACGGCGATTGTTAGAAGCAGCAACGCAGCGAGGTTATTTCGCGAAGGTGCTCAATACTCTCAAGTTCGCAATCGACCTTGAGGAAGGTACTCCTGACCTTTTTTATCGAGGCAAAGCGCTCAGCGCCTACGACGCCGTCCTTCCGCGAATCGGTGCGTCGGTTACCTATTTTGGCACCGCCGTCGTGCGACAGTTTGAACAGATGGACGTGTTTACCGCGAATGGTTCAAACGGGATTGTGAACTCACGCGACAAGCTTCGCTGTTTGCAGATCCTCAGTCGTCATCAAATCGGAATACCGCAGACAACATTTGTACGCGATCGCGCTGATATTTTGCCGGCCATTGAACGAGTCGGTGGGGCTCCGGTGATCATTAAGCTGCTTGAAGGTACCCAGGGCGTCGGAGTGATTTTGGCTGATTCAGTCAAAGTTGCCGAAGCGATTATTGAGACGCTTCACAGCACACGTCAAAACGTTCTCGTCCAAAAATTCGTTTCGGAAAGTAAAGGACGTGATGTTCGCGCTTTTGTCGTCGGAGATCGCGTCGTTGCCGCGATGCGTCGAGTGGCTCAAGGGCAAGAGTTTCGAAGCAATATTCACCGTGGCGGGAAAGCGGAGAAGATCGAACTCGATTCGAACTATCAAGAAACGGCGGTTCGTTGTGCGCAGATCATGGGATTGCGGGTCGCAGGTGTCGATATGCTTGAGGGGGCCGATGGGCCGCAGGTGATGGAAGTCAATTCCTCTCCGGGCCTTGAAGGGATCGAGCAGGCAACCCAACTCGATATCGCCGGTGCCATCATCGATTACTTGGCTGCTCAAGTCGATTTCCCTGAGATTGACCTGCGCCAAAGGCTTACCGTAAGCCGTGGATACGGGGTGACCGAGATTCATATCCCAGCGGGAAGCGAGTTTGTTGGGAAAGCGATTGACGAGTCGGGGCTGCCGGAACTGGATATCAACGTCTTAACGCTGTACCGCGGCACCACGGTCATCCCCAATCCCCGCCTTAAGCGGACCCTCGAACCGGGCGATCGACTGCTTTGTTTCGGTAAGCTTGAAGCGATGCGGAGTATGGTGCCTGAGAAAGCAAGAAAGAAGCGACGACCGGTCGTAAAAGGCTTACCAGAAACGGTTCTTGGGTAATGCATTTTGGCACGGTTGCCGGACTGCTGTATAATCTCCTCACTATGGACCGTCATCGCAGCCGAACAGCCGTCAGAAATTATTCATCCCACGCCAGACGCGGCCGCTTGAGAATGTATTCTCGACGCGAGCAATTCAGCCCTTCCGCGTTTTGCACCGTTTTGGTGGCTTGCAACTCGTTGACGTTTGGCAGGGTATGCGGCGTTCTCATTGGGTTTTGCGTAGGGCTGTTGTCGGTGTCGGCTGCGGGGGCGCAGGATTTACCGAAACAGGACGAAACTGTCCCATCCGTAAACCGCGGCGTTCTCGTTGAGTTACCTCTCCCAATCACTTCGCGCGTTGCTGATTCGGTGATCGAGATACTGCGAACCGTCGCCCAGTCGAATGATCCGGATGGGGGTTCCCAATCGCGAACAACCGTGGTGCTGCAGTACCGCACGGAAGATGCGGACGGTGCGGCCACGGAATTCGAGCATGCGTTGAAGCTTGCCCGAGCGATCACGGCACCTGAATTCAGGTCATTGCGAATCGTCAGCTTTTTGGATGGAGCCATCAAAGGGCATGCCAGTTTGCCGATTTTAGCCGGCGATGTCCTCGTGATCACGCCTCGCGCATCGATCAGCGATTCAACTGTCTCAGAACCGAACGAGGTCGCTGACGATACCATTGTCGCCGCCTACTTATCGATTGCAGCACGGCGAGGACTTTTTCCCCCTGCTGTGGTCGAAGCCATGGTCCGTGTGAAACAGGAATTGATTCTCTCCACCACACTGGATGGGAAGCGGCGTTTCGCGTCGGGTGAAGAACTTCTGCAGCAGCGTCGCGATGGGGGAGGCTGGCAAGAGGATGTTTGGGCAACTCCGGATCTACCACTTGTACTCACGTCGGACCGTCTACGCGACGCGAGAATCGCGAGCTTTTCGGTTGACACACTCGACGAGGCAAGGAATTCCCTGGACTTGGCAGCACTCACTCCGATTGCAGAAAACTTGATTGGCAGCGAACCGCTCGCGAAACGTCTTGAGGTTTCTGGAGCGATCTCTCGCGATCGGGTGCGACGTTGGGAACTTAACATTGCAAAGGCGACGGACGCCGGTGAACTCAATACGATTGTCGTTGACATCGATAGTAGCGGCGGCGACCTTGATGCGAGTTTGCGATTGGCAGGCACTTTGTCGTCCACGCAACCGCCGCTTCAGTCAGCCATCGGATTCGTTCAGGGGCAATCTCGTGGTGACGCGGCATTGATTGCACTCGCGTGCAAGCCTTTGTACATCAAGCCCGATGCAAGGATCGGCGGACCGGGTGGCCAGTCGATTGGAAGTAAAGAAGTGCAGTCGGTAGAGGAAGCGATTGAGCAGATATCGATCGATACAGCGAGACCCTTCGCATTAATTCGGGGTCTGCTTGATCCAACTTTGAGGGTTTACCGGTACACCAACATCAAAACCGGACAAGTCCGGTATGCGACCGAAGATGAGCTGGCACTTGGGTCGGATGAGCCCGAGGAGGAGCGAAAACTCTGGAAAAGAGGAGATTTTATCGATTTGACTCAAGGGCTTTCCGCGCCGGAGGCCATTGAATTGGGGCTCGCTGAAGGTCAAGCCGAGTCGATGAAAGATTTGACATCGCTGGTTGGCTTGGAGGCTGTACCTGAGTCATTGGTCGATCGCGGCTTTGTCCACTTTATCGAATGGATTGGTGGAATGAAGGGCGTATCGATTTTCTTGCTAATGGTTGGGATGGTGGCTTTGTCGATGGAAGCGGGTGCTCCGGGGATCAGTATCCCTGGCTTCGTGTCATTGATCGCCTTTTCACTCTACTTCTGGATTCAGTTTCTTAATGGAACGGCCGAGTGGCTTGAAATACTGGCCTTCGTGCTCGGCGTCTTTTGTATCGCAATCGAGGTGTTCATCCTGCCTGGGATTGGAGTGTTCGGCGTGGGAGGCCTGTGTCTGCTTGTCCTTGGTGTCGTCCTGACCAGCCAGACTTTTGTGA
Organism: Planctomycetaceae bacterium; assembly: GCA_031411655.1. Classification (GTDB taxonomy): domain Bacteria; phylum Planctomycetota; class Planctomycetia; order Pirellulales; family Pirellulaceae; genus UBA6163. The sequence continues at coordinate 19,307 of JANOBM010000289.1, forward strand.
TTCCACGAAATACGTTTCAGTACGAGCAGATGACGCGGAGTTTATGGTTGATCATTGCTGGTGCGGCCGCGATCGTTTTTGGTTTTGTACTTCTCCGCTTATTGGTGCCTCAGAAGATGCTCTTCAAGCATCTCGCAATGGAAGCTCCTGACGGCGAGATGATTGATAGAGCGGAGCGTTTGACGGACTACGAATATCTCTTGGGGCATCGTGGCGTGGCGACGACGCCTTTGCGGCCTGCAGGGAAAGCACAGTTCGGAGATACCGTCGTACAAGTTGTCAGTGATGGCTCGGCGATAGGGAAAGGCGACGCGATCACGGTGATTGAAGTCAAAGGCAATCGCGTCGTCGTTTCGGCAATGAACTGAACGAGTCTTGGCCTTACGGATTGGGTTTAAGGTGTCGGATTTGGCTTGAGCTCGCGTACCTTAAAGTTGCGGATTTCTGATTCACTTTGGAAAGCGGCGATACCAACGGGTAGCGATTCAAGCATCTCGGAGCGAACATCGAGCACGCGACCTGCACGCTCAAGTTCAATGATTTGTTCGTCATCCAGCCAGATGGTGATTTTTGGCTCAGTCACACGCGCTCGAATTCGATACCACCGGTCTTTGTCAAAGTTTCGAATTTGCATGGTCTCATTGGAGGACGCGTCGAGTCCGTCAATACTGGATATTCCGACGAGTGAGCCACCCCAACCGCCCAGAACCACGCTAAATCGCTGATCGTTGACTGGCAGCGTCAGGGCGCAGAAAAAATCGAATCCACCGACTCGCCTGCCTTCGAGTGAAACTTCGTAGTTGATTTTCGGAAATTCTCCATCCCATCGAACGCCCGTCAGAGGATCTCCAAAGCCGAGTTTTAAAACGCCGTCGATCATTTCAACCGAGCCATCACCCCCGAAGTGCGATGGTTTCCAGGAACTGTTTTCCTTGAATTCGATGACTTTGGCGTCCTCGGTAGTGGTCTTTGCTTCTTCCGATCGCACCCATTGGCAGGGACTTGAGAAAAAAACGATTGCGATAAGGGAAAATAGGACGCAATTGTTGAGCCGGATTCGCATGGTTAATTACCGTTGATTTGTCGAAGGAAACGAGTAAACAACAGGGGCTGATTGTCCCGATTATGATCGTAGGAGAAGTTGCGCCGGATAGTTACGGTAAGTTTACTCCAAATGATGTCGGTACCTTAAGCGAACCAATGCGACCACTCACAAAAATATCGATTTTCGGTGTTCGATTGGCGTGCTGTGCGTTGGCGGTCTATTGGCTGATCATTTTTGCCGGCACTCATGCTCCTACGTTGCCACAGGCGGCGTCATTCATTTCGGACAAGGTACTTCATTTTTCAGCGTACTTTGGACTCGCTGTTCTGCTCTGTTGGGTGACTCAGACACGGCAACGCGTTTGGATAAAATTTGGTACCGTCATTGTCATCGCGTTAGCGTACGCAGCGTTTGATGAGTGGACACAGGGATTCGTGCCCGGACGCCAGAGTGATATCAAGGATTTTTCTGCCGACGCTTGCGGCATCTTTGCTGCGGTGGGACTTTACTCAGCAGCCAGGTATCTTTCGGTTCGCTGGTTCATGCCCGACTTATCGAGTGCATTGGAGGTCGAATCGGAATCGAGTGCCGAGATGCAAAACGGTGACCTACATGTCGCAGCCAGTGGGCACTAGAGTTAGATCGCGAATGGAAGGCGACGGTAGCGACAGAGTTTTTAGACGCCGTGCAAGCGATCAGGCTAACGCGGGAATGTCTTTCGAGCGGAAACACGTTTTCGTGAACCGAGCGACATCATAAGCCACAAAAGCGTGAGTGAACCAAAAGCTTGAAGGCCGAGGAATCAGACCGACCGTCCTCTGGCGATATCGGTCGCCCAGGTTTCGATTAGTGCGGTCTGGTTAGCGTTTCGCTGGACAAACCCAATGGCTTCGATGGTCCGCTCGATGCGATAGATCGGTAAGGTAAGCTGCTGTGGATCGGCAGCAGTGTTCTTCAGTGCGTCGCGGAATGTGGCGACTGCCATCGACAGAATGTCTCGAAGTCGATCGCGCCGTTGTGCGGGCTCCTTCCCGGCCTCGTCCACAAAGGCGCTCACCGTTTTCGCAAGGCTGACCGCTGGGACGGGTCGCGCGGTGAGATGCTTTGTCAGTTCATGTCGAAATAATTCGACTTCGCCGGACAGAAGCGATGCGGCGGCATCGCAATCGCCGCCGCAGATTTCGATAGCGATGTCAGCTTGCGCGGCATCGCACTCAATGCCACGTCGGCTCATCAATTCGCGGGCCAGTTCTCCGGTAGGGGGCAGAAAGCGAATGATACGGCAGCGCGAGCGGATGGTTGGTAGTTGTCGCTGCTCATTGGTTCCGATCAGAAACAGAACCGCATCCGCAGGAGGTTCTTCTAATGTCTTCAATAAGCTGTTTGCCCCCTCTTCATTGAGATAGTCCGCATCATGAAGGATTGCAACTTTGCGGCTGCCGCGGAACGGGCGCAGTCGAATATCTCGGCAAAACCCCTCTTGCATTCGCGATTCCGGCGGACCGATCAACAGCTCCAACGGAATGTAGGCGCGATCATCTGGTTTGCGAACTTGAATCAGATCAGGGTGTGTATCGGCAGCGACTTGGTAACAACTATCGCACTTGCCACAAGCGTCCAGCGACTTGCCTTTGGTCTGCTCACAGAGCAATCCTTTCGAGATCGCTTTTGCAAACAACGCCTTTCCGATTCCTGGCGGACCGACGAGCAGAAATGTGCCGCTAAGGCGTCCCTTGGACATGGCAGTGGCGAATCGCTCAAGAAGCTTCTGGTGGCCAACGACCTCGATCATTCAGCGTCGCCGTTTTCAATTGCGCGAATTTTATCGACGCGTCGACCATGACGGCCCCCTTCAAACTCCGTACGGAGCCACATGAGAACGAGGTCATCGATCGATCGATCTCCAATCAAATCACCTGGCAAGCAAAGTACGTTGACGTCGTTGTGCCGTCGACTTAGTTCGACCATTACTTGGTCATAGCAAGGGGCAGCGCGAACACCTGGAAACTTATTGGCCGCAATCGACATGCCAATTCCGGTACCACATATCAGGATACCGCGGTCAACCTCACCGCTGCTCACCTTCCTGGCAACGAGCGATGCGTAGTCAGGGTAGTCCACAGCATCATCGCTGTTCGTACCTTCATCGATCACTTCAAATCCACATTCGATCAACTTTTGGATGATTCGACCTTTGATCGCAACACCGCGATGATCGCTTGCAAAACTGATACGCATGGTTATACCGGCTCCTTAGACTCTGGTTGACTTTCACCTTGAGCGTCACCGTCTTCTTTCGATGGTGTCACTGCCGACGGTAAAAAGTCGGCTGGCAAACTATCAATCCAAGCCTTTAGCTCTCGCTCCAATTGTTCGGCGCAGTGCTTGTATATTTCGACCGATGATCCAACGGGATCAGCAATGTCGCCACCGTCGCGTCGGAGTGTTCGTACTTGATGGGCTCGGTCGGGCCAAGCGGTAAGAATCGATGCGCGGTGCCCGCGAGTCATGGTCAACACCAAGTCTGCACGTTGCATGATGGCATCGCTGAGTGGACGACTGGAGTGGTCGGAGATATCGATGCCACGCTCGTCCATCACTTCGATCGCTTGAACACTTGCCATCGCACCATCGGCCGCGGCAACGCCCGCTGACAAAACAACAATGGACTCCAGTCCACCACCGGCCTTCGCAAGCAAGTCTTTAAGGATCGCTTCCGCCATCGGACTACGGCAGGTATTGCCAGTACATACCAACGCGATCATCGGTTTCGCAAATTCACTCATGGCTGCTGCCTCGATCGCCCCATGTCTCAAAATCTCATACTGGTGGCCTACGACGCGTACCACCGTTGACGCACCACCATACCGTGTTGGGCCATCGTCAAGAATGAGCGGAACGGAATCACCGAACTGGGTTACGACGTCCTGACCCTTAGTTGCTGCCGGATTCCCCGATAAATTCGCACTTGTCATGACCAATGGGCCACGCAAAAAATCATGCAATTGGCAAATGATTGGGTGCGACACGACACGAAACCCGACACCGTTTAGCTTTCCGATAATGTGTTGCTGGACGGATTCGGGGAGCCTTGTGACGATCGAGGTCGGGTCATTGCAAGGCAGCACCAAAGTGATCGGCCCAGGCATGCAGCGACGTGCCAAACGCATTGCAAGCGGCGACCAGTGGCAAACAAAATCCTCGATCACCTGTTCACCGCGAACGGACAATGCCAGTGGTACGGACATCGCCCGCCCCTTTAGTTTAATCAGTCGTTCCACAGCGCTTGGGTTCAACGCGTCTGCAGCTAATCCATAAACCGTTTCGGTAGGAATTGCCACGACCTGACCGCGGGCAATCGCCTCGACCGTCCGGTGGATGCTGTCTCGAGGATCTTCGATCCGACGGAGGTCAAGAACCGTCGCCATGAAGTGTTGGACTGCTGACAAAAAAGGAAATCGAGCTCGGAAAACTGACTCGTAATATACGTTCTCAACGATTCATGTGGGAAGCTGCCACAGTCGGTCCTAAATATAGAACATGGCTGAGTCGGCCGTTTCGTAACTTCGGGCAAGGTCAGCGATCGTGACCGATGCGAGCACTTCGCGGTACGCATTGCCCGCTTTGTCCCACACTTTTGCTAACTGGCGAGAGGCACCATTGGGTATCGACTCGGCGCTGCATCCGGATTCCTGGCTTCCCACTGCGTCGGCGATGTCCAAAAGTGTAAGGTTGCTCGCGTCCGCCGTGATTCGATAGCCGCCCTGGCTTCCTCGTGTGCTGCTAACCCACCCAGCGGTTTTGAGCTGCTGGAGGATTTGAACCAGAAACGGCTGCGGAATTCCATGCCGCTGCGTGATATCTCGCAGCGCAAGCGGCTGTGGAAGATTGGCCGCTGAGGCTAATTCCATCATGGCCAATGCGGCATAATGGACTCGCGCGGGTACTTGCATTTCGGACTCTCGTTAAGACGTGTGAAGTCCGCACTCTTTCTTTTCAAATCCACTCCATCGTCCTGCTCGTTCGTCTTCACCCAGTTGAACCGAACGCGTGCAGGGCCAGCATCCAACGCTTGGAAAACCCTTGTCATGCAAAGGGTTGTACGGAATCTGTTCGTCGACGATCAGTTTCCAAACCTGCTTCTTTGACCAATTGGCCAGGGGGCTGATTTTGACAAGTTGAAATTTCTGATCCCAGCCAACAATCGGCGACCTCGCTCGATCGGAGGTTTGCTCACGTCGAATGGCGCTAGCCCACGCGTACATCCCCTTCGCTGCTTTGTGTAAAACGCGGATTTTACGGTCAAAGCAGCAGCGATTGGGATCCGTCTTGTAAACCGCTCCACCGTTTGCCGCCTCGTACTGCTCGACCGTCGTATCAGGATATTTAAGTTCAATCACCATCCCATATCGCTGCTTCACTCGATCGCAAAGTTCGAGTGTTTCTGCAAACTGATAGCCCGTTTCGAGGTTGAAGATCGGTGTGCTCGGAGCAATCTCAGCGAGCATGTGAATCAGCGTCATTCCCTCTGGACCAAACGCGGTTGCCATCGTAAATCGCGGCGCGAACCGTTCGACTGCGTAACGCAAAATCTCCTGCGGAGTTGCCGACTCAAGACGCTCGCTTTCTCTTGCTAATTCCGCCAGAAAGTCATCGTTTGGATCCAGTGGTGGATCGGCTGTGAGCGCCCCACGCAGCAAATCCTCAGCCGGATCCGCAGACAGGACTCGCAAAGCCGGACCTGAAATGGTGGGTTGGTTCATCGCGGTAAGTTTCACCCGAAGGCTGGCGTTCATGACCTCGTTCCTACACGACAACTTGCGTGACAGTTCAAAACTATACATCCATGATCTATTTAGTCAAGTATAGATTTGCTTATCGGCATTTTGGGGCACATGGCTTCAACTTCGCCCTTTAAATCGTGTGGAAAGGGCGCCGCCACGCAAGTCGCCGTGGTGGACTGCTGATTCCTGCCGAGTGATTGCGAGTGATTGCGAGTGATCAGTAGGGCGTTCGAATAAAAACGTGGCCCCTGCAGCGATGTCGCGGACCTGGATTTGATCGTTTGGATAGCCATTTGCCCGAGGTGGGGTACAATAGGGGTCTCTTCTGTGTTGCTTTCGCTTCCCGTTGTCGGGGTTTACCCGGAGTCTGACCGATGCGAGCCTGCTATGGCTGGATTTTGGCCTGTTGGACGCTGTGCCTTCTTTTATTGGGGTGCAACATCAAGGCGGCGAAGGCTGACAACGTATTGCTGCGTGGTGGAGGACTACTCGACGGGGCGGTTAAGAGAATTGAGCAGGACAAGGTTCCTTACGTCGTCGTAGAAATCGACAATCAGCTGAAAATTGCCATCCCCGAGTCACAGGTGGCGCGGGTTGCGGAGTCAGAGGAGCTGGCGGAATATCGGAAGCTTGCGACAGCAGCGAGCGACGACGCCGAAGCGCATTTCGAATTAGCCAGGTGGTGCAAAGGGAACCATTTGAATGCCCAAAGCCGGCATCATTTGCAGCGTACTTTGGCGATCGATCCTGATCATTCAAAAGCGCGGGCAGCGCTCGGTTACGTTGAAAATGACGGGAAATGGATCCGGCATGCCGACTTACAAAAGAGTCGCGGCCTCATTTCCGTTGGCGGACGTTTCCGTCTTCCGGAAGAAGTGGCGTTGGTCGAGGCACGCGAGGGAGCGAGCGTCGAGGCGAAGCTTTTGATAAGAGAGGTCAGTCGCTTGAGAGCAGCGGTTTTACGCGGCGGTCCCAAGGGAAACGAGGCGATGGAAAAGCTTGCCGCCATCGAGGAGCCGAGTGTTGCCATTGCGATGGCGCAGGAGCTGTTCGCAATGCCGCGTCAGCCGCAGTCTTTGCGAATTTTTTGGCTGGAGCGGCTTGCGCATTTTGGGAATCGACCCGCTCTCGAGGCACTTGTCAAAGCGGGAGTGGACGATGCTGATTCGCTGGTCCGCGAGAAAGCGTTGGAGGCGTTGAAGCTGGTCTCGCCATCCACCGCGATTGCAAATTACACCCAACTGCTAAGGTCGAACGATAATGCGGTTGTGCGGCGCGGTGCCGTTGCGCTGTCGTACTTTCCAGACCCCGAGATGGCTTTAACCCTTGTCGACGCGTTGGTAACAGAACACAAAACCGAGATACCGGCGGAACAGGGAACCAGCGTGGGGTTCGGTGGGAATGGTTCGGGTGGCATGAGCGCGGGCGGCAAAGCGAAAGTGATCATCACCAAGTTGGAAAATCCGCCAGTTTTGTCTTTGCTGCGCGAGATCGAGCCAAACGTTGACTTTGGCTACAACCAGTTAGCCTGGCGCCAACACTTTGCGAAACGACTAAGCGGGTATAGCGGCGACCTGCGTCGAGACTTGTAGCCCATTCTTTTCGTGTCCCGCTGGGGGCCCTCCTTGATCACTACCTGTCGGTAGGTTCGTTTCTGGGGTGTTTACTCCGGTGGAGGGGCGACGTCGCCAGGGACGTCACAGGACGCGCGTCGTGCCGCCGGGGCTGTCAGGTTGGCATCTTTGACATGACAGCATCGGGCGAGCGATCGGCAGCAACTCATTTTTGTGATCTTAAGTGATTGATTGATAATCACTTACGTACTGTTCTTTATTGTACGGCACACCGGTTGCTGTTAGGCGATACGACTCCGTTGGTGTCTGCCATTGCCGTCAAGCGTTGGCTTCGGCAACTTCGGCAAGACCCACAACGACCAATTTACATTTCAATCGAAACGACACAGGAGAGAGACGTCGTGGCAAAGCAGATCGTTTTTGACGACGACGCCCGCAGGCCATTGTTGGCCGGTGTGAGCAAGTTGGCGCGAGCCGTTAGCAGTACGCTGGGCCCTCGTGGCCGCAACGCGGTGCTAGACAAAGGCTGGGGAAGTCCCAAAGTGACCAAAGACGGCGTGACCGTCGCAGAAGACATTGAACTGGACGACCCGTTTGAAAATCTGGGTGCACAGCTCGTTAAAGAGGCCGCAAGCAAGACGAACGACGTTGCTGGCGACGGCACCACGACCGCGACTGTTCTTGCCGAAGCCATCTTCCGGGAAGGACTGAAGGCTGTTGCGAGCGGTGCCGATCCGATGGCGTTGCAGCGCGGGATCAATAAGGCGGTGGAAGTCTGCCGAAATGAGATCGCAAAGCTTGCTAAGCCGATCGATGAAAAGAGCAAGGCGGACATCAAGCAGGTGGCCACCATTGCCGGCAATAATGACCCAACGATCGGTCAGGTTCTTGCCGATGCGTTCACGAAGGTTGGCAAGAACGGCGTCATCACGGTCGAAGAAGGTCGCAGCAACGAGACCACTGTCGACGTTGTCGAGGGCATGCAATTCGATCGCGGATTCCTTTCGCCGCACTTTGTCACCAATCAAGACCATGTTGCCGTGGAATTCGAAGATGCCTACGTGCTTCTTTTCGAAGAAAAAATCAGCAGCAATAAGAAACTGATCCCATTGCTTGAAGCGATCAGTAAGTCCGGAAAGCCGTTGTTGGTAATCGCTGAGGATGTAGAGGGCGAGGCGCTTGCGACTTTGGTCGTGAACAAGATGCGAGGCATCTTGCAGGTTGCTGCCGTCAAGGCTCCTGGTTATGGCGATCGTCGCAAGGCGATTCTTGGTGACATCGCTACGCTCTGCGGTGGCCAGGCGATTTTCAAAGACCTTGGTATCGATCTCGAAAGTGTCAAGCTTACCGATCTTGGCCGTGTGAAGAAGATTCGAATCACCAGCGAAGCGACAACGATGGTCGGCGGCGCGGGTAAAAAGGATCTGATCAACGCGCGAGTGGAGCAAATCCGTCGCGAAATCTCGATGACTGATAGCGACTACGATAAGGAAAAGCTTCAGGAGCGTCTGGCGAAACTGGCAGGCGGCGTTGCGCAAATCAATGTCGGCGCTGCGACCGAGACGGAAATGAAAGAGCGCAAGGCTTTGTTAGACGACGCTCGTGCTGCGACGCAAGCCGCGCTCGAGGAAGGGATCGTCCCCGGCGGTGGAGTCGCCCTTCTTCGTTGTAAGCCAGCGGTTGAAAAGCTGGAAGCCGCAACGGAGGGCGATGAGAAACTCGGAGTACGAATCATTAAGAACGTGCTTGACCAGCCAATGCGAGCGATCGCAAACAATGCAGGTCTCGATGGGGCCGTCGTTGTCAATCGCGTGTCGCAGATGAAGGGCAAGTCCGATGGCTACGACGCTAACGCCGAAGTCTATTGCGATCTCATTCAAGCGGGCATTGTCGATCCAGCAAAGGTGGTTAGGACTTCGCTCACCAATGCTGCAAGCGTTGCAGGCCTACTGCTGACCACTGAATCTTGCATCTGCGATATTCCTGAAGAAGCTGAAGACGCTGGGCACGATCACCATGATCACGGCGGCATGGGTGGCATGGGTGGCATGGGTGGCATGGGTGGCATGCCCGGGATGATGTAGTCCTGGCAGTGCGTGCACGTTACAGAGGGCCGGGGAGTTCTGCTTTCGTATGGCGATCCCCTGGGCCCATTTTCGAACCCGAAAACGCCACTCTTAACCAATTAATCAAGGCAAATAATCACTATGGGAACTCAAGTCATGGCTAAAGTTAGTCTTCGTCCGCTGGATGATCGAATCGTTGTTAAGCCCGTTGAAGCAGAGGCTGTTACTGCTGGCGGGATCGTGCTTCCAGACTCGGCTCGTGAAAAACCGCTGCGCGGTACCGTGGTCGCCGTTGGCCCAGGAAAGTTGCTCGACAGTGGCAACCGGGGCGAAATGAGCGTCGTTGTCGGTGACGTTGTCATTTACGGCCGTTACGGCGGGAGCGAAATCGAAGTCGATGGCGTGGAGATGAAGATTCTCCGCGAAAGCGACATTCTGGCGAAAGTTGTTTAGGCCCTTGAGGGCTTGGACAACGCTTTTTATCTATCCATTCAACGTCTCATTATCCAGGAAACACAAACGTGGCAAAACAACTGCTGTTTGACGATCATGCGCGAGCTCGCATGCTTGCCGGTGTCAACAAGCTTGCCGATGCCGTCGCAGTGACGATGGGCCCTACCGGTCGTAACGTCATCATCGACAAGTCTTTTGGTGGACCGACCGTTACGAAAGACGGTGTCACTGTCGCCAAGGAAATTGAACTCGAAGATCGTTTCGAGAATATGGGTGCAAAGCTGGTCATTGAGGTGGCTCAAAAGACGAGCGATCTTGCAGGTGACGGAACCACGACTGCGACGGTTTTGGCTCGGGCAATTTTCAAGGAAGGCCTGCGAAACATTGTTGCGGGCAGCAACCCAACGGCGATTCGTCGCGGTATCGACAAAGCGGTTGATGCGGCGACGGAAAAGCTGATCTCGATGGGTCGACCGGTCACAGGTAAAGAACAAGTCGCAAACGTTGGAGCGATCTCGGCGAATAACGACAAGAAGATAGGCACGCTCCTCGCCGATGCGCTTGAGCGTGTTGGGAAAGACGGCGTCATCACTGTTGAAGAAGGCAAGACGCGTGATACCACGGTCGAGTACGTCGATGGGATGCAGTTCGACAAGGGCTACGTTTCGCCGTACTTCATTACTGATGCGGGATCGATGGAAGCATCGTTGGACAATGCATTGATTTTGTTGTTCGAAAAGAAAATCAGTAACATTCGCGAACTCGTGCCGTTGCTTGAAAAAACAGCACAGACCGGTCAGCCTCTGCTGATCATCGCTGAAGATGTTGATGCAGAAGCATTGACGTTGTTGGTGGTGAACAAGCTGCGTGGAACCCTGAACGTCTGCGCTGTCAAGGCACCGGGTTTTGGTGATCGTCGCAAGGCGATGCTGGGCGACATCGCAACGTTAACCGGTGGTACGTTGATCAGTGAAGATCTTGGTATTCAGCTCGAAAACGTATCGCTTGAGCATCTTGGCCGTGCCAAAAAGGTCACTGTCACCAAGAACGATACCACGATTGTTGAAGGCGCTGGAAAGCGTGCTGAGATCGATAAGCGAGTCAGCCAAATTCGTACTCAAATCGATCAAAGCGATAGTGATTACGATAAAGAAAAGTTCCAGGAGCGATTGGCAAAGCTGGCCGGTGGTGTTGCAGTCATCAGCGTTGGTGCAGAAACCGAAGCGGAGATGAAGCAGACCAAGGCACGACTGGAAGATGCGCTGCATGCGACGCGTGCTGCTGTGGAGGAAGGCATTCTTCCAGGCGGTGGTGTTGCCTTGGTTCGTTGTTACGAAGCGGTTGAAGCATCCAAGAAGCTTGCCAAGGGCGATGAGAAGATCGGTGTCGATATCGTTCTCGCATCGCTCAGTGCACCAATGCAGCAAATCGCGGACAACGGCGGTCTGGATGGTTGCGTGATCGTCGACGAAGTTCGCCAAAAAGGTGAGAACATCGGATTTGATGCGTACACCGGAAACTACGTCGACATGCTTAAGGCTGGAATCATCGACCCAGTCAAGGTTGTGAGAACTGCGCTTGCCAATGCAGGTAGTATCGCAGGCCTCCTTTTGACCACCGAGGCGATGGTCACGACCTTCGACAAAGATGATAAGAGCAAGCGACCTGTTGAAGGCGTTGTGGCCTAGCCATCAAACGGTCTGACCAATAGCCGTCATGCGAAAAAGGCGGAGTCGATCGTGATGGGTCGGCTCCGCTATTTTTTGTTTATTGCACCGGTTCCGTGTCGTCTTACTGTTACTGTTATCTCAGCAGCTTATCGGCTCCATGGCGGGCTGAACGCAGGATTCATTCAAAGTCATGTCGGAAAAACGCGATTACTACGAAGTTTTGACGATCGAACGCACTGCGACCAAAGTCGAAATCGATCGCGCGTACCGAAAGCTGGCAATCAAGTTTCATCCTGACAGCAATCGCGACGACGCCGACGCGGTGGTGAAGTTCAAGGAAGTCAGCGAGGCTTACGAGGTACTCAGCGATCCAGAAAAGCGAAGTCGCTACGACCAGTACGGCCATGCCGGCGTAAATGGACAAGCGGGGCCGCAGTTCACCGACTTCGAATCTTTTGGCGACGTGTTCGGCGACATGCTTGGTGATCTCTTTGGCGGTGGGCGTAGTGGAGGACGGCGCGGCGGTGGCGGGAAACGCGCACGGCGTGGAGCGGATTTGCGGTGCGATCTGACTCTCACGCTCGAAGAGGCGGCGCGGGGTTGCTCTAAAGAGGTCTCCTTCCGGCGACGAAAAGCTTGTACGACTTGTGCCGGCTCCGGTGCAGCGCCTGGTACTGAGCCGGTCGTGTGTCAAACCTGCGGGGGCCGAGGGCAGGTGATCCAGCAAGCCGGGATTCTTCGTGTGCAAACGAATTGCCCGCATTGTGGCGGCGCTGGCAAAAAGATAATGCAGCCGTGTACCAATTGTCGCGGCTCGGGACTTGAGTCGGAAAAAGCGACTTTGAAGGTCGACATTCCCGCAGGCGTGGATGACGGGATGCGAGTTCGTTTGTCTGGTGAAGGCGAATCCAGTCCTGATGGTGGTCCCAGTGGCGATTGTTACTGTTTCATCACCGTAAAGCCCCATGAATTGTTCCGCCGCGATGGCAAGAATTTGGTACTGGAATTTCCCATTTCGTTCAGTCAGGCGGCCTTGGGAGCGGAAGTTGAAGTTCCGACGCTCGATGGCCCAACAAAACTTCGCATCGAACCAGGCACTCAAAGCGGCGATGTGTTTCGACTGAGGGCCAAGGGCGTTGTTGAACCCGGAGGTTCGCGCGCGGGAGACATGCTCGTCCAAACGGTTATCGAAGTACCCAAAAAGCTAAGCGATGAACAGCAGAAACTGCTACGCCGGTTGGCCGAATTAGATCACGATTCGGTGCTGCCGGCGCACAAATCGTTCTTCGACAAATTAAAGACTTTTTTTGATCCTGAGTCGCAATCGTCTAACTAAAGCAACGATCAAAAAATATCCATCAATCAAAAACTGAGGTAATGAAACGATGAATTCTGACCAAGGAGGCAATCCCGATACGGCAAATCCAGTGGTCGACGAGGCACTCCAAAGCGCCCCGTTCGATGAAGCGATCGTTGACGAGACTCGCCCAGAAAGTCGAGACGAGGAATTGGAACGTTTGCATTCCGAGGTTGCAGATGCCAACAATCGCGTGTTGATGGCGCAGGCCGATCTCGAGAACTTTCGCAAACGCATGCGCCGGGATATGGAGGACCAAATCCGTTTCGCTTCGATCCCCATCGTTTCGGATCTACTGCATGTTCGCGACAACCTCGTGCGAGCCGCCGAGGCCGCGAAATCTTCTGGGACGGACTCTAGCGATGCGCTTCTCGAGGGCGTGAAGATGCTCGTCAAGCACTTTGACGATACGTTGGCCAAGCATGGCATCTCACCGATTGAATCGGTTGGTCGAGCATTCGATCCAAATTTCCATCAGGCAATCTCCCAGATGCCAAACAGCCAGTTCCCCAACGGTACGATCGCTTACGAAGCGGTCACCGGCTTTCAAATGCACGGTCGCGTCGTCCGGCCAAGCCAAGTCATCGTCAGCACCGGCTCCGAGTGAGGATCAGTTCAGCATGCCAACCTATGATTATGAATGCGACGCTTGCTCACATACCTTCGAACAGTTTCAAGGTATCAATGATGCTTTGCTAACAAAGTGTCCGCAGTGCGGTAAGAAAAAACTGCGCCGGCTGTTTGGCTCTGGCGCGGCAATCGTATTTAAAGGCTCCGGTTTTTATCAGACCGATTATCGGAGCGAAAGCTACAAGAAGGCGGCTAGCGCCGACAAGAAGGCCGGTGGTGATTCCAAGCCAGCCGAAACAAAGAGTTCCGATGTAAAAGCCAGTGAGCCGAAAGCGGCTGAGCCCGCGAAGCCAGCGAAGTCAGAATCGAAGTCGAAAAAGAATTCTGACTAAGCGATCGGCTGAATGAGATCGGGATAGCTCGGTCCAGCCGTTGGGCTTTTGATGCGTCCGCTTTAGCGGCTGA
>JANOBM010000290.1:0-3488 GCA_031411655.1 Planctomycetaceae bacterium
GGCTCGAACCTCATTGTTGATTTCAAACCGTAAGCAAGCGGTTCGTACGATGATGATGACCAGCCCGCAACCAGGTGATGGTAAATCGACGACGGTTTCTAATCTGGCGGTTTCATTTGCGCGTGCTGGAAAACGAGTGCTGCTGATCGATGCTGACCTTCGACGGCCAATGATCTCAAAGCTTCTTGGCGTTCAAGAATCGCCAGGCCTTGCGGACGCGATCCTGGACGACTGCTCCCTTGACACGTGTTTCTTCCCAACGGCGCTGCCCAATCTGTTCGTGATGCCGCACGGGCGGCCCACTGCACAACCCGCCGAGCTCCTCGAATCGTTCCGATTAGAATCGATTCTTGCCGAAGCAAAGGAACAATTCGATCTCATACTGGTGGATGCCCCACCGTTACTAGCCGTTGCAGATCCGGCGATCATCGCACCAATCGTTGACTCGGTTGTTCTTACCATCCGTGTCAATAAAAACGGACGTCGTCCCGTTGAACATGCCATTAAGATCTTAAATGACATCGACGTATCTCCGTCAGCGGTGATCGTGAACGGAGTTGAGAAGTCTGCACAGAAATCTTACTACGGTGGTTATGCAAAGAATCAGTACGGCTACGTTGGTAAGTACCATTCCAAATACTCCGCCAAAGACGTACCAGCGACCTCGGAAAATCTTGTTGGAAATCAAAATGCGAGATGAAGCTCGTAGTGAGATACTTCGCCACCTTAATTTATGACATAGGGTTAGTCACGACTTCTAATCAGTTCGGAACGGCGGAAGGAAATGCCAGTACTCGAAGGGTAAGTAGCTACGCACAGCCAAGTTGACAGGACACGAATCTTGCTTGAAATGCAATAGACATAGCCGATATCATCAATGACCAGTGAAAAAAGACCACCGTTAATCGCTTATGCAGCAAGGCTTGCGCGGAAGGCGAGCGTTGCCATTCGACAACCCAGCATTCGCGTGCCCATGCTGATTGTTCTTCACATAGGCATCTTCACCCTGATTTATCTTTTCGCGTTTACAGCGAGATATGATTTTCGGCTGAGCCCAGCGGCCAAGTCGCTGATGTTAGGGACACTCACACCAGTCGTGCTCACAAAACTTGTTGTTTTTTATCTTGGCAAACATTTTCACGGCTGGTGGCGCTATGTCACTTTTACCGACCTGAGCTCACTTCTTAAAGTGTCATTTGCCTCCATGGTAATGATTGCATTTGTAGACTATTTCTTTCTATTATTCCCCAGTCAGATACCCCGCCTAACCATCTTCATCGATACGCTTTTGACGATCATCGTTGTCGGCGGATTGCGAAGTAGCTGGAGATACTTTGACGAACAATTGGGACCGATTTGGCAAGGTCGGGTTAGGAAACCTGCCGTCATGATCGGAACTCAGTTTTCCGTGGGACAACTTGCTGGTCAACTTAATTCAAATCAATCCATCGCGTTGAAAGTTGTCGCGTTAGTTTCGAGCGATGCGAAATGGCATCGTTCGATAGTAAGCGGTGTTCCGGTTGCTGGCACGTTAAAAGAAATTAAAGAGATCGCGCTCAAGTACCGCGCTAGCGATGTATTGGTTCCTTCCGGATTGATCAGTGGGCGAGAGCTTAGACAACTGGTTAACGATTGCAACATAAATGATTTGACCCTTCGCGTATTGCCTCGCATGGAAGACGCACTTCAGGGAAGCCACAAAATTCCACTTCGGCCTCTCGCTATCAACGATCTTCTAAAACGCGACCCAGTGAAGTTAGATACCGATCGTCTGGTAAATCTCATCCGCGGCAAAAAAATCTTAATCACTGGAGCGGGGGGCAGTATCGGGTCAGAGATTTGTCGCCAATTGATCGGCTTCGCGCCCGCAGAATTGATTTTGCTTGGTCGAGGAGAAAACAGAATCCATGGACTGCACCTTGAGCTAATGGATAAAGCAAAATTGAGCGGCATCCAGTTAGCACAAGTGATCGGTAATATCACGGACGAAATGGCGATGAGAAGGGTTTTCGAAAAGTACCACCCAGAAATCGTTTTTCATGCAGCAGCTCACAAGCACGTGCCACTGATGGAGTTGCATGTGGGCGAGGCCATTAAAAACAACATTCTTGGCACCCGAAACCTTGTCGCATTGGCCGACGAATTCAATGCCGATCACTTCGTACTGGTTAGCAGTGATAAAGCTGTGAATCCGACGAGCGTTATGGGGTGTACCAAACACATCGCAGAACGCATCGTTCATGAGTATTCGCATTCAAGTGAAACGAAATTCGTAGTCGTTCGATTTGGAAACGTGCTTGGAAGCGCTGGGAGTGTGATTCCAGTTTTTCAAAAACAAATTGAGAACGGCGGGCCAATCACGATTACCGACAGTCGAATGACCCGTTTCTTTATGTCAATCCCAGAAGCCGCCCAGCTTGTCATGCAGTCAGCGGCAATGAGTAAGGGCGGCGAAATATTCGTGCTCGACATGGGTGAGCCCGTTTCAATCATGGAACTAGCGGAAGACCTTATCAGTCTTAGCGGACTCCCTCCAGGCAGTATTGAATTCGAATTTGTTGGCCTGCGAGATGGCGAGAAACTGTACGAGGAACTTTATTTCGATGACGAAGAAAATATTCCAACAGAACATTATAAGGTTAGGGCGGCCTACCCTCGGTCGTATGACTCGGTTTCCGTGCTAAGCGATATCGAATCGTTAATTGCGAATGCGGACGGTGATCATGAGATGTTACGACAGCATCTTACAAAAATTGTTCCAAGTTTTGCATCAGCAGATAGGAGCGTCCTTAATGAGAAGGAAGCTTGACATGTATTTTTCATTTCCAGTCAGCCCGCAAAGATCCGCTTTTCCACGGACACTCACTCGATGAACCGCCTAGAACTATTCACAACCGCCAATCCCGAAGAAATAGCGTTTACCGACTTGCCCGTGATTTGTGTGGTCGGTCTCGGATATATCGGCCTACCCACCGCAGCGGTTCTCGCCGACCATGGTTTTCGAGTCCACGGGTTCGAGCCTAATCCTCGCGTGAGGGATACGATCAATCGTGGTCAGTGCCACATTATCGAACCAGATTTGGATGAGTTGGTGAGCCACGTTGTTGACGTCGGCCGGCTGGAAGCCTTTGACGGTCCAACCGAAGCAGATGCCTATCTGCTTTGTGTGCCAACTCCAGTCAAGGACGGTCACCATGCCGACTTGTCACACGTTATTAGCGCGATGGAATCGGTCATTCCCCATCTAAAAAGAGGAAGCCTAGTTGTACTGGAATCGACAAGCCCTCCCGGAACCACTGAACTGCTCGCCAAGTTGGTATACGATCGTACCGACTTTCATCCTGGAGAAATTTATTTCGCGCATGCTCCCGAAAGAGTTCTCCCTGGGTCGATCCTTCGCGAAGTGATCCATAACGATCGTGTAATCGGTGGTATCGACGCCGCATCGACTCGAGCTGCCGTTGCTTTGTATAAGCGATTTGTCAAAG